>DATNMD010000001.1:0-9628 GCA_035602505.1 Candidatus Acidiferrum sp.
GAGGCGCTCCAGCAGCGACTCGCCGGTGATCATCCGCATGCGGCCCACTAGCTGCACGAGCAAGTCCCGGAGAACCTCTCGGCTCTCAAGGTTCTCCAGTGCTCCGCACTCTTCTAAGTCCTCGAAACAGTCGATGATGGCGGCGATGGCCTTGCGGATCTTGCGCGCACGCTTGCGCTCTCGCTTGCTGAACTTGTCGGGCCGCACCTCGTTTCGGTCCCGCCACTCCCGTTGGTAACAACTCCGGCAAAGTCCGTAGGCCACGATCTCATCCTTTTCTCGGCAATTAACGCAGATACCGATGCTGCGGGACATATCGCCTCCACACTTCTTCGACGGGATCAACCGGCGCCCGCGCCATCTCGGGTACCCGAAGCCGCCCGATCAGGCCCTTCGGGTCGCTGATCGTCACCGTCAGGGGGAATCCCCGGTGCCGACCTTCGAGCATGCGAGCAATCGAGTGCATGGCTCCCTGCGTGTACGCCTGAATTTTCTCTTGGTCCATGGTCATGACGTCCTCCTGCCGCTTCAGTTCGTAGTCCAGCCCGCGCATTTCTTCCGTATATTCACGATTCAACTTCTTCACCGTGGCCGCCGACATCGTGCCGCAGATCAGCGCCCTTATCCTCTCCTACGTTTTTTTGCACTTGCGAAGAGCGCATTCCAGGGATACTATATGAATGTGATTCACTATTGAATCGTATTCAATATACAATGGAGGCAGTGGAATTTGCAAGAACAGAGAAGCACAAATCCTCTCTATCGAAAACTGCTGCGCAAGATTCGAAAAAAACGCGGCATCAGCGCGCGTCAATTGGCGAAGGAAGTTGGCATTGATCCTTCGTATGTTTCGAAAATTGAGACCGGCGCAGCTCCACCCCCGGCATGGGGCGTAATGCTTGCGATCAACCGTGCGCTCGATTCCCCTGAGCTGCTCGAAGCCAGCGAGCATGCGTTCCTTAGGCACGCTTCGTCTCTGGCAGGCGGTCTCCTGCATCGATTAATCGAAATGCCCCCGACTCTGGTGAGTGAGCTTGGGACGGATAACGTTGAATCGTGGAAGAGCAACACTCTTGAGATGCTCGCAAGAATCGATACTGCTTACTTTAGCCGAGTGCGATGGGAGGACGTTCCAGTGGAAAAGCGCTCGAAGCGATGAGCCGGGTCAGGACGGGGGCGCTAGAATAACCCGGCTCTTTGTAGTTGTAGTGAGGCCACATGAGTGCGGGAGTAAACGTATACGAGACCGAGAGTTTTAAGTATCGAAGCTCAAAGTTCCAGTTAGGACTTCGCTCCAGCGGCTCCATACCCTGGAGGTCGTGCTACGTGCCCAGAAAGACTTTCTGTTCCAGCACACCTCCTGGGACGACGCGGATGCGGTGGTGCGCCATTCGGGAACTGGATCGCGATTCTCAGAGTCGAAGCGTCCCGGCGCCAGTGACGATCACGATAGCTTGGATGAAACGAAAAAGGGTGGCGCGAAAGGAGCATTGACTGGGTGAGAGTCAATCGCGATGTTGCATCAGCATCAGATCGGCACATTGACTCCATTGAACTTGACTCATCCAATTTGGCCGGAACTGGACACTGCGGCTCGGACATTGCCTGCAGAGGCATTGCCCGACTTTCTTGCCAGTTTGGAAAAAGTTCGCGTACTCGCATTCGCCCGACTTATCGCGCCAGCCCCAGTTCCTGGGACTGACGAACTGCTGGGCATTGAAGAGGCAAGCAGAAGGTTAGGCATCTCAAAAGCATACATCTACCGTCATTCCGGACAATTCCCATTTACTCGTCGCATAGGCAGGAAATTAGTTTTCTCGAGTCTCGGCATTGATCGGTACATCACGGCGCGCCGCTGAATATCCAGGGTACAATGGAAGAAGCGCGCCGAGCCTGATGTTCAGATCAAGCCCGGCGCTGACCGCACTCGCCTACTAGGAGGCAAGATATGGCTGAGCAAGACCCTACCACTCGTCCACCCACAACTCAAACTCAACCGAAACGCAGAGGAGCAGGTCGAATTTTCCGCCGCAAGGGCTCCCCATTTTGGTGGATTAGCTATTACCTTCGCGCCAAAGAATTTCGCGAATCAAGCGGTGAAACCGACCCGCGAAAGGCAGAGCGGTTCCTCGCTCGTCGAATGCGGGAGGTTGGCGCAGATCAGATCGGCGCCAGAGCTTTTATGGGGCCGCAGCAGGAACGGCTAATCGTTCAGGAACTGCTCGACTCCTTGAAAGCTGACTATGAACTGCGCGGCGTGGCGACGCCACAATTCAAGTCGCATCTCAAGCACATCACCAACTATTTCGGCCTGGTACGCGCACTCGACGTCACAGCGGAGATGGTCGATCGCTATATCAAAGAAAAACTCGACGAGGGATACAAGCCAGCCAGCGTGAACCGCGGGAATCAGTTGCTACGGCAAAGCTTCGCATTGGCTGTCGAACGCAGGCATCTGCATTCGATCCCTTCAATCCGACACCTGGATGAGAGCGACAATGTTCGGCAGGGATTCTTTGAGGAGGCCTATCTTCGCCGTGTTGTGGCGCTTCTGCCGGAATACCTGCAGGACTTCACGTTATACGCATTTCGCACGGGGTGGCGCAAAGGTGGCATCGCGAACTTGCGATGGTCGGACATCAGGAAGCAGATCATCGAGGACAAAGAAGCGAACGAACATATCGAGGTAGAAGTGGTCTCTCTTCCCGGCAAGTACTGGAAAAATCGCGAGCAGCAAACTATGCCCCTAGTGGGCGAGCTGGCGGAAATCATCGCCCGCCGCCGCACGGCACGGGCCGTCAAGACTGATTCTGGTCTCATGCTGTCGGAATTCATTTTCCATCGCGACGGCTTGCCCATCGGGGACATTCGGAAGGCGTGGCGGACCGCCTGCAAGCTGGCAGGAGTGTCCGGTCGGCTATTTCACGATCTCTGCCGCACCTTTGCCTGCGACGCTGACAACCGAGGAGTGAGCCGCTCAGTTGCTAAGGAAGTCATGGGTCGCAAGAGTGAAGCGATCTACGCGCGGTATCGAATCGTAGCCGAAGACGAGAAGGTCTCCGCACTTCTGCGCATGCAAAGCAAGTCCTTCGCGAAACCGGAACAGATAATCGCGACGGCTTCTGCAGCCATTCAATAGAACACGGACAGTGACGGACAATTTCAGCAAAAGAGAAGGGAGCCGATTTCAGGCTCCCTTTTAACTTGCTTGTTTTGTATGAGTTCTTGGTTGCGGGGGGTGGATTTGAACCACCGACCTTTGGGTTATGAGCCCAACGAGCTACCAGACTGCTCCACCCCGCAGAAAAATCATAACAGTGTGGTGAAGCAGGGTCAAACTGGTTGGCGCTCCGGGCAACGTCAAGCTGCTTGGGTAAATACGGAGAGGGTGCGGGTTTTCCATTCCAGACTGAATCTCTAGAAGATGGAGTAGATGATGCGGTCCACGCTTTCTAAGTTCACAAACAAACCATGGGCCGGGTGCGGCGGCGCACGGTGACTGGTCTCCCTTGGCGGGTCCGCTCGAATCTTGAGGGCTCATGCACCTCTTGAATTCCAAGCGCACCCGCTCCTGGCGCTTCTCCGCCTTGTTTGCACGCTTGATCAGCGGCTCAGCTTCTCGCGCTCGCAGGCATCTACGATCTTCTTGGGATCGATGGCCTCCCGGTCAATCTGCTCTTCCAGAATTTTTCCGTCTTTTCCGATCAGGAAGTTGACGCGGCGCGCGGCTTTGTATTTGTCAACGTAGACACCGTACTGGCGGGTGACGTCTCCACCCCAGTCACTCAGAAGCGGAAAGGTGACTCCGATTTGGTCGGCGAAGGCTTTATTGGCGAAGGGGCTGTCCATGCTCACACCCAGGACCTGGGTGTCGGCGGCTTCCAGCTTCTTAAGATTCTGCTGGAAGGCCTTCATCTGCGCGGTTCAACCACCGGTGAAGGCAAAGATGTAGAACGCCAGGACGACGTTGCTCTTGCCGCGATACTGGCTTAGCGTCACGTCTTTTTCGTCGCTGCCATCGAAGTATTGCAGCTTGAAGTCGGGAGCGACGTCGCCGACTTTTAGTTTCATGGGTGCAGGCTCGGGCTTGTTGCCCTGAGCCTTGTTGTCCTGAGCCTTGTTGCCCTGAGCATGGATCTGCGGGCAGACCATCGCAGCGGTGAGCAGCCAGACCCCCAACATTGTCGAAGTACCCCTTCGTTTCATGGAAACTCCTTCGGGAAGACTTCTAAAAGAGTACCCTGCGGCTGGGAACGCAGTCAAAGCGCCCAAATGCCACGAGCGGCAATGCCGAAGCGCTTCTGCGGACTCTGTACATGACTGCGTACAATGATTGCGGGACCTTGATCGGATCGGATGAGCCTTCAGACTCTAAACGACATTTTGTTCGCGGTCTGCAGGAGCCGCCGCGACCGCGTTATGCTGCAAAGACGGGCCCTGGGCTGGGTGCCGATTTCTTCCACGGAGATTTACCGCAGCGTTGTGGGTGTGGCTCGCGCGCTTGAATCCTGGGGTGTTCGCAAAGGCGATCGCGTCGCCATCTTCAGCGAAAATCGTCCGGAGTGGACGATCACTGACTTTGCCGCGCTTGCCTTGGGCGCGGTCACGGTTCCGATTTATTCCACACAGACAGTGGAGCAGACATCGTTCCTCCTCAACGATTGCGGGGCGCGCGTCATCGCCGTGTCCACCAAGAACCAGTTGGAAAAGGTGCTGACCATCCAGCAGCACACGCCGGTGGAGCGGATCCTGGTGATGGACGCAGTCGAAACTGCGCACGCGGTCCAGATGCAGGGACTGATGCTGCGAGGGCCCACCGACTTCGATCCGGAATTCGACGCCCGCTCGCGGTCGATTGGGCCCGACGACCTGGCGACAATTATTTACACCTCAGGCACGACGGGAACTCCGAAGGGAGCGATGCTGACCCACGGGAACATGGCGTCGAACATCGCGTGTTCGATGGAGGCATTCGGCTTCGGGACAAAAGGAGAGGTGAGCGTATCGTTTCTGCCACTTTCTCATGTGACGGCGCGGCACGTGGACTTCGCGCTGCTGTACCGCGGGGTGGTGCTGGCATATTGTCCTGACATTGCGCAACTGGCAAAGGCTTTGACGGAAGTGCAACCGGCCATCTTTATTGGTGTGCCGCGCGTATACGAAAAGATTCGCCGGCAGGTTATCGTCAAGACCGCGGGCTTCCCGAAAAACGCGGTCTATCGCTGGGCGCTTGCGGTGGGGCGCGCTCACCGCGCCGAGACTTTGGCCGGAAAGCACCCTGCTGCGCTCTCCTGGAGAATCGCGGACCGGCTGCTCTTTTCTAAAGTGCGCGCCGGGATGGGTGGAAAGGCGGAAGAGTTCATTTCCGGAGGCGCGCCGCTGGGCCTGGAATTGGCGGAGTGGTTTGCCGATATCGGTATTCCCATCCACGAGGGGTACGGGCTGACGGAGACTTCACCGGTGATCGCGGTGAACACGCCCGCATCGCACAAGCTGGGAACTGTCGGCAAGCCGCTGGCGAACGTCGAAGTGCGGATTGCCGGCGACGGCGAGCTGCTGGTGCGCGGGCCCTCGGTCTTCAAGGGCTATTGGAATCGTCCGGGGGAAACGCGCAACGCGTTCGCGGATGGCTGGTTCAAGACGGGCGACATCGGGCACTTCGACAGCGAGGGATATCTTTCGATCACGGATCGCAAGAAGGATCTAATCAAGACTTCCGGCGGGAAGTTCATCGCGCCGCAACCGATCGAGAATTCGCTGAAGCTGAACCCTCTCATTGGGACAGCGGTGGTGCTTGGTGACCGGCGGAAGTTTCCCGCGGTGCTGATCGCGCCGCACTTCCCTGTGCTGGAAGATTGGGCACGGGCGAACCAGGTTGCCTTTGTTTCGCGACAAGCACTCGTCGCGAACGCCAAGGTACAGGCGCTGTATGAAGGCATCATCGAAGAGTTGAACCAGAACCTGGCGCGCTTCGAAAAACTGAAACGGGTGCTGGTGGTATCCGAAGAATTCTCGGAGACGGATGGAACGCTGACGCATACCTTCAAGGTACGGCGACGGGGGATTGAGGCGCGATACCGGGCGTTGATTGATGAGATGTACGAGAAGGCGGATGCGGCTGGAGGGTGACATCCCCTCGCCGATGGAGCGCCGGGCGTCCCCGCCCGGCTGGACCCTTCGAGGCTCGGTTGACATCCCCGGTTGGCGGAAGGTAGTCGGTCCCGGAGGGACCCCTGTAAATAGCCCGCCAGTTCACTGGCGGGATTCAGCACGCGTGGAAAACACCTGAGTGCCGTAGGCACGACTGAAGCGTTTCTGTGCCGTCCTCCCCGTTCAGTCGTCCCTAACGGGACTGAGTCAGCTTCAAC
Source organism: Candidatus Acidiferrum sp. (assembly GCA_035602505.1). Taxonomy (GTDB): domain Bacteria; phylum Acidobacteriota; class Terriglobia; order Acidiferrales; family UBA7541; genus Acidiferrum. Next base: position 6,369 of record DATNMD010000001.1, read on the forward strand.
ATCGAGGTACCGGCGCTGAAGCGCCGGGCTATTTTCGGCAGTCCCGCCGGGACTGGTTACTTGCGCGATTCCGAGGATCTCAACAGAGCCACCCTTCGACTTCGCTCCAGGGCAGGCCCGCGAGACGACCATCGCTCCATCGTATGGTTCATAGCTCGCCGCAGCCGTACAATAAAGTCATGACGGATTCATTCACTATCGCTGGCAGGCAATTCCGTTCCCGCTTGATCGTTGGGACCGGCAAATACAAATCTTTTCAGGAAACCGCCCGCGCGCTCGACGCCAGCGGCGCCGACATCGTGACTGTGGCCGTGCGCCGGGTGAATCTTGACCGCAGCAAGGAATCGCTGCTCGATTACATCGATCCAAGTAAATACTTTCTTCTGCCAAACACCGCCGGCTGCTATACGGCCGACGACACGATCCGCACGGCCCGGTTGGCGCGCGAGGTTGGACTCTCGGACTGGATCAAGCTCGAAGTCATTGGCGACCAAGCAACGCTGTATCCGGATGTGCAAGCGACGCTCGAAGCCACACGTGTACTGGCGAAAGACGGATTCACGGTGCTGGCCTATACCTCGGACGACATCGTGTTCGCCAAACGACTGGTGGACGCGGGAGCTTCGGCGGTGATGCCATTGGGCGCGCCGATCGGCAGCGGGCTGGGTATTCAGAATGCCGCCAACCTGCGAATCCTGCGCGAGATGATCACGGGAGTTCCGCTGATTGTGGACGCGGGCGTGGGCACGGCTTCCGACGCGGCCATTGCCATGGAACTCGGCTACGACGCCGTGCTGATGAACACCGGCATCGCCGGCGCCCAGGAACCGGTGCTGATGGCCGAAGCGATGAAGCACGCCGTGCTGGCGGGACGACAGGCATACATGGCGGGGCGAATGCCGCGCAAGCTTTATGCGACTGCTAGCTCGCCGCTGGAAGGCGTGGTGCGCTAGCGTTCGTGTGTTCGTGTGGGGACGGGCGCCCTCGCCCGTCCAAGCCGAGCACAGCTCGGCTGTCTCTCATCACGACGACTCCGAATTCTCCGTGGAACTCCGATCGAGAGGTGGCTGATTGCTAGACGGGAAAAACAACGGGCGGCCAGAAAGGCCGCCCACTTTGCATCTGCCGGACTCGTTCCGCCCCTAGAGCATTTTGACCGTGTCAACGTGAATCGTGTCCCCTTTGATCTCGCCCGTCACGGCCACGTGATGTCCATAGTGATCCTTGAGGGCTTCGGGATTGTCCACCGCCAGGACCTTCTGGTCTTTGTCGGTAACGACGACCGGGCTGGCACCCTTGGCAATGCACTTCTTCGTGCATTCTTCCGCGCCGGCGTTGGCTCCTTTAACCCCACACTTGGAATCGCTCACCCAGCCATTCACGGTTTGGGCGTCGCTGGCAAATGACACCGAGGCGGGCAGCGCAATCAACGCACCGGCAAGTAACAACAAGAGTAGTTTCCGCATGTCATCCTCCTTCAGATTCGTTCCCCACAGGTAGTGCAATTCCAGACTCTATCACAGCAGGGGCAAAGTCTGGGCTGCGAGGAATTTTGAAAGCTGCGCTGATTAGCTACTTTCCGTCGCAAAAGTAAGGCAGCGAGAAGCGATGGATGCTGATGGGGGAACCAAAGGTCGGGTTCAGAATGCTCAGTTTGAGGTTGCTCGAGGAAGCAATAAAACATTTTCAAAGCATATTGTTTTAGGCGGGAAGTGCCCTTACGATGGCGTCTATGATCAAGCTACGACATCAACAACCATCGCTGTGGCACTCAGGTTTGGCGGCGGATATCGAGGATTTGTGGGAGCCGTGGATGCGGCTGGTGGACCGTCTGCTGGAAGATGAGCAACTGCTGGATACGATTTATGAGGCGCAAGGCGAACGGTATCCGCAGAGCCGCAGGCGGGGCCGCGAGCAAACACCGGCCGAAGTGGTGTTGCGTCTGCTGCTGTTGAAACACATTCGCAACTGGAGCTATGACACGCTGGAGCGAGAAGTGCGTGCCAATCTGGTGTATCGCGCGTTTACGCGGGTCGGAGACGCCAAAGTGCCCGATGCCAAGACCATGGCGCGGCTGGGGCAGCTCATCGGGCCGGAAGTGATAGAAGAGCTGCACCAACGAATCGTGCAGTTGGCGCAAGAACACGGAGTGACGCGTGGGCGAAAGCTGCGGGTCGATACCACGGTGGTGGAAACCAACATCCACTATCCGACCGACAGTAGTTTGTTGGGGGACGGCACGCGGGTGCTGACGCGGACGATGAAGAAGATCGAGCAGAAAGCCGGCGGCCTGAAGCACAAGGTGCGGGATCGCATGCGGAGTGTGCGGAAGCAGGTTCTGGCGATTGCCCTATCGACCCGGTACCTGGGTCCGGAAGGAGAAGCGCGGAGAAAGAAGCAGTATGGAGAACTGCTGAGTTTAACCCGGAAAACCGTGAACCAAGCGCAACGCATATTAGAAGAGGTGAAAGAAGTTCCCCGTCCTCGTCGGGTTCCCCTGCGAAGCTTAGTGGAAACGCTGGCAACGATGACGGGGCGGGTGCAGCAAGTCATGAAACAGACCAAGCTGCGAATCTTTGCCGGGGTGACCAAGTCGCAGGAAAAGATCGTGAGCCTGTTCGAGCCGCACACGGAAATCATTCGCAAAGGCAAGGCCAGCAAGCCGACCGAGTTTGGCAAACTGGTCAAGATCCAGGAATCGGAAAATCAAATCATCAGTCACTTCGAAGTGTTCGCCGAGCGTCCCAGCGACCGGCAGTTGTTGGTGCCCGCGATCGAAGTCCACCAGCGGAGATTCGGCCGGATTCCGGCGTGGGTGGCCGCGGATGCGGGATTCCACTCCCAGCAGAATGAAAAAACTGCCGGCGCCATGGGAGTGCGATGGTTTTCGGTGCCGAATCAGAAGACCAAGAGTGCGGAACGCAAACGACTTTATCGACAGCGTTGGTTTCGTCGTGGACAACGGTGGCGAACCGGATGCGAGGGCCGCATCAGTGCACTGAAACGGAGACATGGTATGCGGCGTTGCTTGTATCGCGGATTCCACGGCATGCAGCGCTGGGTAGGACTGAGTGTGATCGCCGATAATGTGATCCAGATCGGGCGCTGCCTCGCCCTGCAGGAGACGTGAATCGGACTACACCTCTCGGCTGCTTTGATCGAACTGAGCGGGGCGGAAGTGGACAGCGAAAACGACTCCGTCTCGCTCGCACGTGTCAGAGTCGCCTCAGAAACGGCATTTTTGCGACGGAAAGTAGCTA
>DATNMD010000012.1:0-43933 GCA_035602505.1 Candidatus Acidiferrum sp.
GCTCCAAGATTTTTGCCAGGATAGAAACTGAAGGCCGCTGCGTGACCGATGCTGCCGACTTTTCTCCAAGTGTCCGCCTTTTTCGAAAAGTACTCGGCCCCATGCGCCTGGCAAGCGTCCTCGACAACAATAAGATTGTACCGGCGCGCTAGCTCGAGAATTGGATCCATATCGGCCGTTTGGCCATAGATGTGAACAGGAACGATAGCAGTCACGGGCGCTTGTATCTTCCGGTGAAGGAGCTCGCCGGTCCCTGCATCGATTGAGCATTCACGTTCCAGGTATTCCTGGAGCTTGCGTGGATCCATGCAATAGGTACGCTCATCGATATCTACAAAGTCGGGGCGCGCGCCAGCTTGGCTGATCGCCTCCGTGGTGGCAATAAAGGTGTTGGGCACAGTAACAACGACATCGCCGGGCTTCACACCGGCAGCGGTCAAGGCGAACCGAACGGCGTCCGTCCCGCTGGCCACCCCCACACAATGCGACGCGTCGCAGAATCTTGCAAACTCCCGCTCAAATTCCTCTACTTTGGGGCCGCCAACAAATCCGGCTGTGCGCAAGGTGTCTTCTAGGGTCGACAACAGTTCCGTTTCGAGATCTTTGTGAAGCGTCACTAAATCTAGAAACGGGATTTGCTCCTTGTTGGACATTTACGCGATCCTCTGCTCCTTAGTGATGTAACGGAAAAGCTTTGCCGGATTGCCAGCGACAATGGCGTTTGCGGGAACATCCTTGGTGACGACGCTACCGGCGCCCACGATGGCGTTTTCTCCGATTACGACATTTGAGAGGATGGTGGAACCCGAGCCGATGGAAGCGCCCTTCTTAACTACGGTTCGTTCGACAACCCAATCCTGTTCGGTCTGCAGTTCTCCGTCGACACTAACCGCGCGGGGGTAGCTGTCGTTGATAAAGGCCACGCTGTGGCCCACGAAAACGCCGTCTTCTATGTCCACTCCTTCACAGATAAACGTGTGGCTGGAGATTTTGCAGTTCCTGCCGATTGTCGCGTTTTTCTGTATCTCTACAAAGGCTCCGATTTTTGTGTTGTCGCCGATCTGACAGCCGTAGAGGTTGATGAACTTGGAGAGTTTGACGTTCGCTCCCAATTGCACGTCGGGTGCGATGCAGAGGTGCTGCCCTGTCGTGGGATGCAGCTTTCCGTTTGGTGATTTCTGATTGGCGGTTTTCATGTTGTTCAGACCCGCACTCGAGCGACGCTGGCCCAGCTTGGCGGCAAGTTCTTCGGGATTTCGATATCCTCGAAAATGCTGCTTTCGCGCGAGCCATGGTCCTTCACCCAGGCGGCCATGTTCTGAATGCCCTCTTCGAGGGACATCTTTCGCCGCGCACCGAAGACGCTCTCCGCACGTGAATGATCTGAGAAAGCAATCTTCACTTCGTTGCGCGAATCGAGATGCGCAACCGTGCAGTCTTTGCTCATGGCATCAGCAACAATCTGGGCAAGATCGTTGACCGTGTGAGGAACATCCGCTCCGACGTTAAGCATTTGATTGCGGGCCGAGGGTACGTCCACAGAGGCTGCGATAATCGGCGCCACGTCGCTGATATGAGTGAAAGCGCGCTGTTGTTCGCCATCCCCAAAGATGGTCATGGGTTCGTCTTTCATGAGTTGATTCATGAAAATGCCTACCACGTTGCGGTAGCGGTCGCCGATGTTCTGCCGTTCCCCATACACGTTGTGGGGCCGAAAAATTATGTAGTCGAGGCCAAACATTTCGTGCGTAACCTTCAATTCCCTTTCGACAGCTAGCTTAGCGATGCCGTAGGAGTCCTCGGGGAGTGGCACCATCTCTTCTGTCATAGGTGATTGACCAGCCCCGTAGACAGCGATGGAGGAAGTGAAAACGAAGCAGCGCACACCGTAGTTGACCGAGGCATTGATCAGATTTACGGAGCCAATCAGATTGTTGTTGTAGTTGAAGCGCTTTATGAAATGACTGAGACCCTCGGCCGCGTAGGCAGCAAGGTGATAAACGTGAGTGAAATTGTAACGGTCGAAGAGACGATCGATTAACTCAGCGTCTAAAATGGAACCCTTTACAAAGACTGCGCCGCTTGGAACGTTGTCTTCAAAACCACCGCTGAGATCATCGAGAACAACGACTTTGTGGCCGCGGCTGAGGAGTTCGTCGGCGACATGCGATCCAATAAAGCCAGCGCCCCCGGTCACCAATGAAGTGGACATCTTTCTCTTATTCCTTTCGTCTGCGCTTGAACTTTCCAAAGAGTTGGACAGCGACACTAGATGGAAACCTGAGGAATAGAGGTTTGCTCCAGGCGAGGCTCTTCCCCTCTTTCCACAAAATCCACCGGGTCGATGGCCTGGTTCCATCGGACGACTTCGCGGTACATCTCCAGCCGGCGCTGAAGAATTTCGTCTGGCTTGAGTACGTTGAGCAAGCCGTAGCCGAGTTGGCGCATTCGAATTTTGACGATGGAGAGGCGCCGGCAACGCCTCGCGGCTTTGGCGCCGAAGTGTTTGTAGAAGTAACGGTAGCGGCTGCGGTGCTTTTCAATCTCAAAGCGGACGGGGAACCGATTGACCGATTGCCCTCCGAGATGAGTAATCACCACTTCTGGAGTAAAGAGGACCGGACGGCCCGCCTTCCAGATGCGCCGGCACAGATCCACTTCCTCGAAGTGGTAGAAGAACTGTTCGTCGAATCCGCTCAGGTTTTTGAGTAGAATTCCGCGAAACATTACACAACAGCCGGACTGCCAATCAATTGAGCGCTCCGTATCGCCGCTCCAAAGTGGATATTCCTCATAGCGGAAAAGAGAGGACAGCCTAGAGAGGCCAAGCGCAGAAACCCAATAACGCCATACGGTGGGGAAAAGACGCGCTGAGACCTGATATGTTCCGTCGGGGTTCAGGACGCGGCAACCGTAGGCTCCAGCCTCGGGATGGCGATCTGCGAACTCTACGAGTTTGTCCAACGCACCGTCATGAATGATTGTGTCGGGGTTTAAGATGAGAACGTATTCGCCGCGGCTCAAACGGATGCCCGCGTTATTGCCCCTAGCGAAGCCAAGATTTTGTTGATTCTCGACGATTCGTACTTCCGGATAGTGCTTGCGAATGAATTCGGTGGAATCGTCGACCGAGCCGTTATCCGAGACAATGACTTCGAAGTCAGTCGCGTGCGTGCCCTCGTAAATGGAGCGCAAGCAATCGCGGATCACACGTAGGTCGTTCCAGCAGATGATTACAACTGAGAGTTTCACGGTTTCGGCTTCCAGAGGTGGCGATTTGCCGCCTATACCTTCACAACTTTTCCTTTATGCTTGAGGGACTCGTCCGCGGCTTCTAGCATGCGCACAATGCGCAGTCCAGCCTCGCCATCGTTAAAAGGCCGCTTGTTGTTTCGAATGCAATCGATGAAATAGGAAGCTTCCACCTTCAGAGCCTCTATCTGCTCGATGTTGGGAGACCACATGTCGCCCGTCCTATAGCTGACCAACTGCTGATAGACGGCTTCACCACTCATCATCTGCACGCCGCGGTCATACACTTTGACCTTTTCATCGGCTTCCAAATCATTCCACACGAGCATTTTTTTCTCGCCACCCAGCAGGGTGGTGCGAACCTTTACCGGCGAAAGCCAATTCACATTGATGTGGGCTATCAAATTATTGGGATAGTAGATGGTCAGGAAAGCGACGTCTGCATGGCCATTGAGATGGTTTGCGCCAGTCGCGACGATCGCCTCGGGTTTGGACATGATGAGATGGTCCATGATGGACAGGTCGTGGGGTGCCAGGTCCCAGATAACGTTGCAGTCGTGCTGAAAAAGTCCAAGGTTCACGCGAGTGGAGTCGTAATAGTAGAGAGCTCCCAATGTGCCGTCATCGACAAACTGCTTGATCCTTTTCACAGCGCCGGTGAAAAGGAACGTGTGGTCGACCATGATCTTCAGGTTCTTGCGCTCGGCGAGCTCGATCAGCTGTTCGGCTTGAGCAGCAGTGCAAGTAAATGGTTTTTCGACAAATACATGCTTTCCGTTCTCAAGCGCCAGCTTTGCAATCTCAAAATGCGTCCAAACGGGAGTGACGACGGCGACGACGTCCACTTGTGCGCTGGTCAGCACTTCCATTTGGTCGGAGGTTACGGGCACTTCCGGATGGGTACGGCGCACTCGCGAGAGCGACTTGGGATTTTTGTCGCAGACCGCGACAACATCAGCGTTTTCGTGGCCTTGAAAATTGCGAACGATGTTCGGGCCCCAATAACCGTAACCAATCACACCGACGCGGATAACATCCCTCGCGAAGTTTGCGCCTAGCGGAAAATTGGCAGAAGTCCCAACGCTGAAACTAGTAGCCATCCAGATTCACCTTGGTCTACGGGTTTATAACTGCGTAAGCGAGTCGGAGAGGATGGGCGATCTCCGTTGAAACAGAAACCTATGAAGAGCAGCGCGGCTGCTGAACTCAGTACGCACCATCACCCGAAAATACCGCTCGGGGCGTCTGCAGAAGAATCTTCAGGTCAGACATCGGTGAACACATCCGCGAGTAGCGCAGGTCGAGTCGGACCATGTCGTCAAAAGTAGTCCGGCTGCGGCCGTGAACTTGCCAAAGGCCGGTGATGCCGGGTTTGGCTTCCAACAGACGCCTGCGGTGCCAGACGTCGTACTCTTCAATTTCATAGCCAATGGGAGGCCGCGGTCCGACAAGCGACATCTGCCCCATTAGAACGTTCCAGAATTGTGGAATCTCGTCGAGGCTGGTCCGACGCATAAACTTGCCGATCCAGGTGATACGCGGATCGTTCGTAAGCTTGTAGACGCGCCGATGATCGCCGTTCGAGCGGTTAGGCTCTACGCGTCCCGCGATGAAATTCTTCACATACTCCCTATGAATTTCGGCATTTGTGGCCACATGCATCGACCGGAACTTTAAGAATGCAAATGGGACTTGAAACTGCCCGAGTCGCTCCTGCCGAAAGAATACTGGGCCCTTGGAGGTGAGCTTGATGAGCACCGCCAGAGTCGCAAATACTGGAGACAAAAGGATCAGAGCCAAGGCGCTGCCGACGAGGTCGATCAAGCGCTTCAGAAGGAGAGAGGCTCTTTTGCCATCATCCAGGTCGAGGAGATCCGGAAAGAGAACGGGATCGAGAAGAGCATAACCGCCGTCTTTCCAGCTTTGGGGATACGAATAGAAGGAAATCTGAAAGGCTTCACTTTGATTGGCGTGGAGCGCGCGATGGAGCGCCGAAAGCATCTTAGATTCAATGCTCTCCACCGCCGCGCTGAGTTCGGCATTGCCGAGTTCACTAAATATGACGCCAACCGCAGTGTGCGACTCAAACCATCCGAGAATATCTGTCTCGCGAATCAGGCCGCCAAGTGGCCTGACAACGCGCTCCAAAACAGGCTTTCCGTCATGCAGCTTGGGAGTCTTGTGCCGCACCAGCATCAGCAAAAAACTTCTGCGCGAGCGCTCCGACCGTTTCCGCTCCTGGCATAAAAGACGGCGAAATGCGGTTTCCGGCAGAGGCTTTACGACACTGCCGACAGTTTCCTCGGAGACGCTGTCCAGCCTCCCTTCCGTTTCGGCGTTTTTTGGTTCCGTGTTTATCGTTGCGTCTAAAACTCTAGAAAATAAGGACATCGGGGGTCTCTGAAATCTGGCCGGGAAAATTTTCTACGAGCGAGCACTCTGCAGGGCATACACGACGCTGACCGCGTCCGAATCGATCTCCACTGCGACAGAGCGCTGAAGGAGCGTTATTGACAATACGAGCCTTCGCTTGCCCTTCAATTCCGTTAATACGCCCTCCAACCCGCGCAGGGCGCCGGCTTCAATGCGAACCTTGCTGCCGACTTCAAGATACGCGCACGGAAAGTTCGGCACACCGGAAGCAATTAGCCTTCGAATCGCCTCAATTTCTTGCTCATCCACCGGAACGGGAACGTGGTTGTAGCCGACGATCTGAGTGACGCACGGTGTTTTCAGAATTGGCAGACGATCGTGGGGGTTTAACCGGCAAAACAAATAGCCGGGGAAAAGCGGAGAGTCGACTTCCTTGACCCGATCCGACCAGCGCCGCCGCGCCTTGTATAGCGGAAGGAACCACTCATAGCCCTTGGATTGCAGGTGGTCCGCCACGCCAGTTTCGTGGCGCATTCGAACCTGCAGCGCGAACCAAGGGTAGCGTGCCTCGGTGAGGTCTGCTGCTTCAGCCTCATCATTCTGCATCGAGCCCGGAGTCCCCTGAAATTCTGATCGCGCTAAGCTACCGCCATGAAAGTCCCAGAGGACCTTCCCCATTTCTTTTGTTCACTCGCTTCCTAGGGTCTGTCGTCCGCTGGGGCTGAACGGCTCTTTCTCAATCTATATAGCACGACGCAAATTAAGTACCCATACCGTGCTTCCCGTAAGCCCAACAAGGGAACTGCTGTACCGAATAACCGTTGAAGCGAATGGGTCCGTAATCAATCATCTTTGGCGGATTTTGCCTGAAAGTTGGAGGGATGATCCTAGTTCGCGACCCCGGTTTTCAACTCTTCGCCGTAATAGGAGTCATACGCGGCACCTTCCTCGGCGCAATTCAGAGCGACGCCGAGCAAATTCTTGTCACGAAGCTGCTGGCATGACTTTTGCGCGCTATCGAAACCTGTTTGCGCTGCGCGAATGACTGTCAGAACGCCATCGCAGAATTCCGCAAGCATCACCGCGTCGGAAACGGGCAAAGTCGGAGGGGAATCCAGGATCACCCAGTCGAAAACGGGACCGATCGTTTGCAGAAGAGATTTTAGGCGCCCATTCGCGATCAATTCGGCGGGATTTTGGGGCTTGCTGCCACCGGCAATGAAGCACAGATATTCAGGCAAACCTCGCTGGATCACCGTCAGCTCAGGCGCTTTACCCCTCAGGTATTCCGAGAGCCCCGGAGAACTCGGCGCACCAAAACCGGGATGGAGGTCGGGGCGTCGCAGATCGGCATCAATCAACAAGACTCGGCAATTCTGCTGGCGTGCCAAGGCGTGCGCGAGGTTGTTGGCCACGAAAGTTTTGCCTTCGCCTGGCAGTGAACTCGTTACGAGAACGCTGCGCAGCGGCTGCTTGTCGCGCACTTGGTAGAGACGTGACCGCAAAGTACGGAATTGCTCTCTCACAGCGGGAGGAGCGGCCGGATCGATAAAGACATTGCGTTCGAGATCCAAGCGCCAGCCTGGATTGGCGCATTTCGTCCAAATGTCATCAAAGCGAAGGAATTCGGCCGCTCTTGTTCTTGTATCAATTTTGGAGTGGGCCAATGAATCCGGTGTTTCTGGCGGAGGGGTCGCGAGCGGCTCCGCCACATGACCGTGGACCTCTGGCAATATAGGAGGTACGTCAAGGGGCACAGTCCTTTGTTGTTCAGCGCGCTTTAAGGCTTCGTGGATCCTGCTCATGGTTTCCTTTCGTGTGCTCCGCTTGTGACTGAATTATTGCGACCCATTTCTTCCAAAAGATGATTCAAGCTGCGCAGAAGGCCTTCCACTGTCTTTGACGGGTCCTCGCCGTTACGGACCACCGGGCGGGCCATGGGATCCAACTCGTCGAGCTCAAACTCATGCGCAGCTTCATGCACAACGCCCGGCGGAACCGGCTTCGTCTGATCGACGAAAGAATTGATGAGCGAGTTTTCGCAGAGCAGATTTGCGACGCGAGGAATACCTCGGGAATATTTGTAAATCGCTTCCACGGCCTCCGGAGAGAAAATGGGAGTTCCGTTAGCGCCGCCGATACGAAGACGTTCGTTTATGTATCCAGTCATTTCTTCGTAGGAGAGAGGCTGCGTTCGGCACCGCATGGTAATGCGCTGACGTAACTGGCGGAGCCGCGGATCGCGCAGCTTTTCCTCAAGCTCAGGCTGACCGGACAGAACAATTTGCAGCAGCTTTTCGCTTGCTGTTTCGAAATTGGTGAGCAAGCGTATTTCCTCAAGAACCTCGAAGGAGAGATTTTGTGCCTCATCCACGATTAAGACAGAGGTCTTACCATCACGATACCGTTGCAGCAACCAGTGGTTGAGACGCATCAGCACGTGGCTTTTGTCGCGGCTCTCGCACGGAATGCCGAAGTCCGCCATCATGAAATCGAAAAGCTGACTTGTATCCAGCTGAGAGTTAAAGACATAGGCAGTGGCGACGCCTTCGAGGTTCAGCCAGTCGAGCAAGCGGTTGAGCAGTGTCGTCTTGCCTGTGCCCACTTCGCCGGTGAGCAGGATGAACCCCTTGCGATTCTTGATGCCGTAGGCGAGTCCTGCAAGCGCTTCCTGGATTTCCCGCGTCAAGAAGAGATAACGCGGATCCGGATTGGCATTGAACGGGTTTTCTCGCAGGCCGAAGAAAGATTTGTACATGAGTTAGTCTTACGCGCTCGCAACCAGCCTGGGGCCTTCGGAAGAATCTTTGCCCACGGCCGCATGACGCCGGGCACTTTCCACCGAAGGAATGTTGGCGAGCGTAGGTAGTTGGAGGAAGAACTCGACGTCTTCCTCGGTGCGTAACGTCTTGTCGCGCAATTCGCGCAGTGCCATGATTCCGAGACCCAGCGCAAGCCCGACCGCAAGTCCACCCAGCGTGAAGTACAGCGGATTGGGGGAAGATGGTCCGTCGGGAAGATTTGCGGAGTCGAGGATGCGAAATTCCGCGCTCTCGGTCTGGTGGTTCATATCACTGACCATCGCGGATTCGCTGCGCTTTTTCAGCAGGTCGTTGTAGAAGTCAAGCGCCGACTGGTAGTCGCGAGTGAGCTGTTTGTATTGCTCTTCGACATTCGGGCTTAGCTGTAGGCGGCTTTGGTACAGACTGATTTGCCTTTGCACGTCGCGCTGCCGCGCGGTCTTTTCTTTGATGATGGAGTCATACTGATGTACCTGCGCACGTAATTGTTGAATTTCCGGCGTGTCCACCCCAGCGGCACTGGCGGTTGCGCCCTGGGAGGCGCCTTGAACGCCAGAGGAGGCCATCTTCTGCTTTAGGTCAGCGATACTCTGCCGCAATCGGATCACATCGGGATGGTCTTCCGTGTACTTGGCGAGGAGCGCTGATAGCTCGCTCTGCATATCAGCCAATTGCTTTTGAGCTGACGGATTGTCAGCAGATTGTGCCGCCACTTGCTGCGCGAGCACAGATTCGGCAAAAGACTTGTCTTGCTGAGCGCGGTTAAGAGCCTGCGTGGCCGCATCGAGCTGCGTGTTCAACCCCGATAGCAAATTCAGATTTGCTTGCTGCTCATCGGGAAGGGTTCCTGCGTAGCGCCCTTTAAAGGCGGCGAGTTTCGAGTCCTGTTCGTCCAGTTTGGCCTTGGCATCTTCGAGTTGCTTGGTCAGGAACACAGTGGTTCCTTTCGCTTGTTCGTGCCGGACGCGCCGGTTTTCTCCCATAAATACGGAGGCGACTTCATTGCACATTTTCTGCGCGAGTGCAGGATTACGATCTGTAACTTTGATGATGAATCCCGGGAGTTGCGTGCTATTCGATTCAGCCATCGGCTTGACCGGCGTCACGGAAATTTTCTTACGCAGGCGATCCACCAATGCTTCCATCGAAACGCGCTGAGTGCGTTCCTTTGAGTACAGGCCGAATTTGTTGATGATCCCTTCGAGCCTGGAGCGGCTCAAAATCTGCTCCTGCAGCGAAGTTAGCCGCGGCTTTAGGTCCCCCGTGCTGATATCTGTCACATAGCTGGCGGGAACGGCGGGTTGCTCCACGAGAATGACTGTTTGCGACGTATATTCCTTCGGCAAGATGAAGCACAGGAGATATCCCAATGCCGGCCCAAGGATGGCCAGGAGAATCAGCGTGCGTTTGTGACGGCGAAAAATTGCCACGTAGTCTTCCATAGTTAGCTGTCGATGTCCGATCATGTTCTTCTTTTTCTCCCAGGTGCAGTTCAACCGATAGGAACGGGTTTGAGGTGCCAGGCAAATCCGAAATTGATTTGGTGCCCCACGAGGTTCAAGCCCTTGCAGATGCCCTCCGGGCACAGGGTGAAGCTAGAGGTTTGGTAGCGGGCGAGATAGCCGAAAAACACCTCGGAGTCTCTGCCAATGCGACGCCGCATCTCAAAGCCGCCGTAAATCGAATCGAAGGTGGCATTTGCCGGCGCTACCACGGTCGTGGTGCTGAAGAGCGGGATTGGGTTCCGATTATGTGCGTAGCTTGCGGTCACATTCAGCGTCCAAGCGCGAGAAAGCTGGCGATTCAATCCCGCAAACGCACGATCAGTGATGGCCCCGAGGAATACGCCGCTGCCGCTGCTCAAAAAGTGGTCGTACCCGGCACTAACCCCGAGCCCCCTCGTCATTTCGTAATGAAGCAGTGCATCGGCGGTCCAGGAGACGCGCGTGTCGGAAGACTGACTGGTGCCGACAAGGTTTGGATTGTGAATAAAACTGATCTCCGGGCCAGCGCCTACCTGAAGAAGGAGCCGCTCTCCGACCTGCCGCTGATATGCACCCTCAAGAACGTTGTCCCGAACGCTTACCGGGAATCCGCCAAACCACAGATCATTGAACCGATAGACGACGGCGAACGTATCTCGACGAGAACGCTGATACCCTATGCCCGCTTGGAAACCCGCCGCAGAACTGTTAATCAACTTCAAGCCAGAAGTTTGCAAACCGGGCGGCAGATTGGCCAGCGTTGAATTGAAAAAATGTAAGACGTCATAGTTTCCAACCATAGTGAAGAAAGCGCGCCGGCTCAGATGGTTATTCACCTGGGCGACAAGAGCGTTGCTCAAGCGAGGCCCGAAGGTGGTAAAGATTCCCTGCCCTGGGAGAAAGGAATTGCGCAGGATCACGGGGCCGGTGTCCGCAAGGCCAGCCACGGTATTCAGCCCGGCAACGTCGAAAGGCGTTGCGCCGCCGAGAAATGCGGCTTGAGAACTGTACAGAAATTTGTCGAGAATGAAGCCGTCCCAACGTCCGCGCGACCACAGCTCGGAAGCAGCGGCTTCGTGCGTCGTGGAATTGTAGGCGCCGCCCTGATTGGAAAAGGATCGGCCAGCCAGATACCCGAAGTTCAACTGTGAAGTCCGTCCAACCTTCTGCACGGCGAGGCTGCCCATTAATGTGTTGATAGAAGCGAAATGATAGTTTCCGGCGGAATTGTTGGCATTAGAATCCAATTGCCCAAAGAAAAAGACGCTGGGAACGATGTAGCTGCGCGAAGCAACTAGTCCGATGATCGGCTGCGAAGCGCCCGTGAGCGGAGCATCATTGGACCTGCCTGCTACGACGGGCGGCGTCGGCAGTTGGTCCTGATTATTCTTGTTACTTTTCTCATCCGCCGCCTTTGCCGGCTGCTGAGGCTGCGCAGGTTGCGTTGGCTCTTGTCCAGACGGGCTCTGTCCTTGCGATCCGGAGCTCTGAGCATAGACGCCGGTCAGCCCGGCAAGCCCCAGCGCGAGTGCCATCAGGTATGCGCTCACCTTCAACGTCCGCTCCATCACGGCACAACAATCGTGTCGCCGGCTTTGACCGTTCGATTTTCCTCAGCCTTGCGTCCGTCAAGCACTTCCTTGTAGCTGAAGGGGTATTTCGTCTGAATATGGTCCTCATCGCGCATCAGAAAGATTTTCTTCGCATTGGCAAATTGCGTCAGTCCGCCAGCGCTCGAAATTGCCTGCAGGATAGTCATGCCCGGAAGGACGGGATACGCTCCCGACCTGGTCACTTCACCGATCACGTAGACGCGCTGGCTATTGATTTGCGTAAGAATCACGGTGACCTGCGGCGCGGTCAGATATTTTTTTAGCTTTTCGCTGACGGACTGCGCCAACTGCCCGGGAATCAGGCCCGCCGCTTGAACGTCGCCCAGCAACGGCATGGAAATCTTGCCATCCGGCCGCACTTGCAGCGTGCGAGTAAGCTCTTGTTCTTTCCACACGCTGACATCCAAAACATCATCGGCTCCGATAACGTAGTCCTTGCCTGCCTTAGCGGAAGGCTTCACTCCTTCCGGACGGTCTGCGGCCGGCCTAGCGGACGCCGTCTGCATCGTCTGCGAGGCTTCCTGTGGATTTTGTCCTTGCGAAAGCACAGGCGCACTCAAGGCCGCCACACCTGCTATCGCCGAGAGAATCATGCAGCTTCGTTGCGTTTTCACACTTCACTCCTTGCAGGGTTGACCTTGACTTGATCTTGCGCAGTAAAATACAACTCAATTGACGCGAACAGGCTCACCGGTGTGCTGGCGTTTGACATTGGAGACGAGACCCTAAGCAACCCGTAAACCTTCGCCGTGGGATCCGTTAAGCGCGTCAGATATGCCCGTGCTCCCGACTGCCATCCGGCTTTGCACACAATCTCCGGAAGCAACCAGACCGAAGCTCGTGCCAAACATTTTGCCCCTTCGAATACATAAGCGGGCTCGGGCACCGCTTCAAAGTAAAAGCTGACCCAGAAAACGACGAACTTACAATTCAACTCTTATCGCTTGAGGCCTCGTGAATGTCGATAAGGCCGTCCTTGTACAGGATTCGGGAATTTCCTGTACCACCCAACGCGCGGAAGAAAGCTCAGAACGCAAGTCGTACCTGGGGAAAGACAAGTACCCAGAAATCTGTAGGGATATACCGTCTGTCCCTTATCGACATTTAGAGCAGGTCAGCTACCGTGATTACGCGTGTTGTGTCGCGCTCACTCGGTGGCGGGCCGAAGGAAATCGCAGAAGAAAACCGTTTCTGAGTCTGGCTGGTGGGCTGGAGCTCCGAGAGTGTAGCTGCGCCAATTCTGTTTCCGAGGCAATTGCCTTAAGCGGAATGAACAGTTCTTACTATCTGAAGCCGAATGTTGTCGCGGAACCTCTTGTCGATGGCTGGTATGCCTGGACCCATCTGATTCCGCCGGCCACTTTGTCTCGCAACATTACCGAGCGGCACTTGAAGATCATCGAGTCGTACATTGAGTCGCCGGAAACCCACGAAGCCGCGGTGAAAGATCCGCGGCTCCTCGGGGGCCCTTTCATGGATCTCAAACAAACACGCATGGAGGAAGTAAAGAAGCTGCGCGAGCGCACGCTACGCGAACAGGGTCACTTGGTCACTTTTTCAGGTGCCATCGAACAGCTGGACGCCCTATTGAGGCAAAAGGCCGCCGGCTTCAGTCTCGAACCGCTCTACGCCGAAGTTCCACCGGCGCTGCGCGGGTACGTCGAGCTAGTCTACGACCTCAACAATCAGCCTTCCTTCCGGCTCATCGAACCGCTGTTGTACAAGAGCCCCTACTACAACTGCTGGCTTCAGACCGTGGCGCTCTCCGAAATCAGCGGGGACGACAGGCCGTTTGTGCTCAGCACGCCGCGATTGGAGGGCGATGACGCCCTACGGCTGCAGATACCCTTTGCGAGCGAACGCCTTGATTCTCTATTTCGAATGAAGCAGGAGCCCTCATCCGAAGTTGCAATCAGCGATGCGCTCGGTTTGGACGATGAATACCAAGCGCGTTTCCGCTCGCTTCTCACCACGCAGCGGCCGCGGCCTTACGCCGGATACGACGGAGACGGCGCGCGCTGGCGCTATTTTGGTCATGCTTGCATCCTGCTGGAAACGCGCGGCGTCAGTGTGCTCCTTGACCCCGTTCTCAGCTATACCTACGAGAGCGACATTTCCCGCTACACCTACGAAGATCTCCCTGATGTCATCGACTACGTGCTGATTACACACAATCATCAGGACCACATACTCTTCGAGACTCTGCTGCAGCTTCGCCACCGGATTCGGCAAATCGTGGTACCGCGGAACTGCGCGGGGGCGCTACAAGATCCATCGCTGAAGCTTGTTTTGCAGCAGTGCGGTTTCCGAAATGTGTTCGAAATCTCTGAGATGGAGGAGATTCCCCTCGAGGACGGCTCCATCACGGCGCTGCCGTTTCTTGGTGAACACGGCGACCTAAATGTGCTCACGAAGTCCGCTTACCTGCTGAGAATGGGTAAGCACAAGCTCCTGTTTGCCGCGGATTCCTGCAACATTTCACCGGAAGTGTACAAGCACGTGCATCGCGACGTGGGCGATGTGGACGCGCTGTTTGTGGGCATGGAATGCGATGGCGCGCCGGTTTCTTGGATTTACGGCCCATTGCTCACGCAAAGACTTGACCGGCAAAAGGATCACTCTCGCCGCTTGGCCGGCTCGAACTACGAACGAGCCCTCGCAATGGTCGAACAATTTCGCTGTAAAGAGGTGTACGTGTATGCCTTGGGGCAGGAACCTTGGTTGAACTACGTGATGAGCATCAAGTACACGGAGAAGTCTAACCCCATCACCCATTCGAATCGGCTGATGGAGACCTGCCGAAACCGTGAAATTACAGCGGAACGGCTCTTCGGCGAAAGAGAAATTCTCTTGTACTAAGCGGTGCGCGGGCCAAATGGAACCTATGATCTCCAGTTCTGACGGATCTGCCAAGCTAGCGCCAGCTATTCCGGCGCAGTTCCTACCCGAGCCGTTGCGCACCTGGAGCGGTACTCGCAGCTCATATCCTCGCAGCGCAACTGTCTCCACGGTCTTCGAAGAAGTTGTGAAAGAGTATCCAGGCGCGATTGCCCTGGTACAAGACGATATTGAGCTCACCTATGAAGAGTTGAACAGGCGTGCGAATCGCCTGGCCCACCGCCTACGCCGCGCCGGCGTGAAACCGGAAACCATGGTTAGCTGCTGCTTCGAGCGCTCCATCGAGATGATTGTTGCGATCCTTGCGATCCTCAAAGCTGGCGGAGCTTATGTGCCGCTCGATCCCGCCTATCCCGAAGCGCGCTTGGCCTTTATTTTGGAGGATGCGGGCAAGCCGTTGATCCTCACCCGAAAGTCGCTGGCCTCCCCTGTTCTGCGAGGAGACTCCGACCGGACTGTTTTGCTCGATGATGAGTCGGTTGAGTCCTCCTCTTCGGGCTCTTCCGGAGACGAGCAAAATCCGCAGCAAACGGCCGGGCCAACAGGCCTCGCATACGTAATGTACACATCCGGCTCCACAGGACAGCCCAAGGGCGTGATGGTTGAACATCGCGGCATCGTTCGTCTTGTTCGAGGCACGAATTATTGTCGCCTCGGAGCCGACGAGATATTCCTTCAATTCGCGCCAATTTCCTTTGATGCAGCCACCTTCGAAATCTGGGGTGCGCTGCTAAACGGCAGCCGTCTGGTGCTGATGCCGCCGATGTCTTCCTCTCTGGAAGACTTGGTCCGCGCCGTTCGCAAGCATGGCGTGACGACGCTTTGGCTTACCGCGGGTCTCTTCCACCTCATGGTCGAAGAGCGCCCCGAAGGCCTGCGAACCCTGCGCCAACTTCTTGCCGGCGGCGACGTATTGTCGGCGCGTCATGTGCGCTTATTCCTTGAACACGCGCCCGATGCATCTCTCATCAACGGATACGGACCGACGGAAAACACCACGTTCACTTGCTGCCACACCCTGCGCGCAAGTGATCCTCTTCCACAATCGATTCCGATCGGGAAGCCCATCTCCAACACTCGAGTTTATCTTCTTGACGAAAACATGTATCCGGTTTCGCCCGGTGAAATCGGAGAGCTGTACGCGGCGGGCGACGGCGTGGCGCGAGGATACCTAAACGATCCGGACGCAACCGCCGACAAATTTCTGACCGACCCGTTCACGGACGAACCGCACCAGCGTATGTACCGCACCGGGGATCTGGCTCGCTGGCAGACGGACGGCACCATCGAGTTTCTAGGTCGTATGGACAGCCAGGTGAAAATTCTCGGATATCGAATCGAGCCGGCTGAAATCGAGGCAGTCCTGCAGCGGCACCCACATGTGAAACAGGCTTGCGTCGTGGCACGAACGGAAAACGGCTGCAGGCGTCTCGCCGCCTATTTCGTTCCCTCCAACTCCGGGCCAACTCCAGAGGAATTGCGCGACTTCGTTGCATCCCAGCTGCCGCAGCACATGGTTCCCGCTTTCTTTGTGACGCTCTCAACGCTTCCGCTTTCGGAGCACGGAAAGGTGGATCGTGCGGCCCTCGCCAAGCTGGAGGTAGCTCCGAAACAGGGGTCCACGCCAGTTGGGCTTCCGGGCAGCCAACTCGAACGCACACTGGCGGAACTCTGGCAGCGCGTCTTGAGAGTTCCGAACGTCGGGCTCGACGACAATTTTTTCGACCTTGGTGGTGATTCCCTGCGCCTGGTCGCTGTGCATTCCAATTTGCAAAAAATCCTGCAAACAGAAATTCCCTTGACTGACTTGTTCGAATTTGCCACCGTGCGCAAGCTCGCCAACCATCTGGGCCACACCGATTCGAAAGCGGCACCCTTATCCGGTGTGCAAGACAGAGCGCACAGGCAGAGAGAAGCCTTCACGCGGTTTCGCGGCCGTCGCTCCGGCGGTGAATCGTGACCCGTATCGAGGCACCTGCCCTGCTCGAAGGAGTCGCAATCATCGGCATGGCGGGCCGATTCCCCGGAGCGCGAAGCGTTGCCGAGTTCTGGCGCAACCAGCTCGACGGCGTGGAAGCGATCTCGCACTTTCAAGTCGAAGACCTGGAAGTTCCCGGCGCATACGAACTTTCCCAACGCCCCACCTATGTGCGTGCTCGTTCCGTCCTGGCCGACGTGGATCTGTTCGACGCTGACTTTTTCGGCATCTACCCGCGCGAAGCGGAGCTGATGGATCCGCAGCATCGCCTTTTTCTGGAGTGCTGCTGGCAGGCGCTCGAGGACGGAGGCTACGATCCCTCTACCTATCCAGGTTCCATCGGAGTACACGCGGGATGCAGCATGCCCACCTACTTTCTGTCGCGCCTGTGCACCAATGATGGTTTTATCCAGAAGTTCACGGGCGGCTATCAAGTTGGCAACTACCTGGAAATGTTGGGCAACAGCCTGGATTTTCTCTCCACGCGCGTTTCCTACAAATTGAACCTCCGCGGCCCGAGCTTCACGCTGCAGGCTGGCTGCTCGACGTCTCTGGTCGCCGTTTGCCAAGCATTCCAGTCGCTCCTGACGTATCAGAGCGACATGGCTCTCGCCGGCGGGTGCTCGATTACTTTGCCGCAAAAGCGCGGCTCTGACTATCAGGAGGGCGGAATGACGTCGCCCGACGGGCACTGCCGCGCTTTCGACGTTGCTGCGAAAGGGACAGTTTTTGGGAGCGGCGTGGGCGTTGTCTTGCTAAAAAGAATGGAAGATGCACTTCGCGACGGCGACCACATCTATGCCGTCGTTCGCGGCTGCGCGCTCAACAACGACGGCTCGTCAAAGGTTGGCTTCACAGCCCCCAGCATCGAGGGCCAATCGCGAGTCATCGCGATGGCTCAGGAAGCTGCTGGGGTAAGTCCAGACAGCATTGGCTATATCGAAGCACACGGTACGGGAACGTCTCTTGGTGATCCGATCGAATTAGCCGCACTTACGCGAGCCTTCCGCGAAAAGACGAGCGCTAAGCAATTCTGCGCGATCGGGACTGCCAAGACAAACGTTGGGCACCTCGACATCGCGGCCGGCGTGACGGGGCTGATCAACGCAACAAACATTCTGCGCCACGGCATTTTGCCGCCTACTCTGCATTTTCGAGAGCCCAATCCGCAATTCGATCTTGGAAATAGCCCCTTCTACGTGAATGCCAAGCCAACAGAATGGAAGCGACAGGATCTGCCCAGGCGCGCGGGAGTCAGCGCGTTTGGAGTCGGCGGCACAAATGCTCACGTCATTCTCGAAGAGCCGCCCGCGCAAATTTCTGGCAAGTCGACTCGCCCGGCACAGTTGCTGGTGCTGTCAGCACGCTCGGAGCAAGCACTCGAGAAGGCCACCGACAATCTCGTTGAACACTTGAAGGTCAACCTGGAGCTATCCGTCGCTGACGTTGCATGGACTTTGCAAACCGGTCGTCGCAAATTCCCTTACCGTCGTTCCGTGGCTGTGCACAATATTCCTGACGCGATTGATGCGCTTTCGCAGCGCGACCGCAAGCGTGTGCAAACCCGCTTCAATGCGAACGACGGTGCGGCCGCTTACTTCCTCTTCCCTGGGCAAGGCTCGCAGCATTCCAATATGGGCCGCCAGGTCTACGAGTCCGAACCCGTCTTCCACCAGTGGGTTGATCGCTGCTGCGAAATCCTCCGACCACACCTGGGCGAGGACTTTCTTCCTTTGCTCTATCCGCCTAGTGGCGCATCCGAATCAGAGAAGGGCCGCCTTACGGACACGATTGTGGCGCAACCCGCCATCTTCACCGTCGAATATGCGTTATCGCAGCTCTGGATGAGTTGGAGAATTCACCCGCAAGGAATGCTAGGCCATAGCGTGGGCGAATTCGTCGCCGCGTGTCTCGCAGGCGTTTTCTCTCTTGAGGATGCTCTCGCCTTGGTCGCTTCGCGCGGCCGTATGATGCAAAAAATCGCCCCAGGTGGAATGCTCTCGGTGCGTTTGCCGGAGACCGAAGTTCGCGCTCGGCTCAACGGCCATCTCGCCATTGCGGCAGTCAATGCGCCGTCGCTGTGTGTCGTCGCGGGTCCTTTAGAAGCCCTGGATACTCTGGAAGTAGAGCTGAAAAACGAAGGAGTGGCGACGCGGCGGCTTGTAACTTCCCACGCTTTCCATTCTCCGATGATGGATCCGGTTGTGGGTCAGTTTTCCTCTCGCGTGGCTCAAATCCTCCTTCGCTCGCCTCAGATTCCTTTTGTTTCCTGCGTTTCAGGAACTTGGATTTCCGAAGCCGAAGCAACTGATTCTGCCTACTGGGCCCGCCACCTCCGCGCTCCGGTGCAATTCTCCCCTGGAGTTCGGGAATTGCTAAACACGAGCGGGGCAGCCTTGCTCGAGGTTGGTCCGGGTAATGTGCTGAGCACCCTGGCGAGACAACATGTGCCCCGGCAAAATGGCCATGCAGTCACCAATCCGCAGAATCCTGTGACGATTGTCTCTTCCTTCGGCGACGCATCGTCAGGGGAAAACAGTGCAATCGACCTGCTAAGCGCGGCTGGCACTCTCTGGGCGGCAGGCTTGCAACCGCAGTGGGAAGCGCTGCACTCCCGCGAACGACACCGTCGCATTTCCCTCCCCACCTATCCCTTCGAGCGAAAAAGGTTTTGGTTGGAGGCGTCTGCGACCCAGACGCGGCTGTCTTCCGAAATGAATCCGGACCGCGTGAGGGAAGCAGTCAGCGACGACATGTCCTTTGAGGAGACTCAGCACGTGATCCACAACTCGAATGGCCCAACCCTCGATCAGCAACTCTCAGCCGATCGCGCCGCAGTCATCTCCGGCATAGTATCTGAAATATTCGCAGACCTTTCCGGCGTGCGGATTGAGTCCTCCGATGCCTCTTCAAGTTTCCTTGAGATGGGCTTTGACTCGCTGTTCCTCACTCAGGTGACGCAGGCATTGCAGAACAAATTTGGTCTGAAGGTCACGTTCCGCCAACTCTTGGGCGACCAATCATCGCTCAAATCGCTAACTGAATTCATTGATAGCCAGTTACCCGCTGACGCCATCGTAGCGAAGGAAGTGCCTGCGCAGGGTGAGCCCGTGCCTGAGCCTGCGGCCGCCCCTAGTATCCCTGAGACTCAGCCAATGACCACGAAATCAGCAACATCATCGAGCCGCGCAGCCAGCAGCATTGATTCCGCCGTTGAGCGCCTGATGCATGAGCAACTGCAAACGATGAACCAACTCTTTGCCAAGCAACTCGAAGCATTGCGAGGCGTTTCCCCCGAGCCCGCTACCTCGCAGACGCGCACGGAACTGCCTCCACCCGTTGCAACACTGGTTGCGAATGTATCTACTTCTCCCGCGCCGCCCGCTCCAGTGCCGCAGGGGTCGCGCGAATTCAAACCCTTCGGCCCGTATAAACCGCCGCAGAAAGGAAGCTCTGGTCAGCTCACCGAACGCCAGCAGAAGTACATCCAAGATCTCATCGCGCGCTGCACAAAGCGGACCGCCAAATCCAAGGCCATGACCCAGCAATACCGCTCGCGGCTTGCTGATCCGCGCGTCGTTTCCGGCTTTCGCACGCAGTGGAAAGAAATGGTCTATCCCATCCTCACCGTGCGTTCGCAAGGCTCACACCTTTGGGACGTAGACGGCAATGAATACATCGACATTCTGAACGGATTCGGCCCCATCATGCTCGGCCACCGTCCTGATTTCGTGGAGCGCGCGATCGAACAGCAGCTCCGCGAAGGATTCGAGATCGGGCCTCAGACGCCTCTCGCCGGTGAAGTCGCGGAAATGTTTTGCGGGATGACCGGCAATGAACGCATGACCTTCTGCAACACTGGCTCTGAAGCGGTCATCGCTGCCCTCCGCGTGGCACGAACGGTCACGGGCCGTGGCAGAGTGGTGCTTTTTGCAGGTTCCTACCACGGGATGTTCGACGAAGTCTTGGTGAAAGGCGTAAAGGATTCCCACGCGCCGCGCTCCTTGCCGATCGCTCCAGGCATTCCGCGGGAAAGCGTTGGCAATGTTGTAGTACTAGACTACGGCACCCCCGAATCGCTCGAGTGGATTCGCGCGCACGCGCGTGACCTCGCGGCGGTTCTCGTCGAGCCGGTCCAGAGTCGCCACCCTAACCTCCAGCCTCGCGAATTCCTGCGCGAGATTCGCCAAATCACTCAGGACTCGGGCGCGGCATTGATATTCGATGAAGTCGTCACCGGCTTCCGTGTTCACCAGGGTGGTTGCCAGGCGTTGTTCGATATTCGCGCGGATCTGGCCACCTATGGAAAGGTCCTTGCGGGCGGCATGCCGATCGGCGTCCTTGCCGGCAAGGCACAGTTTATGGACGCGCTCGATGGCGGCGCATGGCAGTTCGGCGATGACTCCTATCCCTCTGTCGGCGTGACATTCTTTGCCGGCACTTTCGTCCGTCACCCGCTCACGCTTGCTGCCGTGAAGGCTGTGCTCCAGCATTTCCGCGAGCAAGGCCCGCAACTTCAGCAACACCTTACTGCCAAGACCGCATCGCTCGTCAGCGCCTTGAACGCACTCCTTGAAAAAGGCAATGTTCCCTCTCGCATCGAGACTTTCGGCAGTATTTTCTATTTCAGCTTCCCCACTGATTTTCCGTTGGGAAGCCTGCTTTACTATCACCTGCGAGAAAAGGGCGTCTATGTCCTCGAAGGCTTCCCCTGCTTCCTTACCACCGCGCACTCAGATAAGGACATCGAAACGATTGTCGACGCATTTGATGAATCCATCAGGGAAATGCAGGCTGGTGGAATTCTGCCAGAACCCTCAGGCCTGACCGCGCACGGAAATGAAAAGCGCTCCAGCCTCACGGCGCCAACCTCACCCAGCGTTCATGATCCGGTGCCCACCATGGAAGTTCCACTGACAGAGGCGCAAATGGAGATCTGGCTTTCCGCCCGGTTGGGCGATGATGCGTCATGCGCCTTCAACGAGTCCTTCACTCTGCTCATGCGCGGACAACTTGATACGCAAGCCCTGCGCGAGTCCCTGCAGGATCTCGTCGCTCGCCACGAAGCCCTGCGCGCGACGATTATTCCGGAGCGCAATTCGCTTCATTTTTCTCCGCAAGGCCACCTCTCCATGCCTTTCGAAGATTTGTCTTCCGCCTCGTCATCCCAACGCGCGGCTGCTCTGGAAAACGCCAAACGAGAGGAAGCTTCCACACCCTTCGATCTCATCAATGGCCCAGTGGTTCGCCCGCGTCTTTTCCGTCTCGACCCTCAACTGCACGCGCTCGTCTTCACCAGTCACCACATCATTTGCGATGGCTGGTCGACCAACGTCCTCCTCGACGAACTCAGCGCTCTCTACACAGCCCGCCGCGACGCGACGAGCCCTGCCTTGCCCGCCCCTTTGCAGTTCAGCGAATACGCCCGGCAGCAATCCCAGAACGCGGACGACCAGGAAGTCGCTGCCTACTGGCTCAACCGATTTGAGCAAATCCCTCCCGTGCTCGAATTACCGACCGATCGCCCGCGCCCTGCCGTCAAGTCGTTCAAAGGCGCAACCTACCGCGCGCGGATCGACGCCGCCATTTACAAGCAAATCAGGCAAGCCGGCGCTAAGCAGGGCTGCACTCTATTCGCGACCCTGCTCACCGGGTTCGCATCGCTCCTGCATCGTTTGACCGCACAGAGTGACATCGTCATCGGCATCCCCACGGCGGGGCAATCTCTGCTCGAAGGTGGGAGCCTCGTCGGCCACTGTGTGAATTTCCTTCCGATCCGCGTCCGGCTCATCGAGGGCCAATCGGCCGCCGAACTGCTCCAGCAGGTGAAGCGCACACTTCTCGATGCGCAGGATCACCAGTCCTACACGTACGGCACACTGCTGCGCAACATGAAGCTGCGCCGCGACCCCAGCCGCTTGCCGCTTGTCGAGGTGCAGTTCAATCTCGAAAAGGTCGGCGCAAATCTCAATTTCCCCGGCCTGCAAGTCGAAGTGGACCCCAATCCTAAGACCGCGGTGAATTTCGATCTGTTCGTCAACATCGTCGAATCCGCCCAGGGCCTTTTGATTGACTGCGATTACAATTCCGATCTGTTCGACCGCGAAACGATTGCGCGCTGGCTTACGCATTTCGAAACCATGCTGAAAGGCCTAGCCGCCGATATCAGTCAGGAGGTCGATCGCCTCCCAATTCTCAGCGATGCCGAGCTCGGCCAGATTCTTCAAGGCTGGAATGCCACGGAGCGTGACTATCCTGCTCACAAATGCGTCCACGAACTCTTCGAGGAGCGGGCTGCGCGCAATCCTGGCGCCGTCGCCGTCTCATTTGAAGGACGCAGCCTGACGTACGCGCAACTCGACAATCGCGCCAACCAACTCGCCAGGCATTTGATTAAAATCGGCGTTACTCCAGGCTCGCTCGTGGGTATTGCGCTTGATCGCTCTCTCGACTTGCTCGTCGGCTTACTTGGCATTTGGAAAGCCGGTGCCGCCTATCTTCCTCTTGACGCAGCGTATCCGCCCGACCGAATCGCGTTCATCATGGAAGAAACTTCGTTAGCTACTCTGCTGACCCATTCAAAGGTCGTTCCGAATCTCCCAATCTTTGACACGCGCCTCGTCTGTCTCGATCGCGATTGGGTGCTCATTGAGCGCGAGCCAGAGACGCGCCCTGCCCTCAAGCTCGATTCGACATCGGTGGCCTACACGATCTACACCTCGGGTTCCACGGGAAAGCCGAAGGGCGTTGAAGTGACCCATCGCAATGTCGTCAACCTGCTTTGCTCCATGCGCGAAATGCCCGGGCTCCATGATCGCGACCGCTTGCTCGCGGTGACCACACTTTCCTTCGACATCGCCGCTTTGGAACTTTTTCTTCCGCTCATCACCGGTGCGCAGCTCATTCTCGCGAGTCGCGATACGGCGCAGGATCCGCGCCTTTTGATCAAATTGTTGAACGAATCGAAAGCCACGGTCATGCAAGCCACGCCGGCCACCTGGCGTTTGCTTCTCGAGCTGGGCTGGGAGGGTTGCCCGGGCTTAAGAATGCTCTGCGGCGGTGAAGCCCTGCCGCGAAAACTGGCAGATGAACTCTTGCAGCGCGGCGAGCTCTGGAACATGTATGGGCCAACAGAAACAACTATCTGGTCGGCAACGTCGCGGGTCCATGCGAGCGAGGGTCCCGTTGCCATTGGCCCTCCGATACACAACACCCGCTTCTACGTTCTCGACGCCAAACAGCAACCGCTTCCGATCGGTGTCCCGGGCGAGCTCTACATCGGAGGCGACGGCGTAGCAAAGTGCTACTTTAGAAACGCGCAACTCACCGCAGAAAGCTTCGTTCCCAACCCTTTTACTAAAGAACTTACTAGAGAGCACGGCGATCGCCTGTATAAAACAGGCGATTTGGTTCGCTATCGCCCCGACGGGAGACTGGAATTCCTAGGACGACTGGATGACCAGGTCAAGGTCCGCGGCTTCCGCATCGAGCTCGGTGAAATCGAGTCGGTCCTCGCACGAAATCCCGACGTCCGTGAATGCGTCGTCGCCGCGCAAGCAGACGAGCCTGGCACCAATCGCCTGGTGGCCTATTGCGTCCCGCACCAATCTCAAAAGTGCTCTTCCGAAGAGCTACGAAACTGGGTCGCTGCTTCCCTCCCCGAGTACATGATCCCTTCCGCATTCCTCTTTAAGTCCGCTTTGCCGCACACCCCGAACGGTAAAGTGGATCGCAAAGCCCTGGTCCGCCTGGACGCGTTGAATCTGCCGGAGCAGAATCTGTTCATCGCCCCTCGCAACGCTGCGGAAGCAAAGCTCGCCGCCGTTTGCGCCGAGGTTCTGCACCTTGACCGGGTGAGCGTGAACGACAGCCTGTTTGATCTAGGCGCCGACTCCATTCACCTTTTTCAGATCATTGCCCGTGCTGCGCGTGTCGGTATCACCCTCGCGCCGCAGCAAATCCTTAGACTACGCACCGTTGCAGCACTCACCGCGGAACTCGACGCTCGCACTTCCGAAAACGGTAACCCCAAGAACAGCCTGGAGAAAATCGCCCGCGTTCCGCGGGAGCAATACCAACTGGATGCCGCGCCTCAGGCTACCTGACATGGACGAGATCCGCTCTATCCAGTCATCTACCGTGCCAAACGCGGCGGCATTGGGCGAGCCGCTCTACCGTTTCCCCACAACCCTTGCGCAGCAATCTTTTTGGTATCTTGACCGCCTTGAGCCCGGCAATCCCTGCTGGAACATTGCGGTGCGCTTTCGCATCATTGGAGCTCTCGATGTTTCCATCCTGGAGCGCTCCATCAACGAAATCGTTCGTCGCCACGAGATTCTTCGCACCAGCTTTTCGCTCATCGATGGAGCCCTCACCCAAATCGTTCACGCCGAAGGGACGATCTCCCTGCCCCTGGACGACCTAAACCACCTTGCCTCCGATGCCCGCGACGCTGAGGAAGAGCGGCGAACCATCGCCGAAGCCGCCCTGCCATTCGACATCAAGACCGGTCCCCTGCTGCGAGTGCGCCTCCTCAAGCTTGCCGACGAAGAGCACATGTTTTTAGTCACTATCCACCATATTGTCTCGGACGGCTGGTCCATTGGCGTCTTCAGCGATGAGGTTGCCGCTCACTATGAAGAGTTATTGTCAGGCGACCAGGCAACCGCACCCGACCTCCCGCTTCAATATGCCGATTACGCGATTTGGAAAAATGAACAGACTCAGGGATGCGTCGCCGCGCAACACCGTTCCTACTGGCTAGCCAAACTCGCCAATCTACCGGTCTGCGAAATCCCGCCCGACCATCCCCGCCCATCGCTCAGAACCCACAGGGGGTACATCCTTTCCCTCCTGCTCCCAGTTTCTCTGACCGATTCACTGGCCGAATTGTCCAGGAAGCACGGTTGCACGCTTTACACGCTGTCGTTGACAGCACTAAAAATGCTGATCGTGCACTACACCCGTCAGCACGACGTTCATGTTGGCACCCTTTTGGCCGGTCGTGATCGCGTCGAACTTGAGCCGCTCATCGGCGTCTTCATCAATACAATTATTTTGCGTACCGGCCTCTCCGGCGACCCCGCCTTCTTCGAGCTACTTGCACGTGTGCAACAGACTGTCGAGGAAGGGATGGCGCATCAGGATCTTCCGTTTCAACAAGTGGTCGAAGCGTTGCGTCTGAAACGCAATCCCAGTCGGCCCACGGTCTACAGCATCAACTTCATCTATCAGCGCGATTTCGTGAAGCCGCTCCACTTTGCGGGGCTATCCATGAATCCCGTCCCGTCCAAATCACCGGGCGCCATTTACGATCTGAACTTTTTTATGGTGCAGCGCTCCGATGGCTGGCGGCTATCCTGCGAATACGACTGCGATCTCTACGAGGCTGTCGCTGTAAATCGCATGATCGGTCAGCTTCGTTATCTGCTCACGGAAATCGCCGCAAACCCCGATCGCAAAATATCGGAGTTCGAATTCCCAGAGAATGCCGGTGACCCTCTCCCGGCCTTTGTGCCTCGCAACAATTTCGCGCTTCCATCGCCGAAATCCACTCAGCCGGTCATGGAAGGTCGCCCGAATTCCGGGGGCCTCATCGTTAAAAAGATTCTCAGCCGCGTCTACACGCACTTGGGGAAAATATAACTTCAACATTTCACTGTGAAGCCCATCTGCCGGAACGCGCTGCAAACGAAGCTGCGGTGCGCCCTATGCCACAGGCGCCCATGTCTCACCGTTCCCTTCTCCTGCGATTCCGTATCTTTCAGATCCGCGCGCTGGCTTCGCTCCTGAAATTCCTCGGCACCCGCTCCGCCGGCCGGACTTTCATCACTCGCCTATGCTCCAATCGTGTGACACGAGTTCCGCTGGAAATTTGCCTCGGCTTTCGCCGCGCTTTCCCCTCCTTCGCAGCGGCTCAAGCGTGCGCCGCGAAATACATTCAAGCCGGGCATGAACACTCGGACGACACTCGATTCCATACCTCGATGGCTGACTCCGTGCGCGAGAGCGACTACCCCGTCCTGTTCCATCTTGCCCCGTTCGTCTCCGAACTGGGTCGCGTCTTCGATTTCGGCGGCAATGTTGGAAACCTGTTCTACTCCTACCAACGGAAGTTAAACTTCCCGTCGAAGCTTCTTTGGACTGTGTATGACTTGTCCGTCAAGAAGGCGCTCGGAGAAAAACTCGCTGCTCAGCGCGGCGAAACGCGCATCCGCTTCGCCAATGCTCTAGCCGAGGCAAGTGGCTCGGATGTCTTCATTGCGTCGGGCTCGCTTCATTACTTTGAAGAGCCTCTTCACGAAATCCTCGCCTGTCTCGAAGATCTTCCGAAGCACGTCTTTGTCAACCGTACCCCCTGTTCCAGCGGTCCCGACTTGATCACCGTCCAAGATAACCGTTCCTACCTCGTTCCCTGCAAGCTTCACAGCCGCACGACCCTCATCGCCGGAATGCAAGCCCTCGGTTATGAACTACAGTCGGAGTGGCCCGTATACGAGCGGCGACTGCCTGTGCCCACGCACCCGGATCTCTCTGCGCGCACCTACTCTGGCTTCTATTTTAGAAAGAAATAAGAGCCTGCGGCGCACCGTTGCGCGGGCATCAGGCACCGCTGCGCAAGCTAACCCCGCTACACTGCTGGCACCGTCGCGCTTATCGGCACCGAATATTCGCTCTCCACTTGGTCGGCGTCCAACGCCGTCACGACATAGTAGTAGGTATGTCCCGCCGCCAACCCCGTATCGACGTATTCCGCTGACGGAACGGCCGAAGAAATCCGCATGTACGGCCCGCTGGGCTCCGCCGACCGGTAAACAACATAGCCTGCCACGCTGACGGGACTTTCCTCCCAATTCAGTTTCACCGCGCTCTGCGACGATGCGGCTCCCGCCGCGGTTAGCGGCATTTCCAATAACGATCCACCTTCGGCGCTCGAAACCATCAAGCTGCCGGCTTGTCGCCCCGCGCTTTTCGGCGCGAAGTTCACTTCCACGCTCACATTTTGTCCGGGACTCAAGTTCACTGCTCCTCCTCCAGACAGACTGAAATCCGCTCCCGAGACGGATATCCCGGAGATCCTCAGCTCGCGATTTCCCGAGTTCGTCAGCGACACTTCCTTCTTGCTAGAGCTCCCTACAGCAACATCTTCAAAATCAATGTCCGCCTCACTCGCCGTTAGCTCCCTCTGATCCCGTGCCGCCGAAGCTCTCACCCTCAGCACGAGCGGCGCATCGCCGGAGCTCGTCACTATGCGAATCTCACCTCCCGTGCCGCCCTCCGCCTTTGCCCGATAGGCGATGGTGAAGCTTTCGCTAGTCCCGCGCGCCACAACGACCGGTAGAAGAATCCCTGTCACTCGGAAATCTGTGCTCGAAGCCGTGATTCCTTTGATCTGAAGCGTGCCCTCACTGATGTTCGTGATTCTCACCGTCTGTGTATACGTCTCGCCCACAGGCACATCCACGAAGCTGACGGCGTCCGGCGTGACTTCCATCAGAACGGGAGCAGTAATCGTAGGCTCGGTTCTAGCCGTACCAATTGTCGCAGTGGCACCGCCCGCCGCGTGCGTTGTGGTAGGAGAAATTGCCAACAGGACTAGGACTGACTTGCAAAAGCTCCTCAAATTTAGACACTTGCACAGAAGTCTT
Organism: Candidatus Acidiferrum sp.; assembly: GCA_035602505.1. Classification (GTDB taxonomy): domain Bacteria; phylum Acidobacteriota; class Terriglobia; order Acidiferrales; family UBA7541; genus Acidiferrum. The sequence continues at coordinate 28,048 of DATNMD010000012.1, forward strand.
CCGACCATGAATGTCCCCCTCAACTGCCCGCCGCCTCACAAAGTGGCCAGATTCTTACTCAACCCCCTTCTGGGGGCTACTGGTCGGGAGTTCACAAGGGGGACAGGGTAAGGACTCGTACAGGGTTGACCCGGGGGGAAATACAGAATTAACCTTAGTCAGCCGTCCGATACGATTTTCGCCCGCGAAAATATGTCGAAGCTCAGGGAATGGTCGCTACCACTGGGTCCGAATAATCGCTTTCCATGTTGTCGGCATTAACCGCCGTCACCACGTACGTGTAGGTCTGCCCGCTCTGAATATTCGTATCCGTATATTCCATCAGGACTTCCGGAGCAGCGTTTACCTTCGCATACGTTGCGTCCGCAAGAACTCGATAAACGTAATAGCCAACGACTTCTGAAGTGCTCGCGTCCCAGTTCAGCGCGACGGAATGCGAGCTCAGTTGTCCGCCGCTACCAGCCAGCGCTATCGACAGTCCTCCCGCATTGGTGCCAATCGTGATGGCTCCCGCCACGCTTCCCGTTGCCAGTGGTGCAAACGTCACGTTGAGCGCTGCAGTCTGCCCCGGTACCAATGTCGTGTTGGCGCCGGCGCCGCTCACCGTAAACCCCGTGCCGGTCACAAGCACATTAGAGATTGTAACGTTCGCATTCCCGGTGTTCGTCACCGTTACGCCGAGCGAACTATTGCTTCCTACCAGCACGCTTCCAAAATCCAGGCTGTTCGTGCTGGAACTCAATAGCGCCGTTGACGCTATGGCGCTGGCACTCGTGGAGATTGCCAGCGGAGAGTTGGGCGCATTGCTCGTCAAGGAAATGGAGCCCGTAACATTCCCAGCCCCGCTCGGCGTAAACACTACGTTAAACGTCGCGTTCTGGCCCGGCGCGATGCTCATCGGCAGCGTTAGACCGGACGTGCTAAAGCCGGCTCCTGTAACGCTGGCGCCGGAAATCGTGACGCTGGCGGTCCCGGCGTTTTGCAATGTAATGGTTTGTGAGCTGCTTGAGCCCATCGCTACGCCAGGAAAGGTGGCACTTGTGGGTGTTGCCGAAAGCTGGGGTTGCGGCGTGTTCGTCGGCGGCGGCGTCCCGGGTGCAGGCGTGCCGCTGCCCCCCGAAGAACTCGATCCCATAACGACGCCGGCGCAACCGCTGCCGATCATCGAGGTGGCAAGCACCATTGCCACCAAGCACTTCGATACCTTATTTAGATACGACCCTTGGTCCGCCATAGTGCGGCAAGTGTAGAAACGCGCTCCACACGCAACCACTGGTCGGACGACCAAACAAAGTGCAGCCAGTTAACTAGTGCGTGCGAACAGGTAACTCATAAGTGCGGAGGTAACTAATGAGCGGCAGCACATTTGTAGCTCACCACGAGGATTTTCGGGTTCCGTTGCTCAGTTTGGTGAGATCCGCCGCAAAACCAGACGTTGCTCCGAGTAGTTACTTAGCTTAAAATCGTGCTATCCCGCCCTTGCACTGCCATGCCCCATACAATCTTCAATTTCTTTGGTCTGCGCGAAAACCCGTTTAAGATCAACCCCGATCCCCGTTTTCTCTTTGTCACCGATCAAGCCCGCGCCACCTCTGATGAGCTTGCCTACGCCATTCGCACTCGCAAGGGCTTGATCCTCCTGACCGGCGAAGTGGGCACCGGCAAAACCATGCTGATTCGACGTCTACTCGACTGGCTTGCCGAGGAGAAGATGCCTACCGCTCTCATTTTCAACACCCATATCAAGCCTGACCACCTGCTCGATTTCATCCTCAACGATTTTGGCGTGCCTTGCAAATCGACCCTGAAGAGCGAAAAACTCCTAGCCCTCAATCGCTGGCTGCTTGAGCGGTATCGCGCCGGTCAAACTCCAGTCTTGATTGTCGACGAGGCTCAGGGCCTGGAGCCCATTGCCCTCGAGGAAATCAGGCTTCTCCTCAATTTCGAAACACCGCGCGAGAAGCTCCTGCAGATCATCCTCGCAGGTCAGCCGGAGCTGGAAATCAAGCTCAAGTGTCACGAGCTCCGCCAGCTTCGCCAGCGCATCGCCATCCGCTGCAAGACAGCTCCCCTCACGCTCGAACAAACCTACGGCTATATCCGCGAGAGACTCCGCGTCGCCGGCGCTAATGGCAACCTCATCTTTGAGCCCGATGCCGTCGGCTCCGTCCACGCCTATTCCCGCGGCATTCCCCGCGTGATCAATGTTCTTTCCGAGCATTCGCTCATCAATGCCTGCGCCGATGGCGCCAACACCATCTCGCTAAGTGCCGTTGAACAGGCCGCCCGCGACTGTCAACTTGACCGCGCCGACTCCATCACCCGTATCCTGAACACCGGCTCCTACTCGACAACGAGTCTTTCGGATATCTGCTCTATCCTAGCCGCCGTCTCCGCCGGGTCAGAGTCCGCAGCTGAGCCAATAACCCAACGCCAACTCTCAGAAGCAGTTCCGGCTGTCTTCAAGCATCCCTACCAGCGTGTGCAGCCTTCGCCCGCTGCAGGACAAGGCACCGCTGCCACGATCACCAAGGGTCCACCGGAAGAGAACGCGGCTCAAAGTGAAGTTCCCTTAGAGGCCACGGCAGCGCAATATGTCCAAGAGCCATTCCCGCCGCCTCAGGCGCTTCCTGTGCAAGCGGAATCAGACCTTACCCAGACGCGTGTATCTACGCCGCGTCGGTCACCACTCGATTTTCTGCGTCTCTGGAACCGAAGCTTCGCAGCTGATGCTCGGGCAACCTCCCGTCAGTTGCGCCGCGCCATCCTGTCTTTGCGGAGATGGTTGCATGAACCGGTCACCCCTCAGCGGAAAAAAATTCAGCGTGACTCAATAAACTAAGCCGCCGCCGCTACTTCGCGCTATCAAACTCGCTCGAACCCAGCAACGCCGAGTCTTTGGGAAACTCCTCACCCCAAATGTAATGATTGAACCAGTCGATATTCGCCTCCATCACCGCGCGATTTGACTTGGGCTTTGTGATCGGGTGCCCAAAGCCGGTGTACAAAATCAGCCTCGATGCCACGTGTTGGTCCTGCAGCCCGCGATACAGCTCATAGCTGTCCGGCACCGGAACGCGCTTGTCCACGCTTCCCAATTGAATCAACGTCGGCGTTCTCGCCTGCTTGATCGTAGTCATTGGCGACGTCTTTTGGTAAATTTCCTGATCGTCCCACGGCGTCGCGTGAAGATACTGCCGCGTAAACGGCGTAATGTCCGTGTTGACGTAATACGTCATCCAGTTACTGATCCCCGCTCCCACGGAAATCGCCTTGAACCGGTCGGTGTTCGTGGTCAAAAACGCCGAAATGTATCCGCCCTGCGACCATCCCATCGATCCCAGCTTCGATCCGTCCACAATCCCGCGCGCGATCAGCGAGTCCATCCCGCTCATCACATCCCACATGTCTCCCACGCCCAAATTGCGCACGTTCAGCGCCCGAAACGCTGCGCCATATCCCGCGCTCCCGCGATAGTTCGGCTGCAGCACCAACGCGCCCTTCGACAAAAAAATCTGCGTCGGATAATACGTGTCTCCGGCCGATAGCGTCGGTTGCGAAATTCCTGTCGGCCCGCCATGAATCACCACCAGCAACGGGTATTTTTTGGAAGCATCGTAGTTTGCCGGCTTCCGCAGTATCCCCTCAATCGTTGCGCCGTCCTTGCTCTTCCAGGAAATCACTTCCGCGCTGCCCAGGTTCCAATCTTTCACCTGCGCGGTCATGTCCGTCAGTTGCCGCGGAGCAAATTTCTGAGCTCCCGAAACGAATACCTCCGTCAGGTGCGTCGCGTCTTGCGCCGCTACTCCTAAAGTCTTGAAATCCTTCGTGAAGGACACGTCGTCGAGATAATACGCATCCGGCGAACTGATCCTCGCGATCTCCTTCGTCTTCGGATTCACCCGAAAAAGATGCGCTGACGTTTTTTGCAGCCCTTCGAAATAAATCCCATCTGGGCCCCACTCCGCAATTCGCGGATCTTCATCGAATTGCGCCGTCAGATCTTGCACCTCCCCAGGTTTCGTCGCTGGTTGCGCAAGCACCCGCTCCACATCTACCATGGCAATGTGCCCGTTTGCGTAGTAGTAGTAAGGTTGTGCCAGCGCCGTCCCAAACGCGATTTGCTTCCCGTCTGGCGAGAAAAACGGGTCGCCATCCGGCCCGTCCAGCGCAACGATCTTGCGAACCGTGTTGTCCTGCGTCAGTTCCGCCAGATAAATATCTTCATCTCCACCGAACGCCAACATCGGATTATGCGTCGCCGCTAACGCGATGCGCTTCGCATCCGGCGACCATGCAAATCCGCTCACGTTCAAGCTCGCATCCCGCGTAATCTGCCGCGCCTTCACCGCCGACTGGTGCAACGCCGCCTCCCTCGCATCCACGACCCACAATTGGTTCTGCCGGAAATCCTCCTCAAACACTTCATACTCGCTGTACTTTTCCTTCCGCTCTTTCTCGCTCTTGCTTTCCGCACTCGGTGCCGTAAACGCAATCTGCTTCCCATCTTTCGACCAGTGAAACCCTCCTATGTCTGTCTCCTGCTGGGTCAATTGCCACGCTTCCCCGCCCTCCGGCGAAATGACCCAAATCTGCCGCGCCGCCGGCTTCCCTTCTCCGTCTTTCTTCTCGTCTTTCCCTTCTTTTTTCTCTGCGGCTCCTCCCGGCACAATCGCGTTTGCTTCACGCTCCGTGATAAATGCCAACCACCGTCCGTCCGGCGACCATTCCGGCGCGTCGCTCGATTTCTTTCCTCGCGTCAATTGAAAGCTCGCCCCCGTCGCCACGTTCGCCAGCCAAATCTGCCGCACGTACGCATTTTCCTTCCAATCCGTTTCGCGCACTCGATACGCGATAAATCTTCCGTCTGGAGAGATGCGCGCTCCGCCGATCGTCTTCAAATTCAGCGACTCCTCCAGCGAGGGTGTATGTTTTGTCTGCGCGTGCACTGCACCCCCGCAAGGTAAGGCGAACACCATTACTAGGATCAACCGAACGAGTTTGTTCACAAAAGCTCCTCTCCCTTACTCCAAAGTGCTTTGCTACAAAGCCGCGCAAGCAATGATGCCGCGTCTCTTCAAACCGTCTCCTACCGCTTTTTCTCCCCGGATGCCAGCCGCCGCTTGCCCTTGATCAATACATCCGCCGAGTCTGGCCGCCCATTCCAAAAGTCCAGCCGCACTCGTCCGTCCGCCAGCACGTTCACCGTTGCGGGAATGGCGCTCGCTGTCAGGTACCACCCTTCCGGTAACACCACGGCATTCCGCGGCCGGCTCAAGCTCCTGTCAAACACCAGATCGTCTCCCTCCAACCGATAACTTCCAATCGCCGTATACGTCTCCCAAATTCGCAATCTAATCGACTGTCCTTGCTTCACCGGCGCAAACCGCACCACCACCACCTGACCCGTGGGCGCCACCACCTCCTCCGCGTCGATCTTCGCTAGGGCCAACTGCTCTCCTGTCATGATTTGCGTTTCCAGCTTTTCTCCCGTATCCAGCACATAGGCTGACGGCTCGGAAACCGTGCTGCCGGCGCGCACCACGTTCACGTACTTGTCCATGCCCGGCCGCGACTCCGTGTAATCGTGATATAGACGAAAGGCATGCGTCTCCGGCTCCTTTAAGAAGTAGACGATGTCGCGATCCTCGTGCGCCCGCTCCGTGAGCCGCTCCTTCTCCGTTTCCCCAGCGAAGGGCGCTTCCCAACTGACCGCCGTCGTCAGAGGCCGAGGCACCGCAGCAGCGCCCGTCTGCGCGCCCAACCTCGCTCGCACCATCAGGGGAGCCTCTCCCGCGCTTCCATTCATGAAGCTCACCGCAGTCCGTCCGTCCGGCTCCGGCAAAACCTGCGACGCCACATTGCATCCCGCCACTTCATATCCCGCCGGAAGCACGACGCTGTTTCTCTTGATCCCCAGCGACCTGTTAAACACAATCGTGTCTCCGTCCCAGTAGTAGCTCTTCGCATCCTTATATGTCTTCAGGATAATCAGCCGGCCCTGCCCGTCCTTCGGCACTGGCCGCGCCAGATGCACCTTGATGTAACTCGTCCCGGCATCGGCATCCGCCATCAACGGGTCCTTGCGCGCTTCCTCTCCGCTCACAATTTCAAATTGCAGCGCCTCCCCGCTCATCGCGTCGTAGACCGCCTCATCGCTGGCCACGCTGCCCTTCCGTATCGGGTTGTAATAATATTTTGCGCCCGCCGTGGTCGCCGTCACCTCGTAACGAATCCGAAAGCTCGCGCTGTCCGGCGCCAGTAACTCGTATCTTGTATATTCATCAGACTCCGTCTGTCGCGATGCCCCATTTGCCGTGCTAAATCCGCTTGCGCTCTGCCGCACGCGCAAGGTTTCACCCGAGAGTAGCAACGCCACGACTACGCAAACCGCAATCCATTTCTCCACGTGTATCTCCTCGCCGCCAACACAGCGCCCGCATCATACCGGCCCTTCAGCAGGAATAAATACCAAAAGCGCTGCGGCGTCTTTGCCGCTACAATCTGCATGGGTTCATCATGCAGGCAAACACGCGCGTCCGTCCCGCCCTTCTTGCGGATCTTCCCGTCCTCCGCGCCCTCATCGACGCTTCTGTCCGTCAGCTCCAGGCGCAGGACTACACTCAAGCGCAAATGGAGGGCGCGCTCGCCACTGTCTTCGGAGTCGATGCTCAGCTCATTGCCGACGGCACATACTTGGTTGTCGAGTATTGCCCTGCGGAATCGCAAGCCTCGCTGGTCATCATCGCCTGTGGCGGCTGGAGCAAACGCAAAACCCTCTACGGCGCCGATCAGTGGACCGACCGGCACGACGACCTCCTCGACCCTCATCATGACGCAGCCAAGATTCGCGCCTTCTTCATTCATCCGGACTGGGCCCGTCGCGGCATCGGAACTCTCCTTCTGGAGGCTTGCGAAAACGCAGCCAAGTCCGCTGGCTTCTCGCGCTTCGAGATGGGCGCCACCCTCACAGGCGCAAAGCTCTTTCGCGCCCGAGGTTATCTCCCCATCAGGAATCTGGAAGTCCCTCTACTCAACGGCGATTCTCTGCCAATAGTCCAAATGGAAAAACGCGTCTGATTTCTTCCTAAAAAATGTATCCGATCGGCATTAATCTCTGTAAGCGTTTTATTATCTTGGTGATTCTACAGTAGATAGCGAATCCCCAAAATGGCATGCATCGTGCCAAGCTTTATGCAGGCTTATACCCCGGGCCCTGGAGACCTAGTGACAACCCTAAGGCGGCTGCTGTGCCTGTTACCCATCTTCTTGTTAGCGAGCATTTCCACCCGGGCGGATTCAGCCCAAGTCTACGTGAACGGCTCCTATGCCTTCGCAAATAACGGCTATGGCATAGGCCCCTACGGCGGCACCCTGAATGGGACAGCCGCGTCCTTCTATTGTGTTGATTTCAGCCACGATATCGTTGGCCAAACTGGCTGGACGGCCACTACTACGAACTTGCTTAGCTCGTCGTCGCTCTCCTCCAACAGCACCCTTCTTAACGATCCAAATCTCTACACAGATATAGCGTGGATGATCAGCCAAATGATGGCGCTAGAGGCCATGCCGCAAACCCCTGCCACCCGAACGAGTGAGGCGCAATACCAGTGGACTATTTGGTCTCTGACGGGCGCTTCTTACAACCCATATGCTTCATATTCGACGGGCATAATGGCTAACGCTCAGGCCGCTGTCAGCGGTGGGTGGTTTGCCAATGGCTGGGAGATTCTGACCCCTATGTCGGGAACTGGATATCCTAATAAGACCGGATACTACGGCCAGGAGTTTATGGTTATGGCGACTCCTGAGCCCCAGTCCATTCTGCTTCTGCTGGCTGGCCTAGCGGTATTCGCGATCGCGGCGCTCAGAAAATAACGACGCGGTAGCCCACAATCCACGCGGGTCCCTGTCAGGTCCCTGCCTGCTTCTTTCTCACCAGCGTAGGTCGGTGCTTCACGTGATCGCTCATGCGCTTGAGGTGACGGTCCAACACCGCCTGCGCAACCTTTGGCGTGAAGAACGTCTTGTTGGACCGCACCGCGTCCACTGCGGCAATTAGGTCCCGCATGGCGTCTGACTTCAGCACGTAACCCTTCGCCCCGGAATCCAGCACCTGCTGGATCACCTCTTGCGAATCGTGTACTGACAAAATCAAAATCTTTGTTCGGCAGCCCCGCCCCAGGATCTCTCGCGCCGCCTCCAATCCATTCATGCTCGGCATGCTGATGTCCAGCAGTGCAACATCCGGTTCTAACAAAAAAACCTGCTCCACGGCTTCTCTTCCGTCGCCGGCTTCCCCCACCACCGACCATCCGAACTGCGACTCCAGCAAGTTTCTTAATCCAAACCGGACAATTTCGTGGTCGTCAGCCAAAAAAAGGCGCAACGGAACCATCGCTCACCTCGCAAGCTGTCTCAGTACGCTTGAAAGCCCGTTCCGGGCCGCACGAACTCTCATTCACACCGGCGCTGTTAGACCAATAACACAGCGCTACCTCACTGACCATCGGGCGTTTACTGCATCCTTTCTGCTCAGCTTTTTACCTCCTGCCGATTGCATCCGGAGCACTTGAGCGTTACCTCATTTCGCCAGAAAAACTCGTTCGGACTCAGCACGACACAAAAAAGAGGAAGCTCGCGCTTCCTCTTTTGCCAAATTTTAGTTGAGAACTACTCGACTCCGCCAGCCCTCCGTCGCATTGTTCGTTCCGTCCCCGACCTGTCCACCGACGCTTCGCTGGTCGAGGAAACGTCCTCTCCGCCGGTGCGCTCGATTATTTCCTTCGCGCGCTTCACTTCATCGGAGGTCGCGCAATGCACCGAAAGTAGGATTCCGCCCTTCTGAATCCGCCCCTCGTACCGCTTTGCTTCATACTCCGGAATGCCCATCCCTACCAGCGCGCCCGCAATGCCTCCAATTGCCCCGCCCACGCCTATACCCGCTAGCGTGGCCATAATGGGCCCCGCCGCAATCAGCGGTCCCACGCCGGGAATCGCCAATGCTCCGATTCCCGCAAGCAATCCCAGCGTACCGCCAAGAACCGCGCCTGTACTCCCGCCGGCCGTCGCTCCTTCCGGAGCCTTAGTTGCCTTTTCCGTCCCAATCGCGCGCTTCCCGAAATTCTCCGGCAACAGCACCGAAATGTCCGACGCCGAAAAGCCTGCGCCCACGATAGTGTCGGCTGCCCGTTCCGCGGCTTCGCGACTCGAGTAGATTCCAAACACTGCGGTCTTTTTGTCTGTCATTGGTATTTTCTCCTTGTGATTTCTTGCTCTTAAGATTTTGGCGGCGCCACTTCCAACTGGTTGATCACGTTCCCGACGCCGGCAATTTCGGTGGCTTTTGCTTCGATTGCGCTCTTCTCTTCTTCCGAGCGAACGGGGCCTTTCAGCGTCACCTTCCCGTCTTGCGTCACGATCTTGACGTTATGTGCGTAAGTCGAAAGGGATTTGTCGTTCACGATTGCCGCGCGAATGCGCTTTGCCAGATCGCGATCAGTGGCATTCATCTTCTGCCGGTCCGCCGTCGGCGAATTCTTGTCGCGATCCCTCTTATTCGTCTTGCTATTGTCGGGCGCCTGCTGCTGCGCATTGTCCTGTCTCGCATTGTCCTGTCTTAGGATCGGCCCCGCCATCAGCGTGGTCCCTAGCACCGCTGCCGCACCCACGAAAGTCAAACCTTTGACACTCCTCGACGAAAAACGCATACCACCTCCTTTTTGCAAAGGCACAATTGGATCCAGCCTCTTCGACTGGACCGGAAAATTTAGTTAAGGGATGAGAGCACGTGGAGAAGACTACCGGACAAGAGCCTTACCCATCCCGCTGGGCGTCTACTATCTGACATTAGTCCCGGCGCTCAAAGCAGGCCATCCGGTTGAGAATGTACTCACGCCTGCGGGCAGCCTGTACCTGACACTATTCCATCTACGGTTTCTGCTTGGCCCGCCGCGAACCTAAGGCAGATCTGGTCGTGCCTGCCCTCTTGCCTCGCAGGTTTGCCCGTTTCTTCACAGCTCTTTTCGCAGCACGGCGCGCCAGCGGCTTCGCAGCAGCGACCTTCTTTGTCAATGCCTTTTGGACCGCGCCGGCTTTGGCCGCGATGACGCCCAAGGTTGACCCGATCGATTCCGCTACGCTCGTAAGAATCGCCTCATCCTTCGACAATCTATGGCTGTCCACGGCAATCTCCTTTTACTCAGATCAACTTATTGCGTACTGTCTCAGCCGCGCACCCTAAACTGGCCGTCGCCCCTGAATCACTCGGATCAACACAACTATGATCGCCAGCACCAGCAGAAGGTGAACAAATCCGCCGAGCGTGTACGAGCTCACCATTCCCAAGAGCCACAAAATCACCAGGATTACCGCAATCGTCCAAAGCAAGTCCATTTTTCTCTCCTGTCGTCCTTGTTTCTCGACCCAGCCCGCTTTTCTTGGGTCCGAACTTCTAGGAATTACGCGCTTCCCGATAAGCGCCTTGGCCCGCTTCCACCGCATCGTTGACGAATTCTCTCGCGTTGTCCGCCGCTCTTTGCGCCTTCTGGGCGACTTTCTTCCCCTGCTCAATCGCTTCGTCGATCCCGTCCTGCGCTTTTTCGCGCAGCAATGCTCGCGTCTCTTCCCCCGATTGCGGCGCCAGCATCAGCGCAAGGATCGCTCCCACTCCTAGCCCGATCGCAAAAGCCGAGGTAATTTCCGGCCAGTTTTTACGAGTCATCACTTGGTCCCTCCACCCTTCCGATTACGTTCGGCTTGTCGATTGTGTGAATTCCCGGCGCGTCACAATGGCGCAGCGTAACCCCCGTCCCTCTACGGAACCATCCGGTAAACGGCGTAGAGCCCGCTCGCATCTTCTTGTAGTTGTAGGCTCTTCACAAACTGCCGCGAATTTGCAGGGCCCGGCGGTTTGGCGTGGCGTAACACCGCGCTTACATTTCCCCGCTGTACCTCTGAATCACACCGTAGCATTCACACGCGATCCTTTCTAGCTCCGTTCGATTCAGGATCTTCACCGACCCGCGACTGTACTCGATCACTTTTGCTTTCTGCAACACCCCCGCTGCCAGGCTCACGCTTGGCCTGTCCGTCCCCAGCATCGTCGCCAGAAAATCGTGCGTGATCGGAAGCGATGCCGTCTTCACGCGGTCCTGCGCCATCAGCAGCCATCGCGCCAGCCGCTGCTCAACGCCGTGGAGCCGGTTACATCCCGCCGTCTGCGCCACCTGCAAGCCCAGAACAACCGCGAAACGCTCCATCTGGTAGCGCAGCTGCGGCGCCGTCGCGAGCGAATCCCGCAGGCTTGCCGCTGGTATCCGCAGCCCCTCGCCCGTAATTTGTACCACTTCGCGCAATGGACTCCGGCTCAGTCCGGCAAGCGCTGGAATCCCCACCAGCCCCTCTTTCCCCACAATACCAGCTTCCACCGTTTTCTCTTCCGCCAGCACAACCACCAGCGAAAGCAGACCGTCGTTGGGAAAGTACGCGTACTCCAAGACCTCATGCGCTTCGTGAAGAATTTGATGGGAATCAAGCTCGACCGCCTCCAGGTGTGGTCGAATTGCACGAAACTCGTTGTCCGGAATCGCGAGCAGAATCTTGTTCTCGACGCGCCTATCAGTCGCGTCCCTGCGTTCTTCCGGGGGAAAGAACTGTACTTGATGTGCCACAACAATCTCTTCTTATAGGATTCTCGGCCAGCCGCAAAAGTTTGCGCGCGATTGCAGCTTGGCCTCCCATCTTCGCGGCGCCTCTCAGCTCGTCGGCTGATTCGCGATTTTCGCCACAACCTGCTGGCTCTTCTGGTCAAACACGAAGTATTCGCCTGGCGCCGCGCACGCCAGCTGCGAGATCCGCTCCTCCGCCACGCGCATATCGCTCACCGCTTCAATCCATACGAAAGTTCCGTCGCTTTGTCTTTTCAGGATGTCCAGGTGGAGTGCGCGCATGATCCTCGCTCGCTAATAGATTGGCTACCTAGCTATTGGAATTGCATGCGCCCTGCCAACCTCGCTCCCCTCCGTGAAATGTTAGGGTTAGCAGGCACACTCAGGCGCTTTCGCAGCCGCGTTCGGGCAAACGCTGTAGAGCGAAAAGTTAGGCCTTCGCTGTCGCCGCTGTACTTTTTATCCGTACTGTCAATCCCGTAAGACGTCAGTCAACATAGCAACGATTGCGTTTTCACTAGGGGAATATAGACGTAATAGGCAGATGCTGAAGAATTGGTGGAGGTATTGAAAAGAAAGGGGGGAATTCTTAGCGCCCCCTAAATGCCCCTCAGAAATTTCCCATTTCTCGAGCGACTCATAGTAAGAGAGAGGATAGGGTCGCACGGCTCACATTCCACGACTAGCCGGCCACGTTGCAGCGTTCTCGATTCGTAAGCGACGCTAAGCAAACGAGATAGATTTTTCACCGCAGGGTTCTTTGATGACTACGAACCAGAAGGTCGGGAGTTCGAGTCCCCCGGGCGCACCACCTAATTTGTTGGCTCAAAACCGATTCTCTGCCATCCCGGGAATCACTGGTGTATTAAAATCCCATCGGTAACATTCCCGTCCGTTTCGACGACGAATACCCGAGAGTCGTCGGCTTGATAGTAAGACAACTTTTGCGTCACGCCGCCCGGCACAAACTGGAGAGTCCCGCCCGTCAGCAAAAGCGTGCCCGTAAAGCGCCCGGGATTGCTGCCGTCGGGAACAAAAGTACCTGTGTAGGTCACATTGGTGGTGGAAGAACTAGTGGAGCTCCCAGCATCGCTCGCATAATCCGCGGTACCGTTTAGATTGCTGGAAAGATCGGCAACGACCTGACCTGTTAGGTCGGCTTCCGTCCCAACATTCGGGGCACTCGTCAGATTGACCGCGTAATTTCCAGAGAACTTAGATGAAGCAGGGGTCGCCTGGGGAACGATCATACCGACGCCGAAAATGTTTGCGTCACGCGTGATCGTCAATGCTCCACCGCCTCCGCCGGCATGATTAGGATCCAGAAGGTTGAGATTCGGGTCGACCAGATAAGCAGACAACGTCATCCCAGTTGTGAACACCGCGCCAGCGGGAATGGTGATCGTTCCCCGTGGGCTGTTGCTGAAGGCATACGTACTCGCGGCGAGCGAACCGGAGGTCACCGATCCGTTATCGTTTGCGTCCGCGATTCCACCGGCGAAGTTCCCGTTGCCGTCTGTCACGAACTGCCCAGCCGCTGCAAATGGGCCGGAAAGAGACGAACCCACGTTATTGAACACGAAGCGTCCGGCCAGTGAGGCGTTTGTAAAACTGGACGCTGTGCCCTGCGCATAAGCTGTGCCGCCAGACACGAACACGAGGTCGGTTTCGACGAGCCGGACCACGCCCGGACGCACGAGGTAATAGGCGAAGGTTGCGCCAGTACTGAACGTGATGGTTCCGCGCCCGTTTGCGTTAGGCGCCGTAAAGGTTGCGGTGAACGGCGAACTGGTGAATGTGCCATTGTCATTCTGGTCCAGCGTGCCAGCCTGCAAATTGCTGGTTCCGTCCGCAGTAAATACTCCACCGAAAACGGCGGGCGCGACGGCCGTTTGATCTTCCCCTGTCAGAGTGAACGAGTATCCGCCTGAGAATTGAGACGCGGCGAAGACTGGACCTGCGGTCTGAAGATCAAGGACTCCGCTCCCTGTCCCGGTGACCGTGCCATCGTCTTGATTAAGCAAGGCGTGAGAGCTGGAAGTAATGGTGAACGCGAAGGTCTCGGTGTTCGCCAGGACCTGCGGATAAAGGGTCATCGTTCCGCGCCCGTTCGGGCCGACCGTATATGTACCCGTAACTGGATCGGGTGGGTTGGCCCCGGTCATGTTCGTGAGGTCCTGCTCCCCAGCCGTAATGTTCCCTTTTCCGTCGAATGTTAAACTCCCGGCGATCGCATAGCTTCCAAGACTATCTTGTCCGGTTACGAGGAAAGCGTACTGGCCTGTCAGACTAGCGCTGGAGCCAATAACCGTGATTGCTACAGTGGCTGACGCAGTTTGCGTAACGTCGCTGACTGCAGTCGCGGTGACGGTTACGCTGCCGCCTGGAGGCACCGCCGCCGGCGCGGTGTAGGTCGTCGCTGTGCCGCTGGCAGTCTGTGTAGGAGTGAACGATCCGCAGGAAGCACTTGGCGCACAGCTCCAGGTCACCCCTTTATTCGCGGGGTCATTGGACACTGTCGCCGTTACACTAGTGGTGTCATTTGTGTGCATAGAGGCGGGCGGAGCAGTTGTTATAGCCACTGAGATCGGCGGCGGCGCGGTGATCGTGACACTGGCAGTGGCGCTCTTCGTCGTGTCGCTGACCGAGGTCGCAGTAATAGTTACGCTGCCGCCTGAAGGCACATTTGCGGGGGCAGTGTAAGTTGTGGTTGTACCAGAAGCGGTCTGGGCAGGAGTGAACGATCCGCAAGCAGCACTCGGCACGCAGCTCCATGTCACCCCTTTGTTGGCTGGGTCATTGGAAACCGTCGCCGCGATACTTGCCGTGGCATTTGTTTGCATAGATGCAGGCGGAGCAGTGCTGATGGCTACCGAGATCGGCGGCGCAGTGATCGTGACATTGGCAGTGGCGCTCTTCGTCGTATCACTGACCGAGGTCGCAGTAATAGTCACGCTCCCGCCTGCAGGCACATTTGCGGGGGAGGTGTAAGTTGTGGTTGTACCAGAAGCAGTCTGCGCAGGAGTAAACGACCCGCAAGCAGCGCTTGGCGCGCAGCTCCAGGTCACCCCCTTGTTCGCTGAGTCGTTGGAAACCGTCGCCACCACATTCGCCGTAGTGCTGGTCTGCATGGACGCGGGTGGAGTGGTCGCCAGCACGACAGAGATCGGAAGAGGGCTGCCACCATTGCTGCTATACGCACTGCCGCAGCCCGTTACAACAATGGCTACCGACAGCAGCGCGAAGAACTTGGTCTTCCGGCCCGTAGCGTTGATTTCATCAAGACGGGCTTGCGCGCGAAGCCGTCCCCTAAAGAGAGAGAGGACTGACAGGAATCCCCTTCGTGCTTCTTCCAACGTTCTCATTGGCACAGCCTCCCAAGTTGCTTGTGCCCGCAATCGCGCTTGCAAAAAACGGCTCAGTCCCGCTCTCGACGTCTGTTCGACGTATTTG
Source organism: Candidatus Acidiferrum sp. (assembly GCA_035602505.1). Lineage (GTDB taxonomy): Bacteria > Acidobacteriota > Terriglobia > Acidiferrales > UBA7541 > Acidiferrum. The sequence goes on from DATNMD010000012.1 coordinate 43,170, forward strand.
TGTGAGAGGGCGGCAGCGCGCGCGTAGCCGATTCAGTACTCACGGTACTGACAACAACACAAGCTACCACCGGGCAGCCGGAGACAGGTCTAACTAATTTTGACTTTGATCCTGTATGATTAACAAGTAGTTACTATTATTGGCAGGTACACCAACAGCACATGGAAGGAAACCGCAGAAAGGCCCGCAGCGCAACACGACTGCTGCCGAAGGTCATATGGTCGCGCGGGGCTGCGGACTTAGGGAAAAAACTGAAAGTTTGCTCGGAGTACCGAGCAGAGTGTGAAAAGCTTCATTTTTGAGTGCACAGAAGCGAGCCCAGGGAACCCACCAAAGCGACGTGTGATTGCTGGACCAAGCAGCCCTCCATCGTTCCCTCACCTGGCACACGTTTCGGCATACTTTCAGGACTCTGCTCGATGAGACGGGGGCTCCGATGAAAGTGCAGCAGGAACTCATCCGCCACGCCGACGTCCGTACCACGATGAACGTCTACGGCAAAGCCATGGATGAAAGCAAGCGCTTGGCACACCGGAAATTCGTGAGCCTCGTATTGCCTTCGCAGGTGGCTTAATGCCCCTTAGTGCCCCTTGAAGTTTTTGCTATCGAATTGAAGAGAAAAGAATGAGCGGCCTGACACATGGGTGACAGTTTGTACCGGACACATAGGTGACACTTCCTCCCCGAGGGGAGGAAGTGATGCCTTGGAAGGAGTGTTCGGTTATGGAGGAACGTCTTCGTTTTGTCGCCCGTTTGCTGGAAGG
>DATNMD010000020.1:0-24666 GCA_035602505.1 Candidatus Acidiferrum sp.
CCGCGGGTGATCCGCGCGCGCGAGTGGAAGTCAATACGGGTGACGAGCTTGGCTACATCGCGGAAAATTTGAATCGCGCGGTGGCAAAGGTCTCCAAGGCGACGAGCAATCAGGATGCGAACGACGCTTTGCAGCGCAGCATTACGGAACTGCTGACGGTTATTAACCAGGTCGCGCGCGGCGATTTGACGCTGCGCGGCAAAGTTACCAACGACGCGCTCGGCAACGTCGCGGACTCCATCAACTACATGCTCGACAACTTCACCAAGGTTCTCGAGCGCGTCCGCAAGGCCGCCATGGAGGTCACCGCGTGCTCCAACAACATCCTTGTTGCCGCCGATGAGATGCAGGCCGGCGCAACGCAACAGGATCAGGAAATTACGAATACTTCCAGCGCCGTCGAAGAGCTGACGGTCTCGATGAAACAAGTCTCCAACAACGCCGAAGCCAGCGCCGAAGCCGCTCGCCGCGCGCTCGACGCCGCCGAACAAGGCAACCGCGCGGTGCGCGACACACTCGAGGGCATGCAGCGCATTCGCGGCTCCGTGCAAGCCACCGCTAAGAAAATCAAGTCGCTCGGCGATCGCTCGCTGGAAATTTCGGAAATCATTAACGTCATCAACGACATCACCGAGCAGACCAACTTGCTCGCCTTGAACGCCGCTATCGAAGCGGCGCGCGCCGGAGAAGCGGGCCGCGGTTTCGCGGTCGTCGCCGACGAGGTCCGCAAGCTGGCCGAACACTCCCGTAGCGCCACGAAAGACATCGCCGCGCTCATCAAAGCCATTCAAGCCGAAACGAACGAGGCTGTGGTGGTCATGGAAGAAGGCACCAAGGAAGTGGAAAGCGGCGCAGGGCTGGCCGACCAGGCCGGACGCGCGCTCGACGCAATTTCCAGCGTCGTTCGCCAGTCCGCCGAGCTGGTCCAGGAAATTTCGCTGGCCTCCAAACAGCAGGTGCGCGGCACGGAAGGCGTCGCCCATGCCATGCAGATCATTTCCAACATCACGCGCCAGACTTCGCAAGGCACGCGCGGCACCGTGGCGACTGTCAGCCAGCTTGTGAAACTCTCGGACCAATTGAACGAAGCGTTGGCCCAGTTCCGTGCCATCAACAAGCAAGGGAGCAACAGCCACACTTCGCAAGAATCCGAGCGGCCCGTCCCAGCAGTCGCTCTGCGGTAAGCTGTCGTAATTTTTTGCTCCGGCCAGCCGCCGGAGCTAGAACGTTGGCACCATGAGCGAACGTCAGGGGCCGGTGGACGGTCTGAGCGAACACGAATTGAGCGAGATCCGCATGCTGATCGAAGAGCGGACCGGCATTTGTTTCGACGAATCGCGCGTGCGCTTCTTCTCCACGCGCGTGCGCGATCACTTGCGCGCGAAGAAGTTCGCTCACGGCACTGATTTGCTGCGCGCGATGCGCAAGACCAATGTCGAATACGAAGCGTTGCTGGAACGGCTCCTGACTCAGGAGACTTCGTTTTTTCGGTACCCGGCGGTCTACGACACATTTGAGAAACGCGTGCTCCCAGAGCTGCATGTGAAGAAATTCTGGAAGAATCCGCGAACGCTGCGCGTGTGGAGCGCGGGGTGTTCCACCGGCGAAGAGCCATACTCTATCGCTATCACCATTGCCGACGCGCTTTCGTTCGCCGATGCGTGGAATGTCGAGATTTTGGCCACGGACGTAGGCCGCCAAGCGTTGAAGCACGCCGAGCGCGGCATCTACTCCGGCCGCTCTCTCGCCAGCGTCACCGAAGCGCAACTCGCCGCCCACTTTACTGCCGTCGAAGGCGGCCACCAGGTTAAGCCGCGTTTGAAGAAAATGGTCACCTTCGCGCAAATGAATCTTGCGGCCGCCGTCTACGTCGGCCGCATGGACCTGATTTTCTGCATGAATGTGCTCATTTACTTCTCCGAAGAACGCCGCCGCAGCTTGGTGCAGCGCTTCTACGACACGCTCGAACCCGGTGGCTACCTGTTCCTCGGTCACTCCGAGTCCATCTCCAAAATGCCCGTGAAGTTTCAAGCCATCGTGCTGAACGATTGCATTTTGTATCGCAAGCCGACCGCCGAGGAATTGCAGAAACCGGAACTCGTCACGGAGGGACGCGCGTGAGCATGCCCGACCGCGAAGCCGTCGAAATCTTCCTCCAGGAGGCCTCGGAGCACCTGCAATATTTGCGGGAGTATGTCAGTGTCTTGCAGGAAGTCGCGCCACGCCGCGAAGATCTTGAGCGCCTGTATATCGCAGCGCATACCCTGGCCGGGACTTCGGGCAGCTACGGTTACCCGCGATTCTCGGAGGTTGCTGCAAAACTCGCGCATGTTTTCCAATATGCGCTGAACGCTACGCTGGGTAATGATTTGCACGGGCCGCTCACGGAATTTTTGTCCGACGGCATCTCCGTGCTCGAAACCGATTTGCTGGAGATCAGCGACACTCGCGAGGAAAGCGCCGAAGACATCGCGGCTTTCAAGGAGCGCTACCGCTTCGCGTTTCCAGTCGAGCAGTCGCCGTTGAACTACGGGCAGCAACGAATTACCGAGCAGGCGATAGAGCAGCATGTACAGGAAAGCAACGAAGAGGAGTCAACCGGCTCCTACTTCGACGCACTGCCCGGCGATGATGAAGTTCCAGGCGAAATTCTCGAATTCTTCCAGCCGGAAGCCGAAGAACATTTCCAGGTTGTCAGCGACTGCCTGATCTCCCTGGAAGGCAACAACAATCCCGAAGAGATCAATCGCCTCTTCCGCGCCATCCACACCGTAAAGGGTTCCGCTGCGCAAGTCGGTTTGAAGCGCCTGGGCGGCATCGCGCACCGCGTGGAAGACTTGATCGGCCGTTTGCGCGACGGCGAAATCGAGCCATCCGCAGCCGTCGTCGATCTCTGCCTCGCCTCCGTGGACGTCTTGAAAAAGACTTTGCACCATCAATGGTCCGACGAATCCGAAATGCGCGCCGAAGTCGATTCCCTGCTCGGCCGCATCGCCGAATTCGCGCCGCCCGAGGAAGAAGAACTCGGGGCCGCGCAACCAGCCGTTGAGGAAACAAAAGCTGAGAGTGCTGCGCAAGCGCCTGCAATGACGCGCAAGCCCGCCAAGCATCCCGCCGGAGCCAACGCTGCAAAATCCGTGCGCATCGCGCTGGAACGCCTCGACCACATGATGAATACCGTCGGCGAGCTGGTCATCAACCGCACGCGCATGGTCGGCCGCGTTGCGGAGCTGGAAAAACTCGTCGATACCCTGGGCTTTTCCAAGGAGCGTTTGCACGGCAAGGTTTCCGAGTTCCAGGAAAAATACGAATTCAACCGCATCAGCTCTGCGCGAAACGCCGGGCCTTGGAACCCGGCGACCACTCCGCAGCGCCTCAGCAGCGCCGCGGCCGGCGAAACCTCCTTCTGGTCCGACTTCAGCGAACTTGAAATGGACCGCTACGACGACTTCAATATTCTTTCGCGCTCCATGGCGGAAATTTCCGCCGACGTCAACGAAGTTCTGACACAGCTCCAAGGCTACATCGGACGCGTCGAAGGCGACATCGACGAGTTCACCAAGCTCGCGCATCACTTGCAGGACGAATTCACCGCCGCGCGCATGGTGCCCATCGGCACGCTTTATTCGCGGCTGTCACGCGCCGTGCGCGATGCCGCCACTTCAGCGGGCAAACAAGTCGAACTCGATCTCACCGGCAGTGAAACCGAGCTGGACAACAATATTATTCAGCAAATCTCCGATCCGCTCGTGCACCTGGTGCGCAATTCCGTCGCCCATGGAATCGAGCACTCCGACGTCCGCCGCGCCGCCGGAAAGTCCGAAGCGGGCAAAGTTTCCCTCCGCTCCTACCATCGTGGCAATCACATTTACATCGAAGTCGAAGACGACGGCGGTGGCATCGATTACGATCGCGTGAAGGAGAGCGCCATTGAGCGCGGCCTCGTCTCGCCGGAGACAGCGGACCGCCTGACTGATCGCGACTTCCGCGAAATGCTCTTCCATCCCGGTTTTTCGACCGCGCCCGCAAAGACCGAGCTCGCCGGCCGCGGCGTCGGCCTTGACGTCGTGCGCGCCAATCTCAATGTGCTAAACGGCGAAATCGACATCCAAAGCACGCGCGGCCAGGGCACGAAGTTCACCTTGAAAGTTCCGCTGACCTTGATCATCTCCCCCGCGCTGTTCGTGCGTTGCGGGGGCACCAGCTTCGCGCTGCCTCTCGCCGTGGTGGAGGAAATCCGCCGCCTCCGCGCCGACGAAATCGAAGACGTCGGCGGCAAGTTGCTCACAAAAGTTCGCGACGTCGTCACCGAGGTTGTCCGCTTGGACTCCTATCTCGGTCTGCCGCCCCTCGAACCGATCAACGGCTACTTCCGCATGGTCGTTGCTAACGCCGGCAATCGCCAAATCGGCCTGGTCGTCGAGGAAGTCATCGGCAAGGATGAAATCGTCATCAAAAACCTCGGCGAGTACCTCCGCCGCGTAAAACTCTTCCCCGGCACAACCATTGCGCCTGATGGCAGCTTGATTCTTCTCATCGATTTGAATCGCATGGTGGCCACGGAACCTGGCGAGCGTCGCACCTTGCAACCTACGGCGACGGCCGCGCGCATCTTCGCTCCCGGCTCTGCGGCAGTCGCTCGCGGCACTATTCCCGCCGAAGCTATCGACCGCGTCGAGCACGAGCGCGTCGTTGTCGTCGCTGATGACTCGATCAGCGTGCGTAAATTTGTCGGCCGAATGCTCGAGAAGAACGGCTATCGCGTGAAACTGGCCGCCGACGGCCTGGAAGCTGCCGAACTCGTCGCGCAGCACGGCTGCCACCTGGTCATCACCGACCTCGAGATGCCGCGCATGACCGGCTACGAGCTGATGGTGCAGTTGCGCCAAAGCCCCACGACCCGCCGCATTCCGGTCATGGTCGTCACCTCGCGCGCAGGCGCCAAGCATCGCGATCGCGCCATAAAAGAAGGCGCCGCCGCCTTTCTGACCAAGCCCGTGCAGGAAGATCAATTGCTCGCCGCGGTCGAACAGCTCATTGGAACGGAGGCGACGCGTCCGGTCGTACCCGTGGCGTAGAGGAACGATGGCACCCGCAGCCAAGAAAAAATTTCGCGTCTTGATCGTCGACGACTCTGCCTTCATGCGCAAAGTCCTCGAGCATATTTTCAATGCCGACGATCAACTGCAGGTCGCCGGTCACGCTAAGGACGGTCGCGAAGCCGTCGCCCTGGCCGAATCGCTAAAGCCCGACATCATCACCATGGACATCAACATGCCGCACATGGATGGCTTGCAAGCCACCGCGCAGATCATGACCACAAATCCTCGGCCTATCGTCATCGTCAGCTCGGAATCGAAGGAAGGCGCGGCCAGCACGCTCAAGGCGCTCGAGCTCGGCGCTATCGAATTTGTTGGCAAGCCCTCGAGCGGCGTCGACCTGGACATGCACAGCGTCAAGGAAGAGCTGCTGCGCAAAGTGCGCATGGCCGCGAAGGTACGCGTGGTGCGTACCGCGTCGAGACTCGCTCTCACGGTACAAGGCACAAACGGCGGCGCTGCGCCTGCGAAGCCATCTCCACCCGTTCGCACGGTGCCGGTGATTCCCGCCGACCAACGCTTCCCTGTCGTTGTCATGGGCGCCTCCACCGGCGGCCCCGCCACCGTGATGCGCCTTGCGCCCGGCTTCACGCGCGACTTCCCGGCCGCGGTTTTCCTGGTGCAACACATGCCTGCGGCCTTCACCACGCAATACGCGACGCAGCTCGCCGAATTCACCAGCATTCGCGTGAAGGAAGCCGAAGCCAACGAGACCGTGCAGCCCGGCACGCTTTACATCTGCCCCGGCGCGCAGCATCTGCGCGTGACACCGACGGGCCGCATTCAACTGGACGGCACCTCCGGCCGCATCAACGGCTATCTGCCCAACATCGACGTGACCATGGAAACTGTCGCGGCCTACGCGGGAGCGATGAGCATCGGCGTCGTCCTCACCGGAATGGGCAATGACGGCGCGAGCGGCGCTAAAGCGATCAAGTCCGCAGGCGGCATGGTTTTCGCGCAAGATGAAGCCACCTCTGTGATTTTCGGCATGCCCGCGGAGGCCATTAAGCTTGCCGCGGTCGACCAGGTCCTCGCCATCGACGACATCTACTCGGCCATTGAAAAACGCGTCATCGGCATCTGCAAAGCCACCCCGGTGGGAGCGAAGTAGTGCGCCCAAATTCTCCAAGCAAGGCGCCTGCTCCGCGCACCGAACAGATCATTCTGTTTCGCGTCAGCGGCCAGCTCTTCGCCGTCTCTTCGGCTTCCGTGCAGGAGGTTCGCGGCGTGGATAGTCTCTCCGGCGCAGCGAAGGAGATTTCGCAGCCCGGCTTGCGCAAGGTGAAGCATTTAGTACGTCGCGGCGAATATTTGGTGTACGTCGTGAATGCCGCCATGCACTTTGGTTTGCCTCCCGCGCCTCCGGCTCTCGTTTTCGTACTGCGGCGCACGCGCACCGCCCTGCTGGTCGACGGCATTGAGAAAATGACCTCCATGACCCGGCTGCAGGCGCTCCCTCAGGCGTTTTGCCACGAAGAGCGTGCCTGGTATCGCGGGCTCACCGCGCTCGACCAAACCGTCGTGCCGGTCGTGAAGCCGGACGGCTTTTTGACTCCCGAGGAGCTTTTTGCGTTGGACGCTTCGCTGTCGCAGGACGCCGATGCAGAGGCAAGGCGCCACGAAGAGGACAGCGCGCAAAGCGGCCAAGACACGAGTAGCACGCAATGACTCTGATCGCCGAAACCGAGCTGCAATCTTTCGTCCTGCTCCGGTTGGGCGACCGCCGCTTCGCCGTCACCGCCAACCAGATTGCGGAGCTAGTCGCGCCCAGCCGCGTCTTTCGTTTCCCGCACCGCACGCCCGAGGTTGAAGGCGTGATCCTGCGCCGCGGCCGCATTGTGCCTGTCTGCGATGTTGCGGAGAAACTTATCGGCAATGGTTTGAAGTCGCGCCGCTTCTATTTGATCACCCAACGGTGCTATGGCGCGCAGACTGAGTGGGTTGCGCTGCCGGTCACCGGAGACTGCGAGCTCATCAACGCCGAGATGACTTTGCCAAGCGACACCGACGCGCCTCACGTTTCCGGCTGGCTTTCGCACGGTGGCGACGTCATCGAAGTCCTTAACCTTGCTGCGCTGACTCCTGGTCCTGGCGAAATCGTCCCCAGCACCGCGCCTCTGCAACCGCAGGAGGCCCGGTCATGATTTCCCACGGGCGCGCCGCAAAAATTCTGCTCATCGACAGCAACGTCTACTTCGCCAAGAAGCTCGGCGATGCGCTGAAGCGCGAAGGCTTCGAGGTCATCTCCAGCACGCAGGCGGGGTTTGCGCTGACCACCCTCGAATACGACGCGCCCGCCGCCATCGTTTGTGCCACCAACATGCGCGATATGGGCGCGCTGGAAATCGCCAAGATCATTCACGCCGACCCCAAAAATTCCGCGCTGCCGGTTATTGCCCTGGGCGACGGGAGCCAGCGCGCTCTGATGGAAGCATTTCAAGCCGGCTGCGACGATTACATCGACCGCCGCCGCACGCCTGCGATTATCGCTTCGCACGTGCGCAATATCGTCACCAGCAAAGCGGAAGGCTTCCAGCCCACTCAGATGCTGGCGCAGGCCGACACCAGCCTCAGTGGCAGCCTCACCCACACCGACCTTCCCGGAGTGCTGCAGATGCTCACCCACGCGCATCAGACCGGCGCGCTGCACATCAACGCAGCGAACACCGATGCCGTGCTCTTCTTCGATGCCGGCGAAATCCGTCACGCGGAATGCGGCATCCTCTTCGGCGACGAAGCCGTCGTGCACATCGTTAAGAGCGTGCATGGAGGCGGCGCCGGCGTTTACAAATTTGTTTACGGAAGCACTTCGACGCAGCACACCGTGCTGCGCAATTCCACGGATCTCATGCTCGATGCCATGCGCGAATTCGACGAAGGCACTCGCGACATGGCGGATAAGGAAGCGCTATGAGCGAAGCAATGACCATACCGCCCCTGGCCGATGCGCCCGCGAAGCGCACGCCCACGGTCTATTTCATCGACGACAGCGCCACCATGCGCGAAGTCATCAAGATTGCTTTCCGCCGCGAGAGCATCAACATAATCACTTGCGGCGACGCCGCTGCCGCGCTCGGGCAATTCGCGCACAATCCGCCCGATGCGGTCATAACCGACGTCATCATGCCTGACCAGGACGGCTACTCGGTCTGCACGCAAATCAAGCAGCACCCAGAATACAGCTCGGTTCCTGTCATCCTGATGTCCGGAGTGGTGAACAAAACTGTTGCGGACAAGGCCATCGCCGTGAAGGCTGACGAACTTATCCGCAAACCCTTTCAGCCGCAGGAACTCATCGGCCGCGTGAAAAGTTTGCTCGGAACAAAGTTTGCCGGGCCAGCACCCGAACGCCATATCGGCGCCAGTTCGTTGCAAACTCTGTTTGCGCCGCCGGCACCGCCACCCGCGGCCATTCCCGCTCCACCGCCTGTGCAGGCTGTGCCACATACAATGGCGTCAGCACCACCGGAAATGGCGCCGCCGGAAAACGCGTGGCCCCGCGCACTAGCCGAAGCTTTCACACCGCGGCCAGCCGCTCCCGCTACGCCCGGTTTCCGTGCCCCCGTGGCAAATTCCGACATCGTCAAGCTCAAAACCGAAATAGCTCGACTTGAGCTGCTGATAAAGAAGCTTCAAACCGAGCTGCAAATCGAGCGCCAATACAACCAAGCCCTCGAACAACACGTCCACAATCTAACGACCATCGAGTAGGCGCCAGCAAGGTCTGGCTGCACAGTTGCACTGGCGCATCCACAGACCGATGCTCGCTGCCAATCACATCGTACATCCGCCGATAGCTATCTCGGTCACGCATGATTTAACGACGCACCGCCGTTCCTCAGCCACTTCGCGCGCGAATTGAACAAAAGCGCGATTCGGTTCATATTCGAGGGAGCTATTAGGGGGGAACCCAATGCGCGGTTTCATTTGGCTGGCGTTAGCAGTACTGCTGCTATGTGTGTGGATCGGAAGCTTTATCGTGTATCACGTCGCGGGCTTCCTGATTCATCTCCTGTTGATCTTTGCAGTCATCTCGCTGGTGATTCATCTTTTCACCGGAAGACGCGCCACCTAAGACAAATCGAGCTGTCGGGACGCGGCTCAACGGCAGCGCGGCCGACCACCAATGCAAACGGACACTCTGCTAAAGCTTGGACGCCTCTGTTTCGCCATCTCCATCGCCTTCTTTGGCGTTCAGTACCTGCTCTATGGCCGCTTTGAGGGAGGCCTCCCGCTCGTCCCTCCATGGACCCCAGGTGCTCCGGTTTTGGCTTATCTACTTGGGGCGATTCTCATCCTCTCGGGCCTGAGCATCGCGACATTGTGGAACGCACGCTATTCCGCAATTTTCCTGGGCACATTGCTACTCCTGTCTTTCCTGTTCTTGCATTGCCTTCACGCTTCCGCGATTCTGCACGATGGCAATGACCGCACCCGTGCCTTTGAAGGTCTAACCTTATCGAGCATAGCCTTCAACTTGGCGGGAATTCTTCCCAATGACCGCAACTCCTCAGGACCCAGCTCCGGCGCGAATCGCTTGATCATCCTCGGCCGAGTTCTATTCGCCATCTCCATGATCGTCTTTGGCGCGCAACATTTTATGTACGCTGCCTTCATAGCGACCCTGATCCCGGCATGGATCCCACTCCATCTTTTCTGGGTCTACTTCACGGGGACAGGGTTTATCGCCGCCGGCCTTTCCATCGCCACCGGAATACTCGCGCCGCTAGCCTCCACTTGCCTCGGCATCATGTTCCTGCTCTGGTTCCTTCTTCTTCACGCTCCGCGAGTTGCCGTCCACCCCCGCGACGGCGACGAATGGACCAGCGCCTTCGTAGCCCTCGCCATATCCGGCGGCTCCTCCCTCCTCGCCTCCGCCTTCTCAAAAGCCAGCGCCCGAGCCTCGGATTCCGCAACCGCCACGGCCCTGTAGCGCAGGGCGAAGTCCGCGTAGCCCTGCGGCTTTTCCGATCCGCCTCGCCAACTCCACCCCTGGGAACTGATAGCCCAAAAAATAAGGCGGGCCGCATGGCCCGCCCCTTCGAAACTAACAACGAACAACCAAAAACTAAAAACAGCCTTACGCTTTCGCCGTCTTCACTCCGTTGAACGCCAACGCCAAGCGTGATTTATACCGATTCCCCGTATTCTCGTGCAGGACGCCCTTGGTGATGGCCACATCAATCGCGGACAGCGTCGGCTGCAGCAAAGTTCCCGCCGCGCCTGCATCTCCCGTGCTGATAGCCGTGCGCAGCCGCTTGATCAACGTGCGTACCCGCGTGCGGTTGGCCCGGTTCACTTCCGCGCGTTGACGAGCTTGCGCCGCGCGCTTCAAAACGGACTTCTTCTTCTTCTTTACTTTGGTAGCCTGTCCCTGGGCCATCTATTGCTCCTTGTGAGCTCTTTTCAAACTTCTAACGTTAAACGAGGCGTTTCGCTTTGTCAAACGAGCCAAAAGGCGCTCCCTCAGGCCAAACCGTGACGCAGGCCCCCGGCACGATCGCTTCTGTGCCGGTGAAACCTGCCGCCCCGCGCCAAAACAAGCACGACGAATTGCGCCTGCTCGTGAATTCGCGCCACCCCATCATCACGGTAGAGACGCCGGAAGAAGAACGCCTCGAACAGTTGCTGCTGGAGGTCGCTGCGGAACTTGCCGTCCCGCTTTACGTTTGGAGCGTTACCTCTGGTTTGGCGAAGGTGCACGGCGCCCCGATCTACAACACAGATAATCCCGAGCAGGCCTTGGCAAACGTTGCATTGATTCAGGGCGACGCCATTTTCCTGCTAAAAGATTTTGCGCGGTACTGCGACAACGATCGCGTGTGCCGCCGCTTGCGGGAGCTTGCCGAGAAATTTCGTGCCGAACGCCGCTCCATCGTAATTACCGCGACTGCTTTGCAGTTACCTCCGGACTTGCGCGGCGATTCCGTGCCGTTTCAACTGGGCTTGCCAACTGGCGACGAATTGCTTACCGGCGTGAAGAGCGTGCTGGCAGAGATGAACCGCACGCAACAGATTCCGCTAGCCCTTGATATCGCCGGCATCGCGCAGCTCGCGCAAAACTTGGTCGGCTTGCCGCAAGAAGAAGCGATGCGAGCGCTGCGCATGTGCATTCTCGGGCGCCGCCGCGTGGATGCGAGCCTGCTGGAAGCAGTGCTGGACGCCAAACGCGACGCGCTGCGCAGCGACGGCCTGCTCGAAACGGTGCGGCGCGATGCATCGTTTGCCGACGTCGCAGGATTAAGGCGGCTGCGCGACTGGATTGCGAAGCGCAAGAGCGCGCTGACTCCGGAAGGACGCCGCTTCGGGCTCGAGCCGCCCAAAGGGATTCTGATCACTGGCGTGCAGGGATGCGGCAAGAGTTTGGCGGCGCGCTCCGTGGCCGGCGAGTGGGGCTACGAGATGGCGCGGCTCGATGCCGGCGCGCTGTACGACAAATTCATTGGCGAAAGCGAGAAGAACCTGCAGAAAGCGTTAGAGCTGGCGCAGAAGCTTGCGCCCATGGTGTTGTGGATCGATGAAATCGAGAAAGCGTTTGCTTCCGCCGGCAGCAGCGGCGATGCCGATGCGGGTTTATCGCAGCGATTGCTGGCAACGCTGCTGACCTGGATGCAGGATCGCGAAAGCGGCGTCTTCCTCGCTGCGACATCCAATAACATCAGCGCATTGCCGCCAGAGATGCTGCGCAAAGGACGCTTCGACGAAATTTTCTTCGTGGACCTGCCCAGCGTGGAAGTGCGCAGCGCGCTTTTTGTTCTGCACCTGAAAAAACGCGGACGCGACGTCGCGAGCTTTGATTTGTCAAAGCTGGCCGACGCGAGCCAAGGCTTCAGTGGCGCAGAAATCGAGCAAGCCATCGTCGCCGGGCTGTATACAGCATTCTCTCTGAAGCAGCAACTCACCACAGAAATACTCGTCGCGGAAATTCGCGGCACGCAGCCCCTCAGCGTCACACGCGCCGAAGATATTCAGGCCATTCGCGATTGGGCGAAAACGCGCGCGGTCCCTGCCGACTAAGCCAGCTTCAAACTGGGATCTGCATTCAGAGAAGTGTCGGCGAATTCGTTCGCGCGAAAACGAAAGTAGGCGGCGGCGGCGATCATGGCAGCGTTGTCAGTGGATAGCGCGCGGCTGGGGAAGAAGACTTCGAGACCTTTGGCTCGCGCGCGATCTTCAAATGTCGCGCGGAGCTGGCTGTTGGCGGCGACTCCACCAGAAACGAGAATGCTTTCCGCGGATAATTCTTCCGCAGCGGCCAGCGTACGGTCGACCAGATCGCGAACCACCGCGTTTTGAAATTCCCGCACAAGTGCCAACGTCTGCGGACCGCATAGCGGCAGCAACTGCTCGTATTTGCGCTCGCCGCGCGCAAGGACTTCTTCCCGGCCGCGAATTTCTGGTGCGTATTCGGGATGTTCGCGAACGTGATAGAGGACTGCGGTCTTCAGGCCGCTAAAACTGAAATCGTAAGGATTGCCGCGCGTTTTGATGGAACCGAACTTTACAGGAGCGGGAACACCATTCGTTGCGGCCGCGAGGCGGTCTAGAATCGGGCCTCCGGGATAGCCAAGACCGAGCAGCTTGGCAACCTTGTCGTAAGCTTCGCCGGCGGCGTCGTCGCGCGTCTGGCCGATTTTGCGATATTCAAACGTGCCGCGCGATTTGTCTGGCTTCACTTCATACAAAACAGTGTGTCCGCCGGAAACGATGAGACAGACCGCAGGCAGGTTCGGCTCGCGGCCGCTCTTGTGCGCTTCCAAAAAAACGGCCTGGACGTGACCCTCAAGATGATTCACGGCCACCAACGGCTTTTGCAGCGCCGCGGCGAGCGTCTTTCCGTAGGTGATACCCACCAGCAACGCGCCGACAAGCCCGGGGCCCTGCGTCACGCCGATGGCATCGATATCGGCCAACTGCATGTTTGCCTGCTCCAGAGCTTCGCGTACTACCGGAACAATTTGGCGCAGGTGCTCACGCGAGGCCAGCTCTGGCACCACGCCGCCGTATTTCCGGTGCACATCGATCTGCGAAGCCACGACGCTGGATAGAATCTCGCGCCCGTCGGCGACTACCGCCGCGGCGGTTTCGTCGCAGGAAGATTCGATCCCCAGAATGCGCACGCTCATAGTTTCATTCTGCGCCATGGCCGCACAAAGCTGCAAACGCGCCGAACGGTAACGCCAGCATCTTGCTGGCGCGCCCAGCTTCCGTGCATTCCCAGTAACAGGTATTTTCCTCGCGGCGCTACAGGTGCCGCGGTATTTTCTCTTAGGCGCGGATTGACAAATCTATTGCGACGCGTCTACTGTGCGAAAGGAATGCTGACCATCCTGTTCGGTTCGAGCTCGCGCTAAAAACTAATGACTACAAACGACTCGCAGTCGGCTCCGAACTCCGCACCCGTACGTAGAGTAAGAAAAGCAGTTCTGCCGGCTGCCGGCTTGGGCACGCGTTTCTTGCCGGCCACCAAAGCGCAGCCCAAAGAAATGCTCACTGTTGTCGATAAGCCGCAGATTCAGTATGTGGCGGAAGAATGCGTGGCCTCCGGCATCGAGCACATCATCATCGTCACTGGCCGCGGCAAAAGCTCGATTGAGGATCATTTTGACGCTTCGCCATTCCTCGAAGCATTTCTCGAAAAACACGGTAAGAAGCAACAGGCCAAGATGGTGCGCAATATCGCGGACATGGTGCAGGTCAGCTATACGCGCCAGAAGGAGCCCCTCGGGCTCGGCCATGCGGTGCTTGTCGCGCGCGATTTGGTTGGCGACGAGCCGTTCGCGGTGCTGCTCGGCGACGTGTTGATCCCCGGCGAAAACCCTGCGACTAAACAACTGATCGATGTCTACGAAGCAACCGGAGTGGGCGCGATCGCGGTAGAGGAAATCCCGCGCGACCGCACGCATCTTTACGGCATTGTGGCGGGAGAGCCGGCGCCGCAACCTCCGTTCGGCGCGCGGCTGCTGCGCATTCGCGATTTGGTGGAAAAGCCCAAGCCGGAAAATGCGCCTTCCAACCTTGCCATCACGGGCCGCTACGTTCTGCCGCCGGCGATTTTCGATTGCCTGGAGCGCACCAAACCGGGCGCGGGAAACGAGATTCAACTCACCGACGGCTTGCGCTTGCTGGCGCAAGAGCAAGGCCTATGGGCCTACATCTACGAAGGCATTTCGTACGACGCCGGCGACAAACTCGGCTTCTTGAAAGCAACCGTAGAGCTCGCGCTACAAAACCAAGAGCTAGGCGCCGATTTCCGCGCCTACCTAAAAACGCTGAAACTTTAGACGCAAACGCAATATCTGACGATTATTTCCTCTTCTCCGACTTCCCTGACTTCTCCGATTTGTCGGTTTTCTTCTCTTTGCTTCCGGAATCTTTCGTCGTGGAATCCTTTGCACTCGAGTCCTTCGCTCCGGATTCCTTCGTCCCCGATTCTTTCGACGAATCTTTCGATTCCGCCGCGGGCTTGTCGTCTTTTCCTGAATCGCCTCCGGACTTTTTTCCGCCGTAGTCGGTTACGTACCAGCCTGAGCCTTTGAACTGAATCGCGGGCGCGGAGAACAGCGCTTCCACTTTGCCGCCGCAGTGCGGACATTTTTTCAGGTGCGGTCCGGCCATATTTTCAATTTTTTCCGTCTTCCGGCCGCATTTCAGGCATTTGTACTCATACAAAGGCACAGAGAATCTCCTTGCTGGCGTGGAATCGAAGAGTATACCACGCGTGCGACAACCGCTTTCTGCGCGCGTGCTAGACTCGTATCCATGTCCAGGAAGCGCACCGCCGACTCCGCAGCGCAAACGTCTCCTCCGCCGTCGAATGGAGCTGCACCAGGCGGCGGATGTCTCTATATCGTGGGCACGCCCATCGGCAACCTCGAAGATATTACGCTGCGCGCGATCCGCATCCTGAAGGAAGTCGACCTCATCGCCTGCGAAGATACACGCCACACGCAAAAGCTGCTGAACCACTACAACATTGCGAAAACGCTGGTCAGCTATCATGAACACAACGAGATGACGCGTTCGTCGGAATTGCTGATCCAACTGGAGCAGGGCGCCAAAATCGCGCTGGTAAGCGATGCGGGCATGCCGCTGGTCTCCGATCCCGGCTACCGTCTGGTCACCCTGTGCGTGCGCCACAAAATTCCCGTCGTGCCGATCCCTGGCCCTTCGGCAATGCTGGCGGCGCTGGCGGCGGCCGGGCTGCCGAACGAGGAATTTCTGTTTGTCGGCTTCCTTCCGGCGCGCAGCGGCGAACGGCGCCGCATGCTGGAGCGGCTGCGCATCGAAGAGCGCACCATGATTTTCTACGAAGCGCCGCACCGCGTGGCGGAGAGCATCGCCGATGCTCAGGAGATCCTCGGCGACCGGCCGGCTTGTCTGGCGCGCGAAGTCACCAAGCTCCATGAAGAATTCCTGCGCGGCAAACTCTCGCAACTCGCCGAGTCGCTGGCGGAGCGCCCGGCTCGCGGGGAAATTACCCTCATCGTGGGTCCGCCCGAACCGTCCGCGATTACCGGGCAGGCGGATTCCACGCAGAGCCTGTCCGATCGCGTCGAAGAACTGATCCGCCAAGCCAAGCTCGACCGCAAAGAAGCGTTAAAGTTGGCGGCCAAAGAACGCGGCATAACGCGCCGCGCCGCCTACGAGCAATTGGTGGAAAGCAAAGCCAAACCAAACTAGCATCGACCTCCAGCGACGAAACGCAGAGAAACCTGAAGGGCGTAGGGGTACACCCCCGTGGTGACAGAAAGTATGCGCAATCCACTGAGGACACAGGGGATAGAGGCGCCACGTGGCGCATGTGACGGCGGAAGCAAAGATTGGCACGGAAGTGTTGGGGTACCCCCCACCCCCGGTGTTTATGTAAGTGCGGATTCTAAAGAAGTTACAGGAGTGGTGTCTGTAAGTGCGGATTCTAAAGAACTTATTTTCACCAAAATAGTGCAAAACGCGAGGTTTTACGGAAGTGAGGAATCTAAAGGGGTTACGGGCGGTCGATGGCGAGTTTGTTCGAGATAACACGCGCAACGGTACCACAGATCTGGACGTATGTCAATGGTAAACTTGCAACTTCAAAGTCTTGAAGGGGTTGCGGAAGGTCTTGGGGAACGGAGCGAGTCAAAACACGCACGCTGGAAAGGCACAAGCATGCGGCACCGGCGAGTCAGGCAGCAGTTCTTCTGATTTCCTTAATCCCATGCCCCAGGTGGCGGCGCAAAAGAGTCCTAAGAGTGACGCCATCGGCGTATCCGACTCGCGCAGCGATCTCCTCTACACTTTCATCCGTCGTCTTCAGCAGATGCACCGCGCGTTCCACACGCAACTCCTGGAAATACGATAGTGGTGACTTCCCGAGCACGGCTTGCATGCGGCGAGCCAGGGTTCTCTTACTCGATCCGGCTGCTGCCGCGGCATCGTCGAGCGAAAACCCATGCGTAAGCCTGCCTCGCGCCCAGCGCTCGAACCGCTCTACGAGTGGATCAGAGTGGGCAAGATGATCGGCAAGGATATAGGCAGACTGTGACGGCCGTGAATCCACAACCAGATACTTTGCTGTCAAGGCGGCAAGCCTTGGGCTTTTCTGCCGGATGAGCCATAAGGCCAGGTCCATGTGGCTTAGGGCGGCTCCAGCCGTAACGAACTTCCCGGATTTTACGACCATCCGAGATTCATCCAGGCGCACCTTCGGATATCTCTGGCGAAATAATGGAGAGAGCCACCAGGTGGTGGTCGAGTCGTGGTCATCGAGTAGTCCCGATTCAGCCACGACAAAAGTCCCGATACAGGCAGCCGCCGTGGCTGCACCTCGCTCCGCCCATGAGCGCAGCGTCTTGCCAGCGTCGCTCACATCGGATCTCGCAAGCGCTGCCTGCAGCGGGCCAGGCATCTTGAATCCGATCGCGGGAACCACGACCCAATCGGGAATAATGCGCATGGGGGCAGCAGCAACTGGAACGATCAGCCCTTGCGATGTTTTGACCGCCTTGCGCACTCCGACGATGGCGACGTCGAAGCGCGGTGAAGCCAGACCAGACATTTCCGCGAGTTCGTTCGCGGTCGCAAATGCATCCAGCACGGTGGCCAAACCGGTGTCAAAAACGCCATCCAGCGTGAGCACGTAAATCCTCATGGCAAATATGATATCAACTTTGGCGATCTTGCCAATGGCCTATTTGGTGTGACAAGCGCAATCTTGTTGCTCTTGAATGGAAGCAGCCAAGGAGAAACCGATGTACACAGTCGCATTGTTCGCACGTTTGGAAGCCAAAGCCGGGAAAGAAAAGGAGGTCGCCAAGTTCCTGGAAACAGGACTTGCCCTGGCCAATCAGGAAGTGACCACGCCTATATGGTTCGCGCTGCGATTGGGGCCAACGACCTTTGGCGTGTTCGACGCGTTCACGGACGAAAGCGGACGGCAAGCCCATTTGAATGGTCCCATAGCCAAAGCGCTCATGGCGCAAGCGCCCGAACTGTTCTCCAAACCACCTGTCATCGAACGGATTGAAGTTCTAGGGGCAAAGCTTCCCCAATAGCCTTGACCCGTTTCATCAGGCCACATCTGGAAAGGGGAACATGCAAATGCGAGCTGAGTTCCGTTTCGAGAAGCTCCGAGTAGCCGACCCCTGGTCCGCAACTAAGCGGTAGAGGGGGCTTCTGTTTCTAGAGGTATAATCCCACCTCAATGGCTTTGACCGCAGGCATTCGCCTCGGGCCGTACGAGATCCTCGCGCCGCTTGGCGCGGGCGGGATGGGCGAAGTTTATCGCGCGCGGGACACGCGCCTGGACCGCACTGTCGCCATCAAGATTCTTCCCCAACATCTTTCCGATAACCCAACTTTGAAGCAGCGTTTTGAACGCGAGGCGAAGGCGATCTCGAGCCTGAACCATCCGCACATTTGCGTGCTGCACGACGTTGGAACTCAAGACGGCATCCAGTTCCTGGTGATGGAGTGCGTCGAAGGCGAGACGCTGGCGAAGCGACTCGAAAAGGGGCCGCTGCCACTCGAACAGGCGCTGAAGTATGGGATGCAGATTGCTGATGCACTGGATAAGGCCCACCGTAGCAGCGTGGTGCATCGGGATTTGAAGCCGGGCAACATCATGCTGACGGGGTCAGGCACCAAGCTGCTCGATTTTGGGTTAGCGAAAGCCGCGCCGCCACTCACAGCGGGAGAGACGCTGACGGCTGCGGCGACTCGAACAACTCCGGTGACGCAACAGGGCACTATCGTCGGCACCTTCCAGTACATGTCGCCCGAGCAGGTCGAGGGCAGAGAAGTGGATGCGCGGAGTGATATTTTCTCCTTCGGCTCGGTGCTGTACGAGATGGTGAGCGGGAGGCCGGCCTTCTCAGGCAAGAGCCAGTTGAGTGTGGCGTCGGCCATTCTGGAGAAGGAACCTGAGCCGATCAGTACGCTGCAGCCTTTGACGCCGCCGGCGCTGGACCGCACCATTCGAGTTTGTCTGGCGAAAGACCCGGACGAGCGCTGGCAGTCGGCCCGAGACCTGCTGCTCGAACTGAAATGGATCGCCGGTGGGGGCTCGCAGGCCGGATCGCGTTCAGAAAGCATCCCTGGCAGTAAAACCTATAACCGTCTAATTTGGACTCTTGTAGCCGTGCTGTCTCTGAGTATTCTTCTTCTTTTAGCTATTTCAAGACAGAGAGGTCCGTCGAGCGCCGCTCAAGTGCGCTTTTTGATTCATCCGCCGGAAAACTCGTATATCAACGGTGAGGGGCACGCAGCCGTTTCACCCGATGGACGTCATCTGGCTTTTGTTGCTCCCGGTTCCAGCGGCAAGGATGTTCTGTGGCTCCGCTCATTCGATTCTCTAGCCGCGCGATCACTTGCGGGCAGCGAGGGAGCACTTTTTCCGTTTTGGTCTCCAGACAGCCGTTGGATTGGCTTCTTTGCGAACCGTTCGACGCTCCAGAAGATTGATATAGCCGGCGGTCCTCCTATTTCTGTGGCGAGTGCCTTTGCGGGGTACGGTGGTACATGGAATAGCGATGGCGTGATCCTCTTCGCATCGGGCGCAACTCGATTGCTGTACCAGGTTTCGGCGGCAGGCGGCGAGGTTGTCCCTCTAACCAGGGGCGAGAAGTCGGTGACTGTCGGGCGGCTTTCGCCGTATTTTCTACCCGATGGAAAACATTACTTGTATGAGGGTTCCCAAGCAGGTGCCGGACGCGCCGTTTACGTCAGCTCGGTCGGTTCGGACACCAGCAAATTATTAGTGCGCGATGGGACAAGCCCTGCATATCAGCGCGGATACTTGTTCTATCTCCTCGGAACTACCCTCATCGCGCAACCTTTCGATGAGAAACGCCTTGAGATTGCTGGCGATGCGTCTGCGGTTGCTGAACAGGTGCAATTCTTCTCGGCGTCGCAGACTGGAGCCGTCCTGGCGTACTGGACAGGCGCGGCTGGAAATATGCCACAACTGTTGTGGTTTGACCGCAGCGGAAATCGCCTCGGCACGTTAGGCGACCCCGTGCGCCAATTCAACGTTCGGCTCTCACCGGACGGTACGAAACTCGCTGCCGAAGTTTACGTAAGCAGTATGTACTCCGAATCTGACATCTGGCTGTACGACGTGTCGCGCGGAGTCAGGTCGCGCCTGACATCCGGTCCGGGGTCCGCAAGGGTTCCGTGTTGGTCTTTCGATGGAAAGCACATAATTTTCAGCTCCGACCGGAAAGGACACTTCGATCTGTACGAAAAAGCTGTTGATGGCGGCGGAAAAGAGGAATTGGTGTTCGCCTCCGAAATTGCAAAGTATTGCTACAGTTGGTCGCCCGACAACAAGTTTCTTATCTTTATGACGGTTTCGAACGAAAGCAGCACGAACACCGACATATGGACGCTGCCGCTCTTCGGCGATCGAAAACCGGCCCCGTATCTTCAAACAGAATTCGGCGAATTTGGCGGCCGTCTTTCGCCCGACGGAAAGTGGGTCTTGTATGAGTCCGATGACTCAGGGAAACACGAGGTCTACGTAAGACCTCTCCGTGGATCAGGCGGCAAACTCCTGGTCTCCGCTGCAGGAGGGACAATGGCTGAATGGAGTCACGATGGCAAGGAGATTTTCTATTTGAGCGCCAATAACGAGTTGATGGCAGCGAAAGTGACCCAAAATGGTTCGGAGTTCGCAATAGATGTGGCTCGTAGTCTCTTTCAAACGCAAGCGGAATCCTTTCTCCCCAGTTTTGATGTCAGTCCTGACGGCCGGCGCTTTATCATCGTCACCGCGACGCCCCAGAAGTCGCCCTCTCCCATCACCGTCGTCGTCAACTGGGACGCAGGGTTGAAAAAGCAATGAAAGCCTTTATTAAATGACATGAGTTACGGCACGGCTAAAGCCGTGCCCCGACGGCGTTCATTAAGGAGAGCTGTGGCCGGCGCAGTGCAGCACGCCGAGGTATGCGCTCCACGGACCCACGGCTTCGCGGTATTGGTGGGCCATAACCCTTGAGATTTGGTGCAGATGAGTTAAGTCATGAGCTGCCCAGGTCGCCAGCAGCGCTGACAGAGTAACTACTCCGAGGGCAGGATGTCGTCCGCGCCGCTCGAGGCCCTCTTGCCGCACATTCAATGCACGTAGTTCGGCCAGGTTTTCTGACCGCAAACTAGAAAATTCATCCAGTAACTGCCCGAGCGACTTACCTTGACTCTCTCGTACGTGTCCCCAGCGATCAAAGGGCTCAAACGCCTGAGTCTCGCCAAATTTCAGCACCATTCTCACCCGCGGCATCCAATCCGTGCGTTCGCCGTGAATCAGATGGCCGACGACATCGAACGCGCTCCAAGTGTTTTCCCCTTCATTTCGGAGCGTCCACGTTTCCGGTAGATCGCGCAGAAGCGCATCGAGAGCAGCGGGGGTGCGAGTGAGAAGCGCTATTGTGTGGTGCAAGTTATGTTCCATCATGTGCCTAGATTCGTAGACAGCAATTTTGCAGAGACTGATCATTATCCTCAACGGCCATTATGGAATCTTTTTACGAAATGAGAAGCGAATCAGGCACACAAACAGGACAGCCAGAAATGGCTGTCCCACGTTTGCTCAGGCGGCGGATTCGGAGCGGAAGACGCGCTGGAAGCGGGGACCGGTGAACTGGACGCCGATTAGGCGCTCGCCGGGTTGCTGCGAATCGGCTACGTGCACTACGCGGCCGTAGGTGGCGAAGTCCTTCTCCATGCGGCGGGCGGCGTAGCGCGAGAACGGGATGCGGATCTCGAGGTCGGAGCCGATGGCTACGTCGAAGCGCGTGACGAAGGCGGCTCCGTTGCGGCAAAGATTTTCGCTGGAAGTTTCTTCCTCGAAGATGACGCCGCGGGCATCGCGGCCGCGCACATTGAGCGGCAAGCGCACGGAAATTCTACGTTCCGAGCGCTGCTTCGAGACGGACAGACTCGCTGGGACCATGGGCTGGGTCCTCGTTTCTGGCGATCCCGACTGGTTCGGGATCGACCCCCCGTACGCTGGCACGGTGCTCGAAAAAGCGTTCCACGCTTTCGAGCACTTCACTGGGTGTTCGCGCCGCGTGTACGTTCCGACGAAGCTCGCCGCCGTTCCCAACGCCATGAGAAAACCAGCAAGCGAACTGCTTCATTTTTCCCACAGCATCAGGGAGGTTGGCAGCATTAATTTCGCAATAGTAGCCGGAGAGTAAACGGTGGCGGTCGGCGTCGGTGGGCATGTCGTACCGCCCACTGGCGGCGAATTGCTGCATTTGGGGGAAGATCCAGGGATTGGTGGCGGCGGCGCGGCCGATCATGACGGCGTCGCAGCCAGTCTGCCGCACCATGCGCTCGGCGTCTTCCGGCGTATTGATGTCGCCATTGCCAATCACGGGAATGCGCACGGCCTGCTTCACGGCGGCGATGAGGTTCCAGTCGGCTTGGCCGGCGTAGCCTTGCATGCGGGTGCGCGGATGCACCGCGATGGCTTCGACGCCGACAGACTCGGCGAGCTTGGCTACATCAACGGCTACGATGGAGTTTTCATCCCAACCGGCGCGCAACTTGATGGTGAGGGGAATTTTTACGGCGGCGCGCACGGCACGGAAGATTTGCTCGAGCAGCGGCATGTCGCGCAGGAGGCCGGAGCCGCCGCACTTGACGACTTTTTTGGCAGGGCAGCCGAGATTGATGTCGACCGCGTCGTAACCGAGATCTTCGACCATTCTTGCAGCTTCGGCCATGACTTCCGGGCTGGCGCCGAAGAGTTGCGCGGTGATGGGGTGCTCGTCTTCCTGGAAGTAGAGGTAACGCAGAGTTTTTTTGGCGCTGCGGGTGATGCCTTCGGAGCTGGTGAACTCGGTCATGAGCAGGCCGCAGCCGCCGAGGCCGCGAATTACGCGGCGGAAGAGCGTGTCCGTGACGCCGGCCATGGGCGCGAGGACCGTGGCGGGACGGATGGTTAGGTCGCGGACGTTGTAGGAGGCCGGAAGCATGAGTTTTTAGTATAGCAATGTGGTGCGGCGGAGCAAGACGATGCGTGTTCTGCGTTCCGTGGCCCAGGTACATAGAATTTCTTGAAAATAGCACTTGCAAAGCGTTTTCGTTCTGCTATAATGACTCTCGGGTGAATCTGCGGCCAGACCGCGGTTTCGCCCTTTTTCTTTTGGTGCCGCATTCTCCTCCGGGCTCGCGCTGGTGTTAAGTCTTTGTCCTCTCTTTCGCCCGTGAACTGTTAACCGTCGATCGCAGCACGGTTTGTGTGCCCCGGCTCTTGCTGGGGATCCCGCCCCGCCCCAGCATCTCGGGGACCCTATCGGGACTGTCAACTTTTTTCTCTGTGACCTCCGTGCTCCGGCCCGTGTGTTCTCTGCGTTCTCTGCGTTAAATTCTTTATTTTTTCTCAACTTTCAACTTTCGATCGAAGATCCCGACCCTGTCGGGACTTTCAACTCCTCGAATCCCAACTCTGGATCCAAAAATGAAAAACAAAAAACCGAACGCCGAACTTGTCTGGAAACAATTGGAAGACCAACTCGTCCCCCGGCTGCGTCTGTCGGTCATCGACCGCACCGTCTATTCGCATCTCCTGCGGCACAGTCGCCTGGAAGGAAAGCTCCGCCTCCGGTTTTCCCTTATGTGGCTGGGACGCAATATCCGGCTATCCACCGGGCCGGTGCGCGAGGCCGTACGCCGGCTCGTAGCCCAAGGCGCTTTGCGCTTGGTCCAACGCAGCAAAGCCGGGCACGTAGTGGAGGTGCGGCTGCCCGGCGAGATTCGCGCCGTGAGGCTGAATCGCATCGAAAGCCGCGCCGCCGCCAGGGAAGATGGCGCGGGCGCTCGCGCACCAATTAACATCGAGGAGGTGGACTTTCTGCAGACCAAGACGCTGCGCAAGGCCATCCACGCCCGCGAGCGCGGCCAATGCTTCTACTGTTTGCGCCGCACCACGCCGACGGTGCAGTGCCTGGACCACGTCGTGCCGCAGGCGCGGTTGGGCCGCAACTCCTACCGGAACCTGGTCTCCGGCTGCATGGAATGCAACGCCCAGAAAGGAGAAGCCGGCCGATGATTTTCTCCGCCGCCTCTACCGCGAGCGCCGCTTGACCGCCACCGAACTCGCCGCCCGCCTCCGCGCCCTCGACGCCCTCGCCTCCGGCAAGCTCCGCCCTTCCCTGCCGTAAGTCCTTGTAGTGGCGGGTCTTTAGACCCGTGATTTCTCTCCTGTGGCGGGTCATTCGCGGTGTTTGCGTCCCGACCTTGTCGGGAAGACCCGTGGTTTCTCTCCCGTGGCGCGGGGCTTGTTTCCCCCCGCGCGTGTCATCCCGAATCCCCGCGTTTTTGGCGGGGTGAGGGACCTGCTTGTCGCTTTTGTGCGGGCCATGTCCCCAGGAAATCAGCGTTTAGGATGAATCCGTCGCCAGGTCGTGAGTCAGGTTGAATTTTCTTAATCGTGACACTAGGGGTCAAAATTCAAATAGTGGGTCCGTTTGAATTTTCTTAATCGTGACAGCATGGGTCAAAATTCCAAATAGTGGCTCAGTTTGAATTTTCTTAACCGTGACAGTAGGGGTCAAAATTCAAACTGACCCACTCCCAGAAATTGGAGCAAATTGACTTTTCGGGGACCGCAAGGTGAGAGTTCTTCTCTTGCCCCTTTTCTAATTTCTAATTTCTAGTTTCTAATTTCTGTTTTCACCGGGGACGCCCCGCTAGAAACGACCGGAGTGCAGCGTACAAATACGCGCTGCGTCGAAGGATGGGCCGCCCAGAGGCGTTTTTCGGAACTAAGGCGCACCCGCCCGCAGTAGGCAAGTGTGATAATCTAGAGGCATGAAATTGACAGCCGTTTTGGCGGAACGGGGCGGAACGGGACAGACGGGAAGTTTCCCTTTCTCTGAAAAATCCCCAACCGTTACGAGCAAAACGAACCTCATCCAAACAAATATCAGAAAACGTTCCGTCTGATGGCATAACGAAGTCGGCCTCACAACGAGCCGAGTAAAATGTTGGTGCTCTAACCACAGATTGCTCGGAACGAAGGAGGCCGAGATGAAAATTATAGGCGTGGATTTGCACACACGACAACAGACCATAGCCA
>DATNMD010000033.1:0-3426 GCA_035602505.1 Candidatus Acidiferrum sp.
AACTTACACCAACCCGGCGGGAGGCTATACGATTAAGAACGATCCCGTGAACGTTAACTCGACGGGCGTGCGTGGATTCTACACGGACCAAACCCTGGTGATCCGCGCTAAGAACCCAGGCCCAGGCGCGGGCCCGGGCGATCCCCCGATTTAGTCCTTTCCGGCTCGCGGGCCAGTCCTGTTGGCCGCCGGTCGGAACAGCAGAGACACACAGAGCACGGAACCTCGATTCCGTGCTCTTGCTTTTTGGGGACTCCGTTGGCGAACTGCCGATCTATTCGATGTGGCTCTTTGTGCCTGCTAAACTAGCAGCATGGTCGCAGCGCTCTTCGCTCTTGTGTTGTTTCTTTCTCCGCTTACAGGCAGCAGGGAAGCTGCGCAGCTTGCCTCGCGCATGGAAGCGCGATATCGCAGCGCGAGAACCCTCCAGGCCACCTTTCTCGAGCGCTATGCCGAGAATGGGACTGTTCTTCGTACCGAGGCGGGAACAGCATACTTCCGGCGGCCCGGGAAAATGCGTTGGGAGTACGAGCGCCCCGAAAAGGATTTGTTCCTGGTGGACGGAAAGACCGCATGGTTTTACGTTCCTGCGGACCACACCGTCACCCGCGTGCCAGCAAAGCAAAGCGGAGATTTGCGCACTCCGCTGGCGCTTCTGGCCGGCGAGATGAGGATTTCCCGCATTTGCTCGCGCGTGGAAATTGCCGATAAAGTGAAGCCCTTGCGCGAAGGCGACGCCGTGCTGCGTTGCAAAGTGCGAGGGCAAAAGCAAGATGCCGCCGCGAGCGCGGAGGAAGCGGAGAGCGTTCTCGGCGCCGGCGGAAGTGATGCTGTCTTTTTCGAAGTTGCGCGCGACAGCGGGGAACTGGCGCGGCTGATCGTGCGTCAGGCAGGCGGCGTGGAAGTAGAATTGCGCTTCGAGAATTGGCGCTTCGACCCGCCCCTTCCGGATTCTATGTTTCGATTTGAGCCGCCAGCCGGAGTTGCCATCGTTAATGGCGAATTGGCGGACAGCAAGGCCCAGGGGAATTGAGCAGCCGTGCGGGCCGGCCATACCCCGTGCTATTCAAATCACCGCCAACCCCAGCCAGCTTCCCCGCATATCAGTTAGATGAGGTAAACTGGATACTTATGGGTGAGTTTGTTTGCCGTGTGGCAGACGCCAACGGCCGCGTATTTTCGCACGTAGAGGCTGCGAGTTCGGTGACGGAGGCGCGCCAGAAGCTCGCCGAGCGCGGGTTGTACGTCTACGCGGTCCAACAGCGCAATCGGCTTTTGTCTGGGATGCTCCGGCGGCGCGAGCGCTCCGTGGACGGCAGCGATTTCCTGATCCTCAATCAGCAGTTCAATACGCTGATCAAAGCCGGGCTTCCCATTCTGCGCGCGCTGGATTTGCTGGCCGACCGCGCCTCGTCGCCGAAGCTGCGTCCCGTTATTTCTCAAATTCGGGACCGCGTGCGCGAGGGCAGGTCACTTTCCGAAGCCATCACCGAAGCCGGCGTGTTCTCTAAAGTGTATTCCACGGCGATACTTGCGGGAGAAAAGAGCGGAAACCTTTCGGGCGTTCTGGAATATTACATCGCGTATCAGAAAGTGAGCACCGGGGTACGCAAAAAGATTCTCGCCACGCTGGTGTATCCGGCGCTCTTGATTGTGATGGCCACGGCCATTGTTTCCTACCTTGTTTCCGCGGTGATTCCGAAGTTCGCAATGTTGTACAAGGATCTCAACGTCGCGCTGCCCAAGCCCACGCGATTTCTGATCGCTCTGACTGTCGATTATCGCTTTGTGTTTCTGAGCTGCATCGCGGGTCTTGTGCTGCTCGCTATCGGCGTCTATTTTTGGTCGCGCACGGAGGAGGGCGGCATCGTTTTTGACCGACTGAAGTTCCGCCTGCCGGTCGTCGGCAACACGCTGCTGAAGTTCCAAATAGCGCAGTTCTCCCGGACCCTGGCAACTTTGTTGACTGGCGGAACTCCGCTCGTGGCGGGTTTGCAAACGGCTTCCGACGCGATTTCCAGCAGGTTGGTGCGCGAAGCGGTTTCGGAAGCAACGCAAATGGTTCGCGAAGGGGAATCCTTGCATCACGCGCTGGCGTCCAAGCAAGTGGTGCCGGTTCTCGCCCTGGACATGATTGAGGTCGGTGAGTCCAGCGGCGCGCTGGCCCCCATGCTGACCAGCGTCGCCGAATTTTACGAAGATGAAGTTGCTTTGCGCCTCAGCGCGCTGGTTTCCTTCATCGAGCCTGCTATTCTGGTATTCATGGGCGCACTGGTGGCGTTTATTCTGATCTCTCTGTACTTGCCGATCTTCTCGTTCTCCATCTCCGGGTCGGGAAACTAAGGATTTCATGGCCACCACGGAACATTCCAACGTAATCGCGGGCGTCACCTCCGCGGCCGACGAGCAGCACGAGCGCGAGGTCGCCCGCAAGCTCGCCGAGCGTTACCGCTACGCGTTCATCGACTTGCGCGAGCAGCGCATCGATCCGGAGCTATTTCGCACCATCCCCGCGGACTTGATGTTCCGTTACAACTTCGTGCCGCTGGAGATTCGCGGCAACGTCCTGTCCATCGCCGCCGCCGACCCCGGCCAGGTGCAGATGAGCGACGAGCTGCCGCTATTGCTGGGCAAGAAGCTGGCCATCAAAGTAGCCACCCCGCGCCAGATCGCCGATTTGCTCAAGCGCACCGAGCAATCCCAGCGCGTACTCGAGCAAGCTACTGAGGCGTTTACTCTTCAGGTGTCCAAGGAAGAGGAGGAAAGCGAAGAAACGATTTCCGGCGACCGCCTCACGCGCGACACTACCGTCAGTCCCGTCGTCCGCCTGGTGGAAACCATCATCTTCACCGCCCTCGAGCGCCGCGCCAGTGACATCCATATCGAAGCCCGCGACACCGAAGTCGCCGTGAAGTACCGCATCGACGGCGTCCTGCAGCACGCCATGCAGCCCATCGCCAAGGAATGGCATTCCACCGTGCTTTCGCGCATCAAGGTGCTCAGCGATTTGGACATCGCCGAGCGCCGCGTTCCGCAAGACGGCCGTTTCCGCGTGAAGTATAAGGGCCGCTTCATCGATTTGCGCGTGTCCATCATGCCCGCCAGCCACGGCGAAGACGCCGTCCTTCGCGTTTTGGACAAGGAAACGCTGTCGGAAAAATTTCAGAGCCTCAATCTCGACGTCGTGGGCTTTTCACCCGAAGAAACGCGCCGCTTCCGCCGCTATATTCGCGAGCCCTACGGCATGGTGCTGGTCACTGGACCCACCGGTTCCGGAAAAACCACCACGCTGTATGCCGCCATCAATGAAATCAAAACCGACGAAGACAAAATTGTCACCATCGAAGACCCCGTCGAATACCAGCTACGCGGCATCACGCAAATTCCCGTAAACGAAAAAAAGGGCCTCACCTTCGCGCGCGGTTT
>DATNMD010000003.1:0-178584 GCA_035602505.1 Candidatus Acidiferrum sp.
AAGGCCCCTTTCAAATAAAGTTCGTGGGCTTCAGGGTCCACGGTTTCCGATACAGCCATGCGACGCAATTCTTCAGGAGTGACCGTGATCCTGATTTGGTCGGCAATGGTTCGCGCAACTTCACTCTCCAAGTCGAGAATGCTCCGCAGGTCGCGGTCATAGCTTTCTGCCCACAGATGTTTTTCGGGAAATACCTGGACCAGATTCGCGGTGATCCGTACTCGATCCGCTTCCCGCTCTACGCTTCCTTCCACCACTGCGTCGACCTGCAATTCGGCCGCGATCTCATGCAGCGGCTTTTTCGTTCCCTTGAAATGATTTACAGAAGTGTGGGAAATAACCCGCAATGCACTGATCTTGGACAGATTGGTGATCAGCGCATCGGTCATTCCATCAACGAAGTAGTCTTGCGAGGGGTCGCCGGAGAGATTCCGCAGCGGCAGCACCAACAGAGACCGAATTCGTCTCTCACTGCTCCTCCTCAACAGCCGATCCCGCAGTCCGGCCAAATTCAACCCGAGGAACAGCGCCAGCACTACCGCTGTGAGCACGCCCACAAACGTGAGCAGGTTACGCACGCGACTTGTTTTGGGAACTACTTCCTCTACAGGTGTGATGAAGCGGTATCCACGACGCGGCAGGGTTTCCACAAATCGTGGGTTCTCGGACGAGTCGCCCAGGGCATTGCGGAGCTTGTAAATCGTTGCGTCGAGGCCTTCATCGAAATCCACAAACGTATCGGCGGGCCAAATCGCCTGGCGCAACTCCTCCCGCGTCACCACCTCGCCGGGGTGTTCCAGGAGCAGCGCTAAGACTCGAAATGGCTGCTGCTGAAGCCTGATCTTCAGCCCGCGCTTACGCAACTCGCCGGCGCGAAGATCCACGTCGAATGGCCCGAAGCGGGTGACCCTTCGTGATCGGAGCAGGACTTCCATGGAAATTGCTCGAAGTGCCCGGAGTTTAACATATAGCGGTGCAAGTGGGCATCCAACAGGAGCCAGGTCCAGCCATAATCGTCCCTCCTCCAAGGACTTGGCTGGTCAGGCAGATTTCGGGAAGACATCAGGTGCCATTCATTGACTCGATCGTGGCCCTGCGCAACAGTCGCCGCCTGGCGCAATCCCCGCGGCGGGCCAGAAGCTTAAAGTCAGGAGAAAACCATGAAACGAATGATTACTCGGACGGTTGTCATTGCATCTGTAGTTGGGCTATTACTTGTCATATCCCCTTCCCGAGGCCATAAATCAACCGTCCTACCAAGAGTACATGCCCAAGAGGGGTGCTCAGTCGCCACCTTGAATGGCACTTACGGGTTTTATCGGACAGGGACAGTGCCCGCTGGTCCATTGGCCGCCGTGGGCATTGCTACGTATGACAGGAACGGAAACAGCACGGGGCGCCAAACTATACGTCGGAATGGAGTAACCACATCCGATCTTTTCACCACTCCGTCGGGTCCGGGTTTATATGAGGTAGATCCCGACTGTGCAGCAAGATTTCTTAATCCGGACGGCAGTGTTTTTGGCCACGCTGTGGTCGTTGATGGAGGCAAAGAAATCCTCTTCATGAGCCTGTCAGACGCCAACACAATCTACGGAGTCATGAAGAAGATTAATACAGAAGATTGAATGCTATTCCCGGCAACGGCGCGCGGCGGCCGTTCCATCTCTTTGCTGCCCTCGTTGAGGCGTGCTCAAGAATTCAAGTCAGGCAGGGGTGGTGTGCTCCGCTCGTCGAAGAGAAATGAGAAACGCGTCAGTCGGAGAAACGTGAAATCCCAATACCTGCTAGAAGTCCCGGTTTCGTCAGTTGGAACCTCCTCTCGTACTTGCCGCCGATTGCGGTCGAATGACGGGCTAACCGGAAGTTGAGACGGATGGACGTGGTGGAGCTACAATGATCTTGCCGGGCGAAATGGAAGCAGGCTCTGCGGGGACGCAACCATGCTGAGGGATGGCCTGGTGGTCGTATCGATGCCTTGAAAATCCCCGCCCGAAGGGCGGAATACTCGCTAACGGAAAACGTCACCTCTCCATTTCAGGCTGAACCAACACATCTCCGCGCCTTCTGTGTCCTGTCTCCGTGACCTCTGTGTTTAAGCTTTTTCTGTTCTTCTCTTCCGTCGGCGCGTGTTTCCCTCGCCGCCAAAAACGAAGTAAACTCACTCTGCGCATGCCCCGCGTCTCCCACGAAGAACTCCTATCGCGCCTGACCAAGGGCAAACCCATCCCCGCCCTGCTGCTTCTCGGCGACGAGCCCTTTCTCCGCGACGCCAGCCGCGCCCAACTCATCGAAACCTTTGTCCCCGAAGCCGCCCGCGCCTGGGCCGTCTCCCGCTACTCCGCCGACCGCGGCGAAACGCAGGACGCCCTCGAGCAAGCGCAAACTCTCCCCATGCTCGCGCCGCGCCAAATTGTTTTCGTGCATGACGTGGAAAAAATCGAAAAGCTCGGCGAGAAAAATCGCGATGCCGCCATCGAGCAGATTGAGGCGTATCTCGACGATCCCGCCCCCTTTACCGTCCTGGTTCTCGAAGCCACCGCGCTCGACCAGCGCATGAAACTGGCCAAGCTCCTTGCGGAAAAGGCACTCGTCGTGGAAGTCGGCCTCGGCGAAGATCTCCAGGACCGCCAAGCCGCCGCCGTCCCGCTCGCGCGCGCCATGGCCAAAGAGCGGGGCGTGGACTTCGAGCAAGGCGCCGCTGAAGATCTAGCGGAGTTTGTCGCCGCGGACCTCATGCGCCTGAAAACCGAAATCGAAAAGCTCTCAACGTTTGTCGGCAGCCGTAAGCTCATCCGCCGCGAGGATGTCACCGCCCTGGTCATCTCCGAGAAAACCACGACCGTCTGGGAATTGGCGGACCTGTTGGCGTCGCGCCAGCAAAGTCGTGCCCTCGAGTTTCTCGACCGCCTCCTGCGCGACGGCGAAGAGCCGCTGCAAATGCTCGGAGCCATCACCTGGATGTACCGCAAGTTGATCGAGGCCAGCGAGCTGAAAGGAATCTCCAACGGCTACCAAGCCGCGCGTGCCCTCGGAATGCGCCCCGAACAAGCTGAGCTCGCCGTGCAATCCGCCCGCAAAATTCCCAAAGCCCGCCTCCTGCAGGGCCTGCAATCCCTGCAAGCCGCCGACAACCGTCTAAAAGGAGGCGCCGAAGACCCCCGCGCCATCATGGAATTCCTAATCTCCGACCTGGCCGCCCCAGCCGCCCAATCCGCGGCGCGCTAAACACGGCGCTTTGACGATACCCGTTATCCCGCAGGATCTTTCTGACGCGTCGCCTTTACACCTGTCAGAATCCCGATCCCCAAAAGTACGGCCGCGCCCACCCCGATCCAGTGCGCGGGCATGTGCACCAGGTACGCGGCATAAATTAGCCCTCCGATGACGATCGCAAACCCAATCGAGTAAAGGCCGAATGACATAGCATCTCCTTCCCGAGTCAGCCGTGGCAGTTTCCACCGGACTCGACTTACTCACTCATTTCGCGCGGCAGCAACGCGGAACGCGGCCCCTCTCCGTTCTCCGCTGTGTTCAACTCCGAAGCTCTTATGGCGAAGAGCTGGCTTTCTGATTCTTAATCTGTAGATCATTCACGACCTGCTTCACGTTGGGCACTCTCGAGGCCACCTGCTCGGCATGGTCGCGCTTGTACTGCGAGTTCACTTCTCCCGTAAGCGTGACTACGCCGCTCTTCACTTCGTATTTCACGTCGCCGTGCATCCTGTTCTGGATCAGCGCAGCGTCCAGATTCTTCTCGATGCCTTCGTCCAGATCGGAGTTTACGGCCTTTGCTTCTTTTTCCACGCCCTTGGGAATCACGGCAATCTGATCCGCGACAACCTGTGCGCCCGCCAAGGACTTTGCAAGGGATTCCGCTCGCGCCTTCTCGATCTCACTGGCGACTTGCCCGCCGAGGGTCACGATGCCTTTGTCGCGATCCTGACTGACGGAAACGTTTTTGAACCCTGCTTGATCGAGTGATTTGCGAATACTGTCGGAGACATCGGGCGATGCGACGGTCCTCGAGCACCCGGCTAGGTTACCGACGGCGAGCAGCGTGACTATGGTTACTGACAATGTGAACCTTTTCATGTTTTCCCTTCAATGACTACGCGATGGAATCTCAAATGATTAGGCGATGGCTAAGCGATGTTGCCTTTGTAAAAAGTCACCGCGGCTTGGTTGTGCGAAGCCGTACCCGGCCTCATGGTTTTTCGAAGACTTTTTCCAACTGGCCGATTTTCTTCTGGACCTTCCCGGCTATCTTTTCGCCAATACCTTCGCCTTCCAAGTCGGGATCGTTCGTCAGTTGGCCCACCTTTTCCTTAATCTTGCCCTTCACTTCGTGAACTTTGCCCGCAATCTCATTCTCGATGCTTGGCTTCATCTTGTTGCCTTCTTTCATAACACTGAATCATCCCTGGCTAAGCGCCCTTGGGCCTAGGTACGTAACATCATGAGTTAGACGCCAACGGATATCTGTTCACATCCAGACACACGCTTGACTATTTCTGGCGAAGCAACTTATGGCGGATATCCGGCCAGAACTCCCTGACGATGTTATTGATGCTGGCAGCCTCCAGTTGGGCTAGCCAGTTCATCGCCGTATTGTGCAAGCTACGCTCCTCTGGTGGGTAATAAAGGTTGGATAACCCCGCTTCCATTCCATTGCCCACAATCTCAGAGAAATTGAAGCTCCTGCCTCCGGAATCAGTTTTGGTAACGACGACACGCGATAACGCGTACCTTGCTCGTCGGAAAAAACCTCCATGGCCGAGGGTATAGTAACGTGGGTCTTCGTGCGTCACCGCCGGGACAAGTCCATCTGTGAAGAAAGATCCAGACGCTTGATCCACGAACGCCCGCCAATAGTAGCGGCTATACCCAGCGACCCCGTTGTGAAACTCCGGATACGACCGCAAAGCCATGCTTTGGCCAGCCAGCATTCCCGCCCAAACGAACGACGAATAATCCACGCTATCCTGCATTGCAAGCGCGTATTTGTCCCTGGCGGTTAGCGGAGGAAGCTCCGTGTCGGCGCTCACCGCCGCAAAATTCGGAATGATCCAAAACATGCGCTTGGTCTGCTTGCCTTCGAAACTATCTTTCTTATGGTTGGCTGGGGCCTGTTCCGGCGCCGGAGTAGGCATCGACATCTGGGGCTTTGACTCCGTAGCGGCGTCCGGCTGCGCTGCGGAATCTACGGTGCTTCCCGATTGCTCGGGCGCCGAACTGCTCTGCTTGTCCGGAACTGCTGTCTGGGACCAGACGAGTCTCGGCGACAGAAGAAGAAATAGAGCCAAAGCGGCACTTCGAATCGTAGGCATAGCGACTCCATTGAACCCCGTGTAGACGGGAACGATTACATTGGGGGTACGCCCACATACTGCTCTCAAATCTGATTCATTGATGTCCCGGACAGAACAAGTCGTTTAATCCTCGCGGTTCGTTCGCCGGTCTTGCAACACACAATCTCTGCGCAAAAAAACTACGAAGTTGTACACAACTGGACAGACACGCGTCTTAACCAATTCTAATATTCAGTTCGCAAGCTAACGCGGTTAGATTCGCCACATCCATCCGAGCCCAGTCGTGTTGGAAGCGTTGGGGCCGATGAATTTGCTTTATCAGTCTATGTGCAGTCTGTTTCCGCCTCGATTGCCAAGGTTTGGCCGCGAGGACGTGGCCGGTACTGCGGAGTATTACAATCGCCTGGCTCGGCACCATGAGGCGACTATCACTCCTCCGGGCGTATGGATAGGCCGCATTTCGATGAAGCGAGCGCAGCGTATACGTCCATCCAAGACTGCGGTAAGGACATCGAACAGGAAGTTACTCGCACGGCCTGTCCGGATACGTAAGAATCAGTTGTTATCTAAAGTTCTCAATTGGGCCCGCCGATTAGGGCCGTATCGTCAGAGATTCATGCGAAGCGCAACGTTTGCAAAAGCATTTCTGCTGTGGAGGTGAGCGATGAAGCGACCTTTTGCAATTGCCGTGTGTCTTTCGTTTGCAGTGGGCGCCGTTTGCGCCGCAACGAAAGAGCAAAAGCGCCTCGAAAATTGTGGCGTTGTCCTGCAGGAAGTTTTGAACATCCCGGATAACCTACCCCAGCAGGTTCTGGCGAAAGCCGAGTGTGTCATCGTGTTCCCCTCCGTGTTGAAGCTGGCCCTCGGAATGGGCAAGGACTACGGCCGCGGAGCCATGGTTTGCCGCACCGGCAAGGAATTCAATGGACGCTGGGGCGCTCCCGCGATGTATGCCCTCGAAGGCGATAGCCTCGGAATGCAAATTGGTGGCGAATCCACCGATCTGATTCTTCTGGTCATGAACCAGAGAGGTGTATCTTCCATTCTCAGCAGTAAGATCAAGCTGGGTGGAGAGGCCTCCGCCGCTGCAGGTCCTAAAGGGCGCGATGCCTCCGCGAACACCGATCTCTGGATGCGCGCAGAGATCCTCAGCTATTCGCGTTCTCGCGGATTATTTGCCGGCATTTCCCTCGAGGGTTCCACCCTGCGTCCAGATAACAAAGCAAACGCGCGGATTTACGGCCGCAAAATCACAGCAAAAGCAATCTTGCTGCATAACAAAGTCGCCATTCCCGAATCTGGCCGCCATCTCGTTCGCGTATTGCAAGCAAATGCGCCGCGCAACGAATCGAAGCAGGTTGCCTTAAGGTAGTCTTCCCTGCCTTGCGATTTCGCCGGCCGGTGTGTAGAAGCTGGGCTTCAGCCCGGCCAGCCTCGGCAATGGAATCCTCCCGACTCTCAGCTTGACCCGGAAGGTGTTAAGACAACCGGCGGCTAGTTTTCTTTCGAGGGTGTCCTAAAGTGGATAGATGCCAGCTTGCATCAGTTGTTAGCATCCGGTTCGGTTTGGGGCTCGGGTCGCCTTGACAATCTTTGCCCGCACTATCAGCGACCATGAAGAGAAATCCCGCCAAGGGAGCTTTGCTATGAAAAAACTTTTGTTGGTCATTTACATGTTGAGCATGGGCAGCCTGGGCTGGGCGCAGTCGGCGCCACCACTGGGTTCTGCGCAGAGCTTTGCAGTCCTGGGCGCCTCCACGGTGACTAGCACGGGCCCGACGGTCATCACCGGAGATTTGGGTGTGAGCCCAGGGACAGCCGTCACCGGCTTTCCTCCGGGGAAGGTTACCGGAGGAACGCTCCACGCGGGCGACGCCACCGCCACCGCGGCTCAAGCCGCTGCGCACACTGCATACGCTAATCTAGTCGCGCAACCCTGCGGAACCAACTTGACCGGCAAGACTCTAGGCAACAGTCCCGGCGCGGTCACGCTCTCGCCTGGCGTCTATTGTTTCAATTCTTCGGCGCAGTTGACCGGAACCCTCACGCTCAACGGCAGCGGTGTCTACGTTTTCCAGATAAAGAGCACGCTTACGACAGCGAGCAATTCCTCTGTTGTCCTGGCCAAAGGAGCGACGGCAGGAAATGTGTTCTGGCAGGTTGGCAGCTCCGCCACTCTTGGCACCAACACCGCTTTTGAAGGAAGCATTCTCGCGGACATCAGCGACACCGTCGCCACCGGCGCCAGTGTTACCGGTCGAGTCTTTGCGCTGACGGGTGCCGTGACGCTAGCGGGTGGCCGCGTGGTTAGGCCGTGACAGCATCTTGGGTGACCTAGCCCTTTGCGAATTTGTTTTTCGCAAAGGGTGGAGCACTCCTCCCTTCTCCGGCTGAGGGATAACGCGGTACGCGATAGCTTTTACAACAAGTCCGCCGAAGCTGCCTTAGCAAAAGAAGTCGCATATACTCGTGTGATGCAGCCGTCCGGCCAAACGGATACTAACTGTGCAGACGGCGTTGGAGTAGGTACCATTTGCGATTTCCAGGTTGGGAATTGGAGTACAGCCTCGACCAGCCCGCCGGATATGTCGCTGACAAAAATCCGATACGATATCGCAATTGATGGCTACCCGTGGGGTTGAGAAGCCTACGGCTTTATGTGGCGGTGGGCAGGTTCCGGGTCGTGGAATCATGCTCTAGGCAATTTTACCCAATATGCGTTCGCTGATTACACCGCACAACTGTTAGCTAACTGTTCTTACCATCCATAACAGAAACGGCGAACGGGGGCCTCTAGCAAACGCCCTCGTTTTCCTGAGAGGAAAAGAAAGATGTGGATTATAAAAGGAGTCTTGCTTGGCCTCGGAGTTTTTCTTGTTGGGTCTATTGTGTATGTAGTTGGCAAGCTGCGTCCGTTAGAAGCAGACAAAGCGACTTCAGTAAACCTGCTGCTGTCATTGACCGCATCGAATCTTTGGTTTTGGGTCGCATTCGCAGCGGCAGTGATAGCCGGGTGCGCCGTCGTTCGTTATCTGGCGACTGCCAAGGCGGGCTAACAAGCTATGTGGGTCGTAAAAGGAACGTTCCTCGGCATCTGGCTATTTTCATTCGGCACCGATCGCCTTCCTGTATTGTGGGCTGTACTTCAAATCCATCTTCAGCATCTGATAGCTTAACTTTCGGACCACAGTAAAGAGTAAAATAGGGGAGAGGCTTCGGCCCCTCGCTTCTCTGTGAGGCTTTATGAAACGGTCGATTCTAATTATCGGCGCGGTCATCTTTGGCATTTGGATTGGGAACTGGATACTTCCAGATAGTGTGTTTAGTTGGCATAAATGGGTTTATTGGGAGCCGAATCATGGGCGTGCATTTGGCGGAGTCCAACACGCCGGAGACAGATGGGCGTGTGGTTTAGGTGATACACACGCACAGCTTTGGCTGGCGGTGCAGCACCGGAGATGGGCGGAAATTCGGAAGTAAGCAGAAGGATAGGGCTCTACAGAAAGAATTGTTTGCCACCTTCTACCCGATTTCACTGCTGATTGTAAAAAAGCTGGACGAAAAGTTTCTCGATATGCAGGTACTACTCACTCCGCCAACGGGCGGATATGCTACGATAACTTCCGTTTCTATGCAGCACGTCGGTCATTTCGTGGTCCACTTCGACCCTAGTTGTGGGAGGAAACCATGACAATCGCAAAAGGACTTCTACTTGGAATTTGGTTGTTTTCTTTCGGCACGATCACGTTCTTGTACTTTGCGATTTTTCGCAAAGCTTCGGGCGGAATGATCGGCGGCGATATCATCGCTCATCTGACAACGCACAGCCCTGTGTGGTGGGTCGCGCTGGTCGCCTGCGTTGCATTCGGTCTCTTCATTACCCGCTCGTGGTCGGGCAGGCCGATTCTGTGGATCGCTCTGGCAGTGACCGAACTTTTTCCGATGGGATTGCTTGTAATGTTCTTGACGTTGGTCGCCAGAAACAAGGAAATGGTTGACAGAGCGAACGAAATGCTCCCCAAGTAGAGTCAGAAGAAAATCAATACGATGAATCAATACCTAGATCGTCTCTTGTAGCAATGTGGATTTCTGCACAGGTCCACTCCTCTTGTTTGAGAAATTTTCAGAGACGAAGACGGAATGTACCGATCAACCGAACGCGATTGAAGTAGCAGTTAGACGAAGGGCCTTCCGGCCCGCAAGTCCATTTCCGGCGAATGGGCTAATTGCGGGAGGAGAGATGGCTCAACGTCGCCACAGAATTCCGAAGCGAAAGCCCAAAAAAGATCACACGTGGAAGTTAGTTGTTGTCGGATTAGCTCCCGTCACATCGAGCGATTCGTCGAATTCGTGATGTCATACTGGCGTGGTAAGTGAATCACCCTACAGCTACAGGATTTTGCCACTACCTTTGCTACTACTCCGGCCTGATTTGAGGCTCTTTCAGACCCGCACAAAATCAGGCGATTCGCGCAAATCGAAAACAGCTATTGATAACAAGAGACATACCAGCGCTCACCAACCTCTCGCCTCCTTCTCACCAATTGGGGCTACAATCCCCCCTTCGACTCCCTTTAGACCCTGTCTTCGGGGTTCTTGGTCTAACCATCAGCCGTTTGGGGAGAATCACTGGACCGATCCCGTAGCGGCTGTGTGTCTGACGACGATCATCTTGGGCGGGGCTGCAAACCGTAAAAGGTAACCCTTGCCGAGCTGCTAGCAATGTCGGGTGTAGTTACCACGGGGGTGTACACCTGCGCGCTTCAGATTTCTCGGTGCTTGTGGCAAACCCAATTGGCTCGCCCCTTTGTTTTCATATTCTTACGAATTACTTTTCTATTCACAGATGAGTTTCGTCGTTGTCTCTTTGCCTCCACCCCCCTACTCGCCCTGTTGACCCTCAACCGCGCTTTCAGTAGCCTCCTCCTGCCTGCCCGTGGACGCAAACGGAGATTTTGATGGACGAAACCTCTAAACCCAGCTCTGCCAAAGTTGGCCGGATCTCCCGCCGTGAATTTGCCCGCCGCGCCGCCATTGCTTCAGCCGTAGCATCCGTCGCACCCGCGGCGGCACTCGCCACGCCGGCAGCCCACGCCATCCCCCCTGCGGCCCCTCCCGCCACGCCGCCGCAGGCCGCGGACCTGCCCAAGCTTTCTCCCGAGAGCCACGCCGAAGTCGAAGCGCGCATTCAATCCATCTTCAGCCAATACGGCAGGCGATTCCCCGACGCGCAGAAGGCAGAGATTCGCAGGCTTTGCGCTCTGGCGCAGCCCCCGCTGGATCGCTTGCGTGCGTACGCACTCGAGAACGGCGACGGGCCCGGGCTGTATCTCAAACCGCTCGTGGAGCGCGAGAAGAATCCGCTCGAGAAAACGCGGGTTGGGAAAACGCCGGCCGCCCCGAAAAAGCCCTGAGGACATCCATGCCCACCGAAGAATTGGCTTTCCTGCCTGTCACGGAACTTGCGAAACGCATCGAAGCAAAAAAGCTTTCGCCGGTGGAGCTGACTCAATATTTCCTCGACCGCAGCGAAAAGCTCGGCCCCCGCTTCAACGCTTACGCTCGCCTAACTC
This sequence comes from Candidatus Acidiferrum sp., assembly GCA_035602505.1. Lineage (GTDB taxonomy): Bacteria > Acidobacteriota > Terriglobia > Acidiferrales > UBA7541 > Acidiferrum. The sequence goes on from DATNMD010000003.1 coordinate 10,886, forward strand.
CGGAAATCGCGCTGGCGCAGGCCAAGGCGGCTGAAAAAGAAATTCACAATGGCCACTATCGCGGCCCCCTCCACGGAATACCCTACGCTGCGAAAGATCTGCTCGCCGTAAAAGGCGTGCCGGTCACCTGGGGCGCGAAACCGTACGCCACTCAAGTTTACGATTACGATGCCACAGTCATCGAACACTTGAATCGCGTCGGCGCCGTGCTACTCGGCAAAGCGGCAATGATCGAACTGGCCGGAGGAATGGGCTACCGCTTCGCGTCTGCCTCCCTGCAAGGCGAAGCGAAAAATCCCTGGGACACAAAGTGTTGGACGTGCGGTTCGTCTTCCGGGTCCGGCGCTATTGTCGCTGCGGGCCTCGCGCCATTTGCGATTGGCACGGAAACCTGGGGCTCGATTCTTTGCCCATCTGCCTTTTGCGGTGTCAGCGGACTGCGACCCACCTACGGCCGTGTGAGCCGCTACGGCGCCATGGCTCTCGCTCCTTCCATGGACAAAATCGGGCCGCTCGCGCGCTCCGCCGAAGATTGCGCGCGCGTATTTGCCGCCATGGCCGGCCATGATCCCAGAGACCGCAGTACCCTGCCTTTGGACAAGGCGGCATTCACATATTCGCCGTCGATTGAGCTGAAAGCGCGCGCGCTGAAAATTGGCTGGCTGACCAATGCGTGGAAGAAGATGGAGCCGGGCGTGGCCAAAGCCGCGGACGCCGCCGAAAAAGTGCTGAAGAAGCATTTTCCGAGCGTGAAGAAAGCGGCGCTCCCGGAAGGCCCCTTCGAAGATGCCGGCAACATTATCGTGGCGGTCGAAGGCGCTTCGTCGTTTCGCTCGCTGATTCGCTCCGGCCGCGTAAGCGAATTAGTCGACCCGCTGGGACAAATCGCCGGGTACGTAAACGAGCAATACTCCGGCGCGGATTATTTGCAGGCGCAGCGCGTCCGCGAAATTCTGCAGAAGAAAATGGAAGCGTTGTTTGATTCGTTTGATTTGCTGGTGACCGTAACGCAGCCGGTGGCTGCAACGCCGTTGGAATTGAATCTTGAGACCGGGCTTTCCTACGCCGATCCGTTGGGCGGCATCGGAAATTTGTGCGGCCTCCCCGCGCTCTCCGTTCCCTGCGGCTTCACGGAAAAAACTCTTCCGGTGGGCCTGCAATTCATGGCGCGCGCCGGCGACGATATCGCCGTCATCCAAGCCGCGCGCACTTACCAGCTTCATACCGATTGGCATCGCAGACACCCGAAGATTACGTGATACCCTCGGGCTGGAGGTGTGAGCGCGATGCACGATATGTGGAGAGATATGTTTGTTCTCGGCGGGCCAATCCTGGAGAAGATTCTCCGGCCGGTCATCGTTTACATTTTTCTGATCGTCGGGTTGCGGCTTTCCGGGAAACGAGAACTGGCGCAGCTCAATCCCTTTGATTTGATTGTTTTGCTGACGTTGTCCAACACCGTGCAGAACGCGATCATTGGGAATGACAACAGCGTCACCGGCGGAATCATCGGAGCGAGTTCCCTGCTCGCGATCAATTATCTTGTAGTGCGATTTTTGTACGACCATCGCAAACTGGAACAAATTGTCGAAGGCAGCCCCGACGTTTTGATCGAGGACGGAAAAGTCCACGAGCACAAACTGAAGCGCGAACTCATCACTAAGGAAGAGCTCGCTGCCGCCGCCCGTAAACAGGGCTTCGATTCGCTTTCGGAAGTTCGCCAGTGCGTTTTGGAACCGGGCGGAACGTTGAGTTTTACCGCCAGGAAGCCGGACACCGAGGATATTCGGCATCAGGAGCTGTTGAAGAAATTTGACGCGCTGACGGAAGAACTGGCGCGCTTGCGCAAAATGCAGCCGCCAGCGACGGTATAGGCCTTTTCGCGATTCACGCTGAACACGCTTTCGCGATTCACACTGAAGGGAAAAAGGGGAATGACCGAGATCCAAGAGGGCATCGAACTTCCGGAACCTCCTGAAGGTCACCAAGAGTATCGGTATACGTTGCCGGTTTCGCTGACCATTTCGTTCTTGGCTGTGTTGGTTGCCGGATCGGCGCTGTTGGGGCATCGCGCGCACACCGAGGAACTGCTGCGGCAATCGCAGGCTTCCGATCAGTGGGCTTACTATCAGGCGAAAAATATTCGCTTGCACGAAATGCAAGTCGTCGTGGACGTGCTGGGCGCGCTTGCTCCGCAGGAAAGGCAAGCGACGGCCGGGCTGCGCGAAAAATATGCGAAGCAAATCGAGACCTACGAAACGGACAAAGACGACATCGGCGAAAAAGCAAAAGAGTTCGAGAAAGAGCGCGACCTGCTTGGCCGGCGCGCGAACCGCTTCGATGGCGGCGAAGCGCTGCTGGAAGTGGGGCTTGTCATTTGCTCTATCACCTTGCTGACGAAGCGGCGGCTGTTTTGGCTTGCAGGGGCATCGGTGGGAGTCCTCGGCGTGCTCTTGGCGCTGACCGGTTTGTTCTTGCATTGATAACTCATCGTTATTTGCCAGCGGCCATCCCTTGCAGGATTTCGCGGGCGGCGGCGATAGTGCGATCGATGTCTTCGGCGGTATGGGCCGCGGAGACGAAGGCAGCCTCGAATTGCGATGGGGCGAGGAAGATTCCGCGGTCGAGCATTTCGCGGAAGAAGCGCGCGTAGCGTTGGGTATCGGAGCGTTTCGCTCCAGCGTAATCGCGAACGGGCTGGTCGGTGAAAAATATCGTGCCGAGCGAATGACTAGAATTTACCTGCGCAGGAACGCGCGTCTCTGCGATGGCCTTACGCAATCCAGCGACGAGGCGCTCCGCGTTTTTGTTAATTCCCTCGTACAAATTTGGCACAGTTAACTGCTTTAAGGCGGCGATTCCTGCGCTCATGGCCAGCGGATTTCCGGCCAGGGTTCCGGCCTGATAGACGGGGCCGAGCGGCGCGACATTGTTCATTAGCTCGGCGCGGCCGCCGTACGCGGCGACGGGCAAGCCGCCGCCGATAATTTTGCCGAGCGTGGTGAGATCGGTTTCAACCTTAAGAATTTGCTGCGCGCCGCCGTTGTGCAAACGGAAGCCGGTGATCACTTCGTCGATGATGAGCAGCGCGGCGTTCTTTTTTGTGACGTCGCGCAGGCCGGCGAGAAATCCTGGCTCGGGCAAGACCACGCCCATGTTGGCGGCGATGGGCTCAACGATTACGGCGGCGATTTTATTTTTGTGCTGCGCGAACATTTTTTCCACGACATTGAGGTCGTTGTAGGGGGCGTTGAGCGTCAGCTCGGCGAGTGCTTGCGGGACTCCGGGGCATTCCGCGATGCCGAGGGTGGCGAGGCCGGAGCCAGCCTGCGAGAGAAAACTGTCGGCGTGTCCGTGGTAGCAGCCTTCAAATTTCAGGATGAAATCGCGCTTGGTGACGCCGCGCGCGAGACGCACGGCGCTCATGGTGGCTTCCGTGCCGCTGGAGACGAAGCGGATTTTCTCGATGGATGGAATCGCGCGCGTAATCAGCGTGGCGAGTTCGATCTCGAGTTCGGTGGTAACACCGAAACTCGTGCCGCGCTTGGCTTGCTCGGCGATGGCGGCGGCGATTGCGGGATTGGCGTGGCCTAAGAGAATGGCGCCCCAGGAGCAGACGTAATCGAGGAGTTGGTTGCCGTCGGCGTCGTAAAGATATTGGGCTTCGCCGCGCTCGATGATGAGCGGCTCGCCGCCGACGGAGCGGAAGGCGCGCACAGGGCTGTTGACGCCGCCGACGAGGAGTTTCGCGGCGCGGTCGAAGATTTCGCGGGAGCGGCGGCGCTCTCGGTGCAGGGTTGGTCGTGTTGCGCTCATGGGCTGTGACTCACGATAGCACGGAGGCCCCCCTCCCCCCCGTTTTTGCATAAGTGTTCATTCTGGAGGGACTTAGAGTCCTTTGTTTTGACACACTTTTGCAAGTGTTCATTCTAAAGGTAGATAGCGGGATTGCGGGCGCCCTCGCGAAATTTTTCGAGCTAAGGATTCTTTTGCAGGCGGTTTTTTCGGGAAATGTGGGAAGGAAAGGAGTTAGGTGGCTGGCGGGGTATTTCATGGGATATTATACCATCTGGTTAGCTCCCGTCAAGAGGTATTTTGTCCCGTTTTGGGAAAAAGCGTCAAATTCTCAAGGGTCCCGACGATAGTAGTGTAAGAAACTTTGTCTTATCATCGTATCGCTCGTCTGCAATCGCACGACACTTTGGGTGAGCCTCTCCTTAAGCCGCAGATAACCATCGTCCGTCTGCACAAGGTCATATTCCATTGAATTCGTGAATATTCGCTCTAGGAGCTTCGCCGCAACCATCGGGTTGTTCGTGATCATCGCACCTACTGGAATTCCCGTCTCCATTTGAATCATTCGGCTCAGTGGGTGAATATCTCTGAAAAACTTCATGCGTTGCTCGCCCTTATCAGTTGTTGGGCAGAGGATTATCACTGGCTTTCCCTGGCTAAGGGCCATCGAAACCTCGGCGTCCTTTCCGAAGCTGTCTGATTCCCCAGCAAAGTAGATCAGCGCCCTGGCGCATTTGACCATTAAGCATTCAATTAGGCCTTTGTCCTCGTGCCCTTCGGCGGCACTTATCGTTGGGTCAAAATAGCGAAGGCGGAGATGCTTGAGGCTTGGCTGAGTGAAGATCCGGCCCGTATCTCTAGCCATATCCCTGAAATCGGACCTCTTACGCATGCTTGTAGCTACATATACGTCTAGCTCGTTAACGATAGAGAGGTATAGTCGAGTATTAAGGATCGCCCGCCGCCTAGCCTCCGCGAAGCGTTTTGCGACGATTTGAACCTTGTCCCGGATTTCCTGTTTCGACGATATGGTCTCTTCTGCAAATTCCTCCGTCGTGAATTGAAGCATCATCTGGGTCTGAGGATCGGACTTCGCCAGGGGACTTTCGTCAGCGAAGAGATCCTTAATCTTTGTCTTTGTTACTCCGTGATCTTGGTACGCCTTCAGCAGCACGGACTCAATCAATAGTTCTGCTCCCGCGGCCAAGGGAGAATAAGCTTTGCACGCCAGTTCAGCAATCAAGTACCGGTCGTCAGGTGGTATGGCGTGAAAAGGGAGTACGGCGCCACGGGCCGCCATAGCCTGCGGGTCGAAGCGCTTTGCGGCAAAGAGCTCTAGGATCTGGCTATGAGACTTCTTCGCAAGCCGCTCGTAAGCGATTCTAACGCCGCCAGAGTGGAGCAACGCGTCAGTGAAGAAGTGCTGAAGTCCGGAGCATAGCTGCTCCAGCGACCTTACGGCCGTCCCGTTTGATTGACTTGCAGGAGATGGCGACGGGCTCGACGAGAAGTAGTAACTAAAGAAGCCTTCAGTCATCCCCAATTCATGCATCATGTGTAAAAGTTGGTTTACGTGTGTGCAGGAAATAGGATCCCATTCCATGCGGAGTAGCCGTTCGATGACAAGGGACCCACTTTCGGACTCCGGAAAGCGTGACGATGAACAAAACCACTGCGGAAAGTATTTCGCAAGGCGTTCGAGCAAGTCTTGTTTCGTCATGATCGATTCCTGTGCTTCGTGACGATACATACTGCTATACGGTTCACGCGGTGGCGTTCTGCCCTTGAAGCTGCTCAATTTTCTTCATTTTTGCTTCATACTCCGTCCTCAACTTTTCTGCCATTTTCTTCTCCCTCTCAACTTCGTCGAGGAGATGCGTAATCTCCGCAGCCCTGCGCATTATTGAGTCTCTAATTTTGATAATTTCTTCGGCAGGCTTTTGGTTTCTCTCGACCATTACCTCGGCTAAAGCCTCGGCAATATTCCACGCGCCATAAAAAACATGGTCCTTTGTACTCGCGAACCCGGGGAAGGCTGTGTTAGTAAAGACGTGAATGCCTTTTTGCTCGTCTACACTCTTATCTTTCAGAACGCTGTCGGTCTTCAGGTCGACAAAGCTATGGTCCACCTTGAAGCGCTTTCCGTTAACGATGATGTAGTAAGTTCGTCGTGTCTGCGTTTTCTTTGGTTTTCTTCCTTTTTCAGGCAATTCGTCTTGTTCCTCGACAAACTCAACTACATCTCTTGTATCGCGCTTCTCAATCTCCATTTCTCCGACACCGTCGTGGTTGTCCCTAGTTGCTTTCTGTCTTTCCTTTAGATCAGGAAAGGCGTACTCCTTCAGTTCTGGGATTTTTTTTATGGCCTGCATTATGTTTTGCTTTTGAATTTCCATCTTGTCCAAGATGCCTTGATCGATCTGAGTCTTGCGGACTGAGGACCTGGCGTCCCTAACTAGATCCCGCATAAAGTCCCAGAAAATTCCACCTTCGTGAACAATTTCGTTGAACAGCGGAGATTCCTGAATAAACTCCCGTTTGTTGTGGGTTACCGGAACGTGATCCAGGTGAATCTCGCCTACGATCTGTCTCGCCTCTGGATGAGGATTGAAGCCCACCTTTGCGAATTGCATGATGAGGCGTCCTCGACGGAAAACCCGAAAGCCGTACTCACCCTTCTCGGAGCCACGTTTGAGCAGTCCCCGCCAACCCCAGACCTCATTGCCACTCTCTAATTTCATTCTGAATTGCTCTTTTCCATCAGGTGGGTAGTAATCGTCCTTCAACTCTAGTGGCTCGGGTTGGCACCACTTGGTGTTGACCTTTATCTGGACCTCGCCGTTTTCGATGAAGGGAGCAAACCGCGTTGCGAGGTCTTTCCGCACGTTGCCAGGTAGGTTCGGATAAATCGAGAAACTGAGGTCACGAATGGTTATGGTGGTTCCCGATGTTTGTTTGTCGGATCGGCGGTTGACCTTCATCTCGAACTTTGTCCAGTCTCCGCTCTTCAGCCATTTTTCTTCGTCATATTCGAGGACATATTCCTCCGAGGTACCCTTCTGCTTTGTCGCCACTTGGAATTTTTTTCCCAGGCTAGTTGCTGCCGTCTTTAGACCTAGTCCAAACTCGCCAAGCTTGTCCTTTTTTAAAGAGTGGGCAAGGCGAATGCTGTTTGCTGCGGTTTCTTCGTCCATGCCACTGCCGTCGTCGCTGACTTCAATGCAGTTGGCTTCCGGCTTAAGGCGAACTTCGACCGTCAAAATCTTGCCTTCCTCGCGAGCATCGATTGAATTGTCAACCAGTTCAGAGATAGCCTGACTGACTGAGTAGCCAGTCTGTCCAATCTTTGGCATTAAGCTTCGGTCGGGCAGAATACTAATAGTTCTTGTTTCGGTCCGCATATAAAATCTGGCCTCCAGCTATATTGTGATCCATAAATATCATGTAGCGTAGTATATGTCAACTGCTGGCGTGCGGTTGGCGCCCCAAAGAAACGGCGCTAAGGAAAGCGGTCTCGCTCGGTTCGGTCCCGCGCAGGCATCCGGGATGCATGTGCGCAAGAAAAGGCGGCCTGCTCCGGTCGGGATGACAGCGGGGAGTTGGCGGTTATTGCAGGTTCGCGATGACGGCTACGTCGAATTTCGAATAGTACTTTTTCACGTCGCTGGCACCGTACTTGGCGCGGAATTTCTCGACCACGGACGCGACCTGTTTGGGGTCAGTGACGGGAACCGCTCTGAGTTCGGCTGCGTCGCCGCCCGCATCGATTCGGAGCGACGGGTTCTTGAGCACATTCTTGTACCACTGTGTGTCCGACCCGCTCACAGGTAAGAGATAAAGCTTACCGTCTTCCGAGACGAACCAGACTGGGATTGAGATCGTGCGTCCGGACTTTCTGCCGGTTACGGTGATGGTTATCTCGTTTAATCGGGACAGGCGGTTTTTCAGAACATCGTTCGATGGTGGCTTGTTGCTCATGTTGACGTCCTCTACCTCTCATGCCGGCGTGGCGGGGGGCGTCTGGCTGCTTGCACTATAACCCGATCGCCCGGCCCAGTTGTGTTCATTGCCAGCCGGAACCGAAGAGAGATTCATCGCTCGCAAAGGGCGCGAGGCGATGGGGCGGCGGTCCTCTCTCCGCGACCCGGCGCCCGTCGTTTATTAGCAAAGGGCGGGCGGAAGAAAAAACCGGGTCGCTGCGTTCGGAATGACAGTGTGTGGTGGCGCTTCATGTCGGAGCCCTTCGGGGCTCTGGGTGAACTGAAGCTCCGACCCCGAATAAACTCGTCAAATCACAGGGAATTCGGATAGGCGGGAGAAAATGAGAGAGGCGCTCGGTAAGCTCACAAGCGCCTCCTCTACTGCTTCAACGTAAACCGTACCTCACTGGATCACCTCCTTCTCGGCGGGAACGCCGATGTCGACAAGAGTGTCGAGTGAGCCGATTATAGCGCGGGATCGGGGAGATGGTTCAACTCGCATTCAAAAACGTCAAGGCGCGTGGTGAGCACATTACGGGTGGGGGAGCGGCTGCGTATACGAGGAGGTTGCAGTCGTTGCGGGGGCCGTGCAAAAACGCCCGCGACAGTCCGCGGCCGCTACATTTGCCGAAGAGGAGCCGCGCTTGCGGGGCGCTCGCTGGCCAGTCTGAAGACTGGCCACTACATTCAAGCCGGGCTAAAGCCCTGCCTCTACATGGTCAGCGGCCGACCATTTTTTGCAGCTCCTCGGGGTAGCGGGCGCCTTGCACCGGGATCTTCGAGGCTGCGGTCTCCAGTTCGCGGAGATCTTCGGGCGAAAGTTTGACGTTAACGGCTCCGAGGTTTTCTTCGAGGCGCGCCAGTTTCGTTGTGCCGGGGATTGGAACGATCCACGGTTTCTGCGCAAGCAGCCATGCAAGCGCGATCTGAGCAGGTGTCGCTTTCTTCTGTTGCGCAAATCTGCCGAGCAAATCCACCAAAGCCTGATTCGCTTTGCGAGCCTCCGGCGTAAAGCGAGGAACGATGTTGCGGAAATCGCTTTTGTCGAACTTCGTATCTTCGGTGATCTTTCCGGTAAGGAAGCCTTTACCAAGAGGACTGAATGGAACGAATCCGATCCCGAGTTCCTCCAGCGTTGATATCACTTCCTTTTCAGGTTCTCTCCACCACAGCGAGTATTCACTTTGGAGCGCAGTCACAGGCTGAACGGCATGTGCGCGACGGATGGTCTGCACGCCTGCTTCGGAAAGGCCGAAGTGCTTCACCTTGCCTTGCTGAATCAGCTCTTTCACCGCTCCGGCAACGTCTTCGATCGGCACGTTGGGGTCGACGCGGTGCTGATAGAACAAATCGATGACATTCGTCTTGAGGCGCTTCAGCGAGGCGTCGGCGACTTCCTTGATGTGCTCTGGCCGGCTATCGAGGCCGGCTTGTTTGCCGGTGGCCGGATCAATCTTGAATCCAAACTTGGTGGCGATTGCCACTTGGTCGCGGAAGGGAGCGAGGGCTTCGCCGACGAGTTCTTCGTTTGTGAAGGCGCCGTAGACTTCGGCGGTGTCGAAGAAGGTGATGCCGCGTTCGACGGCCGCGCGAATCAGGGAGATCCCATCCTTCTTGTCCACGGGGGGGCCGAAGCCGAAACTCAGGCCCATGCAGCCTAAACCGAGAGCCGAAACTTCCAGGTTGCTTTTGCCGAGTTTGCGCTTTTGCATTGTTTTTCTCCTGCGAGGTACGTGAGTGGGCCGGCGTTAGCAGTGCTTGAGCCAACGGGCGGCTTGCTTGGCGTGGTAGGTGAGGATTATGGAGGCGCCGGCGCGCTGGATACTGGTTAGGATTTCTAGGACTACGCGCTGCTCGTCTAGCCAGCCTTTTTGCACTGCGGCTCTTACCATGGCGTATTCGCCGCTTACGTTGTAGGCGCCTACCGGGACATTGAATTTGTCGCGAACGGTTCGGATGACGTCGAGATAGGGGAGCGCGGGCTTGACCATTACCATGTCCGCGCCTTCTTCCAAATCGAGGGCGACTTCTTTCAGGGCTTCGCGCGCGTTGGCGGGATCCATTTGATAGCTGCGGCGGTCGCCGAACTGCGGGGCGGATTGCGCGGCTTCTCGGAAGGGGCCATAGAAGGCGGAACAGTATTTGGCGGCGTAGGAAAGAATGGGAATGTTTTCGAATTTGTGTTCGTCGAGTTTTTCGCGAATGGCCGCGACGCGGCCGTCCATCATGTCGGAGGGTGCGACGATATCGGCGCCCGCGCGCGCATGAGACAACGCTTGCTCGGCGAGAATCGCGACAGTGGCGTCATTGGCAACGTCACCGTGCTCGATTACGCCGCAGTGGCCATGGTCGGTGTACTCGCAGAGGCAAACGTCGGTGATGACCAGAAGCTTGAGATTTGCTTTGCGGATGGCCTCGATGGCGCGCTGGACTACTCCTTGCGCGGAAAGTGAACTTGCGCCGCGCGGGTCCTTCGATTCTGGAAGGCCGAACAGAATGACTCCTGGAATTCCGAGGGACTCCACTTCCCTGCTCTCTTCGACAATTTGATCCGCGGACTGCTGATAGATCTCCGGCATGGAGCTGACTTCCTGGCGGACTTTGCTGCCGGGGCAGACAAACATCGGATAGATCAGGCCGGAGGTGGAGAGCTGCGTTTCGCGGACAAGTCCGCGCAATGCTTCGGTGCGGCGTAGGCGGCGGGGCCGATGTGCCGGGAAAGACATTTTGATTTTGTTAGTTTAGCGCAAGTGGGGAGAGGTTGCTGAGAAAGTGCGGCAGAGTGCGGCAGGGAGGCGCCAAATCTAGGAGCGCTCGCGCATTACGCGCTCGCTAGCCGGGCTGAAGCCCGGCCGCTACACATGCAAGAGAAAGGCCGCAGGGCTCCGCGGACTCCGCCCTGCGCTACAGGGATCCTGTTTGCGTTTTGTGATGCGTGAAGAAATCTTCTAGGGCTTCGATCACGGCGGGGACGGTGGTGTTGGAGGCTTGCACAATGTTGCGAAGACCGGCGTCGCGAAGGGCGGAGGCGGTTACAGGGCCGACGGCGACGACCGCGGTTTTGCGGGATAAATCCGAAATGGAGCGAAGCACTTGGCCGCCTTTGCCTTCGTCCCAATTGAGAAAATTGCGAACGGCTGAGGGGCTGAAGAAAAGAATAGCCTCCAGATGACCGGAAGAAAATTGGCTTTGTCCTTCGCCTTCGGGTTCCGCGGCAAAAGTGCGATAGGCGATGACTTCGGTGACGTGCGCGCCGAGACGGCGCAGTGCGTCGGGAAGGTCCGAACTCGCAAGATTGCTGCGCGGGAGTAGGACTCGCTTGCGGGCCAACTCGGCGGCAAATTCCTCTGCTAAAGCTAGTCCCTGATGTTTCTTGGCCACATGACTTACGGGCAAGCCGGCTTGGCGAGCTGCTTCAGCGGTGACTGGACCTAAGGCCGCGATGCGGACAGCGGCAAATGAATTCCTTACGTCGAGCTCAAGAGATTGGGAGCGGTCCACCAATGCCCGCACGGCATTTGCGCTCGTAAGCAGGAGCCAGTCGAAGGCGCGCAGATCGCGAAGCGCCTGATCCAGAGGAGCAAAATCGGTCGGCGGGTGAAACGAAATCATAGGCTGGAGCACGGGTTTGGCGCCACGAGCTTCCAGCTCGCGAACGAGTGACTCCGTCTGTTCTGACGCACGGGTAATAAGAATATTTCTGCCGGCGAGCGGCGATGCGGAGGCTTCAACCATGCTGGCCCCTGACTGCTTCGAGGATGGATTGCGCGCCGGACTCGAGGAGGAGGCGAGCGACGCCTTCACCAAGAGCGGCGGCTTGCTCGGGTGGTGCAGTGGCACGCTGCCGGACATATTGCGAACCGTCTACGGAACAGACGCAAGCGTCGAGGATGAACTCACCGCGCTCCGTGCGCGCCCAGGCGCCGAGGGGAACTTGGCAGCCGCCCTGCAGTGCGGAGAGCAGAGCGCGTTCGGCGATGATGGCAGTCCGACTTTCGGCGTCGTCGAGAGTGCCGAGGACTTCCGCGGCTTCGGTATCGGAAAGACGGCATTCGGCGGCAATCGCGCCCTGGCCTACGGCGGGCAGAAAAACGTCCGGCGCAAAAGTTTCGGTGATGCGATCACTCCAACCGAGGCGGTCGAGCCCCGCTTTGGCGAGGAGGATGGCCTCGTATTCGCCGCTCTGGGCCTTGCGGAGGCGGGTGTCGACATTGCCGCGAAGATCGCGGACATCGAGATCGGGACGAATGTGTCGAAGCTGCGATTGGCGACGGAGGCTGCCGGTGCCAATGCGCGCGCCCTGGCGCAGATTAGCAAGTATGGCGCCACTGGCGGAGATGAGACAGTCTCGGACGTCGTCGCGGCGGAAGACGGCGGGGAAGGACAAGCGCGAAGGAATTTCGGTGGGAATGTCCTTTACGCTGTGGACCGCGACGTCGATCGATTCCTCCATCAGCGCGTCTTCAAGTTCCTTGACGAAAATCCCTTTGCCGCCGATTTGGGTTAGCGGCGCGTTGGCGAATTTATCGCCAGAGGTTTTGATGACCACGATTTCGGCTTCGACGCCAGCTGCGGAAAAGAGGCGTTTGCGAACGTATTCGGCTTGCCATTTGGCAAGCAGGCTGCCGCGGGTGCCGATGCGCAGATGCCTCACGGCTTGTCCTTCCTAGGCAAGAAAAGGTCGCGCAGAGCTTCCACGTTTTGAATCTTGCGGCGCAGTTCTTTTTCACCACGCAAGCGCTCGGCGGGTTGGATTAAAAGCTTTTCGAGAAGCTCGTCCATGAGGGTTTCCACGCGCTCGCGGTCGCTGGGGGCCAGATGACTCATGCCGTCAAGACGAGCGCGGATGAAGGCGGCACGCTCCTCGCGGATGCGGGAACGCAGCGCATCGACCAGCCCGACGAGCTCGACGCTGGCTTGCCAGGACAGAAATTTACCGACGTGCTCTTCAACGATGATTTCGGCGCGGGGGATTTCGCTTTCGCGGGCGTGACGATTCTGCTCGACGATTTCGGTGAGGTCGTCGATGTTGTAGACGTAAAGGTTATAGAGATTTGCGGCGGCGGGATCGATATTGCGCGGGACGCCGAGATCCATCAGGAACAGAGCGCGATTCGAACGTGCAGCCATAGCGTCTGCGAGAATTTTTCGCGGCAGGACAGGTTCTTCCGAAGCGACGGAAGAGACCACGACATCCGGAACAAAAAGAGCGGCTTCCCAATTGCCCCATTCGATGACGCGGCCGCCGAATTGGCTGGCGAGAGCTTGCGCACGGTCGCGAGAGCGATTCATGACGTGTAAATGGGCGATGCCGCGGTCGCGGAGCGCGGAAACGACTTGCTCGCTGATAGTTCCGGCGCCCAGGACTAACGCGCTGCGGTCAGCAAGTTTGCCGAAGATGCGCTCGGCGAGTTTGACGCCGGCGGCGGCGACAGACATCGGGCGAGTGCCCAATTCGGTCTCGGAGCGGACGCGTTTGCCCGTTTCGAGCGCGCCCTGGAAAAGGCGGTTGAGGACGGGGCCGGTGGCGCCGTGTTCGTGAGCGAAGCGATACGCTTCGCGGACTTGGCCGAGGATTTCGGCTTCGCCGAGCAGGAGGGAGTCGAGCCCGGCGGAAACGCGGAAAAGGTGACGGACGGCGGCGCGATCGTAGTGCTGGTAGAGGACACCGTTGAGAACGTCGGGGCGAATGGAATGGAATTCGCTTAAGAAAGAGGAAAGGCCGGGAGCGCATTCGTGGGAAGCTTCGGGCGGGACCCCGTAGACTTCGCTGCGGTTGCAGGTGGAGAGTACGAGAGATTCTTCCAGGAGGCCGCGCGAGCGGAGTTCGTCGGCAGCGCGGCGAGCCTGCTCGGCAGTGAAGGAGACGCGCTCGCGGAGCTCGAGTGAGGCGGTGCGATGATTTAGGCCGACTAGGACGATTTCCATTCGTGTTGCCTTAACGCATCCCCACAGGCCGAGCGTAAAGGCGCCCGCCACAGTCGGCGGCCGCTACGGTTGCTCGTACATTACGCGTTGCAGACACTCAACCGACCTGCTCAAGACAAAATCAAAAATAACGGTGGGAATGAGAGAGATACAAGTTCACCACCGTGAAACTCAAGATTACGATCACGAAATTGAAGATGCAGAGCCGGGAGGCTCTGGCGCCGCGCCACTTAGTTGTGCGCGAGAGTTGCAGATACGCGGCGTAGAGCAAGAGTACGAGGAGCGTTACCACGTACTTGGGATCGTAATACCAATATTGGCCGGTGAGGCGGTCGACCCAGATAAAGCCGAGAACGGTTCCGATGGCTATGGAAATCAGGCCAATGAGAACGCTGGAACGGCTCATGCGTTCGAGAAGGTCGAGCGCGGGAAGACGCCAGACGACTTCGCCGAGAGTGCGGTTGCGCAGGAGGCGATTTTCGGCGAGATAAATGAGGCTGAGGACAAAGGACAAGGCGAAAGCGGCGTAGGCAAGAATGCTGAGAGTTACGTGCAGGGCAAAGATCGGGCCGCGAGCGGGCGTGGCGGAGAGGCGGTCGGCTGGAGCGAGGTGGGCGGCGAGGAAAAAGACCAGGATGAATGGGACGACGAAGGCGCCAACGGAACGCTGGCGATGGTAGAACTCGAGACCGAGATACGTTAAGGCGAGCAGCCAGCCGAAGAGGGACATCGAGCCGTACAGGTCGTGATATGGGACAGTGTTGAGGCCGCGGGAGCGCTCCAGGAGGGCGAAATAGTGCGCGACGAGGCCGAGGCCGAGAAAGACGGTGCCAAGGCGGCCAGCGAGCTTGCTGCCAGTGTAGAGATAGCGGGTGTACGAACCAAAGCTTAGGCCGTAGGCGAGTAGGGTCAGAGATAGGAAGAGGTGTGGCACGGCAGTTGAACTAAGAGTATAGCGCAGCGGTGAGTGGCGTGCGGAAAGTGGAGGAGCGTATCAGGAACGTGGTTTGACTTGGTGTGCTCTTCGGCTAATGAATCTGGCGCGTTTTCCGGGACATGTAATCCATGAGCAGATACTGGCCGAGGGTGTAGGGTGTGGTGAAGTACGCTTTTCCGCGGCACATTTCTGTGATTTTCTGGACGAAATGCACGAGGCTGTAGTCGCTGGCGAGCATGAAGGTGTTGATCAAGATTCCGGCGCGCTTGCACTTGTTGACTTCTTCGAGGGTTTGCCCGACGACGAAGGGGTCGAGGCCGAACGCGTTCTTGTAAATGCGACCGTCCTCCAGGGTCAGCGCGGAGGGCTTGCCGTCGGTGATCATGACGATCTGGCGCATATCCTTTTTTTGACGGAGCAAAATCCGCTGCGCCATGCGCAGCCCCTCGCGCGTGTTGGTGTAGTACGGGCCCACTTGCACGCGCGCCAGTTCGGCCAGCGGCACTTCCTCGGCGCTGTCGTGGAAGAGCACGAGGTTCAGTGTGTCGCCCGGATATTGTGTGCGAATGAGGTGAGACAGGGCCATGGCTACGCGCTTCGCTGGAGTGAAGCGGTCCTCGCCGTACAAAATCATGCTGTGGCTGCAATCGAGCAGCACGACGGTGGCGCAAGAGCTGTGGTACTCGCACTGATGGACCATCAAGTCTGGGTAGGTAATCTCGATGGGAACCTTCGCACCATCGCGGCGCACTGCGTTGAACAGCGTTTCGCTGACATCCAAATTCAGGGTGTCGCCAAATTCGTATTGCCGCGAGACGCCGCTTGCTTCCACACCGGTGGAGAGGTCGCGCGTGTCGTGCCGGCCGAAGCTGCTGCGGCCGAGCGAACCGAGCAAATCCTGAAGGGTCTTGAAGCCTAGAAAATCGATGGTTTTGTCGGTGATCTCAAACCGCGCCTCCACTCGCTCCTGGGGTTGACCGACTTGTCCGCGGGCGCTGGTCTGGGGCGGCGGAGTCACTTGCGGGGGCTGTTGCGGATTGATGAATCCTTCGTGCGCCATACGCTCGGTGATTTTGTCGAGCAGTTCGCGCACGGCTTCATTGTTCATGGCGTCCGCGTTCTGCAACATCTCGCGCAATTCCTCGCTCATCGCGCCTTCCGGCAGCAAGTCACCGTCTTGCAGCGCGCGCAAAATGGCTTGACGCAGCGCCTCCATGGACTTCTCCGGGTCCATTTCATTCATGCCGTAAAATTGAGACTCAAATCCGCTCTGTAGGAAAAAATCGCCGAGCCGCTTGACGAGCTCTTCCAAATCGACGGCGTCGGCCGGCTCGCCAACGTACTTTCCGTATTTGATAAATTTCATACGTTCTTTCGCTGACTCGATCAGTTGTATTGGCGCCGCGGGGGCCGATTCGGCGTCTCTCGCGGTTCCGGCTGACGCGGCTTTTCCGCAAAGTAGCCGCGCTCTTCACTACGTCCAATGCGACGGTGCGCCCACAAACCTTCGAGAATCATCTCGGCTGCGCCGGCAACGGCTCCTGCGTCTTTGCGATCGGTGACGCCCAGGCGCCCGATGTGCTCCATCAAGCCCTGGATTTTCGAGAGCTGCTGACAACGGTCGGCAGTCGTGGCCAGCTCGGGCAGCTTCAGCTCGCCACCCAACTCGAACCACTGAATCACGGGCTGAAAATTGACCTCCGGGAAATGCTTGCTGAAGACGCGGCCGACCGCGGTGCGAATCAGCTCCCGCGCAATCGTGTCCGCACCCTTCAACTCGCCTTCATATTCCAGTTCGAGCTTGCCGGTAATCGCAGGGAGGGCAGCATAAATATCCGCCACGCGTGCGAAGGTATTCTTTTCGCCGACGCGCGTTGCGCGCTGCTCGGCGTTGCTGACGACGCTTTCCAGCGTAGTGATGGGTAGCCGCTGGCTCACTCCCGAACGGCGGTCCACGCGCTTGTCTTCGCGCGCCTGGAAGGCAATTTCCTCGACAACCTCGCGCAAGTAAGCGGGTACGTCGATCTTGCGCCCCGAATCGCGCCCCACCCATGCTTCTTGTTGCGTGATGGTCATCCCTTCCTCGAGCGTCGATGGGTAATGCGTGCGAACCTCCGCGCCGATGCGATCCTTCAGCGGAGTAATGATTTTTCCGCGAGCGGTGTAGTCCTCCGGGTTGGCGGTAAACACCAGCAAGACGTCCAGGGGGAGACGGAGTGGGTAGCCTTTAATCTGAATGTCGCCTTCCTGCATGATGTTGAAGAGGCCGACCTGAATTTTTCCGGCCAGGTCCGGTAGCTCGTTGATGGCAAAAATGCCGCGGTTCGCGCGCGGTAGCAAACCATAGTGAATCGTCAGCTCGTCAGAAAGATCGCGGCCCCCGCGCGCGGCTCGAATGGGATCGACGTCTCCGATTATGTCGGCGATGGTGACGTCGGGAGTAGCAAGCTTTTCGACGAAGCGTTGGTCGCGAGGCATCCAGGCAATCGGCGTGTTGTCGCCCTGATCCGCGATCTTTTCGCGGCAGGCGCGGCAAATGGGCCGGAGCGGATCATCGTTGATCTCGCATCCCGCCACGACGGGGAGTTCGGCGTCCAGCAGTTGCACAAGGCCACGTAGAATGCGGCTCTTCGCCTGCCCGCGCAAACCCAAGAGAATGAAATTGTGGCGCGAAAGGAGCGCATTCACGATCTGCGGCACGACCGTGTCTTCGTAGCCGTGCACACCGGGGAACAGCGTCTCGCCTTTTTCGATGGAGCGAAGCAAGTTGCGCCGGATCTCGTTCTTCACCGAAAGAGAAGCCGTGCGCGCGTCATAATCGGGAATGCTGCGCAGCTCGCCGATGGTCCGCGGCTTGTTGTGCGCGGTTCTGCCGGACGTCGTTATGGTTGCTGTCATTAAGGCCCCGTTCCGCGCGGAACACCACACCGCGCATCAGACTAGTTGATTCCGCTTCCGCCCGCTCGAGCGCGCGTCTTCTCTCGCTTCTGTAGATGCGGCGCCCACTCTCGCAGGTAGCCTACCAGGCGCTCCTGGCGGTCAGCTTCGGATCGCAACTCCAAAATCTGCTGCTTGCACATGAGATCGAGCGGCAGCGTGCTCGCGACTACAAAGGAGAGGTATTCCGCCGCTTCGCCTTCTATGTTTCTGGGATAGTCCTCAAAGATCAGAGTGTGGCAAACCTCATATAGCTGCATGAGCTCATTCTGCGTGCGTGCTTCGGTCCGGTGCTCGCGGTCATCCAGGAAGTCCACGTCCCCTTCCAAGAGCTCGTCGTTGGCGTAAGCGTCCGCGTTCACCAACTCCGTTATGCGAAACGGCGAGCGCCCGACGGTAATGATGTCCATACGGCCGTCGCTGTAACGCTTCACGACCTCGGTCACTTCCGCGGTGCAACCCACCCGAAGAATTCCTTTCGGCAACGCGAGGAGAATTCCGAACTCACACTTTTCTTCAAGGCAACGGCGCACCATTTGCCGGTATCGCGGTTCGAATATGTGCACGGGAAGTGTTGCGCCGGGAAGAAGAACGACGTTCAAAGGAAAAAGCGGAATCCGTTCAGGCCCCATGAAACCCATAGCTGATAATACCAGACCTTGCCGCGGGGTAGCTCGCCGGCTTCTGAGGGTAACGGTGGCATCTTGCCGGCGCGAAACTCATCGGACTGCGAGCTTACGCGATCTCGGAAAGCAAACCTTCCATCTCGGAGCGCGCGTGCTGGTCACCTTTCTTCTCTGCCGCAGCAATTCCCGAGGACAAGACCGTCCGCGCTTCGTCGGGGCGCGACTCCCGCACCAACAATTGCGCATACATCAGATAAGCCGGCACGTACTCCGCGTTCCTCTGAAGCAATACGCGGAAGTGCTCATCCGCAGCGGCGGGATCGCCGCTGTTCATACACTCCAGCGCCAAACCGTACCGGGAAAATGCGTCGTCCGGCTTTCTGGCCACAAACTCTTCGAGCATCTGCCGGCGGCTTTTCTTTTGTTCGCTCATGTCGTGTTTCGTATTATACCGTTGCCGCGGTGCCTTCCAAATTCGGGCAAGCAAGGACAGCCATGAGAACCAAGAAATCGCAGAAGACTTCCGATGTTCCAGTCTTAGGAAAACCGGTCAGCGCGTCCCGCTCGGAAATGGCCGAGGTCGTTCTGCCGGCACAAACCAATCCGCTGGGGAAGCTGCTGGGGGGGCACGTGATGCATTTGGTCGATATTGCAGCCGCGATGGCTGCGCATCGCCATTCCAACAGCTACGTGGTCACCGCTTCGGTCGATTACATCGATTTTCGGAATCCGGTGAGTCTCGGTGAAATCGTGATGCTGAAGTCGCAGGTGAACCGGGTCTTCCATACGTCGATGGAGGTTGGGGTGGAAGTCTATTCAGAGAATGTGCTGACTGGCGAGCGCAAGCACACGACGACCGCTTACGTGACTTTCGTTGCGATTGACGAAAAGACGCATCAACCCAAGCCTGTGCGGCCGCTTATCTTGAAAACGCTCGAAGAAAAGCGCCGCTACGAGGAAGCCGCCGAGCGCCGAAAAACTCGGCTGGCCTTGCGTTACAGAGCAGACAACCGAACTGCCTAGCTTACTCTGCCGACCCACATCGGCGTGCTGGTCGGCTGCGCGCTTCCGCCGGCCGGCTCTTCCGTAATCGCCAGCGCTTGCGTCTCCGACATTGCTTGCGGTGGGTTCTCCACCATGGCCGTGAATGTCCCCGTTGCGTCGGGCCAAAAGGTCATAGAGGGCATGGGCTTGCCGCCGGCCTTTGGTATCAACCAGAGTTGCAGCATGCGCTTATCCCCCGGGCTGGGCACTTTCCATCCGCGAACGCAAAGACCGAGCTCCGGGTGCCACATGGCCTCGAGTTGCGGCATTTTCGGGTCTTTCGGTCGCAGCATAATCTTTACGGAGTTCGGATCGCTCCAAATCATGGCCTCGTGAGCTTGGGTTTTGGCCTCGCCAAGTTCCGCCTCGAGTCTCTCGCGCTCCGCTTGTTGAACCTGGGCTTGATGCTGCAGATCGGCAACTGCCTGACGAAGGCGCTGTTCATTGCGGGCGGAAAGCACTGAGAAAATCAGAAGTGCGGCGACTCCGGCCCATAGCCACCACGGAACTGCTGTCTTGCGAACTGGCGACTCGCTTTTTGCGCCGCTTGCCGCCTCCGCTCGCACAGTCTGCATCAGGCGGCCCTTCAGCATGTCAGACGGTTCAGCATTCGGCGCGAGGTAAGCCAGTTGGCTGACAGTCCAGCGGGCTTCCTCCAATGCTTTCACGCAATCGTCGCAGCCGCCAGCAAGATGCGCTTCGAACGCCGCGCGTTCCGATGCATCGAGCGAGCCGATAGCGTACGCTTCGATCAGCTCCCGAAATTGGTCGTTAGTGCTCACGATATTGCTTGCAGGCCTTCCTTCAAACGCAACAATCCGTTGCGAATCCAACTTTTTACGGTGCCCAACGGCTCCTTCAACGACGCAGCAATCTCGGAATGGCTCAGGCCTTCAAAATACGCAAGCTCGATGGCCTTCTTCTGCGCCGAGGGTAGCGAGCCTATCAGTGTGCGGACGCGCTCTGCTCGGCGCTTTTCATCCAGCGCCTGTTCGTATTCCGGCGCCGCGGACGCAATTTGCGGGAATTCTTCCGTTTGCTCTTCGCGCCGACGTTGCCGTTCGCCCTTCAGTCGCAACTGGTCCAGTGCGCGGTTTCGTGCAAGGGTAAGCAGCCAAGGAAGAAAGGGCCGGCTCACGTCATAATGGGCGGAGTTCCGCCAAAGTTGCAGGAAGACGTCCTGCACTACCTCTTCCGCTGTGGCCCCCTGCCGCAATATGCGCAGCACGAGCGAATATACAATGCGCGAGTGCCGCTCGTAGAGTTCCTCGAAAGCGCCCACGTCCCTGCGAAGAAGGTGCTCCATCAGCGTCGCGTCCGGCGACACATCGTCGCTGCTCTTTGGTGAGAAAGCCGCCAGGAACACCTCTACGCTTCTTCGTCCCCTGCCAAACTATACGTGAAATTCATGTCAGCGGATGAACATGGCGCAGCCAGGCCTTCCTTGCCGTACAGACGTCGTATCTATGTAGATTTGGCCTCGCTTACAAGCCCTTCAGCCGCTGCGATCCCTAGCTCCACGCAATTCCCAATCGCCGGCCCACGCAAATAATTCCCGACAAAAAACAACCCCGGCAGCTCACCGCGTAACCTGTCGAGCGCCTTCAGCCGTTCCTCATGGCCGATGTTGTATTGTGGCAGCGCTCGCCGATAAGTCTGCACATGCGAGAAGGCGGCCGCACCGCGAATCTGTAACACCGGCGCGATTTCCCGATGTACTAGCTCGGCCAAATCCTCGGCAGACAGCATCGCCGCGCTGGGATCCGTTGCTCCTCCAACAAAGTTGGTGAGCAGCACACGACCTGCAGGTGCTCGTCCCGGGAACAGGGACGAGTTCCAGACTGACCCCAACACCCTGAGGCCGCTTGATCGCGGCGCCAAGAACCCAAATCCTTCCAGGGAATGCCCAACGTCCTCCCGCCGGTAGCCCAACGACACAACCGCCACCGGCGCATACTCAATCCCTCCCAACACGGGCTCGAAAGCGGGATTCACATCGCGCAGCAAAGCGCCCGCCACATCCGCGGGCGTCGCCAACACCAAACGCTCTGCGAAAAGGATTTGCTCGCTGCCTGCTTTGCGAATCCGCATCTCGAACTTGACAGCACCTGCCTCGCGTCGAACGCCGATTCCAACCACCTCCGCCTCTAACCGCAGCCTCGAACCAATTTTCCCCGCAAGCGCCTGTACCAGCGTCTCATTGCCACCACGGAAGCCCAGTAGCGTCGGCCGCTCACGCGGTCCTTCATGCGCCTTTGCCGCCCGCCTCATTCCTCGAATCACGCTGCCCGCCGATTTCTCCGCCTCATGGAGCTGCGGGAAGGCGCTGCGCAGGCTCAGGCGCTCCGGATCGCCTGCGTAAATTCCCGATACGAATGGCCCCATCAGGCGGTCCAGAAGTTCCTCGCCGAACTTCCTGCGCACAAATGTCGCGATGGATTCATCCTCCTCCGGAGGGCGGGTAGTGCCGAATGCATCACGCGCGATTCTCCATTTAGTCCGCACTGAAAACAAGGAGGAAGTGAGAATAGCAGCCAGGTTAAGGGGCACTGCTCTCAGCGCGCCGTCAATGAGCACGTATCGCGGCGCGCTGGCTGGCGCTTGCACAAGCTGATCTGTTATGCCCAGCTCCGCGCAGAGTGCCCGCAGCGCTGCCGTCCCGCTAAAACTCTGAGGTCCCAGCTCAAGCAAAAATTCATTGCGCCTTTCCGATCCAATCACGCCACCCGCACGCGGCGAGGCCTCCAGGAGCTCAGCGTCAACCCCCGCTTTGCGCAGCGCGTAGGCGCAGACCAACCCCGAGATGCCCCCGCCCACCACAATCACTGGAGCAGAAGAGGTCATGCCGCGGAGCGACCAAACATGTCAGAGTGTTTTCGAGAACAGCGGCTTCGCCGCCAACTGCTGCTTTTCCAGGTAGGGATCAAACACCATAGCCAAGTTCCGAATAAAAATTCGTCCCAGCCATGTAGCCCGAATCTCGTCAGGCTCGAGCAAAACCAACCCATCCTCGCGCGAAGCTTCCAACCGCGTTAACTCGTCTGCAAAATACCGATCGAAGTCTACGCCAAACTCGCGCGCAATCTCTTCCTTAATGACAACCGTATGGCAAAGCAGCCGGCTAATTACCGCCCGCCGCAGCCGGTCATCTTCCGACAGACGGTACCCGCGCATGGTGGCAATACCGCGCTCCCCGACGGCCTTTTCCCAAGCCGCCAGCTCTCGATGATTCTGCGCGTAAGCATTCTGAATCCCACTAATTGCTGTCACGCCCATGCCATACAAGTCCGCGCCGGCTTTGGTCGTATACCCCTGAAAATTCCGGTGGAGCGTGCGTTTCTGCTGCGAAATCGCCAGC
Organism: Candidatus Acidiferrum sp.; assembly: GCA_035602505.1. Taxonomy (GTDB): domain Bacteria; phylum Acidobacteriota; class Terriglobia; order Acidiferrales; family UBA7541; genus Acidiferrum. The sequence goes on from DATNMD010000003.1 coordinate 33,491, forward strand.
TCGTCTTCAGGCTTGGCAAAGTGATCCATGCCGATGTACAAATATCCAGCTTCGAGAAACTTCAGCAGGCCGGTGCGAAAAATCTCAAACTTTTGCATGCCCTGCGGCAGATGAGCCGCAAACGAGCCCTGCTGTTTCTTCAGCCATGGCACGTGCGCATAGCTGAACAGCGCCACGCGATCCGGGGCCAATTCCAAAATCTGGTCGACCGTATGCGCGAATCGCTCTGGCGTCTGATACGGCAACCCATAAATCAAATCCACGTTGATGCTGTCGAACCCTAGCTCTCGCGCGGCAAACAGCAAATCGCGCGTCAATTCGAACGGCTGAATGCGGTGAATGGCCTTCTGCACGTCAGCATGGAAATCCTGAATTCCCATACTGAGGCGATTGAATCCCAGCCGGCGCAAAGTTTCCAGGTGCTCCCGCGAAGTCACCCGCGGGTCCACTTCAATGCCGATTTCCGCGTCGGCCGCAAACGTAAACCGCGCACGCACTGCGCCAAATAAATCCTCGATTTGTTCCGGGGTTAAATACGTCGGAGTTCCGCCGCCCCAATGAAACTGCACCACCTCGCGCTCTTTCGAAACGCTTCCGCTGACCCGCTCCATCTCCTGCTTCAGCACGCCCAGATACGGCGGCGCCACGCGCTTATCCTTCTGAATAATCACGTTGCAGGCGCAAAACAAACACAAGCTCTCGCAAAATGGAATGTGCATGTACAGCGAGACCGGACTTCGTGCGCGTTCCGCCTCTTGATGCACGCGCTCCAAGTCGTCCGGCCCAAACGAATCATTCCACACCGGCGCTGTCGGGTAGCTCGTATACCGCGGGCCGGGCCGATTGTATCGCGCCAAGAATTCGTCGCCGACGCGCAACTCCTCGCGCATCTGCCGCAAAGTTGGATTGGCCACGGTCACCGCTCAACCTCAATCTTCAACGCGACGGCACCGCGGCCGGCGCCTCGCTTGCAAATCGCGCCTGCTGGCCCGTCTCAATAAAAATCTTCGCGTTTTCCACGGGAGTGTGCTGCAAAATCCCATGCCCCAAATTCAAGATGTGTCCCGCGCCGTTCAGCGCTGCCATCGTTTCCTGCGTCACACGCCGGATTGCCGCTTCGGACGAGAACAAAACCGCCGGATCGACATTTCCCTGCAGGGCGATCTTCGGGCCTAGCGTCTTTCGCAACTCCCGCAAATCCACGCGCCAATCCACGCTTAAAACATCGGCGCCCGAATCCGCCGCCGCGAGCAGCAAATGATTCGAAGCTTTCGTGTAATAAATCACCGGCACGCTTTTCCCAAGTCCCGACACAATCTCCTGCACAGCGGGCAGCGCAAAATCCAGATAGTCGCGCAGATTCAGTTCGCCGCACCAAGTGTCAAACAACTGCACCGCCGCGGCGCCCGCTTGAATCTGCGCGTGCAAATACGAAATCGTCACTTGCGCGATGCGCCCTAGCAATTCGCGAAACGTCCGCGGCTCCGCATACATAAGACTCTTAATGGTGGCGAATCCTTCCTTGGTCCGTCCCTCCACCATGTAACACGCCAGAGTCCACGGCGCTGCCGCGAATCCTAGCACCGGCACGGCCGGGCCAACTTCACTCACCAGCCGCCGGATGGCTTCCATCAAAAATCCCGTCTGGCTCTCCGGATCGAAATTCTTTAGCTTTCGAACGTCCGCTTCGCTTCGCACCGGCTCGGGCAGGCTCGGCCCTGCGTCGCCGAGCTCCAGTTTCAGCCCCATCGCCTCGGCGACGATCAAAATGTCGGAGAAAACAATCACAGCGTCGACGCCCAGCCTCCGAAACGGCTGAAGCGAAACCTCCACGGCCAGCTCCGGCGTCTTGCAAACCTCCAAGAATGCGTGCTTCGCCCGAATCGCGCGGTACTCCGGCAAATACCGTCCCGCCTGGCGCATCATCCATACCGGTACCCGCGGCACCGCCTCTCCGCGGCAAGCCCGCTCGAACAACTCCTTCCGATTCAAACCAAGATTGCTCTGCTCGCTCATCGGCTCGCACGTTATAAGTTAGCGGTTGGCGCTAGATTGGCCAATCGCAGTACATGCCGAAAGCATAACAAATTCCCGCGCCTGCTGCGGATCAGCGGCCCACTTCACTAGATTACGCAGATTCCCGGTGTTTATTTGTTGTGGAGATTTATTCGGCAAGGTGCGGGTTGACGCTGGCAATTTAGTTTAAGATACCGCGTGAGGATTTTGCGCACGATTTCACGCTGGTTGGGGACGGAAGACACTATGACGAACGTCAACCCGGGGCAGACTGCGCCCGGATTTTCGTTGAAGGGGCTGGACGGGAAGATTTATTCGCTGGAGGCGCTGCGGGAAAAGGGTCCGGTGGTGGCGACGTTCTTCAAAATTTCCTGTCCGGTGTGCCAATTTACGTTTCCCTTTCTGCAGCGGCTGTATCAGCGGTATGGGGACGACAGCGTCAATTTCCTCGGTATCTCGCAGGACGACGCCAAGGCCACAACCGGTTTCGCGCGGGAATACGCAGCCACCTTTCCGATGGTTTTGGATGAGAAGGAGAAAGGGTATCCCGCTTCGAACGCCTACGGGTTGACGAACGTCCCTACGATTTTCCTGATCGATACGGATGGAGCTGTTCGCGTCGCTAGCATGGGTTTCGTGAAGGATGATCTGGAGCGGATTGCAGCGGAACTCGCCGAGCGGCGAAAAATAGCGCCTTCGCCGCTGTTCCGGCCGAACGAGTCGGTGCCGGCGAACAAACCTGGTTGAGGGTCGAAGAATTAGGTCCGGTCGGACCTAAGGCGATAGAGAGACGACGAAGCTGGTATTTCCAGTTTGGCCGCGGAAATAGCTGGCCGTGCGAGCGCCGGCCAGAAGGCTGCCGCTACGTTTCGCCTTCGCGCCAGTCTTTTTTATGTTTTGGCGGACGCTTGCGCTTGTCGGGGATGACGCGCGTCACGGCAGGCGCCACACCGGAGGCTCGCGCGCGGCGGCGGGCTTCCTTCCCTGCTTCGAATCGCTTCTTCTTGCGTTTTTTCACAACACCAGCTCTCCGGATGATTTCTCTCATGCTGGGTGATGCATGGTCAACTATAGTCTGAATATGGGAAGTTGAAGGAAAGCAGCGCTGCAGCCAAATGGTTGTGGCCGGAATCGAATCCACGTGTGTGTGCGTCGAAGTCTGGTACAGACCTTAAAATGCGAAGACATCCAGGCCTTTTGATCTTTGGCTTACCCTTCCTCGCCCTTGCGTTAGGGGCGCAGAGTAATATGGGCGAGCTACGGCTGAAGGTGGCAGATCCTTCGGGCTCCGGCGTGAAGAGTTCGATAGAGCTGGTGTGCGAGGCGAACCAGTTCCGGCAAACTTATGTAACCGATAGTTCGGGCGTTACTACCGCAAGGCATTTGGCTTTCGGCGTCTACCAGATCGACGTGCAGCAAACGGGTTTCGCGGCATTTCACGAAGCGGTGGAGATACGCTCCGCGGTGCCGGAGGAATTTCGAATCTCGCTGAGCCTCGCTTCCGTGAACACTTCGGTGACTGTGAACGACACTGAGACTTTGGTGGACCCGCACCGGACCGGAAGCGTGTATCGCATCGGCTCCGAAACGCTTGAGACGAGGCCCACAGCCCTGCCGGGGCGGTCGGTGATCGACCTTGTGAACGCGCAGCCGGGGTGGCTTTATGAAGGAAACGCGGTGTTGCACCCGCGCGGGTCTGAATACCACACGCAATTTGTAGTGGACGGCGTGCCGCTGACGGATAACCGCTCGCCGAGCTTCGGAACGGAGATTGGGGCGGACGATGTTCAGTCGCTGAGCATCTACACAGCGAATATTCCGGCGGAATACGGCAGGAAACTGGGCGGAGTGATCGAGGTGGTAACAGCGAAAGATCCGCGGCTGGGCTTTCATGGGAAGGCGGCTCTTGCCGGAGGAAGCTTCGCTACGGGCAATGCCTATCTGCTGGGACAATATGCGAGGCGGAAGGATGCGCTGAGCTTCGCGGTGAGCGGCGCACGAACGGATAGATTCTTGAACCCGCCCGTAGTCCAAAACTATTCGAACCGTGCAACCACGGGCGATTTCTCGATGCGCTATGAGCGGGACTTCAGCGAGAGCGACCGGCTGGGTCTGGTTGCGCGGCACGGACTTTCGAGATTTGAAGTGCCGAACGAACAGCTACAGCAAGTAGCGGGCCAGCGACAAGATCGCGCCAATTTGGAGACCATGGGCATCCTGTCGTATCAGCATATTTTTACACCGAATGTGCTGGGTGATCTGCGGCTGATGGTGCGGGATGACTCGGACACTCTTGCGTCGAATCCGTTTTCGACGCCGATCATCGCGTTCCAAGATCGCGGTTTCCGCGAAGAATATTTCAAGGGCAGCGTCTCCGCGCATCACGGCAGGCACGAATGGAAGGCCGGTGCCGAGGCGGATTTTACTTCGATTCACGAGAGCTTTCGGGACGTGATCACGGATGCGGCGCAATTTGCACCTGGAACGCCGGCGAGCTTCCGCTTCGCTGACAACGGGCAAGATCGGGAGCAATCGGGTTTCGTGCAGGATTTCATTCGGCTGGGGAAATGGACCGCGAGTGCCGGGCTGCGCTGGGATCACTATCAGTTGCTTGTAAATCAGAACGCGGTGAGCCCGCGCCTGGGCCTAGCCAGATACGTGCCCGCGGCGGATTTGGTGCTGCACGCGTCGTATGATCGGGTGTTTCAGACACCGGCATTCGAAAATATTCTGTTGTCCAGCTCTGCGGCAGTGGTCGCGCTCAATCCGAACGTCCTGCGCCTTCCCGTAGAACCTTCACGGGGAAATTACTATGAAGCGGGATTTACGAAAGGATTCGCTGGGCGGGCGAAGCTCGACGTCAATTACTTTCGCCGGAATGCAGGGAATTTTGCGGACGACGACCAACTGCTGAACACGGGTGTCAGCTTTCCGATCGCGTTTCGCAAATCCGCCATTTATGGGGCGGAGGCCAAGCTGGAGATTCCGCATCTCGGAAACCTCAGCGGATTCATCAGCTATTCCTACATGGTGGGGTCGACCTACTTGCCCGTGACGGGAGGACTATTTCTTGGCGACGATGCTGCTAATGCGCTGAGCAAGACAGCGGCGCGTTTTTGGGACACGCAGGATCAACGCAACACGGCGCGGACGCGTTTTCGGTACCTGCTCACACCGCGGCTGTGGGCGGCAATTGGCGCGGAATACGGAAGCGGGTTGCCCGTGGCGTTCGAGGGAACCGAAGAGCAAGCAGTGACGCAATATGGCTCGCAGATCGTGGAGCGCGTGAATTTCGCGCGGGGCCGCGTGAAACCGTCTTTTTCGCTTGATGCGTCTCTGGGAGCAGAGATTTGGAAACACGACACGGTTCAAGTGCGATTGCAGGCGGACGCTGCGAACCTCACCAATCGGCTCAATGTGATTGATTTTGCCGGCTTGTTCTCAGGAAATGCTGTTGCGCCTCCGCGGTCCTTCGCTGTTCGGCTGGAAACGTCCTTCTAATTTTCAGACTTCACAGAATTCTTACGAACATCTCACCACTTAATAAGGCTCAAGACCTTATGTTTCTGAGTCGAGACTGACGCTTCCGGAGGAGTCGGCGTGGCGGACCTGGTTTTTGTGGTTGCGACGTTGGTGTTCTTTGCCGCCGCGATTGTCTATCTTCGCGGATGCGAAAGGCTCAGGTAGGCACGCCTATGTTTGAGAACGTCTTGCTCGTCCTTGTCTGTGTGCTGCTGCTGGGCTACTTGCTAACGGCTCTGCTCAAGCCCGAGAAGTTCTGACCCATGACTGCAAACGGCTGGCTCCAAATCGGATTTTTCCTGTTGGTGGTTTTCGCGTTGACCAAGCCCCTTGGTGTCTTCATGGCCAAGGTGTTCAATCGCGAAAAGACTTTTCTTGACTTTGTCCTGCGGCCCATCGAGCGATTGATTTATCGCGTAACCGGCGTGCGCGAAGAGCGGGAAATGCCATGGACGGAATACGGCACGGCCATGCTGTTGTTCAGCGCGGCATCGATGCTGGTGCTGTACGCGATGGAGAGGATGCAGCACTGGCTGCTGTTCAACCCGCAGAAGCTTGCGAATGTGGCGCCGGACCTGGCTTGGAATACGGCGGCTTCGTTCACGACCAATACCAACTGGCAAGCGTACTCGCCCGAGACAACCATGAGCTATCTCACCCAGATGGCAGGCCTCGCGTATCACAACTTCGCTTCTGCCGCTGTGGGGATTGCGCTAGCAATCGCGATTATTCGGGGTGTGGCGCGCTGCGAGTCGAAAACGATCGGCAACTTTTGGGTGGACCTGACGCGCTGCCTGCTGTGGGTGCTGCTGCCGGCGTGCGTCATAGTCTCGCTGTTGCTGGTGTCGCAAGGCGTCGTGCAAAACCTGAAGCCTTACGCCACAGCGCAACTCATCGAACCGCAAAGTGTGCAGACCGTGGGCGCAGACGGCAAGCCTGTTGCGCAACATATCACTCAGCAAATAATCGCCCTCGGCCCAACAGCTTCGCAGGAAGCGATAAAGATGTTTGGCACGAACGGCGGCGGTTTCTTCAATGCCAACAGCGCCCACCCTTACGAGAATCCAACGCCATTGTCAAATTTTCTGCAAATCGTGTTGATCTTCGCGATTCCCTCCGGACTGACCTATACGCTGGGCCGCATGACAGGATCGCAGCGCCACGGGTGGGCAGTGTGGGCGGCCATGGCAGTTTTGTTTCTGGTGGGCGCAAGCGTAGCGTACTGGGCGGAGGCTCGAGGGAATCCGCAGCTCGCAAGTGTTGACCAGTCGGCGAGCGCGCTGCAATCCGGCGGCAACATGGAAGGCAAAGAGGTGCGCTTCGGGATTGCGAATTCGGCGCTTTTTGCGACGGTGACCACGGACGCGAGCTGCGGAGCCGTCAACGGCATGCATGATTCGTTTACGCCGCTGGGCGGAATGGTTCCATTGCTGAATATCATGCTCGGCGAAGTTATTTTTGGCGGAGTGGGCTCGGGGCTCTACGGAATGTTGGTATTTGTCATCCTCGCCGTTTTTATCGCCGGGTTGATGGTGGGAAGAACGCCGGAATATCTCGGGAAAAAGATTGAAGCTTATGACGTAAAAATGGCAATGCTGTCGATACTGGTCTCGTCTCTAACGGTTCTGGTGCTTTCCGGGATTGCGATCGTCGTCAAACCGGGACTCGCTGGCATTTCAAACCCTGGCCCGCACGGACTCTCACAAATTCTCTACGCATACACATCTGCCACAGGCAACAACGGTTCCGCGTTCGGAGGCCTCAGCCCGAATACGCTGTGGTTCAACGCAACCATCGGCGTGGCCACACTGCTGGGACGATTCCTCGTGGTGATTCCCATTCTCGGCATAGCCGGCAGTCTTGCCGGGAAGAAAACGGCACCGACCTCCGCCGGGACATTTCCTGTGACCGGGCCGCTATTCACTACGTTGCTGGTATCAACGATTGTGATCGTCGGGGCACTGACGTTCTTCCCTGCTTTGACCCTGGGGCCGATTCTGGAGCACCTACTCATGATCGCAGGAAGGGCGTTCTAGAGTTATGGAACAGAGCTCTCCAATCAAAGCAAAACCGCTGGCGGACCGAAAGCTTTTGCTTCGCGCCATCTTCGACTCCTTTGAAAAGCTGAACCCGCGGGTGATGGTGAAGAATCCCGTGATGTTCGTGGTGGAGGTTGGCGCGGTTCTTACAACCATCGAACTGGTGCGTGATACGGTGCGCCATGTGGGGCAGTTTGGCTTTGGCCTGCAGATTACGTTGTGGCTCTGGTTTACGGTGCTGTTCGCGAATTTTGCGGAAGCGATGGCGGAGGGACGCGGGAAGGCGCAAGCGGAGACTCTGCGCAAGGCTCGAGCGGAAACTGCGGCGCGCCGGTTGCGCCCGGACGGCTCGCTCGAGTCGGTGGCCAGCTCGAAGCTGCGCGCTGGGGATATCGTCGTAGTGTCGGCCGGAGAGTTCATTCCGGGAGACGGAGAAGTCATAGAAGGCGTGGCCTCGGTCGACGAATCGGCGATTACCGGTGAATCCGCGCCGGTCATTCGTGAATCGGGCGGCGACCGCTCCGCGGTGACTGGCGGGACGCGCGTACTGTCCGACGAAATCAAGATACGCATCACTTCCAACCCGGGCGAAACGTTTCTCGATCGCATGATTCATCTCGTCGAAGGCGCGTCGCGGCAGAAAACACCGAACGAAATAGCGCTGAATATCCTGCTCGCCGGACTGACGATTATTTTTTTGCTGGCTGTCGTCACACTGCAACCCTTCGCGATCTATTCCGGAGCGCCACAGAGCGTTTTTGTGCTTGTGTCGCTGCTCGTTTGCCTAATCCCGACTACAATCGGCGGCTTGCTTTCCGCAATCGGCATTGCCGGCATGGACCGCATGATCCAGAGGAATGTCATTGCGATGTCGGGCCGCGCGGTCGAAGCATCCGGCGACGTGGACGTTCTCTTGTTGGACAAAACAGGGACGATCACGCTGGGCAATCGCCAAGCAACGACGTTCCATCCGTGTCCGAACGTGATCGAAACCGATCTGGCCAACGCGGCGCAACTTGCCTCGCTTGCCGATGAAACTCCGGAAGGGCGCTCGATTGTCGTATTGGCCAAGGAAAAATACGGGCTGAGGGGACGCGAATTCAGTCACCTGAATCCCCTGTTCATTCCCTTCTCCGCACAGACACGCATGTCCGGTGTGGACCTTGACGGCCGCCAAATTCGCAAGGGAGCTCCGGAGGCGATAGCTAAATACATTGCCGAGCGTGGCAACGCGGTGCCGCTTGAAATACAACGGTGTGTCACTGACATTTCCAATGCGGGAGGCACGCCATTGCTTGTAGCGGAAAACGGCCGCGCGCTCGGCGTCATCGCGCTGACCGACGTTGTCAAGGGAGGAATACGGGAACGCTTCGATCATCTGCGCGCCATGGGCATTCGCACCATGATGATAACCGGCGACAATCCGCTGACAGCGGCCGCCATCGCGCGGCAGGCCGGCGTCGATGACTTTCTTGCGGAGGCGCGCCCGGAAGACAAGATGGCGCTGATTCGACGCGAGCAGGCCAAGGGCAAACTCGTCGCGATGACCGGCGATGGCACGAACGATGCGCCCGCGCTCGCGCAAGCGGACGTCGGCGTAGCCATGAACACGGGAACGCAAGCCGCCAAAGAGGCCGGCAACATGGTGGACCTTGACTCCAATCCAACCAAGCTCATCGAAATCGTGGAGATTGGCAAGCAATTGCTGATCACGCGCGGCGCGCTCACCACCTTTTCGGTTGCCAACGACGTCGCCAAGTATTTCGCGATTATCCCGGCCATGTTTGCACGAGTATTCCCGGAGCTGAACGCTATCAATGTCATGCGGCTGGGCACACCGCAATCCGCAATATTGTCCGCGGTTATCTTCAACGCGCTCATCATCATCGCGCTGATCCCGCTGGCGCTGTGTGGAGTGCGATACCGCCCGCTCGGTGCCGCGGCATTGTTGCGGCGCAATTTGCTCGTCTATGGATTGGGTGGGATTGTCGCGCCGTTCATCGGCATCAAGCTGATCGACATTGTCATCCTGTATCTGCATCTCGCACGAGGCTGACGGATGAAAGAAAACCTACGAACCGCCCTGCTGATGACGCTGGTGACCACGGTGATTTTTGGCGTGGTCTACCCGCTCGGCGTGACCGGCCTGGCGCAACTGCTCTTCCCTGCTCAAGCGAATGGCAGCTTTATCCAAATCAAAGGTCAACTTGTAGGCTCGGCGCTGTTGGGCCAAAGTTTTACATCGCCGCAATATTTTCATTCGAGACCTTCCGCCGCCGGCACCGGCTACGACGCCTCACAGTCAGGAGCTTCGAACTTCGGGCCCACGAACCATCAACTGTTCGACCGCGTAAAGGCTGACGTGGACAGGCTGCACGCGGAAAATCCCGGCTCGGCGATTCCGGTGGATTTAGTGACTGCGTCAGGCTCTGGACTTGACCCGGAGATATCGATCGCCGCGGCGCAATTTCAGGTGGCGCGGGTGGCGCGGGCACGCGGCATGCGCGAAGCAGAAGTACGAGCCCTGGTCGACAAACACACGCTAAAACGGCAGTTCGGTTTTCTGGGCGAGCCACGCGTGCGGGTGCTGGAGCTGAATCTGGAATTGGACGCAACACATCCCATGCCCCGATAAAACTCAGGATTTTTTTGAACTTTCTTTCGCGGCGCCACGCGGTGGCTGAAAACGGTATCCCACCCAGGGCTCAGTCAAAATATATTTCGGGCGCGCGGGATTCGCTTCAATTTTCTTCCGCAGTTGATTGATCACCACGCGCAAATTTTCCGTCTCGTCTCCATAGTCCGGCCCCCAAACGGCCTGAAGCAGCCTGCGGTGAGCGAGCGGCTTGCCCTGATTAGCAACCAGATACTTCAAGACGTCATATTCCTTGGGGGTGAGGTGCACTATCTGGCCGCGCACGGTGATTTCCCGCGCTTCAAAGTCGATGGACAGGTCCTTCGACACAAAGGGCGGCATCGCGTCCCCTGGCGCGTACCGCCGCAGCGCGGCGCGAATGCGCGCGAGCAACTCCTCAATGCCAAAAGGCTTCACCACATAATCGTCGGCGCCTGCATCGAGGGCGGAAACCTTGTCTCGCTCAGTATTACGCACGGTGAGCATGATGATAGGAGCATCCGAGACGCGGCGAATTTCGCGGCAAGCTTCGATTCCACCCATGCCGGGCATGTTCACGTCCATCAGGACCAAATCCGGCCGCCGTTTGCGAACCGACTCGAGAGCCTCTTCGCCGGTCTTGGCCTCGGTGATCACGTATCCCTGCGAACTGAGAGTTGTGCGCATCACGCGGCGAATCTGCGGCTCGTCATCCACCACCAGGATATTTGCGGCGTTCAATGGCTCTCCTTCCCGCCACGATCGACAGGCAGCGTGAAGGCAAACACCGAACCGTGACCGAGCTGGCTGGTCACGCCGATCGTCCCGTGCTGCGCGACTATCAAAGCCTTCGCGATGGGAAGACCCATGCCCGTCCCACGCACCAGGTAACGCTGGTCTTTGCCTCGATAGAATTTGTCGAAGATCATGGTTTGTTCGAAATCATCGATTCCGGGGCCGCGGTCGGAGACGCTGGTGGTAACGGTGTCTCCCGTCAACTCGGCGGTGATGGTGATGGGCTGATCCTTCGCGGAATAGAGGTTAGCATTGTCAATCAATTGCACCAGGGCTTCTTCGGCGCGTTCGCTGTCGGCTCGCACCGCCGGAAGGTCCGCGGCAATGCGCAGGTCTACCGGGCGCCCGCTGAGAGACGCGCTGCAGTGTCCCAGAGCGCCGCGGATGATTTCCTCAATCGGGACGGCCGCGAGGTCCAGAGCGATTTCGCCAGCCTCGAGCTTGGCCATCTCGCCGGCTTCTTCGACCAAGCGGTTCAAGCGGTCACACTCCTCGTTAATGATAGAGAGAAGCTCGTGTGTCTGCGTTGCACCGGAGGAATGCGACGAGAGCAAGCTGCTCACCGCGGCCTTCATCGAGGTCAGCGGCGTGCGAAATTCGTGGGTGATCGAATCCAGGAGCGCGGATTTGAGCCGCTCGCCTTGTCGCTCTGCTTCGGTCTGGCCGAGTTGCTCGACGGCGCGTGCTCGCTCAATGGCAATCGCCACCAGCGTGCTGATGGCGTCCAATGATTGCCGCGAAAGTTGCGATCCTGAAATTCCGAGGCTGCCTATAGGTCGTACGCCCAGGCGAATGGGAATGAAGTATTGGCCTTGCTGCGCGTCCGCAGAGATCTCATCGAGCAAAAAGGCCTTTTTCATCTTTTCTTCATCGAGATGAGCCGCACCAAATCCGGAGCGGTAAAATTTGTCCTTCTGCGGGAGAAACAGCGCGGCTGCGCCTGCTTCAAAGCTTTCGACGATGTAATCGGGGATGGCGTTCATCAATTGGATGACATTGCCTTCGCCGAGGAGTTTGCGGCTGAACTGGTACAGGCGCTCAACCTCGCGCCTGCGCTGGTGCGCTTCATCCGCCTCGGTACGGATGCGCGAGGAAAGCTGGCTCCCCATAATCGAGGAAACCAGGAAGGCAAACAGTGCGACCCAGTTTTGTGGATCGGCGATCGTCAACGTCCCTACCGGCGGCAAGAAGAAATAATTGAAAGCCACCACCGCCGCGAGCGACATGGCCACGGAAACGGCCATTCCCCACACTGCCGAAACTGCTAGAATTGCCAGCAGAAACGAAAGTGCCACGGTCGTTTGGTTCACGTGCAATATTTGGCGGTAGAACAAGGAAATGCCGGCGACCACGGTCAGGGACACGGCTATTCCCATGATCCGGCCGGCTAGGAATCTCTGCATCGCTACATTCTAGCGCATGCTGAAAATTCGACGAGGAGAACATAAGTCTTGCCCAAGAAGCCAGAAGAGTGGCTGCAAGTCGCTTCCCCGCCGCAAAAAACGCGCGGGATTTTCAAGCTTTTCCTAGGCTATGCCCCAGGCGTGGGCAAGACCTTCAGCATGTTGAGCGAGGCTCTGCGCCGGCGTAGCCGCGGCGAAGACGTCGTAGTCGGAGTGGTCGAGACCCACGGGCGCAAAGGCGTCGAAGAGCTGGTCGCGCAAATGGACCACGTACCCCGCAAAAAGATCGAATACAAGGGTACGGTGTTCGAGGAGATGGATGTCGACGCAATTCTGGCCCGCCACCCGGAAGTCGTGTTGGTAGACGAACTCGCGCACACTAACATCCCCGGCAGCAAGCACCGCAAACGCTACGAAGACGTCCAGGAATTGCTGGCGGCAAAGATCGACGTTGTCTCCACGCTGAATATTCAACACATTGAGAGCATTGCTCCCGTGGTGCGGTCCATCACAGGAGTCGTTGTGCGAGAGACTGTGCCGGACTGGGTGCCGCTCACCGCTTCGGAAACGGTTATGGTGGACCTCACCCCTGAGGCGCTGCAGAACCGCATGAAGCGCGGCGACGTGTACAGCAGTGAGAAGGTGGAGCGCTCGCTCAGTAATTTTTTTCGCCGCGGGAATCTCATTGCGCTTCGCGAACTCGCGCTGCGGCAAGTTGCCGAGCAAGTCGACCGCAGCCTGGAGTCCTACATGGAGGCGCAGGACATCCGCAAAAACTGGGGCGTGCGCGAGCGCATGGCGGTTTGTATTTCCTCGAATCCCGCTGGGCAATACCTGATTGCGCGCGGCGCGAGAATGGCCCGCCGCATGGATGCGGAATTGTATGTCGTTCACGTGGATCGCGAATTCGGCCCCAAGGAATCGAATCAAAGTGCGCTGGCGGCCAACCTGCGCTTCGCTGAGAGCCTGGGGGCGAAAGTGATTCGCTTAAAGGGGCGCAGCGTGGCGGACTCGGTGGCCGACTTCGTGCGGGCAAAACACATTACACATGTGATCTTTGGAAGGGCACCCATCCACGACTGGCGGAAGTATCTGTATTTGTCCGCGGTGCATCGCTTTTTGCGAGAGTCGCCGCCGGTCGACGTTCACATCGTCACACAGGAGCCCGAAGACTAGGCGGTTACCAAGCGCCAGCCCAGCAGCGTGCCGGCACTGGCGATTTGCACCGGAGAAGCGCCTCCAACGTGTACCCGCAACAGCCGCGCGAAAAGCTCCGGATGCGCGGCCAGCGCAGAAATTGTCCGTCCTCGCAGCCGTGGGCGGCTATCGAGCAACACCATTAGGCGCGCCATGCGCGTCGGCCGTCGCGCGAGCTTCCGGTGCGCTTGCTGATAGGCCGCGAGGTCTCCCGCCTGCATCGCGGCGGCAAGCGCGGACGCCTGCCGGAAGCTCAGGTTGAGCCCATCGCCGGTAATGGCGTCGACGCTTCCGGACGCATCACCGACCAGCGCGACGCTGCCGCGATAGACGCTTTTCAGTTGACGTGTCACCGTGACGGCCCCACGTTCCGCTCGCGTGCACGTGGCATGTTCTAGGCGCGTGGCCAATCCGGGAAGTTCCTCCGGCAGCGAGGACAAACGCACTCCCGGACGGCGGGAAACCAAAACAACGCAAACGGACTCTTTTCCCACGGGAGTCACGTAAGCCTGTAGGCCTTCTCCCCAGTAGATCTCAACGTGCTCGGACCAGGGCTCAACGCGATAATGCGCCCGGCTTGCGTACCGGTATGCACCATCTTCGCGATCGTTCAACCCATACCATTGGCGCACTCGAGAGCGGACGCCGTCCGCGCCGACAACCCAGCGCGCGCGAATCACTCCGCCGCCGATGAGGGCCCCGTCCTCGTGAATCCCTACGACCGGTGTTCTCCAAAGAAAGCGAACGCCTACGCTCTGCGCTTTTTCCAGAAGGATTTGGTGAAGCGCTACTCTACGGACACCTATTCCGTGTGCCTTTGGGAAATCTGCTTCCGCACTCGTGCCGCGCTCCCAAAAGCGAATTCCACGGAAAGGAAAACCGTCGGACGCGCTTAAGCTAACGCCAAGATCCTGTAATGCGGAAACAGTGTCGGGCATCAGGCCTTCACCGCAAGCTTTGTCGATCGGCGGTCTTGCGCCGTCGGCGACCGTGACGTCAAAGCCACGCTGGCGTGCGGCTATTGCGGCGGCAAGGCCTGCTGGGCCCCCGCCAATTATGAACACGTCCGTGTTCCTGTTCATGCAACTCCCGGTCGGCCGCTCCCCGGCAGAATAATCCCGCGCTGGCTGGATCCCATGGCACAAAGAGAAGCGTTTCCCTTAGATTGCCGCTTCGCTGAAATACGATGTACGGAAAGCATCAACAAATTGTCAAATACTTGTCTCGCCCGCTTGCGACCCTCCCATCAACAAAAGATGCCGCCTTCTTTGCAAAAGATACAATCGGCTAGGCCGCAGCGGATGTAGAGATAAGAACGATTTATCGTAACGCATATTAGTATTAATTTGACTGATTGCTGCGCCTCGCCTATGCTCTTTTCCCCGGTGGAAAGGCGTGTCCCCGCGTTCGCGGCTGTCATGGAATGCGGCGGCTCGCTCCAACGTCGGTCCGTAATATAACAAAGAAGCGCAAGGAGACTCGCATTGACGCAGCCGCTGCCGAAGCCGCGCAGCCACACCCTCATCGACGGCGCCAGTCGCGCCGGCGCCCGCGCCATGCTCCGCGCTTGCGGGCTTCGCGATGAAGACTTCGCCAAGCCGCTGGTGGGTGTGGCCAACACCTGGATCGAGATCGGGCCGTGCAACTACCACCTGCGCGAACTCGCTGGACATGTAAAGGCCGGCATTCGCGCCGCGGGTGGCACGCCACTCGAATTCAACACGGTGTCCATCTCGGACGGCATCACTATGGGCACGGAGGGGATGCGCACGTCTCTGGTAAGCCGCGAAGTGATTGCGGACTCTATCGAGTTGGTTTCTCGCGGCAATCTCTTCGACGCGTTGATCGTTTTGGTCGGCTGCGACAAGACCATTCCCGGCGGCGTTATGTCGTTGGCCCGCCTCAATATTCCCGGACTCATTCTGTACGGCGGCTCCATCGCCCCGGGCCAATTCGAGGGCCACAACGTAACCATTCAAGATGTCTATGAAGCGATTGGGAAACACGCCCGCGGCGGAATCACCGACGCACAACTCAAATCGCTGGAGACCGCCGCTTGTCCCGGAGCCGGCGCGTGCGGCGGCCAATTCACGGCTAACACTATGGCGCTGGTCTGCGAATTTCTGGGCATTGCGCCGATGGGATTGTCCAGCGTTCCGGCCACCAATGCCGCGAAAGGGAATGCGGGATATCGCGCTGGCGAAATGGTCATGGACCTTCTTCGCCGCGACATCACGCCATCCAAGATCATTACCAAATCAGCGATCGAAAACGCCATTGCGGGGGTCGCCGCTACGGGCGGTTCCACGAATTCCGTTCTCCATCTGCTGGCCATCGCCAGCGAGGCGAAGATTCCTCTCTCTATAGACGATTTCGACCGCATTAGCTCGCGCGTTCCCCTCCTGGCGGACCTGAAGCCGGGCGGCCGCTTCGTAGCCACCGATCTTTATGCTGCGGGAGGCACCGCGCTAGTGGCGAAGCGCATGCTTGAAGCTAAATTGCTTCACGGCGAAAGCCTTACCGTCACCGGACGCACTCTCGCCGAGGAAGCAGCGGCGGCCAAGGAAACGGAGAAACAAGAAGTTGTGCGCAAGCTCGATTCTCCGCTCAAAACCACCGGCGGCTTGGTCATCTTGAAGGGCAATATTGCGCCGGAAGGCTGCGTGCTGAAAGTTGCCGGCCACAATGTGCAGACCTTCAGTGGCCCTGCGCGAGTCTTCGACAACGAAGAAGCCGCTTTTGCCGCTGTGGAGAATGGAAGCATCAAGGCCGGCGATGTTGTTGTGATCCGCTACGAAGGGCCGAAGGGCGGCCCTGGAATGCGCGAGATGCTCCAGGTAACTGCAGGGCTAGTCGGCGCGGGGCTCGGCAATTCAGTCGCTCTGCTAACCGACGGACGCTTTTCCGGCGCCACACACGGACTCATGGCCGGCCACGTCGCACCTGAAGCCGCGAATGGCGGCCCCATCGCTGCGATAAACGACGGCGACATCATTGCCTTCGATATTCCGAAGCGCACGCTCAACGTTAAGCTTACTGACGCCGAAATCCAGCGTCGCCTCTCCACCTGGCGAGCGCCTCAGCCGCGCTACACCAGCGGTGTAATGGCGAAGTATGCCCTGCTCGTCTCGTCGTCGTCGTTGGGAGCCATTACCGCCGTGCCTAAGACATTTTCAACCGCGGCTCAAACCGTCTCGAGGACATCATGAAGCTCACGGGAGCGGAAATTCTCTGCGAATCGCTGACCAAACTCGGCGTGCGCCACATTTTTGGCTATCCAGGCGGCGCGATTCTTCCGGTGTACGACGCGCTTGGCAAGTCCAAGCTGCATCACATCCTCGTGCGCCACGAACAAGGCGCAACACACATGGCCGATGGCTACGCGCGAGCCAGCGGCGGAGTCGGCGTGGCCATGGCCACCTCTGGCCCCGGCGCGACGAACATGGTGACCGGCATCGCCACAGCCATGCTGGACTCCTCGCCAGTGGTTTGCATCACGGGCCAGGTCAGCAGCAAGCTGCTCGGCTCCGACGCCTTCCAGGAAATTGACATCACCGGCATCACCATGCCGATCACCAAACACAATGTGGTGGTCTCGCGCGCTGACGATATCGCGCGGACCGTCCGCGAAGCTTTCTTGATCGCTAATTCCGGCCGCCCCGGCCCGGTGCTTGTCGACATCACCAAGGACGCGCAGCAGGCCTCCTGCGATTTCAACTGGGACGCTTCCACGCCGCAGCTTCCGCCCAAGCGCCAGCGCATCAATTACGACCAAGCGGAGTTTGAGCGCGCCGTCGAGCTTCTCAACACTGCCAAACGCCCGCTCATCCTGGCAGGCCATGGCATCATGGTTTCCGGCGCGATGCGCGTCTTCGAGCAGTTCGTCCACGCCGGCAACCTGCCTGTGGCCATGACCCTCCTTGGGATTGGCTGCTTCCCTGCCAGCGATCCTCTTAACCTCGGCATGATGGGCATGCACGGAGAAGCGTGGGTCAATCACGCCATTCAGGAAGCTGATCTGCTCATCGCCGTCGGTATGCGCTTCGACGATCGCGTCACCGGCGATCTGCGCACCTACGCCAAAGAAGCCCGTAAGATTCACATCGAGATTGACCGCTCCGAGATCAACAAGAACGTGAAGGTGGACTCCGCTCTTGTCGGCGATGCGCGCGAAGTTCTTGAACAGCTTCTCCCGCGGTTGGAACACCGTGAACGGAACGATTGGCTCGGCCACATCCGCGAACTCAAGGGTGATTCGGCGGTCCGCGACATCCAGGGCCTGCCCGACAACGGCCACCTCTACGCCGCCCACGTCATCAACGATTTGTGGAAAGAAACGCGTGGCGAAGCCATCGTCGTTACCGACGTCGGCCAGCACCAGATGTGGGAAGCGCAGTATTACCACCACAATCAGCCGCGCACGCTGGTGACTTCCGGTGGTCTCGGTACCATGGGCTTCGCTCTGCCTGCCGCGATCGGCGCAAAATTCGCCAAGCCTGAATCCGATGTCTGGGTAGTTGTGGGCGATGGCGGGTTCCAGATGACCATGTGCGAGCTGGCTACGATCGTGCAAGAAAAAATCAAAATCAACATCGCCATCATCAACAATGGCTTTCTCGGAATGGTTCGCCAGTGGCAGGAATTTTTCTACGACAAGCGCTACGTAGCCACACCGCTGGTCGCGCCGGATTTTGCCGCGCTCGCAAATGCCTTCGGCATTCGCGGCGAACGTATTACCTCGCGGACCGAAGTCATTCCTACGATTCGTTCTGCCCGTGAATCGTCAGAGAGCGTGCTGATCGATTTCCGCGTGGAGCAGGAAGACTCCGTCTACCCCATGGTGCCCGCGGGCGGCGCGCTGCACGAAATGATACGCCGGCCGGACAGCCCGCTCGTGGAAACAGCTACGGAGCCCTGATAGGGAGTTTATGCAAACACTTGTCGCTTATGTGGAGAACAAGCCCGGCGTCCTGAACCGCGTTGCCTCACTGGCTCGCCGTCTCGCCATTAACATCGATTCGCTGACGGTCGGGCCGACGGAAAATGAAGAAATCGCGCGCATGACCATCGTCGCCCACACTGACGAAAAGGGCGCGCATCGTCTCGAGGCCAGCCTGGAAAAGCTCGTCGATGTGCTGCTTGCCGAAAATATCTCCGAGCGTTCTTTGCTCGAACGCGATCTCGCCCTCATCAAAGTGTCCGCCGATCAGCAATCGCGCCCGCACCTGATGGAGCTCATCAAAGTGTTCCGCGCCCGCGTAATCGATGTCGCGCCGGAGTCGCTCATCCTGGAAGTTTCCGGCACCGTGGACAAGATCGATGGCCTCCTCGAAGTGCTCCGACCCTTCGGCGTTCTGGAAATGGCGCGCACCGGCCGCATCGCCATGACTCGCGGCAGCGACCTGCTGCGTCCACCGACAGCGCCGTCGAAATCCGGCGAGACACAACCTGCGGTGACAGCAACTAAGTAAGATTCCTCAACCTCGAAAGGGAAAAGAATGGCAAATCTCTATTACGACAATTCCGCGGACCTCGCCCTGATTCAGGGCAAGAAGGTCGCGATCATCGGCTACGGTTCGCAGGGTCACGCGCATGCCCTGAATCTTCGCGACAGCGGCGTCTCCGTACGTGTCGGCTTGCAGCCAGGCAGCGCTTCAGCTTCCAAAGCGGAAAAAGAAGGCTTGACCGTCAACACGCCCGCCGAAGCCGCGGCCTGGGCCGACGTAATCATGATTCTGGCGCCGGACACGAAGCAGCCCAAGCTCTATCGCGATTCCATCGCCCCGAATCTCACGGCCGGCAAAACGCTGATGTTCGCGCACGGCTTCAATATTCGCTTCGGTTCGATTAAGCCGCCCGCCTCCGTCGATGTCTCCATGATCGCTCCCAAGGCCCCCGGCCATCGCGTTCGCGAAGTATTTGCCGAAGGTGGCGGCACTCCCGCACTCCTCGCTGTCGAGCAGGACGCCTCCGGAAAAGCAAAGGCGCTCGCTCTTTCCTACGCGAAGGGGCTCGGCTGCACGCGCGCCGGCGTCCTTGAAACCACCTTCACCGAAGAAACTGAGACTGACCTCTTCGGCGAGCAAGCGGTCCTGTGCGGCGGCGTCAGCGAACTAATCAAAGCCGGGTTCGAGACGCTGGTTCAAGCAGGGTATCAACCCGAGGTCGCCTACTTTGAATGCCTGCATGAGTTAAAGCTGATTGTCGACCTGATTTATCGCGGTGGACTCAGCTACATGCGCTATTCGGTCAGCGACACCGCCGAGCAGGGAGACTACTCTGCGGGCCCAAGGATCATCACCCAGAAGACCCGCGAGGAAATGCGTAAAATCCTGGCCGAAATCCGCGACGGCAGCTTCGCCAAAAAATGGATCGAAGAAAACGAAAAGGGCTGCCCCAATTTCTTGGCAACCCGGCAACGCGAGCAAACCCATCCTATCGAACAGTTGGGGCCCAAGCTTCGCGCCATGATGCCGTTCCTCCAGCCCGTCGTCGCTCCCGGACTGGCCACCAAGGCAGCAACTTCAGAGAAATAGCAGGGATACTTCTTTTGCCGCCGCTGCCAAATTTGCACAAGCGGCGTTGACATACAAATCTTTTTGCGCAATTCTCTCGCCGCATGAAGAAGACAGCCGCTCACAGTCAGACATCCGCGATCAATCTTCCAGAGCGCATCGACCAACTCAGTGCGAAGCGCCAGGAAATCATTCGTCCCATCCTCGAGCATCCGCGCGAATACGTGCTCCTCAGCGTTCGTGCCACGGCCAAGCGCCTGCACACCGACCCCGCCACGGTCGTGCGCATCGTTCGAGGGCTCGGCTTTTCCAGCTACCGAGAATTCCAGCATCACTTGCACGAACTCTCGCTCGCTTTCGCCACTTCGCTCGATACCATGCAAGCGGTCAGCCACGATTCCAACATGCCCGCCTATGTGCGTGATTCACTCGGTCAGGACCTAAAAAATCTCCAGGGCTTGAAAAACAGCTTGGACGCACAACGCCTCGCCTCCGTGGCCAAACGCTTCTACGAGGCGCGCCGCATCGTTCTTCTCGCCAGCGATTTGGCCGCCATCCTAGCGGAATACTTGGAATATCAAATCAGCCTTCTCGGGCTGCCCATATTTTCAGCAACCTCCGCGGGCCGCATCACGCACCTCGTTCGCGCGGTCACCAAGCAGGATCTAGTTGTGGCCATCACCTTCCGCCGCGGCCTTCGCCAGACCGTCGAAGGCGTTCAGCAAGCGCGCGCCCACGGGGCTTACTGCATCGGCGTCTCCGACACCTACCTTTCTCCTCTCGCCCGCGAATGCGATGAACTTTTCATCGCCTCCACGGAGTCCACCTCTTTTGGGGCCTCCTACGTCGCCCCTATCTCTTTGCTGAACGCAATTCTCGCCGCCTGCGCGCAGTACCGCCGTCCGCACACCCTCGCTCTCCTCAAAGAAATCGCCGAGGAACAGCGTAAAGGCTTTCGCTGGTATAGCAGCTAGCCGTTTCCAAACGCCAACGGAGGCGCTCCACGATTCCGCCTCCCGAACCGGCCGCGAGTCGGTTATCATGTCGGCCGTTCTATGAAACAAATGTTGCGCAACGAGAGATGCCGCTCGATCTCCGCCATCTCCATTTCTCTAGTCGCCCTCTCCTTTTCTCTTTTCGCCGCCCCCGACCTTGCACAAATCCCCTCGTTCGCTTTTCCGGGCGACAAACCGGCGGACATTTCACGGGCATGGAAATCCCTGATTGGCGAGTACGGGCCGGAACAAGCCTCGTTTGTGGTTCTGGAAAAATCCGGCAAGTTGGTCCTACGCGAAAATGATGGTACGGAAATCAATCTGCAACCTGCGCCTGGCGGCAGTTTCACGCTTAGCAAGCCGCCCGGCGCGCCCTTGCCAGTTTACTTTGGCCCAGGGGTAAAAGGTCGTGCTGCAAGCATTTCACTCGCCGACCTCACGTTTCCACGGCGGAAGCTTGGCCCTGAGGAAGGCCAAGTCTTCCGAATCCAACTAACGCGCTCGATAGACGCCCTTCGCCAGGAAGCGCTGGCCGCCTCGCCTCCTCACGAGGATGGCCAGTTCCGGAGTCCCGATCTCACCGACCTGGCTTCACTCGACCCCAGCGTACATCTCGACATCCGCTACGCAACCTCCGACGATTTCCTCGGCACGCCGGTATACACGCAAGCGCGCGCCTTTCTCCAGCGCCCCGCGGCTGACGCCCTACTGCGTGCACTGCTTCACCTCAAACGCTTTGGCTACGGCTTACTTATCCACGACGCTTATCGTCCGTGGTACGTAACGAAAATTTTCTGGGACGCAACACCGCCCGAGGGCAAGATTTTTGTCGCTGATCCCGCGCAGGGTTCGCGACACAATCGCGGCTGCGCCGTCGATCTCACGCTGTACGAACTGAAAATCGGCAAGCCCGTCCAGATGCCCGGCACGTACGACGAGATGTCCTCGCGCTCGTTCCCTGATTATCCCGGCGGGACTTCGCTGCAGCGCTGGCATCGCGACTTGCTCCGCTGGGCCATGGAATCGGAAGGCTTCACCGTGTATGAGCACGAATGGTGGCATTTCGATTTCAAGGATTGGCACGAGTACGCCATTATGAATGTGCCGTTCGAGAAATTACAATTCAGCGATAAGCAGGTTCGGTAGACCGCCGGATCACGGCCTTGGAGGAACACATCTTGCCCGATCACGCCCGAAAGCTGTTTGTGTCTTGTGCCGCTACAGCGCTGCTGCTTCTATCGGTGCATACGCCGCGCGTTCGCGCGCAATCCTCCGCGACGCTGGCGGAACGCATTCAGAAAGTCATGAACCGCCCCGAATTCGCGCACGCAAACTTTGGAATCAAATTTGTCTCGTTGGACACCGGTAAGGTTCTTTATTCCCTGAACTCCAACAAGCTCTTTGTCCCTGCTTCCACGACCAAGCTATTGACCGAAGGTGCGGTACTCGCCAAGCTCGGAGCGGACTACCGCTTCCACACACGCATCTATCGCACGGCTCCTATCGACAAGAACGGCAAGCTCAAGGGCGATCTCGTCCTGGTCGCTAGCGGGGACCCTAATCTCTCAAATCGCATTCGCCCCGACGGCACACTGGCCTTTGTCGATGAAGATCACGCGTACAACGGTCCCGCCGTTGATGGCGATCCGCTCGCGGTTATCAAGCAGCTCGCGAAGGATGTCGCCGCCAAAGGCATCCGCAAAGTCGATGGCCGCGTACTCGTCGACTCCAGCTTATTCCCCGATGGCCCTCGCGAGGGCGGCACCAACGTCGTGATGTCCTCGATCATGGTGAATGACAATGTGATCGACCTCACGGTCACGCCTGCCGCTAAATCCGGCGATGCGGCAACTTTCACCTCCATACCGCAAACCTCTTACATCAAGTTTGTCGGCCGCGTGGCTACTGGCCCAACCGCCTCCAAACCCGACCTCGATATTTCCGACCTCGTGACCAACCCGGACGGCACTGTCACCGTCACCATAACCGGCAGCGCACCTCTGGGCGCACAGCCGACGACCGCCGCCTTCGCCGTGCCCTCCCCGACGATATTTGCGCAAACAGTGTTCAGCGAAGCCCTTTCTGCAGCGGGAATCTTGGTCAAGCCGCCGAAACATCCTGCGGTACCCGATTTCCCCGCGCTCGCGCGCCTATACATCCCGGAGAATCAAGTCGCCGAACATGTCTCGCTCCCGCTCGCGGAAGAAATCAAGGTAACGCTCAAGGTTAGCCAGAACCTTCACGCCGGCATGGGACCTTACCTGCTCGGCACTCTGGTTGCAAAGAGCAACAAGGATCCTCTTCAGGCCGGATTTGCGACCGAGCGCGCTTTCTTGCAAGAAGCCAAGCTCGATCGCTCTGGCATCTCGCAGGGCGACGGAGCTGGCGGCGACTGGGCCGACCTCTTCAGCCCAGATTTCATGTGCAGCTATCTCACCTACTGGACCACTCGCCCCGATTACCCCGTCTTTTTCAAAGCGCTGCCGATCCTCGGAAAGGACGGAACGCTGGCAAAAATTCAAACCGCCAATCCCGGCGCCGGGCACGTTTTCGCAAAAACTGGGACCTTCGGTTCGGAAGATCGGCTCAACGCGAACATGATGCTGAACGGCAAGGGTCTGGCCGGCTACGTAATCACCGCGAGCGGTCAGAAAATTGCTTTTGCCGCCTACGTCAATCACGTTTCGCTGCCGCCCGACCCCGGTTCCGCTCAATCCGTCGCCGGACAAGCGCTCGGCGAAATCGCCGCAGCCGCGTACGACGCCCCGCTCGAAAGCGTTTCCACGTCTGATGAGTACGACCTCATCATCCGCCACGGCCACCTCATCGATGGCACAGGCAATCCCTGGTATGCCGCCGACGTGGCCATCAAGAGCGATCGCATCGCCGCCATCGGCGACCTACGAGCCGCTCACGCTAAGCGAGAGATCGATGCTTCCGGCCGCATCGTCGCTCCGGGTTTCATCGACATGCTCGGCCAATCGGAATTTTCTCTCCTGCTCGACAACCGCTCTATCAGCAAGCTCGCACAAGGCATTACGACGGAAATCACCGGGGAAGGCGGCTCTATCGCGCCGCAAAACGAAAAGACCATCGCGTCCATCAAGCCTATGCTTGAGCACTACAAATTCACACTCGATTGGACCACCCTCGATCAATACGCTCGCCGCCTCGAAAAACAAGGCACACCGCTGAACATCGGCACCTACGTCGGTTCGGCACAAGTCCGCGAGGCCATCATTGGCGATGACGATCGCGCGCCCACCGCCGCCGAACTTGCGCAAATGCAAGCCCTCGTCGAGCAGGCGATGAAGGATGGCGCGCTGGGTATTTCCAGCGCCTTGATCTATCCGCCCAATATCTACGCCAAGACCGACGAGCTAATCGCGCTGGCAAGAGTCGCCTCGAACTACGGCGGCATCTACGCCACGCACATGCGCAGTGAAGGCGCCTCGGAAGCGGCCGCGCTCGCGGAAGCCATTCGCATCGGCCGCGAAGCAAATCTTCCCGTCGAAATCTTCCATCTCAAGGTGAGCGGCAAGCCTCGCTGGGGCAACATGAAAATCGTCGTGGCGACGATTCAAGCTGCTCGTGACTCCGGCCTCGACATCGCCGCTGATATGTATCCCTACGTTGCCGGCGCCACAGCCCTGGCCTCCGCTCTGCCACCGTGGGCTGCCGACGGCGGCGCGGCAAAGCTCCTCGAGCGCATCAAGGATCCCGCGATTCGCGTGCGTATCAAGAAAGACCTCTCCGGCAATCACCCCGATTGGGAAAATCTCTTTTACGATTGCGGAGGCGCCGCTGGCGTGCTCATAGCTTCAGTCCAAAAGCCCGAGCTAAAGCAGTGGGAAGGCAAAACGGTCGAAGAAGTCGCCAAGGCTTGGAAAAAGTCACCGGAAGACACGCTGATGGATTTCGTTCTCGCCGACAACGCGCAAACGGGCGCGATCTATTTCATGGCCAGCGAGGAAGATCTCAAGACCGGTCTCTCGCAGCCCTGGACCAGCATCGGTCTCGATTCTAATGAAATGTCGCTGGACGGCCCGCTATTCGAGCCGCACACTCATCCGCGGGGCTTTGGCTCCATGCCGCGCTTCCTCGGCCGCTACGTCCGCGATGAGCACCTCATGCCGCTGGAGGCCGCAATTCGCAAAATCACATCTCTACCTGCGCAACGCGAGCATCTTAACAACCGCGGCCTGCTCAAGCCCGGCTACTTCGCCGATATCACGATTTTCGATCCTGTCAAAATCATCGACCGCGCCACCTACAACAATCCGGCGCAATTACCTGAAGGCGTGGATTTCACGATCGTCAACGGTCAAATTGAATTCGAACAGGGCAAGCTGACGGGAGCAACAGCGGGTCTCTTCTTGCGGGGTCGCGGTTGGCACCCCACAACCGATTGAAAGTGCATCATAGCTACGGCGCCGGGCAAGAACCTGTAGCGCAGGGCGGAGTCTTCGCAGCCCTGCGGCTTTTTCTGTAGGTCAGCTCAGGGACGTTTTTCCCAGCGCCGCCACTCGCCGTTCATAAGTCATTTCGCACCAGCCATGCTTTCCGTGGTAGCGAAACACAATCTTGTGTCCGGGCTCAATTTTGGCCCGCGAGCGCACGGAAGAATCGGACAGCTCTACCCACTCGCCATTCACCAGGTAGCTGCCTTCCCAGCCGCGCAGCTCGAATCTCCCGTCATTCTTCAGCGTCAGCGGCGCCGCAGTGCACGGTACAACCTTTCCGCGCACTTTCGCTTGCGCGCACTGGTAGCGCCCGGAAACATCGATGGTCTGACCCGCGCTCGTGCGAGGCAACAGAAAGCAGACGATTGAAACCGCGACAATGCTGGAGACCTTCAGGGCTAGGCTCGGCCTCATTGTGGCCCTCCGGCACCAGGTGCGTCGCTGCGGGACGCCTACCTGGCCGCAGGTACAGGTTGCACGTACCATACCAAGCATCGCACGCGCTATATTACTGAGCACACAAGACTTACAAGGTGTGCCCATCGGTACAGGCCACTTCGCGGAACCGCTCTTTCCTCTCGGCGGCGCGCCAAATGGAACTATTTTGCAGTTTTCTCCGCACCCGCATCGGCCGTGTTTTCATGCTAGTAGGGAAGTTCTGCGGCCGCTTGCCCATCTTTTCGGGGGTCCGATGCCCCATAATTCACACCCGCCGCAAAGTCCCGCAGCACCGCCTGCCCTCCACCGACCGCTTCCGAAAACGTGCCCAGCACTTGAATCTTGTGCCCCTTGCCGCCTAATTCGTTGCGCGTCGCGGCAGAGAAGCGGTTCTCCATCATCACGTCGCAGCCACCAAATGTATATTTCGTGAACCGCGGCGCCTCCAGCGCGGCCTGGATATTCATTTTGAAGTCCGCAATATTCGCCATGAACTGCGCGTGGGCCTGCGATTGGTTCCAGCCGCCCATGACTCCAAACGCCATTCGTGTATCGCCCTTTTGCGCGAACCCGGGAATAATCGTGTGCCGCGGCCGCTTGTGTCCTGCCAGCGCGTTCGGCGAACTCGCGTCCAAAGTAAAAAGCCCCCCGCGATTGTGCAGCACAAAGCCTGTGCCCGGGGCCACGATCCCCGAGCCAAACGAGGAGTAATTGCTCTGGATCAGCGAAACCATATTCCCGTCGCGGTCGACCACGCTCAAGTACGTCGTATCGCTGCCGGCTGGCAATTCTCCCGCCGTAACGTCGCACTTCGCCTTCTCCGCATCGATCAATTGCGCGCGTTGCTTCGCCCATTCTTTCGAAAGCAACGTCGCCACCGGCAATTTCTGCCCGCGTGGATCGGCGATGTATTTCGCCATGTCGGCGTATGCCAGTTTTTTCGCCTCGATCATCGCGTGCAGCGCCTTGGCCGAGCCAAGCCCAGCCTGCCCAATCGGAAATGTCTCCATGATGTTCAACATTTCCAACGCCGCAATTCCCTGCCCGTTCGGCGGCATCTCGTAGACAGTCCAGTCCCGGTAAGTGGTCGAGATCGGCTCCACAAATTCGCTCGCGTACTCCGCCAAATCCTGCGCCGTCATCGTCCCGTTGTGATGCCTCATCACCTCCAGAATCTTTGTCGAAATCTCTCCTTTGTAGAAAGCGTCGCGCCCGTGCTCCACAATCTGCTGCAACGACCACGCCAAATCGGCATTGCGAAATACTTCACCGACTTTCGGCGCGTGATCCGCTGGCAAGTACACTCTTGCCGCCGCATCGTCGCTCCGCAACAGATCCACCGCGTCCGCCCAATACAATGCCGTCCATTCCGGCACGGGAAATCCCTCTTGGGCCATCCGGATCGCCGCGGCCAAATCTTCGTTCAGCTTCTTTCGCCCAAACTTGTCCGCCAGCTTCTGCCACCCATCCACCGCTCCGGGCACGGTAATCGCATGCACTCCATGTTGCGGCATGTCGCGAAGTCCCTGCTTGTGCAGAAACTCAATCGTCAACGCCTTCGGAGCCCAGCCGCTCGCATTCAATCCATAAAGCTTGTTCGCCTTCGCATCGTAAACAATCGCAAACAGGTCGCCGCCGATTCCATTCATCATCGGCTCAACCAATCCCATCATCGCGTTCGTCGCAATCGCCGCATCCACCGCATTCCCGCCGCGCTCCAGCATGCGCACGCCGGCCTGCGCCGCCAGCGGCGATTCCGCGGCCACAATCCCGCCCCGCGAAATCACCATGGACCTTCCCTGCGACCTGTCCTGCGCAAGAATCGGCGTACTCATAATCGTCGTCGCCAGAACATACCCCCAAACGGGCAGCCGTCGCGAAATTTGCATTCTCCCTCGATTCTTCGCGCCCATTTCCCCTTCACACCGCGCGCACTCTATCGCGGACGCGATGCCTCCGCAAGCGCGCAAAAACCCGGCCGAATACTTGAATTTTAGTAGTGGTTCAGTTTCCGGAAATGTTTAGTTAGGGACGTTTCCCACTGTTCGAGCGAGTCAGGGTTCCTGGGTCCGTCATGAGTACAACGGCGATGGCAACCGCGACATAGCTCAATGCGACGATTACGGCGCTACCTCCCACCATCGGCATCAGATCAACTGTGATGTTATGCGCAGCGTGCGCCACCATCACGAGGAAGAGACTCCCCTTCGTGCTGTTATAAATCCATGCGTAAATGACCGCCGTCGCGATGAGCCGGAGGTATTGCGTCACGATCACGTTGGTAAGACCCATGCAGTGACAAATCGGCAGAATCCAAAGATGAAATGTGCCCCAAACGAGCCCGATGAGAATGCTTGCCTTAAGTGCGCCATAGCGCTTCTGCAATCGTGGCTGAGCAAAACCCCGCCAGCCAAACTCTTCGCCAATAGTCCCGGCGAGCACTCCCATAACACTAAAGAACAACGAACCAGGAAAAAATCCGGAAAGTGGAGGCAAGACTATCCAGTGCTGCGGCGGTGAACCACCCAAAACAAGATTGACTGCTTCATCGAGTAGGAACAGGACCGCTGGCCCAAACACAGCGATTGCATACCAACCCATGCTCACGCGCCAGGTCCGCACTTGGCGCAATACGGAGCGCGCTCCGCCGCCCCCAGGAAAAAGCCAGGCGACCAAGAGTGCCGACAGCGTCGGCGTATAACCGACGAAGGTAAAACCCGCGATACAAAGGGCAAACAGCGGCGAGGACGGCGAAAGCTTGCCCAGCCCAGAGAGACTTACACCTCCGATGAGGAATGGGAGCAAACAAAGAAAGATCAAGAAAAAGAGCAGCACGACCCACGCGACAATCTGTCCGCCGTTCCATGTGTTCTCGCTGGCTGCCTTCGGGTTCTGCATGATTCCTCCTTCGCAGCCGACTAGTCTAGCGGCGCTTCTCGGGATTGTGCCCGAGTGACAGCGTACTCGGAAATGGGCGCGCAAATCGGAAACTGACCTATGTTATTGACATCGTAATCGTCAATCTGGTAGACTATTTTTGTTCAGTAGTGCGCCTCGCCGCCGCGAGACTCCCCAAAAATCCCAAATCTAATCTTTCTTTCTGGAGACTTCCATGTCCACCACTCGCTCCAAGGACTGTTCCTCGTTGTGTTCTTTCACCTTGCCCGATGGCCGCCACTGCCGTACTCCGCGGCGGGTCGGCCATCCGTACCTCGTGCGTTCCGCAACTTGTAGTGGCGGGTCTTCAGACCCGCCAGTGCGATGGCCGCGAGCGCCCTCTGTCATCACGAGAGCAGCGAGGGACCTGCTTTTCGCCAGTGTCACCACTTCCGGAGCCCCTGCGCGAGGGCATCGAATGCGTCTCGTGCCTCCGAATGCCACCGATTTTGTCCCTCACTAACTCCCTTTAGAATGAACACTTGCAAAACTGTGTGAAAACAAAGCACTTTAACTACCCGTAGAATCAACACTTGTGAAAAACCTAGGGGAGGGGGTACCTTGCCCAATCCCTACAGTCATGTCCAACGCAGGAGAGAAACAATATGTGGCAAATGTCGTTCGGTCTGCCTCGTGCAATCGCCTTAACGTTTGTCATGGCGTTCTGCTGCAACGCACAGACGTTGCAAATATGGCCTGGCGTAGCTCCAGGTTCCGAGACTTGGACCCAGAAGGAAAAGGTGGAAGCGAGTACTCCTATCGGAACCGTGGTTTTCAACGTGGTGACTCCGACTTTGACGGTCTATCTTCCGGAACGAACTAAGGCCACCGGAACCGGTATCATCATCGCTCCCGGCGGAGCTTTCGTGGCGTTGGCCATCGATTTGGAAGGCCACGATGTGGCGCGCTGGCTTCAGAACAAAGGCATTGCCGCGTTCGTGCTCAAGTATCGGATCATGGAAAAGCGTCAGGAAGGTATCCGCGAGATGAATATGGACGAAGCCGGCAAGTACGGCATCGCCGACGGAATTCAGGCCGTCAAAGTAGTTTGGCAGCACGCCGCGGAATGGGGCATTTCTCCGGGCAGAGTCGGCTTTATGGGTTTCTCGGCCGGCGCCATGGTGGCCAGCGGAGCTCTGCTCCAGCAGGATGCCGCCGCACGTCCAAACTTTGCTGCACCAATCTATGGTGGACCTTTTGGCGCAATGCCGGCCATTCCGGCAAAACTGCCGCCCATTTTTTTAGCATGGGCGCAGGACGACGCCTTGGTCCTCGACGCCGTGATTAAGTTTTACGACTCATTAAAATCGGCGGGCTACAAACCGGAAGTTCACATTTTCAGCGCTGGCGGCCATGGCTTCGGCATGCGAAAGCAGGGTACCAGCAGCGACCACTGGATCGACGAATTCTACTACTGGTTGGAAGCGCTGGGATTCACCAAGTCCGCAGCAAGATAAAGTTCGCACTGGCCAATGGATCTGTTCTCGGCACTGCTGACCGCGCCCGAACAGGCGGTGTTGGCCCGACCGGACTTCCAGCGCGCATTCATCGCGGTAGTCCAAGAAGGGTTGCGGGCGGGACCCCGCAGGGCCCAGTTAGATACCGCCCTCATGGCCGGCCCTTGGGATTTCCGCCGCGAAGACATCCGCGTGGCCGTCCACCTCTGGCATGGCGAGGCGGACGCCAATGCCCCACCCGCCATGGGGCGCTACATGGCCGCAGCAAACAGCCACGCTTCCTTTTACCCGGGCGAGGGCCATTTGTCGCTCATCGCGAAACACATGGAAGAGATTCTGAACGTTCTCGCCGCCTGAGAACGGGGCAAATTTGTGGTGATCTGTCTTGGTGCCGGTTATTGAGATGCCAAATAGTTTCCTCGTACGGCGTTTGGACGTGATCCAGGCACAATCACCAAGTGTCTATGCATCGGTATTTTCAGCGGCAGTTTTATTCGGGGAGGTGGATGCGACTCAGCAGACTCTGGAAGCGGGGGTCGGATCGAAGTGGGTCGAATCGCGGATCCATTTTCAAGTAGCCTAGGAGCGTCGAGCGTTCGCGATAGGCCTCTTCGAGAGCTGCGAAGGCCCGTTCATTCTGGCCGAGGCCCAGATAAACCACCGCGAATTGGTAAGACGACACAAACTTTGTTTTTGAGCGATCGGTTAACTCGACCAGAATCTTTTGAGCCTCGGAGCGTTGACCCGCAAGGCCATGTGCGTGAGCGAGCGAGGCGATTCCGTTCGCGCCCCTTCCCGAAAGCTCGATGCCCTTTTGGAACTGCGCCAGTGCTTCTGAGTATTTGTTCAGTTGTTCGTAACATAAGCCGATCCCCCAGTATGGCACCGGGAATTTGGGATCGAGCTTAAGAACTTTTTGGAGTTGCTGAACGGCATCCTCGTACTGTCTTGCGAAGTAGGAAACCATTCCCAGGTTGGATTGAATGCCAGAAGATAGAGGATCGAGCTCCTGCGCACGATTCAGTTCCACACGAGCCTCGTCGACGCGCCCCATGGACGCCAAAAAGCGGCCGTAAGCGTGGTACGTGTCGGCATCGTTCGGGTTGAGTTCGAGCGCGCGCTTGAATTCCTGCTCGGCTCCGGATCGATCCCAATCGTAATAATTCATAACGTACGCCATCGAAGCATGCGACTCGGCTAGAGTGGGTTCGAGTTGGAGGGCCTTTGCTGCCGCCTTCTTTGCTTCGGGAAAAGCCTCACGGGGACGCGTGTCCGTATAAAAGGGCAGGACGGCATAGGCGTTCGCAAGCCCGGCGTAGAGCGGAGCATACTGAGGATCTTTCTCGATTCCTTGGCGGAAGTACACAAAAGCAAGCTTCAGATCGTCCGGGGTGCCCTGATCGAGCGAGTAGCGACCCTTGAGGTAGAGATCGTACGCTTCTGGATTTATGCTCGCGCGCGTTCCCGGTGAGGGGGCAATTTTCGACCGAATCTGCACTGCGATCGCATGTCCCACTTCATCTTCGAGAGCGAGAACGTCGTTCAGGTTCCGATCGAAAGTTCCCGACCACAAGTTACCTTCGGACGCACCGTCATAGAGTGTGACTGCGATCCGCACCTGATTCCCCGATCGCGCGACGGAGCCTTCGAGCAGTGCGTTCACCTTTAACTCGCGCGCAATCTGCGGGAGCGGCGTGTGCGTTCCTTTGTAGCTCATCACAGACGTTAGGGAAACCACACGAAGCTGCGCGATCTTGCTAACCTCACGGATGAGTTCGGCAGTCATGCCGTCCGCGAAAAAATCCTGCGAAGTATCGCCCGATAAATTTGCCAGCGGTAGCACCGCTAGTGAGCGGATTGCGGGAGCCGTGCTTCGATGCACGAGCCGCTCGCGCAACCCTCCGATGTTCAAGGCGAGTAAAACCACGAACAAGACGGTCACGCCCACGCTAACCCAGGTAAGCAGTGCCATCCGGGGGCCTACGCTCGCTCGAGCCTGAGGAAGCGCGGGTCTCGAAACCGCCGTGGACTCGAGCGTTTCCAGCGCTGACCGGACTTCGCCGGCACTCTGATAACGGGCTCCGGGATCTTTCAACATGCATTTCCGAATTACCCCTACAAGTCCGGCGGGAACATCATCGGGCAACGGTGGCGGCGGATCGCGAAGGATCGCGGAGGTCAGCTCAAATCCGGAACGGCCCGAAAACGGCCGATGGCCGGAAGCCATTTCATACAAAAGAACGCCGAGCGCCCATATGTCGGAGCGCGCGTCGGCAGGGTCGCCCCGGAGCTGTTCCGGCGCCATGTAGGGCAGTGTCCCCGCGAGCGGCCCGGATTCACCGAGTTTCACCTGTGAGACTGTCACTGCCTCCAGCTCTTCTGTGCGGAGCCTCGTCGCCAAGCCGAAGTCCAGCACCTTCGCAATCCCGTCTGGAGTCACTGTCACGTTCGCCGGTTTCAGATCGCGGTGGACGATGCGCCGTTGGTGAGCATGGGCAAGAGCGTCGGCAATCTGCGTGCCGTAGCGGACGATCTGCTCGGTCGGGAGACCTTCCGGCGGAATGATCGCGCTCAGCGACCGTCCGGCAACGTATTCCATGGAAATGAAAGCGATATTATCTTCTTCGTTGACTTCGTAAATCGTGCAAATGTGCGAATGGCTAAGTTGCGATGCGGAGCGCGCTTCTTCCAGCAGCCGATCACGAGCTCGCAGGTCATCTCGAACATTGAGGGGCAGAATTTTTATGGCAACGTCACGGTCGAGGCGTTCGTCGCGTGCGCGATAAACTTCGCCCATACCGCCGGCGCCGATCCGCTCTAGCAGGCGATAGTGGCCTAGCCGCTCGATCGCCATCCGGGAGGAACCTCAGTGCGTCGCATCCTAGTTCACCGGCGCACGCCAGTCAACGCGGCCGTGACACGCGCCGTCACCGCTCCACGCAAGGGTCCGCTCCTCCCGATAGAGTTCCGTCGCAAGGCCTTCCCCGAAGCAATACCCTGAAGGGATCAACTACGTGCTGGTAAACGGCCGTGTCGTTATCGACCGGAGGAATCATACAGGCGAGCGGCCCGGCATGGCGCTCCGAGGGCCCGGATACCACGGAACGCAGAACGGCGAATGAGCGTCGCAAAGTCCGTGGGATTCGCGGACCGCTCCTAGCTCACGCTTGGGAAGTCGGCCCCAAAGGGCCTGGACCAGTTGTCGGCAACTCGGAAACTGACACACTACCCACCCTTCAGACTTCTTGGAAAACTCCGTGTAACACCCTAGAATCGAAGCCGACGTGGCCTGTCATCCTGGTGGAGTGCGCAAGACTAGCCCGGCCTCTCGCCCCGTCGGAGAGACCCACACTTGCCTGAACAACGCATGGAAAAAGCAGCCGCAGCGCCGGCCAGTCCCGCAAAATCGCCGCTCGATCTGGCCATCGATGCGCTCGTCATCGGCCGCAACTCCGATCCTTTCGCGCTGCTAGGTCCGCACGCCGTCGAAACTCCATCGGGTCGCCGCTGGGTGATTCGCACGTTCCATCCCGGCGCGATCTCCACCGCCATTCGTTTCACCGAATCACAAAACGTAATCGAAGCAACCAAACTCCGTCCAGAAGGTTTCTTTGAGGCGAGCCTGCCCGAAACGCAGCAAGATCGCCCTGCCCCGGCCAGCTATCACATTCAATATCGATTCGCCTCCGGCGCCACGCACGAGCAACACGACACCTACGCTTTTCCCTTTCTCTTAAGTGAGTTCGATCTTTACCTCATGGGCGAAGGCCGTCACTACGACACCTATAACAAGCTCGGCGCGCATGTTCATACCGTCGAAGGCGTGCGTGGAGTTAATTTTGCTGTCTGGGCGCCCAGCGCCCGTCGCGTCAGCGTCGTAGGCGACTTCAATCATTGGGACGGTCGCATCAACCCCATGCGCGCTCGTGGCTCCTCGGGCGTGTGGGAACTTTTTGTCCCCGAGCTCGATGAAGGTGCCACTTACAAATACGAAATCATCGGCCCCAACGGAAACATGCTGCCCCTCAAAGCTGATCCCTACGCCTTTCGCGCCGAACTCCGGCCCAACACCGGCTCCATCGTCGCCAACCTGGATGCCCATAAGTGGAATGACTCGGCCTGGATAACGCAGCGCGCTCAGACCAATTGGTTCGAGAAGCCCATCTCGATCTACGAAGTCCACCTCGGCGCTTGGCGACGCATCCCCGAAGAAGGTAACCGCTGGCTCACCTATCGCGAACTAGGCGATCAACTCATCCCGTACGTAAAAGAGCTCGGCTACTCTCACATCGAGCTGCTTCCCATCATGGAGCATCCCTTCGACGGGTCCTGGGGCTATCAGACCATCGGCTACTTCGCAGCCACCAGCCGCTACGGCTCTCCCGCTGATTTTATGGAGTTTATCGACCGCTGTCATAACGCCGGTCTGGGCGTCATCCTCGACT
The DNA here is from genome assembly GCA_035602505.1 of Candidatus Acidiferrum sp. Classification (GTDB taxonomy): domain Bacteria; phylum Acidobacteriota; class Terriglobia; order Acidiferrales; family UBA7541; genus Acidiferrum. Next base: position 68,327 of record DATNMD010000003.1, read on the forward strand.
GGACGCCTGCGCATTTCCCTCGCGACACCCACGGCCTCGCCGAATTCGACGGCACACACCTCTACGAGCACTCCGATCCGCGCCAGGGCGCTCATCCTGATTGGGGCACACTCGTTTACAACTACGCGCGCAACGAAGTGCAGAACTATCTGATCTCCAACGCCTTATTCTGGCTCGACAAGTACCACATCGACGGCCTTCGCGTAGACGCCGTGGCCTCCATGCTGTATCTCGACTACTCTCGCAAACCTGGGGAGTGGGTCCCCAATCAATTCGGTGGCCGCGAGAATCTTCCGGCCATTGCATTCCTCCGCCGTCTCAACGAAGTCGCCTACGAGCGCTTCCCTGGCCTTCTCACTATCGCCGAAGAATCAACAGCTTGGCCCAGTGTCTCTCGCCCGACCTATCTCGGTGGTCTCGGTTTTAGTCTCAAGTGGAACATGGGCTGGATGAACGACACCCTCGCTTATTTCTCCACCGACTCCATTCATCGTAAGTATCACCAGAACAAGCTCACCTTCTCTATGCTCTACGCTTTCACCGAGAACTTCGTGCTGCCTTTCTCTCACGACGAAGTTGTCCACGGCAAAAATTCGCTTCTCCACAAAATGCCCGGCGACATGTGGCAGCAATTCGCCAATCTCCGACTCCTTTACGCCTATCAGTACGGTCATCCCGGCAAGAAGCTCCTCTTCATGGGCCAAGAGTTCGGCCAACGAAGTGAATTCAGCGAAGCTAGCAGCCTCGACTGGCACCTGCTCCAACATGATTCACACCGCGGCATTCAGCGCCTGGTCGCCGACCTAAACAAGCTCTACGCCGCGGAGCCGGCCCTCCACGAAGTAGATTTCGATTGGCATGGGTTTGAGTGGATCGATTGCAATGATGCCGACAACAGCGTCTTCTCGTTCATGCGCCGCGGCAAGAATCCCCAAGATTTACTCGTAGTCGTGATGAACGCAACTCCGGTCGTTCGCCCGGGGTATCGCGTCGGGGTCCCTCAGCCCGGCTTCTACCAGGAAGTCTTGAATACCGACGCAGCCACGTACGGCGGCTCCAACGTAGGCAACATGGGCGGCGCCCAGTCCGCCCCGATCCCCCAAATGGGTCGCCAGCACAGCATCGCCCTAACCCTACCTCCCCTAGCTGCCACCTTCCTAAAGTGGCTTCCGTCCTAAGCACCGTAAATCCTCCGCGCCCTCCCATTCCGGCGCCTGCTTCCCAAAGGAGAATACGCGAATGACACGGTCGCTCGGTGTTTTCGAGAAACAAGAGATCGTCAAAAATCTCTGCGCCGCCCGCCTTGACGTGACAGGAAATTTCTATTAAATGCTCTCAGCACAAGTTGGCCCTAGGCTCAGCTCATTTGAGAGAAAAGGGAGGAATCTATTATGGCGAAAACGCGACTGCTTGTTCTGGTGGCATTTGCAGTGGGTGTGAGTTGCCTGTATGCGGCGGAGGACAAGGAAAAGGTCACTCTTCAGGGCACCCTCGTCTCCAGCGCCTGCTATCTTGGGGGCAACCAAACCGGAGATGAAATGGGCGGAGAAAAGCACTGCGGTAGCAGGTGTTTGAAGCATGGGGACCCAGCCGGTTTGTTGACCAAAGAGAAGCAGTTTCACATCCTGGTCGCCCCTTCTTTGCGGCTCGCAGCGTATGTTGGACAAGAGGTACGCGTCACTGGTATTGACCATAATGGCGTCATTGCAGTTGAGAAGGCAGAAGTCAGCAAAGACGGTGAGTGGAAAGAGATACAGATTCATTCCTTGAGGCGTGCGGCCAAATCAAGTTGACGTAACCAGTCACCAAAGGCGTGTCGTTCTTTCTGCTGGGCGCGTGGCCCGGTCTTGGATTTCTCTTCTCTTCCCGGCGAAATCCGATCAGGGGCCATCCGTTGTGCTATTCATCGCGGAGAAGTTGACGAGGGTGCCCCTTGCTCGGTTTTTGAGGGCGGGGTTTTCTTCGTGTTGCTCGCGTCCGCGCTCGTTTTAATACAGAAATCTCGGCGTCGTAACCGTCCGTTCCAGCCGCGAGGCAACCCGCTGCGCCGCCTCCCGCACCGCGCGTGCCTGGTCGCTGGTCGAGCCAGCGGACTTCATGCCTAAAAAGGTGTCCAGGTCTTTTATTGCTAAGATGTATTCTTGCCTGCGTATATGAATGTTGGCCAGCAAGATGTACGTTGACGGTATGTCCGAGCGCCGTAACAAAACCTCCCGCGCGCTCTTCTCAGCTTCGGCCAGCCGATTCTGCCCAAAGAGCGCTTGTCCTAGAAACAGATGTCCCTTCCAAGAATTGGCGTCCACGTCGAGCGCTCTCCGCAACACGCGTTCAGCCTCCGGATATGCCTGCCGGTCGCACAGCAGCGCTCCCAAGGCAAACTGTGGCTCCGCATAGCCCCCGCCGCTTAGGTCTATCGCCCTCTGCAAAGCTTGCTCTGCATCCTTCCCGCGGCGCAGCTCCAGGTTAGCCACACCAATCTGGTAATAAGCCTCATAGTAATCCGGGAAAGCATTCGTAGCCTCCTTGAAACGATCCAGACTTCCCTCGGCATCCTTCTTCTGCAGACGCTCGATACCCTTTTCGAAGGCGTGACGAGCCTTTCCCGGCACCTTGAGGTTGTGCACCGAAACGGTGTATCCCTCTCGATCCACTGGAGTTGTTCTTAGCTTGTGGAGTGTGATGACCACTCCCGGCGCGATTCCTTCAAAGCCCAGATCGACTCTCTGCTCCACCGGTTCATAGCCCTGTTCTTGCACTGCCACAATGAACGAACCAGTGCCCGCCGCTGGCGCCTCAAACCGTCCGCTTGCGTCCGTATACGTCGTCGTTAAGTCGGCGCCGCTTAGCGATTTCACGTCCACTCGAACTCTCGCCGCCGGCTGCGCTTCCCCGTCAATGAACACCGAACCCGCTATCGTGGATCGCATTCCACCCTTTGAGCCGAATAGCGCTTGCGCGTGCACAACATTGCATGTCAGTGCGAACAGCAAGCAGCCCGGCCCCCAACGTCCCAATCTCCAAAGATTTCCGTAGTTCTCTCTTGTATACCGTTGCATCGTTCCTTCTCCTCGAACCATGGCGCTGTGGCTGGTCCTCCGCGCGGCCCTGTTTTGTCGCTATCTCACTGCACACGATTCCGTTCGAGGACACCCGCTACCAACTCGCGAATCTCGGATGAATACCGCCGGAGCCACTCGGCGTATGCCTGCGGTATCACGTTCTTTTCTCGGAAGAGCCCTTCAAGGGGGGCAGCACAGCGTACGGAGTCGGTAAGGACTGCTTTCGCGGGCCGTCGGTCCTGGTTTCCAGGGCCCTTCGGTAACGAACCAACCTAGACGTGTGACGGCCTACTTAACAATCCAGTTAAAAATTTACTGTTGGCTGCGGTAATCCTATACGCCGAGCGTGCAAACATGTTAAGGCGGAGTGGTACGGACCCGATTCGGCTGCCGCAAAGGCCACCCTTTGGGAAACATTTCTACAGCCTCCCTCGTATATCAACGCAAAGACCTGCCGGGAGCGGGACCTCGAAGCGCTGGCTCCGCGAAGTTCCGGCCTGGGAAGGAGAAACCTCGCCATGAATTTTCCTGTCTCTGGCTTTATTGAAAAGACGGCGTTTACACTCATCGCCCCGCTGCTGGCCGCCATTTTGCTTCTGCCGCCGGCCGCCACTGCCCAAGCATCCCCTGCTAGCGGCTCCACTCAAACCGTATCTGCGTCCAGCCATGATCGCTGGCTGCACGTCCGCGTCGGCAATCCCGGCGCTAACGAAGAAACCGTCCGCGTAAACGTACCTCTGGAGCTCGCCGAAAAGGTTCTTCCCACCATCAATAAGAATCGCCTGCACGGCGGCAAGGTCAAGTTCGACGACATCGATTGCCATGGCGTTGATTTGCGGGCGCTTGTCGACGCCGTCCGGAGTTCCAGGGACGGCGAGTTCGTCACCGTCCAGAACAAAGACTCCGATGTGCGCGTCGCGAAGCAGAACGGTACGCTCTTCGTTCATGTCTTCGAGAAGAACCGGCCCAAGAAATCGCAGGTGGAGGTAAAGGTACCGATGAAGGTGGTGGACGCGCTCTTCTCCGCGGGCAAAGACGAGCTGGACCTCGTCGCTGCGCTCCATGCCCTTTCTTCTCAGGGAGATACCGAGCTCGTCTCGGTTAAGGACGAAGAGAACACGGTTCGCATCTGGCTGGATTCCAAGAACGTCACGGATTAATCGGCCCGCTCAAAGGGATGATGCAAGGCGCCGCCACGCCGCTCTAACCCCGTAGGAGGATCACATGTTGTTAGCCAAGCTCGCTTTAGGTTTCTGCGGCACGGTGGCAGTAGCCGGTGCCTATACGCTTCGCGAAGGGGTGATGCGTGTTGATGAAGATCACATGGACGGCCGGCACGTCCACGTCTGGGTTCCGGCAGCCATCGTGCCAATGGCTATGCATGTAATCCCCAGCCGCCATCTCAAGCACGCCGCCGCACAAGCCGGTCCATGGCTGCCTACATTGCGCGCGTTGACGAAGGAACTGAAGAAGTATCCCGAGGCGGAGTTAGTGGAGGTCAAGGACGCCAATCAGCACGTCCGCATTCGCACGCATCAGGGCAAACTGCTGATCGATGTCACGGAACCGGGCGAAACCGTTCATCTGGCTTGCCCGCTGGCTATGATAGAAGACGTCACGAGAGAGCTTGAAGCCAAGTCTCCGGCAGCTTAGACCTGCGGTGTAAATTCTTTCCCCGGAATGAAATAGACCTCTTCAAACGTTGAACCCTTCTGCCATCCCGCTCGCTGCAGAATGCCCCGCCCGTTTTCAATCATGCTGGGATGCCCGCACAAGTACCCTGTCGTCTCCGCCGGCTTCAGCCCCCAATCGGAAACGTATCTTCGCACCAAGTCATCGACCCGACCCGTCTCGCCCGTCCAGGCGGCGTCCTCCCATGGTCGGCTGATGGTCGCCACATATTTAAGCCACGGCACCTCGGCTGCATATCGTTCCATTTCCTCGCGGTACGCGAATTCCCAGGACCGGCTAGCGCCCTGTATGCAGTACAGCTTGTGATTGCCCGGCATGGGGTTGTTCCCAGCCTTCCAATCACGATACAGCGTTCGTACATAGCTCACGAACGGCGCAACGCCGGTGACTGTGGCCAACAGGAGATGATTTGTCCGCCCGCTCCGCAGGTCGAGCGTGAAGCGCCCCTTGGCGATTTTGCGGCACAGCATTGTGTCGCCGGTCTGTAACTTGTACAGCTTTGGCGTTAGCTCGCCCTGCGGCACTAGTTCCAGGAAGAACTCCAAGCCTTCCTCGTACGGTGAAGACACGATTGAATATGCCCGCTCGATCCGCTTGCCCTCGTGTTCCACGCCCAGCGTCGCGTACTGGCCCGCCTTGAACGAAAACGGCCCGCCTGGATCCACGCGGATTACCCAAAGATCTTCCGCCATATCCCGGCGCTCGAGGATCCGCGCGATGTGGTGCTTGTCAGTGGTAGGTCTTTCCGCCGTCAACACCATCCGCGGTCTCCGCTATTCATACGCAAGCGCCACCACCGGGTCGTAACTCGCGGCGCGAAACGCCGGATAGGCCGCCCCTAGCGCCGCGCCTACAACAGCCAGCAAGATCGAGGAGAAAATCCAGCGGGTGGAAATCAGAATCATCAAGCCCGGATTCGTTTCCTTCAAAATCGCCTGGGTCAGGAACGTCAGCAGAATCCCTAGCCCGCTCCCCAGCAGGGTGAGGACCAACATCTCGCCGAGCAGCATCCGCACGATGTCGAGCCGCGAAAACCCCAGAGCTTTCAGAATCCCGACTTCACGCGTGCGCTCCATAACCATGGTGTGCATGTTCAGCAGCACCACGAGGAAGCTGATGACAATTCCCAGTCCCACCATGGAACGGATAAACGGCCGCAACTCCGGCAGATTCGACGAGCTCATTAGCGTCACGTACTCCGAAGTGGACCTAACGCGGTTTTTCGGGTTCAGCTCTAAAATCTCCGCACGCGCTTTCTCCGTGTCGCCCTTGCTGCGCACGTAGAACATCGAAACACGATTCTCGACTCCGGCAATCTCCTGGGCCGTTCGCAGCGGAACAAAAAATCGCGCGCCCTTTCCGTGCGCGACGATGCCGCTGATCACAAATCCGTGGTTCAGCAACGTGATGTGATCGCCAACCTTTAAGTGCTTTGATTGCGCGATGATATCGTCAGCCAGCGCTTCGTCGGGCGCCTGGAGCGACCGCCCGGCGCGGTACAAAAATCCCCGGCTGAGCGCGTTGAACCGCTTGTAGTCAATGCCGTAGATCATGATTAAATTCTTCGGCTCGGTGAGAATCACGGTGGGCGCGACAACATCCACGTCGGGCAGCGCTTCCATCTTGGCGCCCAGACTTTCTTGCATCACCGCGCTCGAGAAAGCAAAGAAAATAGGCGAGTTCGGCGGCTGCACGAGAATATCCGCCCCTACTCCTTCCACGCGCTTGCCCCATTCGGAAATCACTCCCGAAGTGAGGCCCACAATCATCAGAACCAAAATCACTTGGATGGCGATGGCAATCACGCTGAGTGAGGATCGCAGGCGCCGCGCCACGATATTGCCCCAAAACATTTGAACCAGGGAAAAGGGGCCATCGAAAGTCTCGTTCATTTTGCTCCGAGCCCTAACTCTATCACTGGCATTTCAAAGGTCAAACGGCGGGGAGTTTTTTGCGGACAGCAACATTGATGCCGAAATTCACAAAACATATTTCTGTCAGATGAAGTTTTCAACACAAGTGTTGATAAGCTTGTGGAAAAGCGCAGCGATTCTAAGGCTAACTACACAATTCTCAGTACTCTGATGCGGTTTGCACTATTTGTGTGCAACTCCGCGCTCACAGGGCGTTTCCAGTCTAGCGAACGCAGGAAGCGCGCGGATTTTGTCAGGGGAGCTCAAAATTTGCCTGAAACTCTTTGACACGTAAACTCTTGCACTCTTAAACTCTTTTTCTCAGTACCACCGCGGCGGCTTTTCCAAATGCACTTTGATGGTCTGCTTTGCCTCGGTGATGTCGTACCAGCGCCCGTACGTCTTCCAGCCATCCGCAACTACTTGAATTAGCACTCGCCCCGTCGGTGCTTCCGGGATGTGCGCCGTCCCGTCGCGGTTAGTCTTCACATTCAGCTCTACCTTCTTATCTTTCTTCAGCTTGTGTTCTTCCACGTATTTCAAATATACGCTGGCATTCTCCACCGGAGTGTCTTTCTCGCCGCCAGATACTTCAATCGTCACGCGGGACGTCGGATCCGATTTCCCAGTGTGAGCCTTGGCGTCTCGCTCCTGCGCGCTCTGCGCCCACAAGCCGACGCAAAGAGCAAGCACCGCAAACATAGCCCCCAACCCCATCTCGATTCGCTGTTTCATCTTGGAACGCAATCTATCCTCTACGTACTCACCGCGCAGGTCAAGTCTCTCCGTACTCTTTTCGATGCCAACTTCTCTTGGGGCGCTGCTAATGCTTAGCTTGGTCCGTGTGGTTCAGAAACATTTTCGCCACCCGCATTGACTGTCACTCTATGCTCCTGTACCTTCTCAGAATCTACTCGGCAGGCAATCGCGGTCACCGCTCCATTTTCAGCCGCGTCTCCGAGACTCCGTACATTTAACTCCGGAGCAACAAGCACGCAAAGTCTCAGCACCGCGCGGTGTTCACTGCTCCGCACTCGGCAGCTAGCAGGAGAGCATTATGGGTTTCGCCACCAATGCGATTCACGTGGGACAGGAACCTGATCCCGCCACCGGCGCCATCGTCGCGCCGATCTACCAGACTTCCACATACGTCCAGACCGAACTCGGCAAGGACAAAGGCTACGACTACGCGCGCACCAAGCATCCCAATCGTCAGGCCCTCGAGCGCACCGTCGCTAAACTCGAAGGCGGGCAAAGCGCCTACGTATTTTCTTCCGGCATGGCCGCCATTGACGCTGTCTTCCGTCTTCTGCGCCCCGGCGATCACGCGGTAATCTCGGAAGCCGTGTACGGCGGAGTTTTCCGCCTGTCCACGCAGCTCCTGGTGCACTTCGGCCTCGAATTCACTTTTGTCGACACATCGTCGCAGGACGCTGTGCTAGGCGCGCTCCGGCCAAACACAAAAATGCTTTATGTGGAGACTCCGACGAACCCGACTCTGCGGGTCGCTGATCTTGCCGCGCTTGGCAAGCTCGCCACCGAACGCAACATCACCATGGTCGTCGATAACACATTCCTAAGCCCCTACCTCCAGCAGCCCATCGAACTTGGCGCGCATATAGTCGTCCACTCCATGACCAAGTACCTCAACGGGCACAGCGACGCCACTGGCGGCGCCGCCATCTTGACGCGCCAGGAAGACGCCGAAAAGATCTACTTCATCCAGCGCTCCGCCGGGTCAGGCCTCGCCCCCATGGATTGCTTCCTCGTCTCCCGCGGTCTGAAAACACTCGCGGTGCGAATGCTGCAGCACAATGCCAACGGAATCGCCGCGGCCCGCCATCTCGATGCGCATCCAAAAGTGCGCAAGGTGCATTACCCCGGGTTGCCGACGCACCCGCAGCACGACATCGCCCGCAAGCAGCAGCGCGGCCCCGGCGCCATGCTCTCCTTCGATCTCGGCTCGCTTGATGCCGCGCGCCGCTTCCTCAATCACGTCAAACTGTGCTCGCTGGCCGAGAGTCTCGGTGGCGTCGAAACACTAATCTCCCTTCCCGCGCTGATGACCCACGCCTCCATGCCCGTCGAAGTCCGCGAGCGCGTCGGCATAACGGAAGGTCTAGTGCGCCTATCCGTCGGCATCGAAGACATCGAAGACATCATCGCCGACCTCGACCAGGCCCTACTCTACGTCTAGTGGCAGCGCCAGGAGTTAAGGTTGACGCCTTAATTCCCACAACATCGTCGACGCTCTCCCCCAGCCATGCCAAATACTCCCGCGATCCCGCCGCCACCGGCAGCACCACAAACTCTGGCACCTCATAGCTGTGCCGCCGCTTCACTTCACTTTCTAACTCTCCCAACCGCCCCGTGATAGTCTTCATCACGACCAAAACTTCCCTCGCCCGCTCCACTTTCCCCTTCCACCGGTAAATCGACTCCACGCCACCCAGCACAATATTCGCGCAAGCCGCCAGCCTTTTCTCCACGACGCTGCTGCTGATTCGGCGAGCCTCCGCCATCGACCCGCATGTAACCAACACGATCCGATATCGACCACCAGTCATAGCTTGGTCCTCTCTCGCTGCGCTTTCTCGGCGCACCCTGTGTCTCTGCGCTATCGTTGCTTACCCTTATCGACGTCGGTCCGCGTCCTTTTCCTCTGCACACTCATCTTTAAGTACGTTGCCTGAGCGCGTAGAATACCCACCCATGAGCGCCTCTCCAAAAACAGCCGCCTCTCCCATCAAGTTCGGCACTTCCGGCTGGCGGGGTCTTATCGCTGACGACTTCACATTCGCTACCGTTCGCCTTGCCGTAACCGCCATCGCCGACCACATCAACTCCAAAACCAAAAATCCCACGGTATTGGTCGGCTACGACACTCGCTTCTATTCCGAAGAATTCTCGCAGCTTGCCGTGGAAATTCTACAGCAACACAAAATCCGCACGCTGCTCTGCGAAACGTTCACTCCTACGCCGGCCATCGCCTACGAAATCATGCGCCGCAAGCTCGATGGCGCGATCAACTTCACCGCCAGCCACAACCCCGCGCAGTATCACGGCCTTAAGTTCTCTTCCTCGGACGCGGGTCCCGCGCTCCCCGAAGTCACCAAGGACATCGAAACCCGTGTCGCAAAGATCATCGAAAAGGACGGTCCGTTCCCTTTCGCCCACGCCGCGCCTTCCCATTTCGGCAAAGATGGCCAGGGCGAAACCGTGAATCTCCGCGACGCCTACCTCAAGCGCCTCGAAGAACTCGTTCGCTTCGACGTTCTCCGCAAAGCGAAATCCAAATTCGTCGTCGACGCACTGCACGGCTGCGGCGCCGGATATCTTGACCGCGCCCTCTCCGATCACGGAGTCTCCGTGCAGGCTCTGCGCACCAACCGTGATTGCCTCTTCGACGGCACCGGGCCGGACGTCTCGGAAGAAAATCTCGCCCCGCTTCGTAAAGCCGTCGCGGATTCTAGCGCCGCGGCCGGCCTCGCCACTGACGGCGACGCCGACCGCTTCGGCATCATCGATCGCGACGGCACCTGGATTTCTCCCAACCAGATCCTAGCACTCGTCTACGACTACCTCGTCGAAACGCGCAACTGGAACATGCCCGCCGCGCGCAGCGTGGCCACTTCACAGATGATTGACGCCGCGGCCAAGGCGCGCGGCCAATCCACGTTTCAGACTCCGGTGGGCTTCAAATACATCGGCCAGCTTATTCGCGAGGACAAAATCGCGCTGGGCGGCGAAGAAAGCGCCGGCCTAACGATACGTGGCCATGTGCCTGAGAAGGACGGCATCCTCGCCTGCCTGCTGGTGGCAGAAATGCTTGCAGCCCGCGGTGCTTCCATCAAAGAACAGATTCAGCAGCTTTTCAAGAAAATCGGGCGCGAATTCTGGCCGCTTCGCGAAAACCTCCACCTCAGCGACGAACAGAAAGCAAACGCCGTCAAGAAAGTGGCCGTGGACGCTTCGACACTCCTGGGCCGAAAAGTGGTTTCCATCGACCGCACCGACGGCGCAAAATTTGTCTTCGATGATGGAACGTGGATGCTGCTGCGTCTTTCCGGCACGGAGCCGCTGCTTCGCCTCTACGTCGAGGCGGATAGCGCCGCCGCATCCGGGCGCTTGGCTCGCGAGGCTACCGAGTGGGTACTAAAAAGTTAAAGAAGCCCGAACCCAAATCTGGATTCGGCGCATTTCTTGAGTGCCACGGACGGACGATTCTCGGCCTCTTCGTTCTCGCGCTGGTCGTTCACGACGTCTTCGGCCCGCACGGCTTTATCGCCATGCGTCGCACCCAAAGTGAAATTGACAGAGTCAAAAAAGATTTGGACCGTCTGCACAGGGAGAATCTGGAACTCGGCGATCAGGTTCGCGCGTTGAAGACCGATCCCCGGCTTATCGAGAAAATCGCGCGCGAAGATCTCCAGCGCGCCAAGCCCGGCGAAATCATCATCCGGATTCCGGCGTCGCAGCAGCCGGCGCCCGACCCGCACGCAAAACCTTAGCCTGCCGCTTCTTCCATCGCGTCCGCAGCACCGAAAGCGCAACCATCGCCAGAAAGATAATCAATAGCCCTGCCGTCGCCTTCAAAATGCTGCACCGCCCTTTCGGCAAAATGGAAAACCGACCGTACACAAACTCGATGTGTACCCAATACACGAGCAGCGAGGTGTTCCCCAACTGAATAATCGGGCTGAATCCCTTCTGCGCCCATCCCCAACGGCACCACGCATACGCCAAGGAAAGTAGCGCTAGCAAAATCCCGCAGCGCATCAGGAAAAAGCTCGGGCTCGTGTGCCAGTAATCGTAAATTGCCGCGGAATATAAGCGTATCGGCGCGGCATCGAAAAGCACTGACAGCAGGGAGGCAAGAATGCCGGAGCCGCCGAGCGCCGCAAAGACAACGGTTTCTTTCCTTCGCGAGAAATCAGAGAACAGCAGGAATCCGACCGCCAAGCCTACAAACGCGAATGCCACCCATGGAAAAATCGGGAACAGCCAGGGCTGCGGCTGCGCGTAAGTGTGCACGCCGTTGATGTACGTCTCCAGCGGCCACGGCAGCCAACGCGGCCGGTGCGTAGTCCACAGCCACGGGGTTACGATCACGACCACGACCGCCACCACCAGTCCTGCGGCAATCGTTCTCCTCCGCGATTTCTCCGAACTCCCCGAAGGCGTCGCCCAGCACAGCACCCCCATCAACATCATCGACAAGCCCAAAATGTTCAGCACGTCCACGCGCAGCAAATCCGTCCACGGCGATTTCGGATACCCTAAAACCAATTCCTGCACGCGGAACAGCAATCCCAAACCATAGATCTCCGCCCCGCGCAAAATTGTTGTTCGAGCAATGGCGTCACGCGGGACCCCTTTCTCCCGCAGCCGCTGCGTTACCATCGCGAACGAAATTCCCGCCAGGAAGATGAATAGCGGCGCCGGCAGAGTCGCCATCGCTTGCGACCACCGATAAAATTCCGACTTCCTGGCATCCGCGTTCAGCCAGGAGTTGTAGCAATGCGCCTGAAACATCAGCACGCACGCCAACCCACGCATCCAGTCGATGTACGCAAGCCGCGCCGGCTTCGCGGAAGCCCCGCCCAAACTCCCCACCTGAATTTGGTCCGCCATCTCTATGCGCTACAATCTTTCTTCTTTTTTGGAGTGCGCAGCTTGCTACCGCTTTTGCGGAGTGAACGCTGGCACGAGGGTTTAACGCGTCCCCAAGAACGGAACCGCGAAATTGTCCACCACGCGCCAACTCGCTCCGCTTCCGGTCCTCGGTCTCTGGGCCGCTCTCTGTTTCGGCGGCGGCCTTTACGCCTCCTGGCAAGGCTACGGCGGGCGCGCCTTCGCCGCCACGATCACCGTCTTTTCATTTTACTTCGGCGTGATGCTTCTGTTCGCGGCTCGCGGAGTCCCCGAGTTCCTCTCCACCCGCTTCGGCGCAGGAGCAGGCTACCTCCTGGGCGCAGCCACGCTGCTTGCATATCTGATTTACGCGATCGGAACAAACACTTTCGCGTTCTCACGAGCCGGAGCCATCGCCGCCATCGTCTTCATCCCGCTCGCGCTGGCCGCCTCCGCCGAGCGCCAGCCTCCCGGCGCCTGGCAGGATTACCTCACCCTCGCCGGCATCTGGGTCACCGTGAAATTCTCACCGGCATACTGGCTCTGGCCTTATCCGGGCAGACGCCTCGGTTACGTGTTCACCGTGCTCCTCTGCCTCAACGTGGCTCTCGCCGCCTTTGTGCTCGTGCGCAAAATCCCCGGCATCGGCTACAACATCGGCTGGGGCAGTCGCTGGAGCTTCTATGTGCTCGCCAGCTTCATCGTGTTCGGCGCCATTGCCATTCCGCTCGGCGCCGGCATGCACTTCATCCAATTCGCGCCAGGGTGGCACGCGTGGCGTTCACTCCCGTTCGGCTCCGTCGCCATCCTCTTTTTCACCGCCTGGCCCGAAGAATTTCTCTTTCGCGGGCTTCTGCAAAATATGCTCTCGCGCTCCAGCAAAAGCGATCTCGCCGGCTGGTGGACCGCCTCCGTCCTCTTCGGCTTCTCGCACATCACCAACTTAGGTTTTCCCAATTGGCGCTACGTAATTCTCGCCTCCATCGCCGGCCTCTTCTACGGATGGACCTGGCGCAAAAGCAATTCCATCTTCGCATCCGCGATAGTCCACGCCCTGGTCGACGTCACCTGGCACTTCTTCTTCCGCACCCTCTGAGATTTTCTATCCCCCGAGTAGCGGCAGCCGCATCATCTAACGGGCGCGCCTTTCGTCTCGGATAAAAAGGTATACTTCCACTCTAATCTGAGGAGGCACAAAAATGACTCGGCCCTTGACTCCCGACCTCGCCGAATTCTGGCTGCAAGATCTCCTGCTCGGCACGCTGAAAAACGAAAGCCGCACCACCCAAAGAATTCTCGAAGCTGTCCCTGCCGACAAAGCCGATTACCGTCCCGACCCCATCTCCAAAACCGCGATGGACCTAGTCCGCCACATCGCCGCCGCAGAAATGCGCTTCCTAGAAACGACTATCAACGCGGAGTTCTCCACCACGTCGAGTTTGCCGGACAGCGTCAAGACGCCCGCCGAAGTGGCCGCCTGGTATTCCGAGAACTTCGCGCGCAATTTCGAGAGGCTAGCGCAACTTAAAGGCGATCACCTCGTCAAGATCACCGACTTCCGCGGCATCTTTAAGCTCCCCGCGGTCGCCTTCCTGCAAGTCGGCATGAACCACAGCATCCACCATCGCGGCCAGCTCTCCAGCTACTTGCGCTGCATGGGCGCGAAAGTTCCCTCCATCTACGGCGAAAGCTACGACGACGCCCAGGCCCGCAAAGCGGCGCAAGCCTGAGCGCGCCACCGCCGCCAGCCTCGTTATTCCGAACGAAGCAGGCCGATTTTTTCTTACTGCTCGCTTCCTGCGAGCGGTCGGCCTGCGGAGAGAGGAACCTCTCTTTCAAAAGGCATAAGATGTGTCAGGCCGAATCGCCGGAAAAAATGTGCGAGCATCACCCAGGCAAGACAGAACAAGAGAAGAGCAATCGCCAAAATCGTCCAGTATCTCGGCGGCTTTCCATCGACCCACACGAATTTATAGGCACCCCCACCGCCAGGCACTAGAACCTCCGGGGGTAAAATTAGCACTTCTCAGTTTCCGACGTCTACGCGGCAAGCGCGTTGACACTCGGGTTGGTCCGGCGTAGCGTAAGTTACAGAAAACCATGGACCTGTTTGAAGAAATCGTGAAGATGCGGCGGGCCGGGCAGCGCGGCGCGCTGGCGACCATTGTGCACACCAACGGCTCGATCCCGAGCTATGAAAGCTCGCGTATGCTCGTCCGAGAAGATGGATCGCTGGTGGGCACTGTCGGCGGCGGCTGTGTCGAAGCCGACGTCTGGGCCGCGGCCAAGGAAGTGATGCAGAAAGAGGCGCCGCGCAAAATGGTTTTCAATCTCAACAACGAAGCCACCTACGACAACGGACTGATCTGCGGCGGCACGGTGGAAATTTTCGTCGAGCCGATTCTCCCGCAGCCGATCGTCTACATCTTCGGCGGCGGCCACGTCTCCATGGCCATGGCCAAAGCAGCAAACGCCGCGGGCTTTGCCATCGGCGTTGTCGACGACCGCGAAGCGTTCGCCAATCTGCAGCGCTTCCCCATGGCACAAGACGTTTTCACCAGCTACGAGCAAGCCTTTGAGAAAATTCAACCCAACGCATCCACCTATCTCGTCATCGTCACCCGCGGACACAAGGAAGACATGCGCGTGCTGGCATGGGCCGTACGCACGCCGGTGCGCTACATCGGCATGATCGGCAGCAAACGAAAAGTGCTATCCGTCTACAAAGCGCTCGAAAAAGAAGGCTACCGCCCGGAAGAATTTGAGCGCGTGTACGCACCCATGGGGCTCGAAATTGGCGCGCTGTCGCCAGAGGAAATAGCCATCAGCATCGTCGCCGAGTTGATTGCCGTGCGCCGCAATGCAGAAAACGCCGCGCACAAAAGAGTTGGAGTTGAATCGCGCCTCGCTTCGGCGCGCTGAGAAGCAACGCGAACGAGGCGAGGCAAAGAGGCGAGATAAAAAACGATATGTTGGCCGCCGTCATCCTCTCAGGCGGCGCTTCCAGCCGCATGGGCTCGCCCAAGGCGCTCCTCGCCTATCAGGGACGCCCATTCCTCGAGCACTTGCTCGAAGTCACGGTGCACCCGAAAGTTGGCGTGCGCCGCGTCGTGCTCGGCGCGCACGCTGAGTCCATAGCGAAAAACATCGCGCTCGCCGCGGATGAAATCGTGATCAACGACGCTTGGGAGAAGGGCCAGCTCAGCTCGATACAAGCCGCGATTCGCAGCCTGCCGCCCGCGGTCGGTGGGTCGGCCAAGGACGGCGCAGCTCACGGAACAGACGGCTTGCTTTTATGCTTGATCGATCATCCGCTGATCAGCGGCGCCTTGGTGAACGATCTCATTGAACAGTTTTACGCAACGACACGCGCAAAAATTGTTTTGCCTATATACGAAGGGCGCCGCGGCCATCCCGTAATTTTCCCCGCCACGCTCTATGAAGAATTGTTGCACGCGCCGGTGGACAAAGGCGCGCGCGCCGTGGTTTGGGCGCACGCTGCTGACGTCCTGGGAGTACCCACCAATGAAGAGGGCTGCGTTCTGAATCTGAATGATCCGGAAACAATGCACCGCGCGACCGGCCGCTCGGATTAGTTGCTGTGGCCGCTGCAGTCAGTGGCGCGCGAATGCTAACGCCGCTTCGCGGAGATTTTTTGCAGCAGCGCCCGGGCAGCGTCGGCGGCAAGTTGCGCGGCGTGAAATGTCGCGGGAGGCAGGCCGCCGAGCGCGAGAGAAATAGATTCCGCCGTCAGCGCGCCCATTTCTCCGGGAGTCTTGCCGCGAATCGTTTCGGTCAAGAACGAAGCGCACGCGATCGAAGTGGTGCAGCCGCGGCAGAGAAAACGCGCTTCCGCAACTTTGCCATTTTCGAGGCGCGCGGCGAGTTGCAAGATATCGCCGCACACCGGGTTGCTGACTTCCACGCTGGCGTCCGCGCCGGGAAGTTCGCCGGCGTTGCGCGGATTTCGGAAATGATCGAGAACAGCGTCGCTGAACATCGGGGAAAGTATGGCAAGACAGCGAGGAGTGCGCAACGCAGGTTCCACATTGAGGCCCAGGCCACGGGACGCGCAGCCAGAAATGACTGTGCCACGTTGCTACTATTTCGGTGGAAGATATTTTTTGTCAACGGCGGCAATGACCACGTAATTGGGGTCGACCATTTCGGTGAGATGAAGTTTGCCGACTTTCGAGAACAACTCATACGCGTCGAGGTCGGATAGGCCGTAATCGGCGTGGATCCAGCGCACCAATTCTGTGACGGCGATCCGCACGGCGTCGTCTACCGGACGATAAATTCCCGCGGTCATGATTTCGTTTTCATTTTCGAAACGCGGCCAGTCGATGCGTTTGCCCTTGATCACATCGATTTTCAGGCGTTCGCGCATGGGCACTTCGACGGCGCTGCCGGCGACCTCGCCATCGCCCATCGCGGCGTGGCCATCGCCAAAATAAAGCAAAGCGCCGGTGACATTCACCGGCAAATACAAGGTATTGCCGCGGGAAGCTTCCGGCGCGTCCATATTGCCGCCAAATTCCGCGGGAACGATGGAGCTGCGCGCTTCTCCGTTTGCGGGGCAGACTCCGATGCAGCCAAGAAACGGATGCAGCGGGAATTTGACTTTGAAGTTCGAATCGAGCGCCTGAAACGTTGCGGCGTTTTTTTCGCGATCAATGGGATAGAACCACATTTTCTCGGGCAGCGGCTTCGTTTCGAGAAGGGGAGTGTAGTGCGTGGAGTTGGCAGCGCCGAATCCCGGCGAGAACGCGCCGATTCCCTGGTTGCTGTCGACTTGAAGATCGAGAATGTGCACGACCAGCGTGTCGCCGGGCTCCGCGCCTTCGATGAAGAAAGGTCCGGTGAGAGGATTGTCGCCTTTCACCAGGGAGAAGGAGTCGCCGGGCTTTTGCAACGCGTTGCCGAAACAGTCGAGGGAATTCGCTTCGAGAATATTTCCGGGTTTCAGCCGCGCGACCGGCGGCGCAACGCCGTAAACGTATTTTACGCTATCAATCGTGCCGTGGTAGCGGACGATTTGCGTATCGGCGGATTGCGGGTTCGTGGCGGTTTGCGATTGCGCGCGCGCGCGCACGAAGGCGAGCAGAATAAGAACAACGGGAAATAGTTTGCGGCGCATTCGAAACACCTCGCAGAGGTTTAGTTGCGTGAGTGCAACACACGGGCGGCGTGAAGTCAATCTGGAAGAGGTGTGGAACGAGGTCAGCACGCTCGCGCTGCTGCGCGGTGTGCGTAGCGCTCGACTCGCGGCTGCGGCAAGCCGGCTATTCGTAACGGAGGGCGACCATGGGGTCCACGGAGGAGGCGCGACGGGCCGGAACGTAAGCGGCGACGAGCGCGACGGCCGCGAGGATGCAAACGGCTCCGAGCATGGTCGCGGCGTCGTGCGGGGCGAGGCCGATCACCACATCACGAATGACGAGACGAAGAATGGAGGCGCGGTGCTCCGAGGGCCATTCGAACGCCGAATTCGGTTTGACGCTGGCGCACCAGGAAGCTGAGCGCGCCATACAAGCCTATGGCTGCAAGAAGTAGTGCGAGACCGCCGAAAAACCCGGAGAGCGTGGCGAGGCCAGGGCTGGTGCCATAAAAGCTCCGGGGCGGGCGACTCCGATGATTTCGAAATTGTGCTTGTCAAGGGAGAGCGTGCCGCCGATGACGCTAGGGTCGCCGCCAAAATGTTCTTGCCAGAAGCCATAGCTCAGCATGGCGACTCCCGGACAGCCGCGCTGATCGTCGGCAGGAGTGAGGGAACGACCGAGGACGGGCTGAACTCCCAGGACGTTGAAGTAGTCACCGCTGGCGAAGACGCCGTTCACATTTTGGACCGCGCCGCCTTTCGCGAGATCGAATTGCGAATCGCTCCACGCAACCGCGCCGGAGAAAATATCCTGCCGACCACGCACCTGCTCCCAGAGAGGATTCGTAAAGACAGTGTCGTGCTCGCCGGCCACGCGATTGTGGATGCGGAGCTGCACGAGTTGCTGCGGATCGCGCAGCGGCAGGGAGCGGAGGAGCACGGCATCAATTAGGGTGAAAATGGCGGTGTTCGCGCCGATGCCGAGGGCAAGGGAGAAAATGGCTACCGCAGTGATGACCGACGTGCGGCGGAGGATGCGGAGGGCGTAGCGAATGTCTTGGAAAATAGTTTCGAGGAGATTTACGCCGCCGGCTTCGCGGCAGTCTTCATGGACCTGATCGAAGCTGCCGAAAGCAAGACGGGCGCGGCGTCTGGCTTCCTCCGGCGACAGGCCGGACCCGATGTATTTTGCGACCTCGTGTTCGAAATGAAAGCGCAGTTCGCTATCCAGTTTAGCTTCCATGGAGCTTCCACGGAAGAGGGCGCGGAGCCGAAAGAGAAGGTCGGAGAGCATGAGTAGCTCCTAAGCGGTCTTGAGAACCTGGGCGACGGCGGCGGCGAGCTTGCGCCAGGCGCTCTCTTCGCGTTCGAGTTGTTTGCTTCCGGCGCGAGTAAGTTCGTAATACTTGGCGCGACGATTGTTTTCGGAGGTGCCCCAACGAGCTTTGATCCAGCCGCGGCGCTCGAGGCGATGGAGAGCGGGATACAGTGAACCTTGCTGGATTTGCAAGACGTCCTTGGAGACTTGCTGGACACGCTCGGAAATGGCCCAGCCGTGCTGCGGCTCGAGGGCGAGCGTTTTGAGGATGAGGAGATCGAGCGTGCCTTGGGGCAGATCGAGTTTTTCGGGCGGCATGGCGGTAACCCTTATGCTTCTACAGGAGGAGGATAGCGAGGTTGGTGTCGATGTGCAAGGGGAGAGATGTAGCGGGCGCAATCAGGACTTAGTTTGTGCGGCGGGATGCAGAAACGTTTGTTGCGCTGGGGTTGCGTTTGTTGCTGCAGCGTGTTAAAAGCGCGGCGCAAAAGATGCGATGGTCGCAACGGTGTTCGGCGCCGCTTGCCATGCCGTTGGGGTGATTTTGACCGCACTGACATTGAGGAGATCTCCGATGAGGCGTTCGTTGATGTATGGAGTTCATGTTGCGGGATGGCTGCTGGCGGGCATGTCGGCGTGGGGTTCATCGAGTGTTGCGCAGGACAAGCCCAAGGAGTGGGACACCACGCAGGCGCGCGGGCAAACGCGAGACATCGATTTCGATACGAGCGAAGGGACGTGGATGAACGTCGACGTGTCGCCAGACGGCAAATGGATTGTGTTTGATTTGCTAGGGCACATCTATCGGATGGCGGCGGGCGGCGGAAAAGCGGAGTGCCTGACGCAAGATTCGGGCGTGGCGCTGAACATGATGCCGCGATTTTCACCCGACGGGAAGACGATTGCGTTTGTCAGCGATCGCAAAGGGCAAAACAATTTGTGGCTGATGGACGCGGACGGAAAGAATCCGCGGGCAGTGTACACGGATAAAAGCAAGCGGGTGCTGAGCCCGGTGTGGACTCCGGACAGTCGATACATCGTGGTGCAGCAGCAGGTGCTCAAGCCGGGTGAAGGAGATTTCAACTGGGCTTTGGTGATGTACCACCGGGATGGAGGGAACGGAGTCGAGCTGGTGAACAAGGATAAGGCGGCGGGGTGGCATTCGGTGTCGAGCGACGGGAAGTATTTGTATTACGACGTACTGCTCTGCCCTCCCCTGCCCTTTGGGCATACCGACCCTATGATTGGCTGCTACCAGATTCGTCGGCTGAATTTGCAGACGCGGAAGGAAGAAAAGATTACCGGAGGATTGGCGGAACAGCAGGATCGCTCGACGAGCGGAGGCGCGGTGGCGCCGGAGGTTTCGCCGGACGGGAAACTTGTGGCGTTTGCGCGGCGGATTCCAGACGGCACGGAATCGTACAAGGGACACGTGTTTGGTTCGCGGACGGCGCTGTGGCTGCGCGATTTGCAGAGCGGCGAAGAGCGGCTGCTGATGGATCCGATCGAACTGGATGAGGCGGAAGAGATTTCGCGGCAGATGCCGGTCGTGCCGGGCTATGTATGGTCGGCGGACGGAAAAGCGATTTTGATTTCGCAAGGCGGAAAAATACGCCGGCTCGCGGTGGACTCGGGAAAAGTGGAGACGATTCCCTTCACCGCACACGTGCACCGCAAGATTTCGGAGATGGCATGGTCGCCGCTGCCGATCAAAGATGACGCGTTTGAAGCGCGGTATATACGGTGGCAGAGCGCTTCACCGGATGGGAAACAACTGGTGTTTCAGGCGGTGAGCAAGCTTTGGCTGATGGAAATGCCTAACGGGAAGCCGCGGCGATTGACGCCGGAAGCGTTTACGGCGAATGAGTTTTCTCCGGCCTGGTCGCCGGATGGGAAGACGATCGCGTTCGCAAGTTTCGACGACGACAAGCACGGGCAGCTTTGGACGATTGCAGCGAGCGGCGGCGAGCCGAAGGCGGTGGCGAAAGAAGCAGGGGAATATTTGAATCCGGCGTGGAGCGCGGACGGAGCGATGCTGGTGTATTCGCGCGGTTCGGGGGCGACGTTCCGTGGGCGTCAATGGGCGCGGAATGAGTGGTACGACATCGTGGTGCAGCCGGTGAGCGGCGGCGAAGCAAAGGCGATTGTGCGCGTAGAAGGCGAGGAGGCGCCGGGGCCGACACCACGCTTCGCGCGCGATGGGCGCATCTATTTCACCTCGCATCGCGAAGAGAAAGGCGAGGGCGGGCGGAGCAAGATTGTCACGGAATTGGTGTCGGTGCGGACTGACGGGAGCGACCGGCAGGTGCACGCAATTTTTCCGCAGGCGAACCAGGCGGAGGTTTCGCCGGACTTGGCGCAGGTGGCGTACGAAGAAGGCGACAACGTTTATCTGGCGGCGATACCGCTGAACGCGACGGGACACGAAACGATTCGACTGGAAAGGAAGGCGGCCTTACTGCCGATCAAGCCCGCAAGCCTCGACGGCGGGCTGTTTCCGCGCTGGCGCGACGCGCAAACGATTGAGTACGGAGCGGCGAGCAAATATTTCGTATACCACGCCGATTCGGGAAAAACGGAAACGACGGAAATTCATTTGAGCGTACCGCGGGCCATTGCGCACGGGAGTATTGCGCTGACCAATGCGCGGATCATCACGCTGCAAAATCGCAAGGTGATCGAGAACGGAACGATTGTGGCGAAGAACGGGCGCATTAGCTGCGCGGGTGAATGTAGTACGACGGGCGTGGATCGCGTGGTGGATGCGAAGGGCAAGACGATCATTCCGGGCTTTGTGGACATGCACGCGCACCATCACAGCGAGTCGGCGGGCGTGACGCCTTCGCGCGGATTCGATTCCGCGGTGTATCTGGCGTATGGAGTCACAACGACACTCGATCCGGCGGCTTGGTCGCAGGAAGTGTTCACGATTGCGGAAATGATCGAGGCCGGGCGGGCTGTCGGTCCGCGAACGTTTTCGACCGGCGATCCGATGTACAACGGAGATGGGCCGCATCGGAACGAACTGACAAGCTTCGAGGTGACGGAGCACGAAATCAACCGACTGCAATCGTTTGGCGCAACGGCGCTGAAACAATACTTGCAGCCAAACCGCGAGCAGCGGCAGTGGGTAACGGAGATTGCGCGGAAGAAGGGCTTGCGCGTGACGGGCGAAGGGTCATCGGACCTGCTACACAAAGTATCGATGCTGATGGACGGCCAGGCGGGATTCGAGCATCCGACGCCGTACGTGCCGCTGTATCAGGACGTGGCGAAATTGTTTGGGATGTCGCACACGACCTATTCACCGACGTTCATGGTGGGCGGAACGGCGCCGTGGAATGAGGAATATTTCTTCCAGATGAGCGATGTCTGGAAGGACGCCAAGGAGCAGCGCTGGATTCCGTGGCGGCAATTGATTCCGCACATGCGGAGGAGGATGCTGCGTCCGGTGACGGATTATCATTTTGGCGTGCAGGCGCAAGGCCTGGCGGACATCATCGCGAATGGCGGATACGGCGCGATCGGTTCGCACGGGCAAGCGCATGGAATCGGCTCGCACTGGGAAGTGTGGATGCTGGCTTCGGCGCTGGGGTCGATGGGTGCGCTGGAGGTGGCTAGCTTGCACGGTGCACATTTTCTGGGCGCGGACAAGGATTTGGGCTCGCTGGAGCCGGGAAAGATCGCGGACCTGATGGTGTTGAACGCGAATCCGCTGGAGGACATTCACAATACGGCGAATATCGCGATGGTGATGAAGGCTGGGAGGCTGTACGACGCGGATACGCTGGATGAGATTTGGCCGGAGAAGAAAGCGTTTGGGACGTATTACTGGGTGAATGTGGACGAGTTGCGGAATGATACGCGGGGGACGGATTGGTGGGATCAGAAGAGATAGATTCAGCGCCGCTCAAGGCGCTTACCGATTACAAGCTCAACGTCTGCTAAGCTTTTCCTGTGGCCGGAACAGATCACAAAACACGCTTGAGAATTGTGTCGCTGGCACCTAGCGCTACTTCGATTTTGTGTGCGATCGGGGCGCGGCGGCTGTTGGTGGGCGTTACGAAGTGGTGCAGCGACGTGGCGCCGGTCGCGGGATTGGTGCAGGTTGGGGATTGCTGGCACATGGAGTCTGTGGCGGATATTGTGGCGCTGCGGCCAACACTGGTGATCGGGTCGGTGCCGTACAAGCAGGAAACGGTGGGGAAGTTGCTGGAGCAGCGGCTGAATTTTTTGGCGATGAATCCGCGGACGCTGGAGGATGTTTATGCGGATATTCGGCTGCTGGGAGGAATTGCAGGGCGCGCGAAGGCGGCGGAGGGACTGATTCGGAAGATGCATTCTGAATTTGCGGCGATCAAGAGCACGGCGAAGAAATTGAAGCAACGCGTGCGGGTGTATTGCGAGGCTTGGCCGAATCCGCGGATTAGTTCGCCGCCGTGGGTGGCGGAGGTGGTGAAAATTTGCGGCGGAGAGATGGTTGTTCCGGCCGGAGAAAAGGTTGGCGATGAGCAGGTGGCAGAAGCGATGCCGGAGGTGATTGTGCTGGCGTGGGCTGCAACGGGCGCCAAAGCAGATCCGGAGCAGGCCTATCGCGTGGAGGCATGGAAGGATGTGGCGGCGATTCGGCAGCGACGGGTTTTCGTGGTGCGAGACGAGTTGTTGAACACGCCGGGGCCGCCGCTGATGGAGGGAGCGCGGGAATTGTTCACCGCGCTGCATTTGCATAATGGCGAGCGCGGAAAAAAGAATTCACCACAGAGGGCGCAGAGAGCACAGAGGAGAGGATGAGAATCGTTGTGGCGGCGGTGATTGAGCGGGAGGATCGGCGGCTGCTGATTGGGCAGCGGCGCAGGGATGATTCTTCGCCGCTGAAATGGGAATTTCCTGGAGGGAAGGTGCGCGAGGGCGAGGCGGCTGAGGCGGCGCTGGCGCGGGAGCTGCGCGAGGAGTTAGGCGTCACACTCACGAAATGCGTGGAGATTGGGCGCGTGCGGCACCAATATGCGGCCGCGTCAGAGGAGGAGCTCGAGATTCAATTTTATGCGGCGGCGCTGGCGGAAGGGGAGGCGAGACCGCTGTGCTTCGAACAGATCGCTTGGGTGTTGCCGAAAGAGTTGGGTGAATATGATTTTTTGGCGGCTAATCGGGAGTTGATTGCGAATCTGGCGACGGGAAGAATCAAGCCGGGTGAACTGGTGGAACGCTCGCAGGTTCTTTGAAGCTACCCCAGGAGCGAATTTCGACAAAATGCAGTGCGAAAGCATTTGCGTCGGCTCAGCGAACGCGTTTTTCGAAGGCACGGAAACAAGACCACACCGCTAAGAGTGATGCAAATGTGCTTCCAACCGAGACTGTGATCCAACCAATGTTTTCTGCCTTTGGTATAGGATGAAACTCGAGCAAGTGGAGCTTAAGAAGTCCCGCATCCAGTCCAATAATCGCCAAAATATAAAAGGAAGCCAGGAAGACGACGCTTCCAATCGGCATAAAGAGAATCAGGAGTGCGATTCTATCCCGCAAGTCCATAACGCAGGGTACCACCGGCCGTAGTTAACGGGAACTCCGTTAAAAGGTTTCCGCCCGAGATCAGGAAATTACGGGGTTGGGTTTTTCGGGGTCGATGCCGAGGTCTTTTATGGCTTTGGTTACGACGCCGGGCTCGATTTTGCCCTCTTGTTGCAGTTCGTGCAGCGCGGCTAGCGCGATGAAGCGGTGGTCGACCTCGAAGAATTCGCGCAGGGATTGGCGGCCTTCGCTGCGGCCGAAACCGTCGGTGCCCAGCGTAGCGAGGCGGCGCGGCATCCACTTGCTGACCATGCTGGGGAGCGTCTTGATGTAATCGGTGGCGGCAACGAGCACGCCGGGCGTGTCGGCCAAAGTTTGCGTCACGTAGGGGATGCGCGGCTTTTCACCGGGATGCAGGCGGTTCCAGCGCTCGGTTTCGATGGCGTCGGTATAAAGCCCTTTGTAGCTGGTGACGCTCCAGACGTCGGCGGCGACGCCGTACTTTTGCTCGAGTATGTCTTGCGCTTGCAGGGCTTCGCGGAGAATGGAACCGCTGCCGAAGAGTTGCGCGCGCAGCTTGGGTTTTTTGTTTTCGCTGGCGCGAAATTTGTACATGCCGCGGAGAATGCCGTCTTTCACGTCGCCGGGCATGGGTGGCATGGCGTAGGGCTCGTTCATCAAAGTGATGTAGTAAAAAATATTTTCGCCGTCTTTGTACATGCGGCGAATGCCGTCTTGAATGATGACGGCGATTTCGTAGGCGAACGCGGGATCGTAGGCGCGAAGATTCGGCACGGGCAGCGCGAGGACGTGGCTGTTGCCGTCCTGATGCTGCAAGCCTTCGCCGGAAAGCGTAGTGCGGCCCGCGGTGCCCCCCAGCAGGAAGCCGCGCGTGCGCATGTCAGCTGCGGCCCAGATGAAGTCGGCGATGCGCTGAAAGCCGAACATCGAGTAGTAAATGAAGAATGGAATGGTGTTGATGCCGTGCGTGGCGTAGGCAGTGCCTGCGGCGATGAACGACGCCATGGAGCCGGCCTCGGTGATTCCCTCCTCGAGGATCTGCCCGTCTTTCGCCTCCTTGTAATAGAGCAGCGTGTTCACGTCGACCGGCTGGTAGCGCTGGCCAACGCTGGAGTAAATGCCGACGGTGCGGAAGAGCGACTCCATGCCGAAGGTGCGCGCTTCGTCGGGAACGATGGGCACGATGAGCTTGCCCATTTCGGGATCGCGTAGCATTTTGCGCAGCATGCCGACGTAAGCCATCGTGGTGGAGACTTCCCTGCCCTCGCTGCCTTCGTGGAATTCCTTGAACAGCTCATCGTGGTCGGCGACCAGCGGCTGCGAGCGCACGCTGCGCTTGGGAACATAGCCGCCGAGCGCCTCGCGGCGCGCGCGCAGATACTGGATTTCGATGCTGTCTTCGGCGGGACGGTAGAACGGGACTTCGATGCAGTCCTGGTCGTTCAGAGGAATGCCGAAACGCGAACGAAACTCCTGGAGCTCTTCCTCGTTCAACTTTTTCTGCTGGTGGGTGACGTTCTTGCCTTCGCCGGCTTCGCCGAGGCCGTAGCCCTTGATGGTGCGCGCGAGGATGACGGTCGGTCGGCCCTTGAACTCGACGGCGGCTTTGTACGCCGCGTAGACTTTGCGCGGGTCGTGTCCGCCGAGGCGCAAGCGGCGCAGCGCTTCGTCGGGAAGCGGCTCGACAAGTTGCAGCAGTCGCGGGTCGCTGCCGAAGAAGTGCTGGCGGACGTAGGCGCCGGATTCGACGACAAGCTTCTGGTATTCGCCGTCGACGAGCTCGCCCATGCGCTTCACGAGCAAGCCTTCTGTGTCGCGCTCGAGGATGGGATCCCACTCGCTGCCCCAAAGAACCTTGATCACGTTCCAGCCCGCGCCACGGAACGCCGATTCGAGCTCCTGAATGATTTGGCCATTGCCGCGGACCGGACCGTCGAGGCGCTGCAGGTTACAGTTCACAACGAAAATCAAATTGTCGAGCTTCTCGCGCGAGGCGAGGGTGATCGCGCCGAGCGACTCAGGCTCGTCGGTTTCGCCGTCGCCGAGGAAGGCCCAGACTTTGGCGTCGGTCGCGGGCTTGAGCCCGCGATCTTCCAGGTAACGCGCAAAGCGCGCCTGATAAATGGCCATCAGCGGGCTGAGTCCCATGGAGACGGTGGGAAATTCCCAGAAATCTGGCATGAGCCATGGGTGCGGATAGGAAGAGAGGCCGCCGCCGGGCTTCAGTTCGCGGCGAAAGTTTTCCAGCTTTTGCGCGGAGATACGACCTTCGAGAAACGCGCGAGCGTAGATGCCGGGCGAGGCGTGCCCCTGGAAGTAGACGGTGTCGCCCTCGAACTCGGGCGTGCGAGCGCGGAAGAAATGATTGAAGCCGACCTCGTACAGCGTGGCAGCACTCGCGTAGGTGGAAATGTGGCCGCCGATATTGTGCTCGACGCGATTGGCACGCACGACCATGGCCAGCGCGTTCCAGCGGATGAGGCTCTTGATGCGGCGTTCGAGTTCCTGGTCGCCGGGGAAAAGCGGCTCGAGGCGATTGGGGATAGTGTTCGCGTAGGGTGTGTTGGCGGTGAACGGGAGATCAATGCCGGAAACGGTGGCGTGCGCGCGAAGGCGCTCCAGGATTTCCGTGGCGACTTCGGGTCCGCTGGATTCCAGGACGGAATCGAGCGATTCGAGCCACTCTTGCACTTCCAGGTCGTCCAGTCCGTGAGGTACCGGAATGCGCGTCCCATTATCGGCAGTGGTGCCGTGGTTCACGGTAGTCCCGTCATTCACCGTGGTTGTCTCATTATGAATAACGTCCGACCGGTCTCTGTTCATTCCGTTGGCCTGAGGCGTAGTCCCGACAAGGGCCCGCCAAAATTTATTTCGCTCATTAGCACAATAGAATACACCGAGCAGAGAAAGTCTGCACGCAGGATTGAAGTGGGCCTTTAGAGGGTGCGGCCGCCGTCGAGGACGAGGACGTGGCCGGTTACGAATTCGGCGTGGATGAGGAAGGAGACGGCGTCGGCTACGTCCTCGGTGGTGCCCGCGCGGTGGAGCGGGGCGCGGCGGATGAAGTCGGCTTCCCATTCGTTGGGATCGCCGGACATTGTTATTGTTCCCGGAGCTATGGCGTTCACGCGGACCTCCGGCGCAAGAGCTTTGGCCAAACATTTGGTCAGCATGATCACGCCGGCCTTGGATGCGCAGTGCGGAATGTAGCCGGGCCACGGGAGGATGCCGCCGATGTCGGCGAAATTGATGATGACGCCGTGAGACTGTTTCAGGAGCGGCGCGGCGGCTTGCGCGCAGAAGAAGGGCGCTTTCAGATTTGTATCAAGCGAGGTATCCCAGATTTTCTCGGTCGTGTCTTCGAGATGCGCGGGAAGAAAAATGGCGGCGCTATTGACGAGGATGTTGAGGCGGCCGAAGTGCTCGGCAGTTTGTTGAAAGAGACGCTTAATTTCAGCGACGCTGCAAAGATCGGCTTGCAGGGCGACGCTTGCTCGTCCGAGCTTTTCGATTTCGGCTACGGCAGCATCAGCATCGGACTTCGATCGGTTGTAATGGATTACGACGTCGGCGCCTTCTGTGGCCAGGCGCACGGCCACAGCGCGGCCGATGCGCTTGGCGGCGCCGGTGACCAGCGCTACTTGACCTTGCAGTTGAGCGTTCATCGTGAGCGGAAAGGTAGCATAGGACAGCCAGGATTGGCTGTCCCACTGAGTGCTAGAATCAGCGCGCCGTGAAGGAGCAGCGATGAAACTCGATTTGCTGGCGATTGCCGCGCATCCCGATGATGCCGAGATGACTTGCGGCGGGACGCTGATCAAGATGGCGTGGCGCGGTTACAAGACCGGCATTCTGGACCTGACCGCCGGAGAAATGGGATCGCGCGGCACGCCAGAAACACGCGCCAAGGAAGCTGCCAAAGCCGCGAAGTTGCTGGGCGTTTCGTGGCGCGGCACCCTGGGCGTGCCGGATTCCGATGTGCAGCCGGCGCGTCAGCACAAGCTAAAACTGGCGGGCGTAATCCGCGAGCTGCGCCCGAAGACGGTGATCCTTCCCTACTGGGAGGCGCGGCACCCGGATCATTACCATGCCTCGACGCTCGGTTACGAAGGCTGCTTTCTTGCGGGACTGAAACAGTTGCCGCTCGATGGCGAGGCGTATCGTCCGTTCAAGATTCTGTACTCCACTTCCTACGCCACCGTGCGACCCACTTTTGTGGTGGACATTAGCAAGGAGTTCGAGCAGCGCCGCAAGGCCATTCTGGCGTTTGGGTCGCAGTTCCGGCCAGCCAAAGGCGCGCCAAAGAGCAAAGTGTATCTGGCGATCGACCGCCTGGAAGACGAAATGAACCAACTAGCGCGGCATTACGGGCAGGTGATTGGAGTGAAATACGGCGAGCCGTTTCTGACCAAGGAATTGATGCAGGTCGAGGACGTGGTGGCTATGCCGGTACGCTCGATTTGATGGGTAAAGCGCGCCCTAGAGCTTTTCTTCTTCCTGCGCGGGGGAGAAACCGGGAATGCTGTGACCGTTGGAGTTCCGCTCGGCGCGCACGCGAATCAGCGCTTCTCCCTCCGACCCGGACTTACGCATAATCACTATGGTGCTAAGGACTTCCGTATACAGGCGGGTCACTAAGTAAATGTCCCGCGTGCCGTCCTTCTTCCAAAGCTGTCCAATCTGAATTTTCGAGACGCCCATACTCAAGCTTTGACTGTAGTGGGCACGGTCCACGGGTGTCAACTTGCCCCTGCCGGTTGTTGCTTAGAAACCACAGGGTATGTGCCGACATAGGATTGCGTAGTCCGCGCAGCGGCACGGAGCCGGTGCGCAGCTAACTTCGTGCGATGGCAACTCGCCACAGGAAACCTTCTTCCTTGCCCTTACATCGTACTCACAGGGACAGAAGTACGCCCAACCTGCCGTAAGCAGGTGTATAATCGGAGCAGGCGCAGTCGGAGGCGGACACCATGAAAGTAACCCTAGGCAACGCGCTGAGACTCGGGCTTCTGGCCACCTTGGCGGGCGGCACGGTACTGGCGCAAAGCCCACCGCCGACCCCTGATCCGGCAAAGTCGCACCCGCAGTCAGAGCAAACGCAAGCGGGCCAGCAAAAGCCGATCGAACAGAAGGATACGGTCAACCCAAAGAACTCCAAGGAAGATGTCGAAGCCATCGGGAATCGCGGTGTCGGCAAGGGCATCAACCTTTATTCGCTGGAGCGCGAAATTGCCCTCGGCAAGGGGCTCGCGCAAGAAGTCGAGCGCTCTTCCAAGCTGATCGATGATCCGGTCGTCACCGAGTATGTAAACCGCGTAGGCCAAAACCTGGTCCGCAACTCCGATGCGCGCGTGCCCTTTACGATTAAGGTCATCGACTCCGACGAAGTCAACGCCTTCGCGCTGCCCGGCGGATTTTTCTACGTCAATAGCGGCTTGATTTTGCGCGCACAGGAAGAGTCCGAGCTTGCTGGGGTGATGGCGCACGAAATTTCGCACGTGACCGCGCGCCACGGCACGAAGAACGCCTCCAAGGGCGAGCTGATGCAATTGGCTACCATTCCGCTGATGCTGCTCGGCCCCGTAGGATGGGCCGGCTACGGAATCTACGAAGGCTTGAACATAGCCATTCCACTCACCTATCTCAAATTCAATCGCGACTCCGAGCGCGAAGCGGACTTCCTGGGCTTGCAATATATGTACAAGGCCGGGTACGACCCGAACTCCTACGTAACCTTCTTCGAGCGCATCCAAGCCGACGAGAAGCGCCGCCCCGGCACGATCCCCAAGGTCTTTTCCACGCATCCGCCAACGCCGGAGCGCATCGAGAATTCGCAAAAAGAAATCGCGCGTATTCTTCCCGCGCGTCCGGAATACATCGTGACAACGTCCGAGTTTGATTCGGTAAAAGGCCGCCTGCGCGGCATCATGTTCACGCGCAAAGCGCAGGACAACGCGCCGGGCAAGCCCACGCTGCGCACCCGCACCGAACAAACCGACAAGCAGAAGGGCGCCGGCAACGATCCCAACTCCAGCGACGACGACCGCCCGACGCTAAAGCGCCGTCCGGACTCGCCGCTCACTAATTAACTCGATTTTCTGTATGAGAACGAAAAGGGCGGCCCAATGGCCGCCCTTTTTTTCATTTGCCTGAAGATGAGGACAATCCGCGTTCATCGTGAATGATGAGCTGATTTTGCCTCGCCGTGCTTAGGCGTTGTCATATACCGATCCGTCGCCAGCTCAGCTACTTTTTCCAGAGTCCCTGGTTCCTGGAACAAATGCGTTGCTCCCGGAATGATTTCAAGCCTGCACTCTGCAACCATGTATTTCATCGCTTCTCGGTTCAGGCGGATTACAAAAGTATCGTCACCTCCGACAATCAGTAAAGTGGGAGCTTGCACCTTCGAAAGATAAGCACCAGCCAAATCCGGCCTGCCACCGCGTGACACTATGGCTTTCACGTCCTCAGGTTCTCGCGCGGCGGCTACGAGCGCAGCCGCACTGCCGGTGCTTGCGCCAAAGTACCCGATCGGGAGGATGGAGGTGTAGCGGTTCTGACGTGCCCATGCCGAAGCACGAAGCAATCGCTCTGCGAGCAGATT
The DNA here is from genome assembly GCA_035602505.1 of Candidatus Acidiferrum sp. Lineage (GTDB taxonomy): Bacteria > Acidobacteriota > Terriglobia > Acidiferrales > UBA7541 > Acidiferrum. Next base: position 99,177 of record DATNMD010000003.1, read on the forward strand.
TATATTGAAACGCAACTCTCCAGCGGGCGATTCCGTCTGTTCTTCTTCAATGGTGAGCAAATCGAGCAACAGCGTCCCGAACGCATGTTCTTGCAGCACCCGGGCAACGTACCTGTTCCGCGGACTGTGCCGGCTGCTCCCGCTTCCATGCGCAAAGATCACCAGCCCGAGCGCGCCTGCCGGGACGTGCAAGTCCCCCTGCAGCTCCGCACCATCGATGGGAATGAGAACGGTTTGATCGATTGCAGCGGGTGGATTTACGCCAGAATTCGAAGGGGTCATCGAAGCACTCCCCGGCTCGGCGGCCAATAACAGCTCCAAGTAAGCGCTTCCCTTTCGCGGAAACCTATCCAGTAGATTCTGTAAGGTTTTCTGCTGAGGATCGACTCGCTCAGGTGCGGCGTTCGCGGCGGTCGTCAGGGGCTGTGGCGATTCCCATGCGGCGAAGTTCGTCGGCGTAATATTTGCGGTAGAGGACGCTCCACTCTTCGCTGTCCTCGAGGATTTCCTTCTTCTGCGAAGTGATGCGCTTGCGGACTTCCGCGTCGGCCTTCTCTTCTTCTTTCAACGTGGCGGTGAGAATCTGCACGATCTGCTGGCGGATAGTGTCGCGGTCCTCGACAAATTCCACTTCGTCGCTGGAGACGAGCACATCGGTAATCTGATGCGAGAGCCGGACCACTTTTTCGCGCGTGAGTCTCATGCTCTCGACCTGGCCCCCAGGTTCGTCATCGCTTCCCTACGTGGACGTGTCATCCTGAGCTCATCCGACGAGAATGAGCGAAGGATCTCAACCGAAAAATTCGGCAGTGCCGCCGGCCGCTCGGCAGGCGTCACCGCAGCACCAGCTTGCGGTCGCGCGCCAACTGCGCTTTCACCTTTTTGTACATCTCCTGGTAAGAAACGCCGGTCCGCCGCATTTCGTCCTGATGTTGCACCAAAATCTCGCGCACTTCGTCGTTCAAGCGATCTTCGACGGTCAGCTCTTCCATCATGCGCTGCCGCACGCGCTGCGTCACTGCTTCCGGTGCCTTGCTCTCAATCAGGTTCCCTTCGATGAGCCGCTTGATCACTTCCGAGGCCATATGGCCGACATAATCCCGAACGAGCAGCATTCCAAACGTGTCCTTTACGCAATCGTCCTTACTCGATACAAGGAAAAGCAGTTTACTGGCTGCCCTGCCAAAGTGCAACTCAGCGCAAATGTAACGCCGATTTCGCCGCCAAGTGCGCGCAACTGCGAGCGAGCGGACGAAAGGCGGTCGAAAATTCCGCGCGTCGCTTGCGTTGACGCTCCGCGCCGCTTCCTGTACGATGAATTGCAGCGGGCGGTTAGCTCAGTTGGTTAGAGCGCCTGCCTTACAAGCAGGAGGTCGCAGGTTCGAGCCCTGCACTGCCCACCATCCGTGAGCATTACCCACCGCGGGGACGTAGTTCAGTTGGTTAGAACGCTGCCCTGTCACGGCAGAGGCCGCGGGTTCGAGTCCCGTCGTCCCCGCCATTCCTTTCAAACACTTACAAGGAGTCGGCAAGAAGTATCATGGTCCGTTATGCTCCCAATTCAAAAAAACCGGCCCGAAAGACCACTTGGCTTTCGGGCTTTTTGGTCCAATCTTGGTTCACGAATTAAGCAACTGCCGACTTCTTGTCCCTGATCCGGCTTGAGGCGGATTTGTTAGAATGAATGTTCTAGTCCCTTCTCGGACTAACTATCGTTCTATGGCTCCAAAAAAAGACAAAGGAGCGATTCTGGAGGCAATGCTTGATCTGGTGGGCGAGCGTGGTTTTCGCAATGCGCCCATGCGCCTGCTTGCGAAGCGCTCCGGTGCGAATGCCGGCGTCATCTATCATTACCATTGTTATTCATTTCGCAGATCACTCTAATACGCTCCGAGAAGTGAACCTATGAGACGCAACAAACCAAGAAAGAGACTCGTTCGCATATCACCGACTAGTCCGTTCTCCAGGAAGAATCCCGCGAGCGGGGCCAGGATTTCATTCGTTTCGTTAGTTTTCTCGCTACTCTTTTGCCTCGCCACCTTCAATCTCGGCGCGACCGCATGGGCCCAATCTCGGGTCCTCAGGCATGGAAAGCATGACACGCCTGGCCAGCCAGTTAGGCCGGGTGAATCCGTCCATGTAGATGTGAATCTGGCGATCGTCAACGTCACAGTCACTGACCCGCATAACCGCCCCATCACAGGCCTCGAGCCCGATAACTTTCGCATCTTCGAAGACAACATCGAGCAAGAGGTCGTGAACTTTTCGTCCGAAGACGTCCCTGTGTCGGTCGGCATCATCTTCGACCTCAGCGGCAGCATGGCCAACAAGCTCAACTGCGCTAAAGAAGCCGCCGCTCAATTTTTCAAAACGGCTAATTCACAAGATGAAGGTTTTCTCATCGGGTTCGGCACGCATGCCGAACTATTCAGTCCATTCACCAACAACATTGAAGAGCTACAAAATCGTCTCGTTCTGGCCCCCGCAGGCGGGTCTACCGCCCTGCTCGATGGCATCTATCTGGGAATCAGTGAGATGAGGAGCGCACGCAATGCCAAGCACGCAGTGCTGATCATATCCGACGGCGGGGAAAATCACAGCCGGTATAGCGAGGACGATCTCAAACGGTTGCTGCGGGAGGCTGATACCCAAGTCTATGCTATCGGCATCTTTGAACCGTCGGCGTATCACCGCCGAACTTTGACGGAACTCAATGGACCCTTGCTGCTCGCTGAGTTGACGGAACTGACTGGCGGCCGCGCCTTCACCGTGCGGAATCCGAATGAGCTGTCACAAATTGCCACGAAGATCGGCACGGAGTTACACACCCAATACATTTTAGGATACCACCCGAGTAACAAGACGCGTGACGCGCGCTGGCGCAAGATCACGATCAAGTTGCGCTCGCCCAATGGCCTTTCGCACCTCAGCGTACACGCAAAGAGAGGTTACTACGCGCCTGTTTTATAAGCCGGCCCAACAGTGAAAATGGCGCCAAACAGTTTCTAAAATAGGTTCCAGAGGAACTGGTTGTAGACTTCGTGGTGGTACTGCACCTCGGGCGCTTTGACGAAGGTGCCCAAGTGACGCGGACAGCGGTCCGCCGAAGCCTGTTTGAGATCGGCGTAGCGAGCCTTCACGTCGGGTCCGAGAAGTGTCGTGGTCCATTCGGCGTTGCGAAAGTGGTCGAGCGCCGTATAAATGTTGTCCGGTAAATAGCGCTCCGCCTGGCGCAAGTTCTTGATCTTTGCGGTTTCCCCGTCTATTCCAGCCTTGAAAATCGAATACATGACGAGGTATGGATTGGCATCCGGTGCCACGGAGCGAACTTCGACGCGCATGCTCTTTTCGTTGCCGATGGGGATACGGATCATCGAGCCGCGATCGACTGGCGAGGCCTTGATCTGGTTAGGCGCCTCAAAGTGCGGATCGAGACGGCGATAGGCGTTCACGCTGGCATTGAGCAGAAGGCAAATGTCATTTCCGTGAGTAAGGATGCGGTCGAGGAAAGCCCACCCAAATTTGCTGAGCTTCTCTTCACCCTTGGGGTCCCAGAACAAGTTGTTGCCATTCTCGCTGATGGAAACGTTTGTGTGCATGCCGTTCCCGTTGACGCCCACGACCGGCTTGGGCAGGAAGCAGGCGGTCAGCCCCATCTTGGTGGCCACCTGGCGACAGATCAGTTTATAGAGCTGGATCTGATCGGCGGCCGCGACGACCTCGCCGTACCCATAATTGATTTCAAACTGTGACGGTGCGACTTCCGGATGATCCTTCTCGTTCTGGAAGCCCATCGCCCGCTGCACTTCCGCGGTCGTATCGATGAAGGTGCGCAGCGGATCGCCGGGGAGGGAATGGTAGTAACCTCCGGTGTTCACGTAGCTAAATTTGTTCGTTTCAAAATAACGACGCTCGGCGTCCGACCCCTGAAACAAGAACCCTTCAATCTCGTTCGCGGCATTCAGGGTGTGTCCTTTTTTCTTGTATAAGTCGCCCGCGAAGCCTTTCAAAAGGCCGCGAATGTCGGCTCCGTAGGGCGTGCCGTCCTTGTCGACCACATCGCCAAAAACAAGAATTTTGCCGGTGCCAAAGACATCCGCGGGCGCCCAGTAGAAAGCGTCCCAGCAAATACCGAGACGCAGGTCGCTCTCGCGCTGCGCCGTAAAGCCGCGGATAGAAGAGCCGTCAAAGGTAAGGTTATCCCAGCTTTTGATGAGGAACTTCTTATCGTAGTCCAGCATGTGCAAGCGGCCCTCAAGGTCGCTGAACAGGACCGTGACAGCCTTGATGCGCTTTTCATCGGCGAGATACTTCAGGCGCACTTCCCGTATCTTGTCAATCGGTACGCGATTCTTGCGCTGCTCCTTAGACTCCAGATTCAACTGTTCCAATTCGTCATAAGAGAGTTCAAGAAAATTACGCAATTCGTTGGCCATGAATCTCCTTAAATAAGGTCTGACTAAGCGTAGGGCCCGAATTCGAGCAATAATGGCTGTGCATCAGTGCAGGTAACGTTATCGCGCCGATTTGGAAAGCGCCAAATCGAAGAATTGCGCGAGCCAATCGAAAAAACGAATACTAAATCAGGCCTTTTGACTTCTCGATTGCCACGAGGGACGACCACGCCGGGAAGTGCAGACAGGCCGTGGGAAAACTCTCCGGCCTGTCTACAACCCGTTTACGTCAACAGTCTTGCGGCATTGTTTGGCGTCCTAGACGTCACAATGACCCGGTTGTCTTTTCGAAGGCAAACGTGGATGGCGCTGTTTTGGTTACCATGCTTGGCTCTTTTTGCATCTGCTCGGCGAGTCCAGCGGGAGCAGCGAGCGCAGAAATGACATACTCGGGATACGCTGAAATGCCGTGCTCGTGTAAGTCCAACCCATAGAGTTCGCCCTCTTTTGACACACGCAGGGTCCCGGTTGCGTTGACGAGGTACATCACCACCATCGCAACTGCAAATGTGGCGAATGTGGTGACTGCGCTGCCGATGGCTTGGGCCGCGAGGACTTGGGTTCCTCCGCCATAGAAGAGCCCCTTTAATGGCGCCGAGTTGTCGGCTGTGATCGGACCGGTAGCCCCATACTTGCCGCACGCAAATAGGCCGAGCGAAAGCGTTCCCCAGATTCCACAGAAACCGTGAACGGGAACGGCGCCGATCGGATCGTCGATGCGCAACCATTCGAGCAATTCAACTCCGGCAACCACCAGCCCACCCGCAATGCCGCCGAGCAGGATCGCACCGGTAGGACTGACCCAGTAGCAAGGGCAGGTGATGGCAACCAACCCCGCCAAGAACCCATTCGTTGTAAAGCCCGCGTCCCATTTCTTGCTCATGAAGTAGGCGTAAGCCATGGCCGTCAAGCCAGCCGCGCACGCAGCGAGAGTGGTGTTGGCGGCGACCCGGCCGATCCCTTCGAAGTCCATTGCAGAGAGGGTGCTGCCGGGATTGAAACCATACCAGCCAAACCACAGGATGAGACCGCCGCTGACAGCGATGGTCAAATCGTGCGGCAGCATGGGAGCGCCGCCGTCACGCTTGAATTTGCGGCCCAAGCGCGGGCCAAGAACAATGGCACCGGCGAGGGCAATGAAGCCGCCAATCGTGTGTACGACCGTGGAGCCGGCAAAGTCATGAAAGCCCATCCCTAACGACGGCAAAAAATGCCCGTCGGTGCCCATTGTGGCCAGCCAGCCGTCTGGGCCCCAGGTCCAGTGGCCGATGATCGGATAGATGAAACCGGAAACGGCGAAGCTGTAGAGGAGGTCGCCGACAAATCCGGTACGGCCAATCATTGCCCCAGAAGTAATAGTCGAGCAGGTGTCAGCAAAAGCAAACTGGAAGATCCACACGGCCAGGAACGCGACTCCTGTCGTTTCATACGTCGCCGGCGCGCCCTGCAGGAAGAACCAATGATATCCGATGAAGCCGTTACCGTGGCTGAACATAAATGCGAATCCGATTGCATAGAAGAGAATGCCGCAAAGGCATGTGTCTACAACGCATTCCATAAGCACGTTCACGGTTTCGCGGGAGCGACAGAAACCAGCCTCCAGCATCGTGAAGCCAACTTGCATGCCAAAAACTAGAAACGCGGCCACCAGCGTCCAGGCGGTGTTGACGGGATTGATTACATCAGCGGCTTTTACCTCTGCATCGGCGGCATAGACGCGGCCGAAGAAGAAGTACGACATCGCAGCCATCACGATTAGAGTCAACCCGACGCCCGCTAATTTGCCAGCGAACAGCAATTTTGCGTAGCGGCGCCATTCCGGAGTCCGCAGTCGCAGAGCAAGCCGCGAAAACTTCTCCGAAAGCGACAGCTTTTTCCCAAATTGCGGGATTGCACTCATTTCATTTCCTCCTTCAAATTTACTCAGAAATTTGCTCAACATTCTCGTCCTGCTGGATGAGTTACCGCTTGGGCCCGAAGTACGCCAAAACGCCAAGTGTCACCGTGTTCTGACTCTTTTTCGATGCGAGCACGCCGCCGTAGTCGAAGAACGGCTGGTTCGTCCAGTCGCGGCGGTACTCCAGCCGCGCGAGGAGTCCCTCCACCATCTTGTACTCGCCCGTAAACGTACACTCCTTCAGGTCTTGGGCGACTCCCGTGGCAAATCCATCTTTGTCTTTGAACCACTCGACGCGGGGAGTGAAAGACCAGTGAGAGTTAGCTTGCAGGTGAAGCGCACCGGCTACGCCGTACCATTTGCTCAGTGCAGGAACGCCGGGTGCAGCAACCCCAGATACGAGAGAGAAATTCGCGTTTTGGCCATAATCGAAATTGACGTAGCCGTTGAATTTAGTCGAAGGGGTAAACAACACAGTGGTGTCGTACAAGTGTCTCCACCCCTTACTTGTGTCGTTGTTTTCGGGCCCGGCATAGTAGTTGTTGCTCCAGGCGAACTTCTTGGTTGTGATCGTTCCGGTCAGACCGATCGTCTTGCCGGAGTTGTTGTCCCCAATGTTGTTCCAGCCATTTACGATCTGCACTCCACCGGTGAAATACTTGCCGATGGGGATAGAAGTTCGCACCCCGAAGTGGTAATAAGGAATTGCGAGAGCGAAGAGCAGGGACCGAGAATAGTTCCAGTTTCCGTTGGTTTCAATTACCTCCGCACCGGCGCTGGTAACAAACTTCCCAAAATCTACCTCCAGCCCCTTGGCCTTCGGCGGCTTAACGCTCAAATAGGCTTGCTCCAAGAAGCGAAATGTATCCGAAGCTCTTTCGCTGGGTTGACGATTAAAAATCTCGAACGCGCGTCCGAAACCAAGGTCGACCTGAAAGCCGACGGGGTCTGGAGTATGGGCGAGGCTCAGCTTCGCCATGTTCAGGCTGAACTGGTTGGTTTTGTCGTTGAAGTTATAGAGCTGATTGACCTGCGATGCCGCGTGGTTGGAGTTGTAGCTGTAATACCCGTCGACCAGGCCGCTGAAATCAATGGGACCCACTGACCAGGTCGGCGGTGCAGGAGCGGAAGGTTCTTGCGCTGGCGAAGTGGAGTTTGCCGCCGTTCCGCCCGAGGCATTGGGATCTGCGGCAGAAGGCGTTTGCGCCAGAGCGGGAAGCATCAACACAGAGCTCATTAAGAAAGCTGCAAAACACTTTGAGAACACTGTCATTCCAATTTCTCCTTCTCGAGTGGCTTTGGGGAGAACGACGCTGCCGTCGCTTTGGCGGCAGACTGTACGTGCTGCTTTTTCGGAACGCCAACGGAAAATAACAATCCACTGAATTCAAATTCCAAGTGGTCGGTAAAATTGTGATTCATTAAATGCAAAATCTGCGGTTGGCGAACGTGCGCGCACTCGTGCATGATGCGCGCACGCGCCAGGCAGTCGGACTGCAGCGATAACCTCGGAAGAACACAACAAGTAACTAATGGAAGGGAGAGTTAATGAAGAAAATCGAAGCGATCATCCAGCCGTCGCGGTTTGATTCGGTGAAAGACGCCCTGCTCGAAATCGGCGTCGAGGGCATGACCGTAACTGAAGTGCGCGGCCATGGCAGGCAGAAAGGTCACACGGAGGTTTACCGCGGACGGGAATACACTTTGGATTTATTGCCAAAGGTCAAGATCGAGATGGTCCTCCCGGACCAGCGCGTCGATTCAGCAGTCGATGCGATTCTAAAAGCAGCGAAAACGGGCAAAATCGGTGATGGCAAGATCTTTTTGTCGACCGTGGGCGACGCGATCCGAATTCGCAATGATGAACACGGAGAAAGCGTGCTTTAGACAACGTGACAACTGCAGCGAGACCCGGACTTGATCCAAAACCGACTGAGTTAAGGAGCCTTGAGGACTCGTCTCAAGTGCGTGCCAATTCCAGGACGGAATGTGAAGCAGAAAGGCACAAGATACAACAGGCGTTTCTCGACGGCACGAGTGTACACGCAACGCTGCAGGCATTGTGTGAAATGGCCGAGCGAAACATTCAAGAGAGCCTGCAGGCCTCATCTCGCGCTCACAACCTAGAACCGGAAGGCCTCGCTGTTCTCGCGATTGGCGGGTTTGGGCGCCGAATACTTTTTCCCTATTCCGACCTCGATATTCTCCTCCTGTTCGAAAATGGTCGAGCGGAGCAGAAGCTGGAGGCTGTTCTCGCAGAATTGACGAGAACGCTCTGGGACCGAGGATTTCGTGTCAGCTCAGCCGCACGCACGCTGGATGAGAGCAAGCAAGTGGAACGAGAGAATGTGGAATTTCACCTCTCGATGATGGATCGGCGTTTCCTGGCGGGTGATCAAACGGTTTATCAAAAGCTCGAACAAAAGGTTCTGCCACGCACTGAGAAAGTGTATCGGTCATTTCTGCATGAGGAATTGACCAAACTTACCAAACGGAGGCTGGCTAAGTACGGCAACACCATTTTTCATCTGGAGCCTAACGTAAAAGACTCACCGGGAGGGCTGCGAGATTTTCACGCGAGCGCGTGGATGCGCCAGGTTGCCGGGAGAGCGAGTGAAATCCGAGGCGCAGATATTGTCGAGCGGGATCTCGCTTTGAATGCCGTGGACTTTATTAGCCAGGTGCGATGTTTCCTTCACTATCAGAACGGAAGAAACGACAACACCTTGACCTACGAGCTGCAGACCATTGCTGCCGAGGAATCTTTGGGAGCTAAGGACGGCCTCAAACGAAACGCAGCAGAGTGGATGCGAATATACTACAGACATGCGCGGACTCTGCACCACCAACTCCAACGTTCCTTGAGCTTGCAATCGATCACAGCGCATAGTTTGTGGCAGAAGTTACTCCTCGCGGGGCGGCCTCCAAAGATCGAACTTAGCCCGGGTAAACCATACGCCATCCGAAATGGTCAGTTTGAGATCCTCGACTCAACCGCGTTCTCCGATCGAGCCGCGGTCCTGGCTCTTTTGACTGAAGCCGCCCAGACCGGGTTGGAGATGTGTCGGCATGCCGAACGTAAAATGGCCTACATTTTTTTTCATTCCGAACTGCCGGCCAAGAATCAGGAAATCTCCTGGAAGCAGCTCCAGCAGATCTTCGGCTCGGATTATCCAGGCGTGGCGTTGCGGCCGATGCAACGATTGGGGCTACTTACGGAAGTGCTGCCCGAGTTTGCATTGATCGATTCACTGGTCATTCGTGACTTCTACCACAGGTACACGGTTGACGAGCACTCTTTGCGAACCATCGAGCACTTGCAGGCGCTGGCGGAACCTAGCGACGCGCGCGATATGCCATTCTCCACTCTGTGGAAGTCCGCGGAAAGACGCGACCTACTTGTGTTATCGCTTCTACTGCACGACGTGGGTAAGGGAATGCCTGTGGAGAATCACGTTTCCGGCAGCTTAAGCGCTCTGAAAACAGCAGCACAGCGATTGCAGCTCTCACCCGAGGATGAAGCCGAAGTGCGTTTCCTCATCGAGCAACACTTGGAAATGTCTGCCACGATGCAGCGCCGGGATGTATTCGATCCTGTAGCGGTTCGTTCCTTTGCGGCTGTCGTGGAGACTCGCGAGCGCCTCCAGCGCCTTTGCCTCCTTACCTATGCTGATATTCACGCTGTGAATCCCGAAGCCCTTACTCCATGGAGGGCCGAGATGCTCTTGCAGCTTTATCTTGCGACGTCGAATCTTCTGACGCATTCCCTCGATTCCAACCGGTTGCATGCCCCTGCCGAAGAACCTCTTTTGGAGCAACTGCGTGCATTAACCGGATGCGAAGAGTCAGGCAAGATCGAGCGTTTTCTCGAGGGTTTCCCCAGGCGATATCTAGGCGTGCATTCAGCAGCGGAGATTGCGAATCATTTTGGTTTATGTCAACGCCTGAGCATAGAGCCAGTGCAAATAGAGCTCATGTCAGCACCCCACGCGCTTAGTCTTACGCTGCTGACCGCGGACCGACCGGGTTTGTTCGCCACAATCGCCGGCGTCTTGACTAGCTGGGGAATGAACATCGTCAAAGCCGAAGCCTTTGCGAATACCGCCGGCATAGTCCTCGACTCCTTTCACTTCAGCGATTCCTCTCGCACCTTCGAGCTAAACCCAAGTGAAACAGATCGATTTCGGCGCAATATTATCGAAGTTCTGCAGGGCACAACTTCTCTTGCATCGCCTCCGCGCACACCGGAGGCCGCCTCCACAACGAAAATTCCAAAGGTCAATGTGGAAACGGCAATCAAATTCGACGATACCTCGTCGGAACAGTGCACCCTGTTGGAGATTGTGACCCAAGACAAAAGAGGATTGTTGTATCTGCTAGCTTCGACAATGGCGCGCCTCGATTGCAACATCGAGGTTGCCTTGATCGATACCGAAGGACAGAAGGCAATTGATGTGTTCTATATGACGAAAAAGGGCCAAAAGCTTTCCGAAGTCGATCAGGCAATGCTTTTGGACGCACTGCAAAAGGCACTCATTTAGACCCGGGCCAAAACTTGTGTCCGACGTCGTCCCCGCCGTTCTTTTCCAACAGTTCCGTCATCGGACGCCGCACAGTTCGCGGCCGCGCATTGTTGTATTGTGACGCTTGCGGAAGCGCCGACGAGCTACTTTGCACCTGGCGGACATCTAAGACCAGAGAGCTGCCCTCGCTGGAACAGTGGGAAGCCCGCCGTCTCCAATTCAAACTCAACCACTTCGTTCTTCCCCTTGTATTGGACGATCTGCCCGCCAAGGCCCTGTACCGGCCATTCGAGATGGAAGCCACTCGGCGTGCGCGTCCAGTTGAATTGGTAGAAAAACCTGAAGACCCCCCAAGTGCCAGTGTATTGACCCGGTGTCTTCCCACTCAGTGTAAAAACTGCTCCCGCAGGACTTCCGGACCAAGTGAACATCTGGCTCTTGGGAGCGCCAGGCGCCACGCGCAATTGTGTGCCGTCAATCGAGACGGTTTCCTCGCTTTCTGGCTCCGGTACCTTGGCTTTCAAACTGAGCTGGACTTTTAGTTGCGCAGTGTTGTCGGGGTATAGAGCGTGCTGGATGCTGGCGGCCTGGTTGATGAGGTAGGCGAAGTTGGTTTTGCCGCTTGTCTGTGTGTATTGCGAGCCCTGCAACACGAAAACAGATTTATTTAGTTCAAGGAACCTCGAGAGAGCACCGGTGCCGGGCTGAAAGAAGCCCGTCAGGTCCGTGAGGGTCGCGTCCTGATGGGAATTGGGGTCGAACGGGAACTTGCCGTTTAACGCGCGAAGGCTGCTACAAAATTGAGGGACGCCCATTGGCCCCCCAGGCTGCTCCGTGCGCGACGGGCTGGTCGGCGTCAGCAGCAGACTAATCACCGTCGTGTCGACTTTTCCTACCGGGTCATTTGTTTTGACGATTTGCCGGGCGGCCGTGCCTGCCTGCAGCGACAAGGTGTTGCATTCGGTAAGCTTGGCTTGACGCGGGTCGGGAGTCGCGCCCGGTTGGGGCGGCATCATCAAATATTGATCCAAACAACTCTTCACGGCCAAGAGAGCGTTGGTGTAGGCGTCATTGGATGGCTGCTTGAATTGTTCGCGGCATGATTGCGGCGCCTGTTTTGCGGCCACAACCTCCTGGACAGGCTGGAATGCGGAGGCAATGTCGGGAGAAGCCTCTGCTGTGTTTTGCGAGACTTCGCAGAACAGTGCGAGGAGAGGAGATCTGTTTCCAGAGAGTTTCTCAAGCAGCCTTGATTCATCTTGCGGCCCGCCAAAATGGCGGACGCTGGCCGCACCAAGAAAATCGCGCCACTGTTTTTTGTAGTCGGCTTCGTAGAGAGCGCGAACATCCTGTGGAGAGACATTCTGAAAGGTGCGCGACCCGACGGAGTTGCCGAGCACCCAATCGTCACCACCAGCATAGTTTTCCGGATGAGAAATGGCTTCGGTCATCAGCTTCCAGCCAGGGCCGGTGAAAGCGCCATCAACGATTTTGGAATCGCTTACGGCATCTTTCGCATCCGGATACTTTTGGATGAAGTCAAAACGCGGCAACGCCTGATTAACTTTGACCAGCATTTTTTGATAAACGAGCTGCGGCCCGCTCGCGAAGCTGTTCAAGAACTTGCGAGCCTGTAGAACGACGAAGGAATCCTCCGGAAACGAGAAGGGATTCTCGATTCGCAGCTCATCCGCATAAAAATCGAATTGTGCGCGGGCGAGCGCCCCGCGCTGCTCATCAACGGCGTTCCCGTAGTTCCAGCGATTCATCAAAACGGGCGAAAGAAAAACCTGCGTGCTTTTCTCGGGTCTCGACGTGGTGATCAAATAAGCCCTGAGCGATTCGTAGGGCCGCTGCCAGTCATCGTTGGGGCTCGCGGAAGGAGGCAAAGCTCGGAGCGAATCGGCGAGGCGACCCTGGACGCCGGCGAGCAGCAACTGATGGAAGCGTTTGAAGTACAGCGTGCGGAAATCGTTGTAAAGGTCGTCGCCGCTGTAAAGGCCCCAGCGCAGATGCCAGGGCGCCCCGGAGCGATGATACTGCGTGAGCCTAACGAGTTGCTGGCGCGCAGATTCGAGATGCTGCAAATCCTGGAGCGGGGCCATGGAAGGAGCCTGCGCCCTGATCGGGGCGATCGCTTCCGCGGCGCTCCGGATGTGGCGCTCAAGGGCGCGATTACCGAAAAAGGAAAAAATCATGCCGAGGAGCCAAATCGCAGCGACCACGCCCGCTGTCGCGAGCAGGGTACGCTTCAGGAGATTGGCGCGGGAACTGCTGCCGCTGGCTCCGAGTGCAGCGCGGTCCTGCAGAATGACGTGGCTGAAGATATGGCTAAGGAACAGCCACTGTGTGACTTTCCTGGATTCGGCCGCCTGCACGTTCTGTGTAGCGCCTTGCCAGTCCTGCGTGGATGTTTTCGAGAAATCATCGGTGCGCATGATGGAAGTCGCATTCGAAGAGAAACCGCGAGCGGGCGTGATAGACGTCTTCGAGGCAATCACCGTGCCGCCGAGAGGGGCGGCAGCTTCCACAAGGCGAATGCCAGTGAAATAGAAACCACGGAGAAAAGGACTGGAGCGCAGTTGGCTCGGGCGACAGAGGTCCACCAGAAACTGCGTGGCAATGGTGATGCGTTTTTGGAGCTCACGCGGAAATTCATAGATGCCGGAGAGCTTTTCCGGATTGCGCTCTCGATAAAGCAGGCCGGGGCGGCAATCCGCGAGGGAATAGAACATGGAATTGAAGGCGGAGGTGAGCCGCTTGGTCTCCTGCTCGGCAAAAACTCCCGTAGCGGAGGCCGGGAGAGGCGGAAGCGTAGTACCGAGAACCTGCGTGGTTTCGCTGTCGCTCAGGTTCCGAAAGAAATTCTCAAAGTACGGCAGGCGGTCGGCGTGCGTGAAGAGGACATAGATAGGAAAGCTGATGCCCAGCGTTTGAGAAATTTGCTCGAGCCGTGCGCGAATGGCGCGTGAGTGCGCAGTGATTTCCTCCGGGCCGGCGGCTTTGGCGAGCTTTTCACTGTCGTAGCAGACCACCGCGGCGCGCGGCGCGGCCGGCTTGCTGCTGAAAATCGATGTGAACTTATTAGGGGACAAGCGATGCAACAAGCGCGTCCAAAGGCTCGGGTCGCTCAGAGTCTTTCCGGCCATTTCGACGAAAACGGCTTTGCGCGCAAACCAGAGGTTCGCCAAACGGGTTGGCGCAATATTGCCCTCCTGGTAGACCTGGCCGGAAAGCAATTCGGGTTCGAGACCTGATTGTGTGGCGACGCAGGTCTTGCCGGCGGCGGAATCTCCGACGAGAAAAATGACCGGCAAAGAGGAGAGCCGCGTTCCTCTCGGAAGCTGAGTGGAGGAGGCCACGCGAGCTTCCGCTTCCCGCAAAATCGAAAGAATGTCTTCCGCGGCACCCCCCGCGGACGCGGAATCCACGTTTGAGGAGGAGCCGCCGGGCGGCTTCGCCTTTTGGCGATTACGCAGCCACCATACCAGCGCTCCCACGGCAAGGGCGAGAAAAGCAAAAACGCAGATGCGAAAGACCCACAGATTGGCGCCCTGCAGGTTCAACAAGATACCGCTGAACCACGCGATCATGGCGGCAAAGACCATGCCGATGCCGCCGGCAAAATGTTGCCAGGAAAGTTGCATCAGTTCCCTACCATTCCAAGAACGCCGCGAGTGCGTGCACGCTGGAAGCGTAGCTACTGAGGAGAACCCGGAAGAGAAGGAAAACCACGACGGCGAAGAGGGCACACGCGAGAGCGCCGATCATCAGGCGGCGAATCCACGGATCGGCATCCGCCAATCTGACCATGCCTTCTGGAACGGCCCAAGCCGGAGACAGGCCGGCGAGCGCTCCGCGGACGCAGCGGATTTTTTCGGCGATGGCGTCAAGGACCGGGCGAACAGAATCCTGATCGCTGAGACCGTACTTGCCTTTGTAGCCGAGGAGGATACACAGCGAGTAAACCTCCAGCAGATCAGCGACGCCGTGGGAGTCGGAGCGCGTCAACAGCCGGTCGATATTCTCAAAGAAGACCTCTCCGGCTCGGTGGTGCCCGAACATCTCTTCCTGCAGCGGCATGCGTGGCCAATCGGAAAAGGCCGGATTGGAAGAGTTCAGTACGGACTCGTCAAGGAAAGCGACAATCGCGAAAGTCGCGAGACGCACGTCCTCGGGTGGGTACAGTTTGCTAATGCCTTCTTTTTCCGCGCTACGCAGCGCGGTTTGCATTTGCGCGCGGAAGGCCTGCGCGTCGTTGATGGGTTGACGGTTAGCGCGAAGCCGAACGATCACCGTCAGCAGATTTTGATAAACGATGGCGAGATTGTCGCGACGCCGGTGGGTCGGCTGTTCCGGAGTCTTAATGCTGGTCGCGCCAAACATTGTCGCACCCATCAGAGTTCCCTCAAGAGTCCAGAATGACGAGCAATTCGATTTCGGGGTTTGGAAGCTCCCCCGGAACATAGACACCGACGCCGCGCGTCTGCACAATCTGTTCCCACGCGGAACCCGTGCGGCTAATTCCAAAATATTGACTCTCGACTTTCGGGGCGACCGCGGAAGGCGGCACTGGCAAGTGGGAGAGCGCCAGACCGGGCAACGCCGCTTTCACGACCTCCGGAAGGAGTTGGCTGGAACAGATTTTGACCAGACGCTGGGTGCGCGATATCAGCTCAAGTTCGCCGATTTCGGACCGTACCGCGAAGATCCACCGGGAGCGGTCGAGGCAACGCTGGTCCGTAATCTCGCCTTGGTAGAAGTAGCGGCCGGTCTGTTTGAGCGGCACGGAAATACAATTCGAGGGGACCACCAGTTCCAGATGAGCGCGGATATGTTCATCCAGACTCTGGAAGCATGGGCCGAGGTTCAGATGGTCATAGCTCGGCAGCGTCTGAGGATGCGAGTCCAGCCCGAACGTGCACAAGCCTCCGGCAAGACGCGCCATTTCGAGATAAAGCTGCTCTGGATGACCGCGCTCGGACAAACAAAGATGGCGGAGGACGGCGAGGCTGGTATTGATGGTGTGCACGAACCAGAAGCTCGCGATCTCTTGGGAAGAGAACCCCGCCATGCCGCGAGAACCACCGCGGGCGCGCGAAAGCGCCGCGCTTTTTTCGTCCAGGATTCCAATAAGCCGCCTGGAGATCATCATCAACCGCTCACTGGCGCTGATCTGCAAGCAGGGGGGAATAAATCTCGGGTCGTAGAGAAGATGTCCGGTACCATCTCGGATAATGCGTCCGATCGGAAGGCACACCATGCCGGAGCGGTCTTCAAAGTCGAGGAGAAATCCCAAGTTCTTGCGTGCTAGTTGAATGGTGCGGTCATCTCGTCCGGTATTGTCGTCATGTAAGCTGCGAACTTCCGCAGCAAATCGGAGGTGATCCTGCTCCGCCTCGGATTCGAGAGCGCAATTTGGTCCATCGACGCGGCGGGAAGGGACTGCGAGATATACGGTGGTGGACTCGAGCGTTGGAGGAAAGAGATCAGCGATGTAGCGTGAGGGTGGCAGCGGGTCCGAATCCGGCATGTGGAAGGCGAGACCGTCCGAAAAGATTCCTCGTGCATGAACCAGCGCCACGTTGCCGTTGCGCAGTGCGTCCGCGTCGAGTTCGAAGCCGACGAGGCCATAGGGCTCAAACCACAAATTGGCGGTGGAAAATTGAATCAGGTCTTCGAAAGATTGAGTTTGTGCTTGGAAATGGTGCGGCGCAAGATACATCCCCTCGAACCAGACCACCTTGGAGAGATGTTTCATGGACGAAGAAACCGAACGCAGCCATACATTCTTTTGCTTACGCTTCGCCTTCCGTCTGCTTTGCCGGATCGGACAGCGGAAATAGCAGCCTCGTTCCTCCTCGAGGCGGCCAAAATCGCGATAGCAAGAGCGTCGGAAACCCGAATGTGGCATAACTATGGCGTTTGCTCTGGGGGTTGTCAAGCGAGTTGCCTTCCATCCCGGTGATGTAACGGCTGTGATGGCAGGCTAGCGAAAGAAACCTAACACGATGAATCTGCTGGAGATCGGCACAACTTCGCAATTCACGGCCCTGCGCTCCTTTCTGAACGAAAGTGGCTACACAGAAGGCCACATTTGCGAAAAACTTGGCCTGCCTACGGTGGAAGCTCTGGACATCGTGGCGTTATCAGAGAATCTTGCCCATCGCGTGGCTTCCGCCAATCCGGTCGATGTGATTATTCGGCTCTTTCTTCTGGGTGAGTTCGTATCAATCGCTGAAGCAGAGAGCCGATTTCCAGGCCCGGCATGGGCGGCCATGAATGCATTGGGGCTCATCGAGGAGGATTCGGCGGACAGAAAAAGATGCTTCGGTGCGGTGGCGCTCTATCCAGTGGGAGATCTGTTCATCGTGTCCGACAGATGGTCCAACCCGGACCGCACGCCCAAGCAGTCATTTCCCGACATCGTGTATCCGGCGTTGACCAGGAGTACGCGCGAATTTCTGCATTTTCTCCCCAGCGACCCTTGCGGGGAATTCCTCGAGCTCTGCGCCGGAAGCGGCATTGCCGCTCTTGCTGCAGCGCGGACCGCGCGAAAAGCGTGGGCCAGCGACATCACCCAGCGCTCGGCAAATTTTGCCGCCTTCAACGCGGCGCTGAATGGCATCAAGAATGTGAGCATTGTTAACGGAGATTTGTTTTCGCCGGTTGAGGCGCACACTTTCGAACGGATTGCCGCACATCCTCCGTACATGCCGGTGCTGTGTCCCGCGGAGATTTATTACGATGGCGGGGAGGATGGCGAGCAGCTCACGCGAAGAATACTGGAAGGCTTGGAGCAGCACCTGGCTCCAGGAGGGCGGCTCTACTGCCGAACACTGGGAACCGACCGAGAAGGCGCGCCTTTCGAGCAGAGACTGCGCGTCTGGCTTGGGACGGCCGAAGGCGAATTTGACATTGCGTTGTTTATCTCAAAAAACCTGGATCCCGCGCGTTTCGCGATGGACTCGGCGGTCCGGAGGTCAAGCGGACAAGCGGAAGTGAATCAGTGGAAAGCTTTATTCGAAAGGCTGAGCGTGAAAGAGATTCTGACGGGCACGGTCGTCGTGCAGCGAAGGGAGAGCAAACGGCCGGTGTTTACGATCCGACGGTCCCTGGCGCGAGAAGCCGATTCCGCGGCGATCGAGAAAGTGCTTCGATGGGAGACCGAGAGGTTGACTGAGCGTTCGCTCGAAAACGTCTTCGCCGCAAGGCCTGCGGCTTCGTCGAAGGTTCAGCTCATTGTCCGTCATCGAATCCAGGAAGGGGATTTCGCGCCTGAGGATTTCACGCTGAGTTGCGATTATCCCTTCCTTATGGATTGTAAAGTGCAACCCTGGATGGGTTACTTGCTTGCGCGATGCGACGGTTTGCGAAGCATCCAGCAACTTTACGCAGAGTGCCGGGAGGCGGGTTGGATTCATCCGGAGACACCACCGCGGGAATTCCTTGATCTGATCGGCTCGCTGGTCAGCGGCGGATTCCTAAACGTCGAAGAGATCACAAGGCCTGCGGCAAAAGAATAATCAGCTCCAATTGGGGAGCGGGAATATCTCCTGGCACATAAGCAGCCAGGCTTCGCGCGCGTCCCACGGCATCCCAGGCGGACCCGGACTGATTCAAGCTGAAGTATTCGTAGCTCAGTTTCACGGGGATCGAAGCCGGTGGTTTGGCCATATGGGTCAGCGGAACGCCAGGCAATGCCCGCCGCACTAGTTGTTCTACTTGCGTGGCCGAGGAAATCTTGACGAGTTGGGGAACCTTCTTGGCCAAGTCAGCTTGATTCAACGAGGAATTCACGGCGAGGTACATCTTGGTGCCGACCAAATACTTATCTTCCTCAATGGCCGTGGCGTAGATCGATGGCTGGACTGGTTTGAGTGGAAGAGAAACGAAATTGCTGGGCACCACCGTTTCGAGAAGTTCGCGCACCTTGTCGTCGAGGTCTGAAAAGCACGCGCCAAGCCCGTCGTGGTCGTAGGCCGGCAGGTCGCGCGGCTGAATTTTCAGGGAAAATGTGGAAAGCGCGCCACCAAGCGCGGCGACGACGCGGTAGAGCTTTTCGGGATGGGCTCTGCCTGTTTCATAGAAATGGCGCAAAACGGGAAGGTGGCTGTTCACGGTGTAAAGCAGCCAGAAACCTGCGATGTCCGCCGCGGTGAAATCGGCAAGCCCGGAGCTGCGTTGGCTTCGGCCGCCGGCCAGAATGCTGCTCTTCGCGGAAAGGATCTCCACCAGGCGCCGGGTGATGCCAACAAGGAATTCGCTGGCGGAAATATCCAGAAGCGGCGGGATAAACTCAGGATCTTGCTGGAGGCTGCCGGCAGCCGAGCGCTTGATGCGTGCCACGCGCAAGGAAGTGCAGCCCTCCCTTGACTCGCCTTCCATCAAAAACCGGAAATTCTTTCGGGCAAGTTGTACGGGCTTTTCCGATGCGCCCGTATTTTCATCGCGCAGATTTACCACTTCGGACAGATAACGCGTGTCCGCGTTGCTCTGCGCGATGGAAACATTCAAGCCGCGCTCTCGATGGTGTGGAATCGCGAGATAAACATCCACGGTGGACTGGTCGGCTTCAAAGAAGCTTTCCAGAGGTTTGGGAGCGGGGGCTGGATCGGATTCCGGAATGTCAAAAGGAAGGCCGTCCGGGAGGATGCCGACAGCCCGCGTCAAGGCGAAATTGCCTCCGGCAAGCGCCTCGCGGTTTAGCTGCAGTTCTTGAAATCCCCAAGGACAGAAATTGAGCGCCTCCAAGCGGAATTGCAGCACACTTTCCAGAAAGCGGTCGCGCGTCTGCAGATGCTGCGGAGTGAGAAAAGTTCCCTTAGACCAGACGACCGGCTGCAATTGGCGCATAGCTTAGCGGTACGCTAGCAGGAGTTCCGACGAGAAGTCAAAGAAGATTGAGGTCAGTTGCGAATTGTCTTGCTAGCCTCAGTTCAAGATTGAAAACAAGCGCAGGTCAGCGGCACACCCTTCCCGCTAGTTCGCTCGTTTGGTAGACCCACCAAAATTGAGCTGCGGGGCTGAAACCGTCCCAGTAAATGAACTTCATGGAGCCAACCTTTTTTCGACTCGCTGGGTCTGCCACAAAAAAAAGTGGGCGTTTAGATTCCGGGAAACCCTCGACTCCGCTCAAGACCATGAAGTGGTGCGGATAGGAAATATTCGGCTCACCTTGCAAGAGTTTGCTGTCGGTATAGCCTCTGCTCCCATGGCTGGAGAAGAGGATCAATTTCCCTTCTCGAAGGAGGGAGGCGGCCGCCTGGAGGGAAACCTTGCTACCGGTAAACCCTGGCCAGTTCTGGCCAATGCCCCGAACCATTGCATCACCGTCCGTGCCCGCGCCGGCTAGACGCCCATGTGTCGCGGCGTATCGGGCGGTTTCGGCTGGGGAGATTCCGATACAGGCGTTTCGTGGCCTCGAGCCGTTGTTCATTAGATACTGCAATATGATCGCGAGCGAAGTAGGACCACACCCGCCTTCGCCAATCGTCGAGAACCCAGGCCCATTCCCGTAGGTAAGTTTCCCCCATCGGTCATCGTACTGCTTGTAGTTGTGGAGGACTTCTCGATCCTTCTCCTCTTCTCGAAGAACCCGCAGGAGCCCAGTCGCCAAATCTTGATCAAAAAAGGCAGCCTGCTGCAGTGCTCTCTTGTTTCCAGGCGGGAAGTAGAGAGTCCAAGAATTACCAATCTGCTCGAGTCGATACCCATAGATTTCCAGTTTACCTACTGCTTCTCGAAGATCTTCAGGTAGTGCTTTCGACGTTCCCGCAATAGCCATCGCTTTCCTCCCAATCCTGGAACGCAATCATTTTTGGCAAAAAAGACAGCGCGGAGAATGGAAGTGTGCATCTCCACGGGCAGCTTCCTTTGATGGCAAAACCGCAGTTCGATTACGCGAGGACTTCCGATTCGGGGTATCTTGGCGCAGGATACTCCGAGAAGATGGCGATATCAAAGGATGGTTTACGGCCAACTGAGCAGACGTGTGCCGGTGCATGTGCGAAACGGCAGACTTGGTCGCTTTCTTGAGGAACGCCACGGTCCCAGGACTCTCAGTCCCTTTGGACTACTCCCAAATGCTTGACAGCACCTTTATTACTGTGATATTCCCCACACACACTTCGGGTCGGCACGGAAGTCCCCTCAGGCCCGAAACCCACGAGGCACCCGCCATGGCTAAAGAAAGCGTACATAAGAAGTTGGAGCGCGTCCGCCCTCCGCGAGTTCACGTCACGTACGATGTCGAAGTGGGGGACGCCATCGAAGTGAAAGAGCTCCCGTTTGTAATGGGAGTGATGGCCGACCTCAGCGGCCAGCCGAGGGAGCCGCTGGCCCGGTTGAAAGACCGGCGCTTTGTGGAGATCACCCCGGACAATTTTGACAGCGTGCTCGAAAGCTTCAAGCCGCATCTGTCCTTCGCCGTTGATAACAAACTGAGCGAGGACTCCAACGCCGGGCAGTTGAAAGTCGACTTGGATTTCAAGAGTCTCGACGATTTCGATCCCGCGCAGGTGGCCAAGCAAGTGAAGCCGTTGAAGGAATTGCTAGATCTGCGAACCAAGCTTAGTGACCTGCGTGGCGCCTTACAGGGCAACGACAAGCTCGATGAACTGCTGATGGACGCCGCGGGTAACACTGAGAAGCTCGACAAGTTGAAAAAGGAACTAGGCACAGGCAAGGGCCAAGGAGCTTCCGATGAATAAGGGGCAACAAGCAGCGGCCCAACCCGCTGTGGATAAGGTAACCGAGGGCAGCCTGCTCGACAAAATCGTAGAAGAGGGTCGATTCGGGCGTGAAACCGCTTCCCGCGAGCGCGGCAAGGATATGGTGAAGGAGTTCATCGCCCAAGTTGTTGCTGGAGAGATGACCCTTTCGCGCGACGCGGACGCCACTATCAACGCCCGCATCGCGCAGATCGACCACCTGGTTTCCCTTCAGCTCAACGAGATTCTGCATAACGCCACTTTTCAAAAGCTGGAAGCCAGCTGGCGTGGCTTGAAGTATCTCCTCGACCAAAGCGAGACGAGTTCGCAGCTGAAGATCCGTGTTATGAACGTCAGCAAAAAGGAAGTCCTGCGTGATTTGCAGCGCGCCGCCGAATTCGACCAAAGCGCTCTGTTCAAGAAAGTCTATGAAGAGGAATTCGGTGTCTTTGGCGGCGAGCCTTTCGGCGCATTGATCGGAGACTATGAGTTCAGCAGGCATCCCGAAGACATCGAACTTCTCGAAAAAATTTCTCAGGTCGCCGCAGGCGCGCACGCTCCGTTTCTTACGGCCGCGTCCTCGGAACTCCTGAATCTGGAAAACTTCACGCAGTTGGGCGAGCCCCGTGATATGGGAAAGATCTTCGACAGCACGGAGTTCGCAAAGTGGAAGTCTTTCCGCGCGAGCGAAGACTCGCGCTACGTCGGTCTGGCGATGCCGCACATTCTCATGCGATTGCCCTATGGCAAAGACACCAAGCCCGTTGATGAGTTTGGCTACGAAGAAAACGTGGATGGCAGCGATCACTCCAAGTATCTCTGGGGAAACGCCGCGTATGCCTTGGGGGCAAGGCTAACCTCTGCATTCGCCGCTTACGGCTGGTGCGCGGCCATCCGCGGTGTACAGGGCGGCGGCTTGGTAGAAGGCTTGCCCGCCCACACGTTCCACACAGACGAAGGCGATGTGGCGCTTAAGTGTCCCACGGAGATCGCCATTACCGACCGTCGCGAGAAGGAACTTGCGGACCAAGGCTTTATTCCGCTGGTTCATTGCAAAGGCACGGATTACGCAGCTTTCTTCAGCGTGCAATCCGCCAACAAATCAAAGAAATACGACAAGGCCGAAGCCAACGCGAATGCGCGCTTGTCTTCCCAACTCCCCTACATCCTGGCGGTGTCGCGGTTTGCCCACTATCTCAAATCCATCATGCGCGACAAAATCGGCGGCTTTATGTCGCGCATCGAATGCGAGGCTTTCCTCAACAAATGGATCATGCAGTACGTCACCGAAGACGACCAGGCCAGCGCTGCAACCAAAGCGCAATATCCGCTGCGAAACGCAAAGGTTGAGGTCACCGAAATTGCCGGAAAGCCGGGCGCATACAGGGCGATCGCGTTCTTGCGACCGCACTTCCAGCTTGACGAATTGACGGTTTCACTGCGGTTGGTGGCGGACTTGCCGCAAGCCGCGAAGTAAAGGTTTAGGTTCCCGCCCCCTATTGAGTTTCCGATCCGGACCTGCATTCGCATGCAGATTTTGACAGGAATAATCAAAGTGGGCCGCTTCAAAACTACTTCGATAGTTCAATAGGAGGATGGTATGGCCGGCTTTGCAACGGGAATGAGCACACACGCAGACATGTTCTTGAAGGTGGACGGGGTGGAGGGAGAGAGCCTCGACGATGGCCACAAGAAGGAGATTGAACTTCTCAGCTTCTCCTTCGGCGCCACGCAACCGGGCTCGGCCGGGCATGGCGGCGGCTCCGGAATCGGGAAGGTCCAGGTGCACGATTTCCATTTCTCGAAATATTTTGACAAGGCTAGCCCGAAATTATTCGAAGCCTGCGCCACGGGAAAGCACACTCCAAAGGTCACTCTGACTTGCCGGAAGGCCGGAGGTTCGCAGCAGGAATATCTGAAGGTCACACTCTCCGAAGTTATCGTGTCGTCGATTCAGAATTCGGGTTCCGGCGGCGATTCGCTCCCGACCGAAAGCGTAACACTCAACTTCTCGAAGATCGAAATCGAGTACAAGCCTCAGGATGAAAAGGGCGGCCTCGGAGGTGTGGTGAAGGCCGGCTGGGATCTTGCGGCGAATAAGAAAGTCTAGCTGCCGCTGCAACGGTTTAGCGTGAAATATATGCTGGGCGGGTCGCGCCCCCGCTCAGGTGTCGTTGGTTTGCGCCGTGGCTGGACTAGTTCGGTGGTGACCGCGTATGGCCGTTCAACAACTCTTTCAGTCTGGACAGCTAGATGAAGCGGTCAAGGCGCTCACCGCCGAAGTGCGGGATAACCCCACCGACGCCAAGCGCCGAACGTTTCTCTTTGAACTGCTCTGTTTTGCCGGTGAGTATACTCGCGCCGAAAAGCAGCTCGATGTCCTGTCTCAGGGCGGACCTCAGTCAGAAATGGGCGCTCTCTTCTACCGCGGCGCCCTGGCGGCCGAAAAAACCCGCCAGGAGATGTTCGAGAAGCAGGATTATCCCAAACCTGCGAGTGACGCAGCTTCGCTCCACATCAGTGGAACGATCAATGGGAAAGCCTTCCATAACCTAGCCGATTCCGATCCGCGCATTGGCGGCAATCTGGAAGTTTTCGTGGCTGGCAGCTACATGTGGATTCCCTTCTCCCTGCTGTCTTCCATCCACATCGAGCCTCCCAAAAGGCTTCGCAATTTGCTCTGGCTTCCCGCTGCGGTTCGTACATCAGCGGCTTTTCAAGGGCGGGAACTTGGCGAGGTGCTTCTTCCTGTTCTAAATCCCTTTTCTTGGCGCAGCGCGGACCCGGCTATTCGTTTGGGTCGAGCCACAGCTTGGGAACAAGACGGAAGCGAAGAAGCGCTTCCAAAGGGCCAGAAAATGCTTATCGCAGACGATGAAGAATGGCCGCTTCTGGAACTGCGCGACATTGAGTTTGTCATTGCCCAGGCGGCCTCTTAAGCAACGCCCATGCCCCTACCCGAAGGCTTACTGAACCCTTTTACCGGGGAAAATCCCAGTGGTCAAAGCCTGCGCTACGATCCTGTTTACGACAAGATTCGCGAAGCGCGCCGCGCCGACGAAGAGCTCCAGTTATCGGAGGAAGCTTCCAAAAGAGACGTTTGGACGCGCGCGGTAAAAAAAGCCGATTTCGTTCAAGTCACCAAACTCTGTACAGAAGTGCTTGCCAAGAGAGCGAAGGACCTGCAAATCGCTGCGTGGTTGACCGAAGCGCTTTTAGCGCAAGAGAAAATCCCCGGCCTGACGCAAGGCCTCGACCTGATTCGCGGCCTTCTCGAGAACTTCTGGGACACTGTTCATCCGGAAATCGAGGATGGCGACCTGGAGATGCGCGTTGGCCCCGTCGCGTGGGTTGGGTCGCGCCTGGACGTGCAGGTGCACAAAGTTCCGCTCACCAGGAACAAGCTCGATTGGTTTCGATTTCAGGAATCACGCCGCATCGGCTATGAGGCAGACGCCGAAGGCAATGAAGCAAAGATGGCGGCGCGTCAGGCTGCGATCGAAGAGAAAAAATGCACGGCGGAAGAATTCGACGAGGCGGTTAAGAATACCGGGGAGCCCTACTTTAGCCAGCTAACCGCGGAGCTTGGCGCAGCAGTAGATTCAGTCCAGTCATTGGAAGCGCTGTGCGACGCAAAGTTTGGAGGCTCAGCCCCAAATTTTGCAAATTTGAAGAAAGCGCTCGAAGACCTTCAAGATTCCGTCCGGGAGTTCTGGAAGCCCGCCGAGAAGGAGGCCGCGCCAGAAGTGGCCCCAGAAGACTCCCTTGAGAGCGTCTCTGGCCAAGAGACTGGTGCGGCTGCGGCTCCCGCGCGCAAGCGAGTGTCCGCGGCAGAGCAGCCGGCGGATCCGGATGACGCCGTGCGCGGCATGGTCGCTTTGGCCCGCTATTTGCGGCTCGCGAACCCCGCCAGTCCGGTCCCTTACATGGTTCTGCGGGCCTTGCGCTGGGGCGAATTGCGCGCTAACGCCTCTTCGCTGGATTCCGCACTGCTCGATTCCCCGCCGAGTGAAACGCGCCAGCTTCTGAAGAAGCTTGCTTCGGAAAGCCAGTGGACCGAACTGCTTGATGGAGCGGAAACCGCCATGAGCCTGCCCTGCGGACGCGGTTGGCTGGATTTGCAACGCTATAGCGTTCGTGCTTGTGAAGGCATGGGTTACGATTCCGTCGCCGCTGCGATTCGAGCAGAGTTGCGATCGCTCCTTTCCGACTATCCCGACTTGTCATCTGCGTCGCTTTCCGACGACACGCCAGCAGCCAACAATGAGACCCAAGCGTGGATACACGAAAGCATCCTCCCGCCTCCCCCGGCGCCGCCGGAACCGGAGATCGCCGTGGCGCCGCCCGTCGCGGCGAGGGGAAATGGTGCGGCAACACCCGACGTGAACGAGCGTGCCCAGCAAGCCATGCGCGCAGGCCGCATACAAGAGGCCCTAGAACTTCTCTCGGGGGAAATTGCCCAAGAGCGTTCCGGACGCGGTCGTTTTTACCGAAAAGTTCAGCTTGCCGCGCTCTGCCTCTCTGCTAAGCGTGAGGCGATCGCCTATCCGATTCTGGCGGAGCTCGCCGAGGAGATTGAGCGCCGGAAACTCGAGGAGTGGGAAGAGTCCTCTGCGCTCGCCAATTCGCTCACGCTACTGTTCCGTTGTATGGACAAACTTGGTTACGACGAAGCCGCGAAGCAGAAAGTCTATCAAAAGATTTGCCGTCTGGATCCGGTTCAGGTGCTCGCAGCGATGAGGTAGCGATGGCGGAACGCGAAAACAAACGCGAACTTCTCGGACCGGTCACTCTTTCGGTATTGGACCGCCTGCTCGATGACGAGCCCAAGTCGAGAGTCGAAGGACCTCTTACTCACAGCAAGTCGCTGGCCCAATTGAAGGTCGCCATCCGCCGGGACCTCGAGAACCTGCTGAATACCCGCTGCACCATTGAAGCGCTGCCGGAATCGAGCGTGGAAACGCGTCGGTCCGTGTACAACTACGGCGTGCCGGATATAACGGAAATCGGGCAAAATTTTCTATATGAAAAAGACCGTTTGCTCTCGGAGATTGAAAAAGCCGTGCGCGTGTTCGAGCCGAGGCTCGACGGTGTAAAGGTGGCAATCGCGCCGGTTGTGGGCGCCGCACGGGTCTTGCGCTTCGTTATCGAAGGCATGCTGAGAATCGATCCCACCCCTGAGCACGTCGTCTTCGACGCTGCACTGGAGCTCACGAGCGGTGAGTATCAGCTCATGGGAGAACCCAGTGCGGGATGAACTGCTCACTTATTACGAGCGCGAACTGACCTATCTCCGCCAGATGGGAAGTGAATTTGCTGAGAAATACCCCAAAGTGGCGTCACGTCTGCTCTTGGAGCCCAACCGGTGTGAAGATCCTCACGTCGAACGTTTGATTGAAGCCGCGGCATTCCTGGCAGCCCGCGTCCATTTGAAGATTGATGACGAGTTCCCGGAAATCACCGAGTCCCTTCTAACGGTTCTGTATCCCCACTACATCCGCCCCATTCCGTCGATGACTGTTGTGCAGTTTCACTTGGACCCCGAGCAAGGCAAGCTTTCGGGCGGGCTCACCATTCCCCGCGGTTCGATGCTCTATTCGCGAGCCGTGGACGGCCATCCGTGTAAATTCAGGACGTGTTACGACACCACCCTCTGGCCTCTTTCAGTCGGCGACGCGCAATGGCTGACGCCGGATCGCCTCAAGCCCGCCATCAAAGCTGCGGAAGCCGTCGCTGCTCTTCGGGTTGCAGTAAGTTGTCTGCCCGATGCTAAGTTCGCTGAAATGGGCTTGCGCTCGTTGCGCTTCTATTTGAATGGTGAGAGCAACCTTGTCCATGCATTGTATGAGTTGCTCTGCAACAATTGCTCACAAATTCTGATTCGTGATCTGACGCCAAACTCCCGTAAGCCGCCCATCGTGCTGAACGCCAACTCCCTGCGGCCAGTCGGATTCACGGATGATGAAGCGCTGCTGCCTTATCCTCGCCATTCATTCTCGGGCTACCGGCTTTTGCAGGAATACTTCACCTTCCCTGAAAAGTTCTTTTTCCTGGAGCTCGCCGGGTTGGAAGCTTTGGAGAAGGCGGGCTTCGGACCTCAAATCGAGATCATCTGTTTGATTTCCAATTTCGAACGCGCCGAGCGTGGCCAAATGCTCGAGCTGAACGTTTCTCAGAAAACTCTGAACCTCGCGTGTTCGCCGGTTATCAACCTCTTTCCGCTCACCGCTGAGCCCATTCTCCTGGACCAAACCGATTTTGAATATCCTGTCGTGCCCGATGTCCGGCGAAGGCACGCGCTCGAGATTTTTTCGATTGATGATGTGATATCGCCGGACCGGGAAACCCACCAGGTGCTTCAATTTGAGCAGTTTTATCGCTTTCGCCATGCCACGTCCCGCCAAGAGAAACGCCAGCAGGCGTTTTGGTATGCCAGCCGACGGCCCTCGCAACGTAGAAACGACGAAGGTACGGAAGTCTTCCTGTCGTTGATGGACCTCACCGGCCGGCCAATGAAACCCGATGTCGACACGGTCACGGTTCATTGCACCTGTTCGAATCGCGACCTGCCCTACCGCTTGCCGCTCGGCAATGAAGCAGGGGACTTCGAATTGGAAGGACTCGGCGCGGTCAAGCGGATTGTTGCCCTGCGCAAGCCAACCGCGACGGTGCGACCGCCTACGGGCAAGGGCGTCCTCTGGCGTCTTATCTCGCATCTCTCCTTGAACTATTTGTCGCTGGTGGACGAAGGCAAAGATGCTTTGACGGAAATGCTGCGCCTCTACAATTTTAGCGAATCCGCGTTTCACGAAAAACAAATCGCCGGCCTCTTGAATTTGAAAACGCAGCGCCACTTCGCACGCGTTATTTCCGAGAATGGAATTGGCTTTGTGCGCGGCAGGCAGGTCGAAATCGAATTCGATGAGGAGCAATACGTGGGCGGAGGCGTCTACTTGTTCGCCAGCGTCCTTGAGCATTTTCTCGGTCTCTACGCCTCCATCAACAGTTTTAGCCAGTTGACGGCAAAAACTCGGCAGCGAAAGGAGCCGTTACGGCAATGGCCGCCACGAGCGGGCCAGGCAATCCTGCTCTGAAGCAGGCGCTTGAGCCCTCCGAGGTCGAAGCACGGCTGCGAAAGGAACCGTATGCTTTTGGTTTCTTTCAAGCCGTTCGGATGCTCGAGCGGCTCTTTCCGGAGCGCAAACGCGTCGGCGGGTTCGTCCATCCTGCTGAAGAAGTCGTCCATTTCGGCGCGCATTCCTCCTTAGCTTTTCCCGCAAGCGAGATCCAATCGCTGGACGCGAAGGGCGCTGAACCGGCGCGCATGAGCGTCAATTTCATGGGATTGACCGGTCCCCTGGGCGCTCTGCCGCAATGGTATACCGGTCTTGTCGCCGAGCGTTTGCGGGCCAATGACAAAGGCCTGCGGGATTTTCTGGATATTTTCAACCACCGCTTCGTATCGCTCTTTTATCAAGCCTGGGAAAAGTACCGCTTCGCCATAGCCTATGAACGCGGCGAGTTGGACCGCTTCTCTCACATCTTGCTGGACCTCATCGGGATGGGCACCGTCGGTTTGCAGGATCGTCAGGCCGTGCCCGATGAGGCTTTTCTCTTTTTTTCCGGAATGCTGGCACAGCGGCCGCGTTCGGCGAAGGCACTGGAATCGATTGTCGCCGAATATTTCCAGGTGCCTGTCGAAGTGCAGCAACTCCTCGGGGGCTGGTTCCGTTTGGACCCCGCGACCGAGTGCTGCTTAGGTGATCGGGAAAGCGCCTCTGAACAACTTGGACAAGGCGCAGTAACTGGGAACGAGGTCTGGGACCAGCAAGCCCGCGCGCGAATCAAGCTTGGACCCCTCTCGATGTCTCAGTATCTCGAGTTTTTGCCGAATGGCTCTGCCTTCGAGCCTCTTCGGGCACTCACTCGCTTCTTTGCGAACGACGAAATCGATTTCGAGGTCCAACTGGTCCTCCACCGAAGCGAAGTGCCCGCCTGTGAATTGGGCTCCGTGGGCGACGATTCTCCAAAGCTGGGCTGGGTGAGTTGGGTCCGATCTGGCCCCGTCGGGCGGGATCCTGAAGATACGATCCTGAGTCTATGAGTAGAAAGGACGCACCATGGCCTCTAACCTGAAAGGCCTCATCGGCAAATTGAACGATACTTCGCGGAGTGCGCTGGAAGCTGCCGCAGGCTTCTGCTTGTCGCGCACCCACTATGACATCGAGATCGAGCACTTCCTGATGAAGCTGCTGGAAGTCACCGACAGCGACTTGCAACACATTCTTAAGCATTTCGCGGTAAACAAATCTCATTTCTCCAGCGACCTTACTTCCAGCCTCGATAAGCTCAAGACCGGTAACGCCCGCACGCCCGTTTTCAGCCCCTCGCTGGTAAAAATGTTGTCGGAAGCCTGGAATATCGGCTCGCTTGATTTTGGCGCGGCGCAGGTCCGCTCCGGCTTCTGCATTCTGGCCATCGCGTCTTCGCCGGAGCTCATGCGGTTGATGCGCGACGTCACGCGCGAATTCCAGAAAATCAGCGAAGAGACTCTGCGCAAGAACTTTTGGGACATCGTGGCCGGCTCGCCCGAAGATCAGCAGACCGCGCAAGCCGTCGACGTCCCTGGCGCCGCATTGCCAAGCACCGGCGGGCCCGGTGGAGGCAAGACGCAAAATCTCAATCAGTTCACCATCGATCTCACGGCCAACGCCCGGGCCGGCAAAGTCGATCCGGTCCTCGGACGTGACCATGAGATTCGCCAGATCATCGACATCCTCACTCGCCGCCGCCAGAATAATCCCATCCTCACGGGAGAAGCCGGCGTCGGCAAGACTGCCGTCGTGGAAGGCTTCGCGCTCCGCGTGGCCAATGGCGACGTCCCGCCGCCGCTCAAAAACGTGACCATTCGTTCGCTGGATCTTGCTCTCCTCCAGGCCGGCGCAGGAATCAAGGGCGAATTCGAGAATCGTCTGAAAGGGTTGATCGAAGAAGTCAAGTCGTCCCCGACTCCGATTATTCTATTCATCGACGAAGCACATACGATGATTGGCGCAGGCGGTCCAGCCGGCCAGGGCGACGCCGCCAATCTCCTAAAACCCGCACTCGCTCGCGGCGAATTGCGCACCATCGCCGCCACGACTTGGTCGGAGTACAAGAAATACTTTGAGAAGGACGCCGCGCTCGCCCGCCGCTTCCAGGTGGTCAAAGTCGAAGAGCCTGCGGAACAGCAGTGCATGGTCATGCTTCGCGGTATCGTGGGTTCGCTCGAAAAGCACCACAACGTGCGGATTCTTGACGAAGCCGTGCACGCCGCCACGAAGTTTTCTCACCGCTACCTCGCGGGTAGGCAATTGCCCGACAAGGCCGTAAGCGTCCTCGACACTGCGTGCGCCCGCCTTTCCCTCGGACAAAATGCCACCCCGCCGCAAATCGAAGACACCACACGTCAGTTGGACGACCTGGACGTGCAGCAGCGAGTGCTCGAACGCGAGGCGGCCGTCGGCTCCGATCATACCGAGCGACTTGCCGCCATCGCCGGACAGAAGACCCAACTCTCCGCCGCGCTCAAGTCCTTACAAGAGCGTCGCGACAAAGAGGTGAGCCTCGTCGGCAAAATCCGCGAGGTCCGCACGCAGCTTGAAACTGCGGCAGTCCCGCGAGCCGCCGCGGGTGATGGCCGTGCTGCCGCCACACAGCCGGCTCTGGACACTCCCGCGCTTCGCGCGGAGCTTGCCCGCATGAATGTCGAACTCGATGCTCTGCAGGGCGAGAACCCTTTGATGCGCGTTTGCGTCGACACTCAGATCGTCGGCGAAGTCATCTCCGCATGGACTGGCATTCCCGTCGGCAAGATGCAGCAAGACGAAATCAAGACCGTGCTTTCGCTCAAGGATCTCATGGCCTCGCGCGTCATCGGCCAAGACCATGCCCTCGAAGCCATAGCGCAACGCATTTCCACCGCACGTGCCGGCATGGATGACCCCGTCAAACCCGTCGGAGTGTTCATGCTCGTCGGACCCAGCGGAGTCGGCAAGACGGAAACCGCGCTAGCGCTCGCAGATCTTCTTTATGGCGGTGAGCGCAACCTCGTCACCATCAACATGTCCGAGTATCAGGAAGCCCACACCGTTTCCAGCCTCAAGGGCTCGCCCCCAGGCTACGTCGGCTACGGCGAAGGCGGAGTCCTCACCGAAGCTGTTCGTCGCCGCCCCTACTCCGTCGTTCTCCTCGATGAGTGCGAAAAAGCTCATCCCGACGTTCTCGAGCTTTTCTATCAGGTCTTCGACAAAGGCACGATGGAAGACGGCGAAGGCCGCGAGATCGATTTCAAGAACACCATCATCATTCTCACTTCCAACGCTTGCACGGATTTGCTGATGAAGCTCACCGCCGATCCGGAAACCGCTCCCAGCGCCGAAGGGCTCGCGAAGGCGCTTAAGCCTGAGCTCAACAAAATCTTCAAGCCCGCCTTCATGGGGCGCCTCGTCACCGTTCCCTACTTCCCGCTGCGCGACGAAGCCATGAAGATCATCGTTACCCTCAAGCTTGCCAAGATTCAGCGCCGCATCCGCGAGAATCACAAGATCGAGCTTACCTACGCTCCCGAGGTCGTCGCCGAAGTCGCCAAGCGCTGCACCGAAGTCGAGTCCGGCGCCCGCAACGTCGACAACATCTTGACCAACACCATGCTCCCCGACATTTCGCGCAACCTGCTAAGCCGCATGGCCGACCGCCAAAAGGCTTCCGCGATCCACGTCTCCGTCAGCGAGAACGGCGCGTTTGTATATCGCTGATTCCCGGCCAAACGGAAGTCTTTCTGAGGGAGCGAGATGGGAGAACCGAACAAGGATCCAGCAAAGGATGCCGGCGTCCTCGACGCGGCGTCGGACGCGGTCGTTGTGGCCTTCAAGCTTGTCGACAAGGAGGTGAAGGACCTTCCCGCGCAGATCATCAACGCCGTACAGAGTGACGACGTCCAGAATGCCATCAAAAAAGCCCTTCAGGAGGTGGCTGATTCCCAGATCAAAACGCAGGGTGGAGCGCCGCCACCGCTGCCGGACCCCAAGGATTTCCTGAAGAAGCTGATCACTGCCGGGGGAACCGCTGCCGAGCAGAACGTCCTGAAACAAATCAAGGACACAACCAAGTACAGAGCTCTCGAAAAGGGCCTGCAGGGAATTCTCGACGCCGTTAAGAAAACACCAATCGGCGTTTGGTTCGACAAGAACGAAAAGCTTGTCTACGTCATCGCCGGCGGAATTGTACTGACTGGCGTGACGGCCATGTATTTCACGCGCTCCGGCGGAGCGATTGCTCAGCCGGTGTTTGACTTTGTCAAAGACAAGTCTTTCAAGATCACCAAACTCGGTGATCTGGAGATTTCCGCGAGCGCCACGAAATTCAATCCGGACAAGCGCGAGCTCGGCGGAAAAGTTCTCGCCAACCTCAATCTGCAAGCTGTTAAAGCCGAATTGAGCCTGACAATTCAGGCTGCCGACACCGCCGTTCAGGGAACCGGCGGCGCGAAAGTTGTGGTGCCTCTCGGCAAAGGTGTTGTCACCACATTTTCAGGCACTGTGGACCCCAACGCCAAAACCTGCACGTTTGGTCTTTCTCTGGATGCCACGCATGAGGGTGTCCGCGTGGACCTGCTGGCCACGGTACACGATGGAAAACTTACCAGCGGTACTTTGGGTTTGGGAACTGACCGGAGCATCGTAAAAGGAATTGATCTCCGGCCGGGCGTGACGGGCCAGATCGACGCACAGAACCATATGTCGATCATGGGCACGGTTGGTATCAAATTCTGATTCGTTGGCGGACCCTGGAGGTGGAAGTTGCCGGATTTTACGCAAAAGAACCGCTTGATCCGCGTCAAGTGCGCAAACCTGGGCGATGACGATCTCCTCTTGCGGAGCTTCACTGGTCATGAAGGAATTTCCCGTCTCTTCCACCTTGATCTCGTGATGCTCTCCACGAATACCGCCATAAATTTCGAATCTGTCGTCGGGAAGGCCGCCACGGTTACACTTGTTCATCAGAACGAATCCCTTCGTCAAATCAACGGCATTTTCAGCACGTTTACTCAGGGTGGTGCCGTCGTTATTCCACAGGACGGGAAACCGGTGACCTTCGTCGAGTACTTTGCGACACTCGTGCCTTCGCTCTGGCTTCTCACCCGCCAGAGCGACTGCCGGATTTTCCAGAACCGGACAAGCGTGGATATTTTGAAGGAGATTCTCGCCAAGGACAGCTACAAAGCCGCAAACATCAAGCTGTCTAACCGCATCGAGAAGCCTCCTGACAAACGCGAATACTGTGTGCAGTACCGCGAGACCGATTTCAATTTTATCTCTCGTCTGATGGAGGAAGATGGTATTTTCTACTATTTCCGCCACGCTGAAAAACAGCACGAGTTGGTAATCGGGAATCAGCCCACTCATTTTGACGAGTGCGCTCTCGATAAGGAGGCTAGTTTCGGCCCGGATCCAAAACGCATTCCCGTCACCGAATGGACCAACGGCCAGGAGATTCGGCCGGGGAAATACGTACTGAAGGATTTCAATTTCCAGGATCCCAATATCGATCTGACCAGTGATCCCGCGGAAGGAAATGATCCTCGCAAGCTCGAAATCTACGACTTCCCCGGCGAGTACACCAAGAAGGACGCGGGCACGGCTTTGGCCAAGGTCCGCATGCAGGAAGAGGACACCCCGCGCATCCTTGTGAATGGAACGGGCTTTTGCCGTGGATTCCAGGCGGGAAATCGCTTCAAGCTCTTCAACCATTTCCGCAACGACCAGAACCGCGAATACGTCCTCACTTCCATCTATCATTCTTCAAACCAGGGCGACAACTACAGAAGCTCGGAGTCGGGGGCACTTCAGGCCTTCGACTACTCGAACCGTTTTCAATGTATTCCTTCTTCCACACCCTACCGGCCGCCACGCGTAACTCCGGAGCCAGTCATGCGAGGCACGCAGACCGCCACGGTGGTTACAAAAGAAGGCGAAGAGTTTCTGGTGGACAAGTTCGGGCGCGTCAAGGTGCGCTTCCATTGGGACCGCGAAACCAAGCGAGACAACCAGGATATCAAGGACGAAGAGCGCTCGTGTTTTATCCGCGTTTCGCAGCCCTGGGCTGGCACTAACTGGGGCGGCATTTTCCTTCCCCGCAAGGGACAGGAAGTCATCGTCGATTTTCTCGAGGGCGATCCCGACCAACCCATTATCACCGGCCGCGTCTACAACGAGACCCACATGCCTCCCTGCAAGCTGCCCGACCATCAGACCCGTAGCGGCATCATCACCCGCAGCACTCCCAAAGGCTCCTCCTCTAACTTCAATTCAATTATTTTCGAAGATAAGAAGGACAGCGAGCTGCTCCGCATCCACGCCGAGCTCAACAAGACGGAAAGCGTCGAAGCGGACTCCCGCGAATACGTTGGTCACGATAGGCTCAGAACGATCGGCAACGATCGCAAAACTCACATCAAGCAGCATGACAATTTGCATGTCGAAGGCAATTCGCGCGAACTCATCGATGGAGACGCCTCAATCCACATTAAGGGTTCTTGTTCACAACAAATTGAAGGGCAACTTAGCCTCGAGGCAACCGGAGGTCTGGCCTTTCACGCCGCCAAGGTCTCCATCAATGTGGACCAATTTATTTCGATCAATGGACCCGGCGGTTTCATCAAGATTGACCCCTCCGGAGTCACTATCCAGGGCACCATGGTGCTGGTCAACAGCGGCGGCGCACCGTCTGTTTTCATGCCCGTCGCCCCGAAGGATCCCGACGAGCCCGACGAGCAGCACGGCGGAGCTAAAAATACATGATCCGCATTCCACTAAGAGGTGAATGAAGGTGCCGCCGGCAGCACGCGCATCTGACATGCACGTTTGCCCCATGGTGACGGGCATCGTCCCGCATGTCGGGGGCCCGATTCTTCCGCCCTGCTCTCCTACTGTCCTCATCGGTTTCCTGCCCGCCGCCCGCGTCACGGACATGGCCACCTGCGTCGGGCCTCCCGACATAATCGTGAAGGGCTCCCCCACGGTCATGATCAACAACCTCATGGCCGCACGCGTCGGCGACCTCACCGCCCACGGCGGCAACATCATCCTCGGCTGCTTCACCGTAATCATCGGCGAAGTCGGCATGGGCGTTCCGTCCGTCGCTCTCTTTGGAATCGCTACAGCCGTGAATCCTCTCGCAGGTACTATCAACTGTGGGAACATCATCGATGCCGTTATCAGCCGTTTGTCGGGCGCGGACCCGCTTGCGACCGCCTCGGCCACACAAGATGGAACGTTCGAGGACATCGGCCAGCGCCACGGCACGCAAATCGAGTGGGGGCACAGTTTTCAGGACTCTTTCAGCGCAGTGAGTGACGGAGGCGATGGAACGATTGCCATCCTCGGCATTCAGTACAGCGGTGGCACCGCATCCCATGTCGTCGTTATAGCCAACGATCATGGCACCGTGGGAATTGTAGAGGGGCAGGACTGGGGCGCCGGCAATCCTCCTGAGGTTATCACCACACCGCAGCGCGCAAATGAGCGATATAACCCGGATGGCGGTAGTGACGTCGGGATCGGAATCGTTCGCGCGGGGCGCTGATATGTCTGCCCGTATCGGCCAACCGCCCAAACGCGCTGCGCTTCGATCGAGTAATATCGCGCTCACCCGTTCGCGTTTGCTGGCAACCCCTGCGATTATTTTTTTTGTAACACTTGGCTTTTTGTGGGAGCGAGTATCAATGGCAAATCAACATGCGGAAACTCTTTCGAAAGAGCGGGCGACAGAAATTGCCCGTAAGACAATTGATGATCTCAAGGCCACCAATCCCTTGGTCATTCTCGAAGACAAAACCTTGGAGAAAGACTTTGGCTGGGTATTTTTCTACACCACTAAGAAGTATCAGGAGACGCGTGACAAGAAGTACCTGATGCCGGGAAACTCGCCGCTCATTGTCGACCGATTTGATGGCAGCACTCACTTCTTGCCCAGTTCCTTACCTCCCGGTCGAGCCGTCGAGGAATACCAGAAAGCTTGGCGTAGCAAGCAGAAGACCACTAACTAAAAAGGGAGCTCATCCGAAATTCGTGCTTCATCCAATCCAGATCAATTCCTGGAAGGAGAAACGAATATGCCGCCTGTTCAATTCCAACCAAACGTTCGCTACCGCAACGAGGTCTTACTGCCTTTGAGCTCGTACCCTCATATCCGTGTGCCACCCGGAGTCTCCGCACGCACTCCTTTCTTCGTTTCTGCTGCCGAAATGCAGCGTCTTGCCCCTGCAAAGACCATTAAAGTCATCGCGGGACTAACCACCGCGGAGTTCTCGCTTCGTTTTGCGAACCCCGCGCAATGGCGTCAAGTCCGTTTGGGCGGAGCCCTGACGCGCTGGCAGTTTCAAGGCGGCGGCGTAATCTTGGACGTGCTGATCAGCGTCTATGTCGCGCAGGGCTTCGAGTCTTACGCCCAAGCTCTCGCCGTCATCCTTGAGCATGAGTTCCTGCACGTTCAGGACGATATCGACATTGTCTCCCGATTCATGCCAACCGCCGCTTTGCGGGATCAATACGTGCAGCAGTACCTATGCCAGGGAAAAGAAGTGGATGATTCCATGTATCGCCAGTGGTTTGCCGGTTCGGGCTTCCAAAATTGGGTGCGCGATTCGGTCTGGGTGCCCGAGCACAACAAGCGCGGAGACATCCGCGACTCTGGCGCCGAATGGGAGACCTTCCGGAGACGCATGGATGAGTTCCAGCGAACGTCACACTGAGTTATTCGGGAAAGTGTTTTGAGTCTTAAGCTCCCTGCCCATCCGAAAGCTCACAGTTCTCCGCTTCCTTCCGTTTGTGTCAACTGTTAGTCTCTCCGTGTAGGATCTCGCCTTCGAGAGGATGCGGTTTTGGGTGTCATCCTGGAAATAAAGAGCGGGCCGTTTGCTGGCCGCAAACTCCCGCTCCGTAGCGGCGAAACTCTGCTCATCGGGCGCGCGCCGGACCGCGCCCAATTCGCCCTTCCTCACGACAATCATATGTCCGGCCTACACTTTGCCGTGGAGTGTGGTCCGGGCGGCTGCCGGGTGGTTGATCGCAAAAGCACCAACGGCACCTTTCTGAATGGGGCAAAAATCCAGGAAGCCATGCTCGCCACCGGAGACGAAATCAAATCCGGTCAGAGCGTCTTTGTCGTACGCATTTTGCCCGATGACCAACTGCCAGCGGCTTCCGCGCCACAGCCTGGCAGCCAATCGCTCCTTGCGGACCAGGCGGAGCGGGCAGCGGCGGCGCCATCGGCGGTTCGTTCACCTATGGCCTCACCACCTCCGCCCGCCCAAGCAGTGACCCCTGCGCCAGTTTCCCGAAGCGCACCTCCGGCGCGGCCTGCCCCTACACCCCCTCTCGCGAGACAACCGGCCCCGTCCGCTGTGCCTTCTCTGCGTCCCGGCCATCCGCCCGCCCTCTCCATCGGCGGCTGGGCCTTCGGGAAGATTCCCTCCGGCTGGCAGATTCAAGAAGGCCTGGGTATTCAGCAGGATGTAAAAGACGCTTTCCCCAGCAACATCGGTGCTATGGAGGAACCCCTCGGCCCCGGCATCACCCTCCAACAGTACGTCGAGGCGCAGACCAAAATGTTCCGCGAATACTTGCGCGAGCCAAGAATTGACGCCGCTCTCCCGCCGGCCATTCCCGGCGCCCCCGAAACCGTCGCCCTCGAAGTCCGCTACAGCACCAAGGACGGCCAATCCATTTATTATCAGCGCGTTTACGCCCGCAACGGCTCAACCGTCGGCGTCCTCACCCTCACCACTCTCGAAAAGGACCTTCCCTCCGTCCGCGCCGCCTATGACTCCGTGCTCTCCACCGTCTCCTTCAGCGGCAAACCGTGATCCTCTAGAGAGGTAGTCCCCACTTCCGGTCATTTTCTGCTTGCAGTTTTTATCGATTCGGTTATCATACTCATGGGGATAACAGCGCTCTGCTCTTCAGAAGACCTCAGGGCTTACGCGATCTTCAGTCATCGTTCCCGTAAACCCTTTAGAATCCGCACTTCCGCAAAAATCGGGTTTTGCACAATTTTGGTGCAATCTAAACCCTTTATTTTCCGCACTTACGGACACCCCCTCCCGTAAGTTCTTTAGATTCCGCACTTACACAAAATTGGGGGGGGGAGGGGCCCCCAC
Source organism: Candidatus Acidiferrum sp. (assembly GCA_035602505.1). GTDB lineage: Bacteria > Acidobacteriota > Terriglobia > Acidiferrales > UBA7541 > Acidiferrum. Next base: position 137,963 of record DATNMD010000003.1, read on the forward strand.
GAACCACAGCGGCCTGGCGGATCGGCCCCTGCCGGTTGAAACTACCTGACATTTCAGCAGCTTACCGCTGGAAGGTAATCGACAGGGGGAATTTCACACTGACCGGCTTGCCGCCGGACTTGGGGATGGTGGTCTTCCAGTTCTTTGATGCGTCCTTTGCCTTCTTGAGAAAATCCTTGTCGACGTCTCCGTCCTTGTCGACCTTTACTTTGCCGCTTGGGTCCACGGTAACAATCAGCCTCAAAGTGTAGGGCAGCTTGCGCGGCTGGTTAGCGGAATCGGGGAAGTCCACGCTGTAGGTGTCGCTCCATTGCAATGGAGCGTTTGCGTCAAGCTGCGCGCAAGTGACTGCTACAAGACTAGGTTGCGGGGGCGTGCTCGGCGCGCCTGCGCCCTCGCACTTCAATGCGGGCAAAAACAACTTTAGATTTCCCTTAGTAAGTTCGGCGATCGCTGCCGGGATCGTCTTGCCCACGTACGTATTCGCCGGGTCACTATACATCCCGGAGCCTCGCGCGATCTTTTGAAATCTCTGCATCACATCGTGACTCAGAAGATTGACGTCGCGCCTCTGTTTGGCCGCAAAGAATCCGGCGACGGCAGCGTCGAAAGCCTCTTTGTCGCCTTGTTTCTCGCGTCCGGTGCGTGCGGCTTCGCCAAGCTGCCTGTCCAGTTGGTTTGCCGACTGAACGACCGCCGCCTCCTCCGCGCGGCCGGCAAATTTCCGCACATCATCCTGCAGACGCTCGATCTCCTTGATGTCGTTGCTGCCCTGTAAAGCTGTCGCGCGGCTTTGGTATTCGTCCAGTTGTCTGCGCTGTGCCGCCTCCAGTTTTTGCCTGGAGCTCGCCTGCATTTTTGGCCAAGGCATGGCGTCGACCTGGCTTCTTGCCCTGCCATAGGCTTCGCTTTGCAACGATTTGGCGAATTCCTCTTGCGCCTTCTGCGCTTCCGCGACTTCGCCAAGTTTCTGGGTGGCATCGTTGCTTAGGGGCGTCTTATGCTGCACGACCTGCTGCAATTTATTGTGCGCTTCCGCCCAGTTCTCGTTCTTGATGTCCTGCAGCGCAGCGTCAAGAAGGCCCTTGTCGTCTGTGGCCAGCTTGATCCTTCTCAAATACTTCTCGGAGTCGGGCCGCAGAGTGGAGTCCGCCAAATTCATATCTCGAATCGCTTGAAATTCCTTGCGCGCCGGCTCGTAAGCCCTGCTCTCGAAATACTTTTTCCCTTGATCGAAGTGCGCCTGCTCTTCGACGCGGCTCACCGCCGCTCCACCCAACGCTTTGGCTTTCTCGAGTTCCGCCCGGGCTTTGTCTGCGAGCCACAGGTTCTCTTGCGTTATCTCCTGGAAAGCCAACGCCGCACCGGCATAATCCTTCTGCTCCAGCAAAGTTTCGCCCTCTTGAAAGCGCTGATTTTCTTGTTGCTTCTTGGTCTCGATATCTTTGATCTGATCGGAAGCTTCCCCCTGGTAGGAGCCGTGCAAGCTGGCGACATCGCGCCAGGCTTGCTCCGATTCGTCCAATTGGTGGGCAGCCCACAGTTGCGCCGCGCGATCGCGAAGCTCCTTTTCCTTCCCTGTATTCGGCGAACTATGGTGCGGAATTAACTTCGCCCCGATCAGAATGAGCGCGAGCACGCCTACGGAAACAAAGACCGCCGGCTTGCGAACCGCCTTAGCCGCGCTCTGCAGCAGAAACGGCACCTTCGCCGCGAAAGATTGCGAAGACTCTTTTACCGCATCTTTGCTTGCGGTAGCCGGTTTGCCGGAACTCGCCTTTATCGCGTCAGCGCCTTTCGGTCGCGGCGGTATCTTTTCCTGACCAGTGCGCTTTTCGCTGCCTGCACGGGGCGTCGCATCGGAGCCTCGCCGCGCCGGGCTTGCAGCAGCTCCCGTGACAAGCGTTGCGGAAAACGAAGGAGCCGGCCCCGAGGCGTCCGAATTTTTGTCCTTTTCTCCTGTCCAGGATGGGGTCTTATCCGACGCTTCTATTGAGAGCTGGTCAATCTCGCGTAGCCGTTGTTGCACCCTTGGATCTGATTGCTCGAAGATCTGCGCAGCCAGCGCCTGGTTCAACACCTGCGTCGCTCCGGCGAAATTTCCGGATTCCACCATGGTCTGTGCCGCCGCGAACTGCTGCTGCTGCTCCTTCTTGACCGTTGCCACATTCAGCAGCTGGGTCACCTGCGGATCCGGGCCCATCTGTACCAAGGTCTGCTGCGCCAGCTCGATTGCGTCGGAAATCTTTTCTTTCTGGATCTGCTTGTCGATCTCGCGAATGCGCTTCATCATGTCCTGCCGCGTGCGCGAACCTTGCTCCTGAGCCCGCCTCTTCTGTCCCGCTTCCTCGGCGAGCGCGCGAAAGAGCTCCAGCTTGGGAAACTCCTGCGCCGCACGTCTGGCCGCAGCCTCTGCATCGCGGTACTTCTCTGCCTCGATTAGTTCGCGTATCTCCCTTTCACAAGCCTTCTCTTTTTGCCGCTGTTCTTCTTGGGTTTGCTCTCCTCTTGCGTAGTCCAGCAGTTCCCGCAACTCAAACTCTTCCGGGTACTCGCGCAGCAACGCACTCCCCCGCGCCACGGCGTCGCCAAATTTTCCGCTGCTCAGAAGGGTCCGCAGATCAGCCAGTTCGTCGACGAAGCGTTTGCTCTTTCGCTGTTCGCGCTCCGTGTCGAGCACCAGTGTTTGAAGATTTTTAACCGCGGAGTCCTGCGGATATTGCTTCGCCAGAGCCTCAATGATCTTTCGGGCCGGCGCAAATTCCAACTGCCCGAGCAGTTTTCGAACCTCGCCGAGCTGCCGCTGTTTGGACAGGTCTTCCAGGTCGTGGCGCGCCATCTCCTGGAGCTTGAGGAGTTCCGGATCCTCCGGAAATTCCTTGAGGGCTTCTGAGATAACTTTCAAGCATCCGTCATAATCGAGCGCAGTCCAGAGCGTTCGCGCCTGGTGCAGTATCTCGCCAAGCTTCTTGCGCCTCTCGCGGCGGTTGCGCTCTTCATCGATCTGGCGTCTCAGCTCCTTCGCTTGCGCATTCGCGCTGTCCAATTCGAGCGCATGTCCCAACGCGGTGGCTGCCTCTGTGAGCGCTCCTTCGGCCAGTCTCTGCTTGGTCAGCCGCAGTTTCTGCTCCACCTCTTGGGCCCGCGCGGTTGCGGCTTCCACTTCATTAAAGAGGTGTTGTGCCGACTCGTGACGCGAGTCGAGGCCGAGCGCCGCTTGCACTTCGGCGCGAGCTTCGCGCAATTTGCCGGTCTGCAAGAAACTCAGGCCTCGCTCCAGATGTTCGTTCACCTTGGGCAGAACCTGCGTGCGGCGCAGCTCCGAGGTAACCTTTTCAAGCAAGCTCTTGACTCGCGTGTTCCCCAGGTCGATCTGCCAGGCCTTGCGCAAAAGTTCCTGGGCACGCTGCAGATCGTTAACGGCCACCAACTGCTGGGAATCCGAGAGCAAGCCGGCGACTGTAGCCTGCTGCGCGTTCTTCCAAAGAGGCTCGAGATCGCGCAACAGATCTTCCATGGACTGATAACGATCGTCCGCCTTTTTCTCCAACGTTCGAGAGATGATGCTGGAGAGTTCTGCGGCGCAATCCACATCGGCCAACTGCAGCGGCGGAGGCGGATCGGTCAAGATGTGAAACATCAGCTCCGCTTCACTGTCGCCGTTGAACGGTCTTTCATACGCAATCAACTCGTAGAGTGTGACCCCCACGGCCCAGATATCCGCGCGCGCATCCGCGCGTTCTCCCTTGTATAGCTGGGGAGACATATAGGCGCGGGAGCCGATCATCATATTCGGCTGCGTGAGGGACATATCCGTCAGCCGGGCGATGCCGAAATCCACGACTTTGACGACCCCCTCTTTCGTAACCATGATGTTTCCGGGTTTTATATCGCGATGCACCACGTTGTGGCGGTGCGCGAAGGAGAGTGCTTCGCAGACGTGGACGATGTAGCCCAGTTTGACGGAGAGAGGCAGCGGTTTGCGCAGCTCAATGAAATGGTCGAGACTCCCGCCTTCGATGTACTCCATGGCGATAAAGGGGGTGTTGTTTTCGTGGCCGAGCTCGTAGATGGTGACGATATGGGGATGTTGGAGTGCCCCCGCGGAACGCGCCTCCTGATAGAAGCGCTCCAGCGAATTGGCCTGGGCGCCGAGGCCGCTGGTAATAGTTTTTAGGGCGACGAGCCGCTCGATGAATGGGTCACGGGCCTTGTAGACCGCTCCCATTGCTCCACGGCCGATTTCCGAGATGATTTCGTATTTGCCTAACCGCTCCACGGACTGGGTCCCTTGGGCGAGGATATTAGCAAAAATTGGGCCGCGAGTCGCGGCATGTACCGACCCCGCTTCTTATTGGAACGTATGAGGATACCTCGCGGAAGGCCCGTTGGGTAGTTCCACAGATTGAGGCGCAAGACTGCGATCGCGAGGTCACTCCGATCGCAGCGCCTGAATGACGTCGACGCGGGCCGCGCGCGCCGCGGGCAGAGCGGAAGCGATGCCGGCGGCGGCGAGCAGCACGAACGCAGAGGCGACGACGGGGACTGCGCTAGGCATGCGGATGTCCGGGATGTAGCCGCCGGCCAAGCGAGCGAGGACGTATCCCAAAACGGCGCCGGCGACGACACCGGCCCCAGCCATCACGGCGCCCTCGGCGATGACACCAGCTAGGAGCCGTCCTGGCTGCGACCCGACGGCCAGACGGATACCAAACTCGCGGGTGCGGGCGCTGACGGAAAACGCGAGCACGCCAGCGACGCCGACGATGGCGATGGCCAGAGCAACGGCGGCGAACCCGCCGAAGACGATCGTGTTCAGGCGGTCGGGCGTGAGTATTTCGGCGCGGATATCATCAAGCGTGGCGGCGTGCTCAACAGGTTGGTCGACGGCCATGTCGCGGACGATGCGCGTGATCGGTGTCACCAGCGCGTAAGGATCCATTCGGGTGTGAACGAACAGGCGGCCGCCAAAGAGGGGCAGCTCTTTGTTGGCGGTATTATCCGGTATCTGACCGAAGGGGTGGTAGACGGTGAGCGCCGCGCCAGGTACGACGTGCTCATCGTCCACGTCGGCGGCGACGCCTACGATGCGGCGCGGCACGGTGTTGACAAAGATGAACTGCATCACCGGGTCGGTCCACATGATGTGGCGGTTGAGCGGGTCTTGGCCGGGGAACATGCGCTGAGCGACGCTCTGGCTAACGATCACAACGGGCTCGCCGCCGCGACGGTCATTGTCGTCGAAGTCACGCCCAGCAACAATCGGCACGCCGAGAGCGGCGAAGAATGACGGCGAAACAACGCGAAACTGCGCGCGAGGGTCCTCTTCGCGATCGCTTTTCACATGGCCCTCGCCGGAGAACGAGAAGCCGGGACCGAAGCCGCCGGCGTCACGCCAGGGGATGTTGGTTCCGAGAGCGACGCGATCGACGCCCGGGATTTCGTTGATGCGGCGAATGACCTCCCTATAGAAGTTGATGATCTGATCGGGAGTTTTCCCGTAGGACATGACCGGCATGTTCATAGCGAGAACGCGATGCATGTCGAAGCCGGTCTGCGTTGCTTGCAGGGTAAGGAGAGTTTTGATGAGCATGCTGGCTCCTGCCAGGAGCATGAAGGATGCGGCGATCTGCGTGACCGCGAAGATACGCAACCGGCGGCTGGTGCTGCCGGTGATGCGCACTCCGCCGCTAGCGAGCCCGAATCCCTGCGAGGCGCTGGTGGAAGGCAGGCGGGGGACAAACGCCAGGAGAACTGAGGCAAGAATTGCGAGTCCGGCGCCAACCCACAGCATGCTGGAGTCGATGGTGAGGTCGAGCGCGCGGACGGAGAAGCGCGAGGCGTAGCGAGCAAGAATGGCGACCATCGGACGGGCGCTGAGTACGCCAAGAATCGCGCCGGCCCCGCAGAGCAGAAGGCTTTCGGCGAGGAGAGTGCGACGCAGGGCTCCGCTGCTTGCGCCCAATGCGGCGCGGATGGCTAACTCGCCTTCGCGACGCACGCTGCGCGCGAGGATTAGGTTGGCAACGTTGGAGCACGCAATGATGAAAACCAGGATGGAGGCCGCCAGCAGGACCCACAGAATCGTTCTCGCCCCGGAGGTGATTTGGTCCCGCAGGAGCACGGCATGAATGCGGTTGTCGCCCTTCTGCGAGTAAGCCTCGGGATGCTCGCGAATCATCGCAGCGTATACGGTGCGCAATTCGGCGTTCGCTGACTCGAGCGTAGCGCCGGGAGCGAGGCGCCCGAAGAGTTCGGTCATGCGATGGACGCGCCCGGTGACCATCGTCGCGGAAAGATGATGCGGGCTGGTGACCACGTTGGCGATAATTTCGGTTTCGGCAGGATAGGGAACCGAGGGCTCCAGCACGCCGACGATCGTGGCGGAACGCTCGCCGAGCCGGATCTGCTTGCCGATCACGGAGGGATCGCTTTTGAGAGTCGTGGTCCAGAAACGATAGGTGAGCACGGCCGCGCCAGCGGCGTTGGGGCCGTCGTCATGCATGTCGAGGAGCCGGCCGAGGACCGGGTGCAAACCCATCACTTCGAAATAGGAACCGCCGACAACTCCGGCGCGAACTTCGCGGGGATCGCCGAGGCCAACGACGGTGAAGCCGATGGTAGAGAAGTCGCCAAACTCGCTCAGCGTTTTGATCCCCGCGCGCAGATCCTGAATTTCGGGTACCGAGAAATTGGCATTTTCGACGCCAATGCCAGGGGCGCTCTGGCAGATGTAGATCAGGCGATCCTCGTCGTGATTGACCAGCGGCCGCAGCAGCACGCCGCGCACCAAGCTGAATATCGCCGCGTTCGCTCCGATGCCAAGCGCCAGCGTCAGCACGACGGTAATCGCCAATCCTTTGGCGCGCGCCAGGGACCTGAGCGCGACTGCCAGATCGTGCATGAACAACTCTAGTTTCAGAATCATCGTTCGATCTCCTTGCAACTAGTGCATCCGCGTCGTTCATCCATGCGAGTGGCGTTAGCTCCGCAAGGGAATCAGCACACGCAGCCGATCGTCGCGCAAGTACAACCCCAGCCAAAGCAGCACGCCCAAATAAGTCGGGAATAGAATGTGGCTGAACAACGGATCGCTCACCCGCAAATGCGTAGCGACCGCGCCGCCAAGGTAGCCTGTCAGCAGAATCGCCCCGAGGACCGAAGTACGCGGAAATACATAAATGGCTGTGCAGATGAGCAGAAGGATTCCTAAGGTGTTAGCCAGGCTCAAGGGCAATCCCAAGTGCGCGGATGTCTCGACGACCGGCGCTGGCTTGACGAATTTAATGACGCCGTCGGGAATCAGAAAAAGTACAACCAGTCCACTGAGGATTCGTCCGGCCCAGACGCCTTTCTTCGACGGCGCGGCTTGAGCGGCGGATCGTGCGGTTTCTGCAGTCTGGCTGGCGGATGACATTTCTTCTCCTTATGTTGTTCTAAACGGCGTTTAGTCGTGCGCGTTTCAGTTTTGCAGAAAAAAACTGAGTCAATCTGCCTTACCCGCCGGCGATCGCCCCCACGATCAGCAACGGCTCCTTCCCAGAGACCACCGCGTCCGGCAGGGGCGCGTCCGGCGATTCATGAGACAGGTCCTCTTCGCAGGCGAAGAACCGCAAAAACGGCCGCCGCTCTTGCGTAACGTGGTCGCGGACGGTTCCGCGCAACATCGGATACTTCGTCTCCAGCGCATCGACGACCGACCGTTGCGTCGCGGGACCCGTGACATCCACCTGCACCTCGCCGGTCACGTGCGCCAGCCCCTTCAGGTGTGGTGGCAGCACAACCCGAATCATGGCAGCGTCTGGACCTCCACAGAAAGCACCGCCGGAAGATCCCGCACGATGGGCGCCCAAGTGTCTCCCGCATCGGCGGAAGCGTAGACCTGTCCGCCGGTGGTTCCAAAATATACGCCGCATTTCTCGAGGGAGTCCACGGCCATGGCGTCTCGCAATACGTTGACGTAGCAGTCTCGTTGCGGCAAACCCTTCGTGAGCGCTTCCCACTCGTTGCCGCCGCTACGGCTGCGGTACACGCGGAGTTTTCCTTCGGGCGGAAAGTGCTCGCCGTCGCTTTTGATGGGCACGACGTAAACGGTGTCCGGCTCGTGGGCATGAACGTCGATCACAAATCCAAAATCGGTCGGCAAGTTTCCGCTGACTTCGGTCCACGAGTCGCCGGCATTGTCGCTGCGCATCACGTCCCAGTGCTTCTGCATGAACAGCACACCCGGGCGGGACTTGTGCATGGCGATGCGGTGCACGCAGTGTCCCACCTCCGCCGTCGGCTCCGGAATGTATTGGGATTTCAGGCCGCGGTTGATAGGGCGCCAGGTCTTGCCGGCATCGTCGCTGCGGAACGCGCCGGCCGCCGAGATGGCGACGAAGATGCGGCTGGGGTTGCTCGGATCCAGAACGATGGTGTGCAGGCACATTCCTCCGGCTCCTGGCTGCCACTTTGGCCCCGTGCCATGGCCGCGCAGTCCGGCGAGTTCGTGCCAGTTCTCTCCTCCGTCGCTCGAACGGAACAGCGCGGCATCCTCCACTCCGGCGTACACCGTGTCCGGATCGCTGAGCGAAGGCTCCAAGTGCCAGACGCGCTTGAACTCCCAGGGATGTTGCGTGCCGTCATAAAACTGATGTGTGGTCAGAGGCTTGCCGGTTCCCGCGGAGGTGTCGTACACGAATTTGTTGCTCGCAGGTTTGGGAGGTCCTTCTTGCTTCGGTTCGCCCGGCGGTGCGCCCGGCTGTATCCAGGTCTTGCCGCCATCGTCGGAGCGTTGAATGATCTGTCCGAACCAGCCGCTGGTCTGTGACGCGTACAAGCGGTTCGGATTGGCGGGCGATCCTTTGACGTGGTAAATCTCCCAGCCCGCAAAGTGCGGACCGCTGACGTCCCACCGCTCGCGTTTGCCGTCCGAGGTCAGCACGAATGCTCCTTTGCGTGTGCCCACCAATACCCGTACTCCGCTCATCTGTCGCTCCTTCTCATCAGTGGTCAAGCTCTGCAGAAGACGTCGCGTCGCGTCGCGTCGCCTCGCCTGTGCGCCACGAGGCGCCTCAGTCGTCGCCCCCCGCGGCGGTGCCAGCCTGCTCGCAGTTAACCATCCACGGGATGCCAAATCGATCGACAACCATGCCAAAGCGCGCCGACCAGAACGTCTTCTGGATCGGCATCTGCACCTTACCGCTTTCCGCCAATTCCTGAAAGACGCGTTCTGCTTCCGAAGCGTCTTTCACGCCGACCGACAGCGAGAAGCCCTGTGGCTCTTGGTAGCGGTCGGGCGGAGCATCAGAACCCATCAACACCGTGCCGCCCAGGGTCATTCGGGCATGAATGATCTTGTTGCGCCATTCTGGCGGCACTTGTTGCGCCATGGGAGACTGGCCGTGGGTCATCATGGCCTCAATTTTCCCGCCAAGGCATTTCTCATAGAACTTAAATGCAGCCTCGCATTGCCCGTTGAAGGTGAGATAAGGATTCAATTGCATGGCTCGCTTCTTCCGCGAATCAGGTGCTGAAACATTCTGTTCGCGCGAAAATCATGCCCATCTTACTTGCGAAATGCAAGTGAAAAATGCTACTGTGGAAATATGCCAGCCGGCAAGTCATCTCCCAAGCGTCGCTCCGGCTGTCCCCTGAATGCCTCCGTGGAGATGCTGGGCGATCGCTGGTCGCTGTTGATCTTGCGCGACATGATGCTGCGCGGCTTCCGCAGCTACAAGGAATTCTTGGAATCCTACGAAGGCATCGCCACGAACATATTGGCAGATCGCCTGCGCCGGCTGGAAGCGTATGGAATCATCACCACGCAGCCGGATCCGTCCGACGGACGAAAGTTGATCTACTCGCTCACCGCAAAAGGCATAGATCTTGCGCCGGTTCTAGCGGAAATGGTCCTCTGGGCGGCCAGGCATGAAGAAACCGGCAATCAGGCGCTTGTCCGCCAAATGCAAAAGGACAAGCAGCAATTTCTGGCTGCCATACGACAGCGCTGGGCTGAGAGAACCCTTCGCCCGGGTAACTGACGTCAGGGAGACTCGCCGACACTTATGTAGAAGAAGGAAGCGCGGCATTTCCCCGGCGCTTCCTTTTTCTCGCGCTGTTTCTAGTTTTAGGGTGAGGAGAGCTACGCTGCTCTCGCTCCGTCGGCCCATGGATCGAGAACCACTTTGGTGCAGCGATCCAGTTTGTCGCGGAATATGCGATACATCTCCGGCGCGCGATCAATAGGCACACGGTGGCTGATCACAAAGCTGGGATCGATGTCACCGCGTTCGACGCGCTCGAGCAGCGGCCGCATGTAGCGCATCATATGGGTCTGCCCGGTTCTGAAGGTGAGACCCTTGTTCATAGCCGCGCCGAACGGAATGTTGTCGATCAAGCCCGCATACACGCCGGGAATCGACACGGTTCCACCTTTGCGGCACGCCTGAATGCACTGCCGCAGCACTTCGGCACGGTCCATCTTGATTCGCAGGGCCTGCTTGGCGCGGTCAGTCATGAAGAAAAACGAATGGCCGCTCGCTTCCATGCCCACGGCGTCCATGCAGGAGTCCGGCCCGCGGTTGCCGGTCGTCTCTTGCAAGGTGTTCACGACGCTGTCGACTTTCTCGAAATTGATGATTTCCGCTCCGCCCTCTTGCGCCATTCGCAGGCGTTCCGGAACGCGGTCGATCGCAATGACCCGCTCGGCTCCGAACATGAATGCGCTGCGAATCGCGAACTGCGCGACTGGCCCGCAGCCCCAAATCGCCACGGTGTCTCCCGCTTGAATGTTGCAATTCTCCGCAGCCATGTAGCCGGTGGGAAAAATGTCCGAGAGGAACACAACTTTTTCGTCGGGCAATCCAGTGGGAATCTTTAACGGGCCCACGTCGGCGCAAGGCACGCGCGCGTACTGCGCCTGCCCTCCGGCGTAACCGCCCATCATGTGCGCATAGCCGAACAATCCAGAAGGAGTGTAGCCCATCATTTTTTCCGCGAGCCAGGCGTTCGGATTGGTGTTGTCGCAACAGGACCACAGTTGGTTCTGGCAGAAAAAGCAGTTGCCGCACGCAATGGTGAAAGGAACCACGACGCGATCGCCTACCTTCAATTTCTGTTGGTCCACGCCTGAGCCGACTTCTACAACTTCACCCATGAACTCGTGGCCCATAATGTCGCCCTGCTCCATGGTAGGTATGTAGCCATCATATAAATGCAGATCCGAACCGCAGATGCACGTGCTCGTGATGCGCACGATGGCGTCGCGGGGATTCAAAATCTCCGGGTCCGGCACGGTCTCCACACTCATTTTTTCCGTGCGCATCCAACAAACTGCTTTCATGACGCTCTCCTTTGCGCAGCCATACGTTCGCCGGCTTGATATTCCGATGGTTCACGCTGTTCCGGTTGCACCGCATCGATGGCAGACACGACCGTGGAGCGCGGACCGTGCGGCTGACCTTGTGTGGTGGGAATTTCGCCCATCTCAATGAGCGCCTTGAACCGGCGCAGGTCCTCGCGCATGTTGAACTCCGGGCCCTTCCCGAAGATTGCCAAGGCAGCCTTGCCGAGCACACCGGCCGGCGGCTCGTATTCCATCTCTGCTGTTACGATCGTGCCGCGATTCCCCGGCGCGCGCCGGAACTCCACGGAGATCCAGTGCTGAAAGTCAGAATCCTGGGTCGACCTCCAAGCCAAGAATTCGTTTTCGCGATCTTCGGTAAGCTCCGCTTTCCAACGAACGCGCGTGTTCATCGGACCAACCGCGGTCCATTCGGATCGGCCGTTGCCGTGGCCGCGCACAGATTCCAAATAGCGCATGAAAATCGGCAGGTTTTCGAGCACTCGCCAAAACTGGTAAGCCGTCTCCGGCGAGCAATTGACGGCAAAGCTGCTCCTCGCGTGAAACTTTCTCGTTTCCATCTTGGCTCCGCGGTACGCAATCAGACCGCCGGCCGCGGCAAGGGCAATGCTGGGCCGCCGGCGCGTCACGGCGTACAACGCCAGCGCGCTGCCTCCGAGCAGCATGCCCCAGCCCTGCAACGCTCGCGCTTGCGAGCCGCCATCGCGAGCATTGCGCCTCGTCTCGCATTCGCTAGACATGTCTGTACTCCTGTTGTTGATTGGCGGAGAAATTTCTCGCCTTCTTCGAGTTTGCACGGAAGTGCGATTATCGTGATAAGGCCGTTGGGGTATTTGAACGCAGGCTTTGCCTGACCGCGCCTCAAGCGCAGCTCATCGAACTCTAAAGCGTTTTGGGAATTGAAGCTGGCGGGAGTCTCGGTTAAGCAGACGCGGCGCGCGCCTTGCGCTTGGGCGGCTTGTCCGTGGGTTCCGCCACGGCCTCGCTGACCTTCGCCCAGGTGAGCTGAATCTCCGCGAGCAAAGCTTCCGAGACCGCTTCGGACTTGCGCTCGCCGCGCGCCACGCGGCTCACGTACGATGGATCGCACCCCAACTTTTGGGCCACGCGATTGTAGATGCCCCGGCAAAGCGAAGGAAGGCACCGCAGATCGGAAGTTTGATTATTCTCGTGCAAGCCGTTCATGGAAGTTCTCGATGCGGAGTGCCGCCGCGATGTTCTAGCGCCGACAATCACTCTAACGGTGATGGTACATCCCCTGTGTTACATTTGCAACGCCCAATGTGGGCGGCCCCACGTTCTTCTCTGCTGCGTTATACCTTGGATATCAGTGGACACGTTTCCGGCACAGCCTTACACTTAGGGCGCTCGGGTCGCAGTACTGAACCATGCGGCGTCGCTCCCCTCAATTTCGGCACACACCCCACCAGGCGCACTGTCGCAGTCAGCGTGAACCCGGATTTGATCGCGCCCAATGGGGTCGCTCTGTTGAAGATTTAGAATCGCGTGCCGTTCTTGCGGCGTGAAGCTGCTTACGCAGCGAAGGGAACCGAATGGGTAAAAGAAAAAGAAAGGATCACGGCCCCACCGAGTGGGCCGAGCAGATTCGCAGACTGCGGCAAAGATTGGGGATTTCGCAGGGCGAGCTCGCCAGAAAGTTGGACTGCTCCGCGATGACGGTGTCGCGCTGGGAGAATGGGCAGCTTGCGCCGACCGCCCGTTACTACGTTGAACTCGGCAAGCTGGCCGGGAAGCAGGACTGCTGGTTCTATTGGGGGCGGGCGGGGCTGCAGAGCAGCGACGTCATGCCCGTCCTGTCCGAGCGGGAGCGTAAACAATTTCCTTATCGCACCGAAGAGCAGATGGAATTGGCGGAAGCGGGAAGCGGCAGCAAGCAGGAAAGCGTGCGCAAATCAAAGCTAGTCCCAATTCCCGTTCTGCAGGCCACGGTCGGAACCCACGGAGGCCAGGGAGATCGGCACGGCAATCTAAACTATATTCCGGCGCGAGATGTGATGGGTGCTCCGGTGGAGTGGTGTCCCAATCCGACCTATACGAGCCTGCTGCGCGTGCGCGGGCACTCCATGGAGCCCTTAATCCGCGATGGCGATATCGCCGCCGTCGATTCCTCGCAGACTGATCGCGGGCAACTTGATGGAAAGATCGTGATTGTGACGAACGAAGAGAAGGGCTTGTGCGTTTCTCGGCTGCGCCGGTATCCGAAATTCGATGTTCTCGAGTCGGAAAACCGCGATTACCAGGCCGTTGTCCTGGGTAAGAGCTCCGGATGGCGTATCGTGGCCAGGGTTTTGTGGTGGATCTCCGCGGCGCCCTGATGCATTAAGGCCGGCCTTACAAGTCCCCGCTGCGGCTGCCATTTTTGGCGTAACTGGTTTCCTTAACTTCTCCTGTCAGACTGCGTTTAACTCGGCGCATCGATTCTGGAGAGCCGCCGCGGAAACCCTTGCGGCCGCCCAACGGCGCGTCAAGATCCTGACGGCATGGAAATCGGCGATTCAGGAATCGCTGCACGGTCCGGCTCGAGATACGCGACAACGGAAAAGGAATTGCGCCTGAATTGCTATCGGATTCCCATCATGGCAAGCAGGTTGTTGGCGTTGGCATCTCGGCATGAGAGAGCGCCTTTCGCAACTCGATGGAACCGTCAAGGTCTCCGTGCCCGTACGCGCCGCCGCAGCCGGCTAAGCACCCGCCGCTTTTCCCTCTTCCTTGTCCCTATAGAGCCCTGCTTGCAATAAACGCCGGGGGGCATCCTCAATGCGGTGGCCTAAGGTGAAGGGCCCCAACTTTTCGTGCTTCCACTGGATGGTCCTTCGGACCAAACGAAGTTTTCCTTGAGCTAGCACATATAGATGAGGGAACTTCCAATGGAACAAAGCCGATTCGCCAACCAAGTGGTGGAGCCAGCCGCTCCCGTGACGAAGTCACCAGAACAGCGGCGCCCTCGCGAGCTGCCCCCGCGCGAGCCTCAGCGCGAGCCAGCACCGGAGCGCCAGGCCCAACACAAGCCCCAGGGCTTTTCCTGGCGGCCCAAGACTATTTTTCAACTCCTTAGAAGAACGTATTCGGAATATAGCAAGGATAAAGTTCCCCGCATGGGGGCGGCACTGGCGTATTACACGATTTTTTCTCTCGCACCGCTTCTGGTCATCGCTATCGCCATCGCCGGCTTCGTGTTCGGCGCGGAGGCCGTGCAGGGACAGATCATGGGGCAAATTCAGGGGCTTATTGGGCCGGAGAGCGCACGAGCCGTGCAGACGATGATTCAGTCAGCGCACAAACCTGCGCACGGCGTAATAGCCACGATTGTTGGCCTCGCTGTTTTGCTGCTCGGCGCTTCAGGCGTTTTCACCGAGATGCAGGATGCACTGAACACCATCTGGAAAGTCGACACCACCTCGAAGGCTGGCGTCTGGAACCTGGTCAGGTCGCGCTTCCTCAGCTTCGGCATGGTGCTGGGAATCGGATTCTTGCTGTTGGTATCGCTCTTGCTCAGCGCGGCCTTGTCTGCAGCCGCCGGCTACATTTCCGGGTTTATTTCCGTTCCGCCCGCCGTGCTCCATGCGGTGGATTTTCTTTTTTCACTTTTCTTTATCGCTGTGCTCATGGCTCTGATTTTCAAGTTGCTCCCCGATGTTAAAATTGCGTGGAGCGATGTATGGGTCGGTGCTATGCTCACTTCCCTGTTGTTCACCACCGGTAAATTCCTCATCGGCTTTTACATTGGAAAAAGCGTGACGATGTCCGCGTACGGAGCGGCTGGCTCAGTAGTGATTATCCTGGCATGGATTTATTACTCCGCCCAACTTCTCTACTTCGGCGCGGAATTCACGCACGTCTATTCCAAGGAACGCGGCTCGCAGTGCAGTGCGAGAGCGTAGCTTCGACTTCACGCCGCGCGCAAAGCGCCGCCCATACCGAGAAGTTGTCAACATAAAATCGATTTAATGATGCCCGATGCCGGGCGTTGGCGTTACAATGCGCCTCTGTTGCGGAGGCCGCATTTATGATTCGCAAAGTGACGCCGATCCTTGCGTTCACGTTCCTCGCCGCTACCTCTCTCAGTGCGCAGAGCAAACTTTCCACGAAGTGGGAGGAACTCACCGCGCCTGATTTTCGCCAGGGAATTGTGCAGGCCAAAGGCACGTGCTTGCTTCCTTTCGGCATTCTGGAAAAGCACGGACCGCATCTTCCGCTGGGGACAGACTTGCTGAACGTGCGTTACGCTTCGCTGCAGGCTGCCTCGCAGGAATACGCCGTAGTTTTTCCCGAATATTATTTTGGGCAGATTTTCGAAGCCAAGCACGAACCCGGCACCGTCGCTTACAGCATGGAACTGCAGTTGCGTTTGCTGCAGGAGACCACGGACGAAATGGCGCGCAACGGCTGCAAGAAACTGATCATTGTGAATGGGCACGGAGGCAACGAGCATCTGCTTCCCTACTTTGCGCAAGCGCAGCTGGACAAGCCACACGACTATGTCGTTTACGTTCTGGATGGCGAGCGCAGCCGGCCCGGCGGCCCTGCGAAAAAATCTACGGGCATTGATTACCATGCGGGCGAAAACGAGACTTCGAACACGATGGTTTCGCGTCCGGATCTCGTGCATGTGGACCGCGCAAAAGACGAGTCGGGTGCGGACATGAAGCGGCAGAATTTGTCGGAGAGCTTGTACACGGGAATTTGGTGGTATGCGCGCTTTCCGAACCATTATTCCGGTGACGGTTTCGTCGCAACGAAAGAGCTTGGCGAGTGGAACATGAAGAACTGGATCGATTCGATTGTGGAATGCATTCGCTCCGTCAAGGCTGACGATGCCAGCCTAAGAATCCAGAATGAATTTGACGAGAAAAGTAAGCACCCGCTGGACACGCGTCCGTAACACGGACAGCAACGCATAGAAGTATGAAAAAACGTCAGTGACCGCTACTTTCCACCGAAATGGGTGATCTTGCCGTCGCTGACCGCGGCGATGTAACGCCCGCCAATCAGGAATTGCATGACCTTGGCGCCTTGGCGGGCAAGCTTGGCCCATCGCGAGGCGGTTGTAGGATTCTGCTCGAGGCCGCGGATGCGCTGGCCGGCGAATTCGAAATCGACTTGCGCGAGCTTGCGCTTCGCGGTGGATTGCACGGGATACGAATCGTCGCCTAGCCGCACGCGTTTTTTGCGTTCGACGAGTGCTTGACGCCACACGGACAGCAGGGCTTCATCCAGGCTGGAGTTTTTGTCTTCTTCGGTCATTTGGCGGCTGGCCGGGCTAAAGAGTCTGTGCGGCAACCACAAAACCATTTCGTCAGTGGCTAAAGCCGGGAAGAAAAAGGCACGCCTTATGTCGGACCTAAAGGTCCGACCCCCAGGTTGCCACCAAGAGTCTGAAGCGCGGCTCCTACATGCTCATTTCCGCTGGCCAAATCATAGCGCACCTCTGTTAACATCTTGCCGCCGTAGAACAGGGAGCGCCATGAGACGCACATTCTTATTGTCATTAGCCTTCGCTTCTGCTGCTTTGGCACAGACGCCGCCCGCGCCAGTGGTTTCGCCGGAAGTGCACCCAGACAACCGCGTGACGTTCCGCTTTCGCGATCCGAACGTGAAAGGGGTCGCGCTCTCCCTCGAAGGCACGCCGAAAGATTTGGCGATGCGGAAAGACGAGCAGGGCGTTTGGAGCGTCACGACTGAGCCGCTAGCCCCTGACTTTTACGGATATTCGTTCGTCGTCGACGGGGTGCACCTGATAGACCCATCGAATCCCTTGATGAAGCCCAACCTGCTCAACACTACGAGCCAAGTGCATGTGCCGGGGCTGGCTTCTCTGCCCTGGGAAGTCGGCGACGTCCCGCACGGCGAAGTTCATCATCATTTCTACAAATCGGCGGTAGTCGGAGACCAGCGGGACTTCTACGTTTACACACCGCCGGGCTATGACCCTCGCGGAAAGCAGACCTATCCGGTTTTGTACTTGTTGCATGGCTTCAGTGACGACGCAAGCGGCTGGACTGCAGTGGGACGCGCGCACGTAATTCTGGACAACCTGATCGCGCATGGGAAAGCCAAGCCCATGCTGGTCGTCATGCCGCTCGGGTACGGCGCTCCGGAAATTCTGCGCGGCGGGTTTGGGGCATTTCGCAATACGGAGCTGAGGGACCGCAACTTTGCAAAATTTAGCGAGGCTTTGCTTAACGAGGTGCTCCCGCGCGTTGAGTCGGCTTACCTTGTAAACAAAGACAGGAACTCGCGTGCGATTGCAGGGCTTTCCATGGGCGGCAGCGAATCGCTGCTCACGGGATTGAACAACGTGGACAAGTTCGCCTGGATAGGAGCGTTCAGTTCGGGCGGCTTGCCGGAAGAATTTGACAAGGATTTCCCCGGCTTGAATTCGAAGGCGAACGAGCAATTGAAGCTGCTGTGGATTGCATGCGGCGTGGATGATCGGCTGATTGAGTTGAATCGGAAGCTGCGTGCGTGGCTAGAGGCAAAAGGGATCCGCAAGGTCGATGTCGAAACGCCTGGAGCGCATACGTGGATGGTTTGGCGAAGGAATCTGACGACGTTCACGGGATTCCTGTTTCGCTGATCTCCATCCGGGGCCTGAGGCGGAAGGCGTTAGGCAAAGTTCACAGGCAGAAGCGCACGACGACACAAAAGAAGAATGGTCGGCATACAGTTTTGTACTTAGAGCCGGTGTTTGGTAGCCTTAAATATCCCCAGCCCTCGGAACGCGAGGGAACCTTGCCAAATACCACTGAAAATTTTGCGCACGTTCTGCTGTTTGCCTGCCCGCAATGCGAGCGACCCCTGGCATCAGCCTGCGCCAGCAACAAACAAAATTTAGAGGAAGCGGACGCACACTTCTTCAATCCTCATTGCCATTGCGGGTGGACCGGATCGGTAATCGGGATGGAAGCGGTTAAGCATTGGGTGCAGCCATGGCGCGCGTTCACCGCCGAAGTGGGAGCCGCCCGCGCTGGCGATGGCTCCTGTGACGGCCCAGCGCATTCGGATTGAGCAGGATCACTGCGGTTGTGTCCGTAATGACGAAGGTTGGCGCCACAGCAGCACGCCCGCTGTAACGAACCATATCGCCTGGCCAAGTGCCACTGCACCGAAGCCGTGAACGTCCATACCTAAACGGCCACTGACCACGGCGGTCACCGCGACGGCCCCGACCACGCAGCCGTAAATGCCCAAACCGCGAGCGAACGCGCGATTCCGCAATATCGAAATCGACCAAAAAATGATGGCGATGGAGGAAGTCACCGCATACAGTCGCGCGAATCCCTGATTGACTTCGAAGTTGTAGCGAAAGACGATGCGCCAGCTCTCCCCCGCGCCCGCCCCGGCCTCGACCATGCGGCGCAAAATATTCGGAGCAACCAAGCCGTCCATCACCGCGGCGCTCATTATCGCGACGCTCGCGAAGGCAAACAGCACGATGCCGGTGACATCGAGCCGGTCGGCGCTCTTGAGCCCCTGAGAAAGCCCCAGTGCGCCCAGAAACAACACCATCAAGCTGGCCAACGCTAGGGAATGCACTAAGGTGAGGTTGCGTGCCATAGATTCCACCTGCGCGGGCGCGATTGCGCCATGCGGATGCACAGCCATGGTTATAATCATGCCCACGGATCCCGCGATTAGAGCCATGCCGGATTTGCGATCGTCTGTCATGCGGCGCACTGTAGAGGCGCGGCGGTAAGGCGTCAATATGCATTCAACAAAAACGCCGAGAAACCGGACAAAGACAGGCCCGATGTCCGGAAAAGCACCAGCTTCGGCAGGCAAAACAGACCGGCGGGTGGTGCGGACGCGAGACCTACTCGGCGATGCGCTGGTGGCGCTGATGCACGACAAGGCGTTTGAATCGATCACTGTGCAAGACGTGCTGGATCGCGCGGGAGTTGGACGTTCAACCTTCTATACGCATTACAAGGACAAGAACGACCTGTTTCTGAGCGACGCGGAGGAGTTCTTCGAAGCCATGTCCACAGCGCTCTCGAAGTATGGCGACAAATCGAATCGCGTTGCGCCGGTGTGCGAATTTTTCTCGCACGTTGCGGAGCAGCGCGAGTTCCATGACGCGCTGGTGGCGTCGGGAAAAATTCAAGATCTGTGGGAGATGGGGCAGGAATATTTTGCGCGCGGGATCGAGCAGCGCTTCAAAGAGCTGCGCGGGGTGCCAGCCCTGGCGGCCGAGCGCGCGTCTGCGCTTGCGCATGCCTTCGCCGGCGCGCTCTTTTCTTTATTGTCGTGGTGGATTCAGAGCGGCCCGCCGCTATCCGCCACGCAAATGGATGAGCTTTTCCACGGCATGGTGTGGTCAAGCATCGGAATGCCGGCGGCACGGACGTCTGAACGGCCGAAGGTTGTCAGGCGCTTCGTTGAAATTTGACGATCGCTAAACTTGCCGTGACGTATTGCGCATCTCGGCGCCGATTTGCAGGCTTAGCGTTGGCGGAGTTGGTCGATCCAGCGAGAGAGAATGCCGAGGGAAAAAGATTCGACGTCCAGGAATTCGATGCCCATGCCGATGCGGGGCTTGACGATGCGGACGACGGCGAGGCCTTTGACGATTTGCCCCTTGCGGGAGAGAGTCATGCGCACGCGTGATTGCAGCGGCAGGGGCTTGCTGGTGCAAATAAAGCAGCCGCCCAAGGAGATATCGGAGGTCACGCCAGTGGCCTGCGTTCCGGTTTCCAAATCGATTAGCTCGACATCCGCTGCGAAGGGATAACGAATCGCGAAGCGGCGATCGCGCACCCCCGCCTTCGGCGATGGTCCTTTGGTCGTGCGATTATCCATGATGATGACGTTGCTCACAGGCGGTTCGCCCGTCCAGACTGCGAAGACGGAGTTGCTCGGGAGGGACAGATCCCGTCTCTTCAGTTTGCTGGAAAAACGATGAAGGAAATGTAAATCCGGCAGCGCAAATAGCCAAAACAGCAATAGCGGTGTGACGCCGCCAGAGGCGATACAGCGCGCTATTAGTTGGTACGACAAAGGGACCGTGGCGGGCGCTTTGCCTGTTCGCCCGCATGCTAGTCTGAAAATTACAGCATTTTCTACGCGAACAAGGCTATGCGCACCGAAGGACTTCGGAAAAGCGACCGTATCAGTTTCCGCATGCCCGTGGAGGCATCGTGGTTTGCGGCCGGAGGTGTGGCCGTGAAGCAGACGGCGCAGACATTGCTGGTAAGCCGCAACGGCGGCGTGCTGTGTCTGGCGGAAAAAGTGTTGCCGGGACAAGAGCTAACGCTACGGCGGCAGAATGGCGACGACTGGAAAATGGCACGAGCGCGCGTGCTGGCGGAGTTCGATCGCGAGCCGGATGGATTTCTGTACGCCTTTGTGATTTTGGAGCCCCGCGAGGATTTCTGGGGCATCGACTTCCCTGCGCTGCACACCGCCGAAGATGCGCTGGCGCGCCTGCTGATGGAATGCAGCTTTTGCCAGCGGCGCGAGGTCGTTTACCTGAACGAGCTACAGTTGAAATCTTTTGAGGTCCGCAAATGTGTGGCGCGGCTATGCACGCATTGCGACGCGCCATCCATTTGGATCGAGGCGCAGTCGGCGGCGAAGCAAGACGGAGTTGCGCCGAAGCCGGTGCCTGCCGAAGAGCGCGTGAATCCGCATCGGAAAAAGAATCGGGTTAAGGCGCGCGTGCTGGCGTGCATACGGCGGCGGGGATTTCAGGAAGAAGTGGCGGTTTGCGAGGACCTGTCGAAGGGCGGGCTGAGTTTTCGCAGCCGGAATCAGTATCCGGAAGGCACGCGTGCCGAAGTGGCGGTGCCGTTTACGCCAGGAGCGGGCGCGATCTTCGTGCCGATTCGCATTGTGTTTTCGCAGGCGCTGCCAACGGTGGGACTCTATCGGCATGGCGCTGCGTATGTGAAGCCGCCTATGGACGGGGCTTAGAGCGCGCCTCGCTGTGATTCGCCGGTAAGAGGCAATCATCAATCCAGCGCGGGTGCAGTTTCGCGCTCTTGACGGCGGCGATGCAGGTAGTGCATTGCGATGTTGAGGTAGACCTCTCCGCAGGGCGTCTCGATGCAAATCACCATTGCTTCCGTGTCGGCACTGCCGGCGAGCCCTTGATCGTTCATGTGCATTTCCGGGGGGAGAACCTTGAAGCGAAACCCTTGGTCGTTCAGCAGCGTAACGGAATTTCCGATGACCATGTTGGCGAGCTCGCAGACTGTTTCGCGCGCGACCTGTTCGCTTTCCACGACTGCGGAGCCGGCCAGATGGCTGGCGACCTTTAGCGCCACTTCCGGAGCCAAATCGAGAATGACGCGGCCTTCGATTTCGCCTTTGATGATGATGAGCGCGGCGATGCCTTTGCGACGATAGGTTTCCTCGTCCATCGCAAGATCGACGATTTTCGTGGGCGCTTGCAGGGACTCTGCAAAAACGGCGTCCGCGGCGTTGATGAACGGCTGAATGAGCTCCATTCTCATGAGCGGTGCTCTCCGGCGAGCGCGACGGTCGCACCGGCGGCGCTGGGGTCGTCGCTCAACACATAGCGCAAAATTTCGTACAGGACTTCGGGCTTGACCGGCTTTTGCACGAAGTGCTTCGCGCCCTTCTGCAACGCGGCAAGAATATTTTCCTGGTAGCCCACGGAGCTGACCATAACGATGCGCGCTTCGGCATGTTGGCGCACGATGCGCTCGACCGCTTCGATGCCTTCCATTTGCGGCATGGTGATGTCCATGAGCACGATATCCGGCTTGCTGCGGTTGAACTCCGCAATGGCCGTGAGCCCGTCGCCGGCCTCACCTGCCACTTCGCCGCCGAACATCTCGATCATCTTGATGAGATTCTTGCGGGCGAATACGGAATCGTCCACCACCAGGTAGCGGACCGGCCGGCTGTCTTTCCGGAGCAGAGCGGCGAATTGTTGCATGGCCTTCTCCTTGTCCCATCGCACGGAACTAGCTGCGATGGGAAGAAACGTGTGTCCTGTCGCTTTTCTCGTTCTTTTCCATCTTGTCGTGGCGATTGTCTTTTTCGGCGCGATCTCGGTCCGGAGCGCGGTCGCTGCCACAATAACCCACAAGGAACGCGCTCAAAGACTCGAGAGAAACAATTTTGTTGGCATGGCCCTTTAAGATTGCCGCGCGGGGCATTCCGCTGACCACGCAGGTGTCTTCGCTTTGCGCGACGGTCATGCCCCCTGCAGCTTTGATGGCTCCGAGGCCTTCAGCGCCGTCGTCGCCCATGCCAGTCATAAGCACGCCGACAGAAGTCAGCGCGAACTCCTGCGCAACGGAATGGAAAAGCACGTTGGCTGAGGGCCGGTGTCCATTGACTGGCGGGCCGTCAGACAGCACGGCCATGTCGCCGCGAGGCATGCGGCGCACCATCATGTGGCGATTGCCGGGGCAGATCAGCACACGTCCGGCAAGGAGCAAGTCGCCGGAGCGCGCTTCCTGTACGTCCAGCGCGCAGCACTCGTCCAAACGCCTTGCGAACATTTCCGTAAAGCCCTCGGGCATATGCTGCACGATCAAAATCGTGGCGGAAAAGTCCGCAGGAATTTGCGAGAGCACGTACTGAAGTGCGTTGGGACCCCCAGTGGAGATTCCGATGGCCACAATGCGGCTTGGCGGAAGGGTGGCGCGTGAGGGTTTCTTCTGTGGAGGCCCTGTTTCGACGGCCACGTTGAGGCGAATCTTGCAGCCGGAAGCGCGCTTAGCGACTTTGATTTTCTCGATGAGCTCCACGGCGATGGCGTCGAGATGTCCAGCGGCAGCGTCTCGAGGCTTGGCGACAAAGTCGATGGCGCCGAGCGCCAGGGCTTTAAATGTGGAGTATGCGCCTTCTCTTGAATGCGTACTGAAGACAATCACCGGCATCGGCGCGCGGCGCATAATTAGACGCAGCGCCTCCATTCCATCCATTCGCGGCATCTCGAGGTCGAGTGTGACTACGTCCGGGTGAAACTCTTCGATTTTTTTCAGCGCGAACGCGCCATCCATGGCTGTGCCGATGACCTCGATGGACGGATCTCTTTCGAGGATCGTGGGAATGAGCTTCCGCATGAGCGCGGAATCATCGACAACTAGCACTCGGATACGCTCGCTCATGCGATCGCTCCCAGGGGAGTTGCGCGCGAGAGGCGCGAAAGCACCGCCGGAACGTTAAGAATCAGCACCACGGTGCCGTCGCCGAGGATAGAGGCCCCGCTGACCAGATCGCTGGAGATGATCTCAGCGGGAAGCGCCTTGATCACCAATTCTTCTTCGCCGACCAGGCTATCCACGACCAGGCCGAAACGTTTTTCCACAGCGCCGATCACGATGACGAAGCTTCGCTTTTTCCTTTGGGCGTCTTGGACGGGCACCGCGTGAATCTGGCTGAGGCTATTCAGGCGCACCAGGGTAAGGATCTGTTCGCGGAGACGCAGAACTTCGCGCGCGTCGACGCGATGGATTTCGGCGTCGGTGATGCGCGTGATTTCCACGACGGAAGACAGCGGAACGGCGAAAAGGCGGCCGGCGACGCGGAACAGCAGCGTCTGGATGCTGGCGAGCGTCAACGGCATGCGCAACTGAATGGTCGTCCCGCGGCCCTTGACTGAGGAAACGTGAACTGTGCCCTTCAAGTTGTCGATGACAGTGCGCACCACGTCCATTCCCACGCCGCGGCCGGAGACTTCGGTGACTTCCGCTGCGGTGCTGAAGCCCGGCTCGAAAATCAGGTTCATCGCTTCGGACTCGGAGAGACGTTGAATTTCCTCGGGTTTAACAATTCCCTTTTCGACCGCCAGCTTACGGATTTGCGCGAGATCGATTCCCCGGCCGTCATCGCGGACTTCGATAACCACTTGCGTGCCTTGATGGTACGCGTTCAGGTAGACCGTGCCGCGGGCGGGCTTCTTGGCAGCGATACGCTCCTCGGCGTCCTCCACGCCGTGGTCAACAGCATTGCGCACAAGGTGCATCAACGGCTCGGCCAGAGCGTCCAGGATGCCCTTGTCGAGATCGGTATTCTGCCCGGAAAGCTCGAGCGCGACGTCTTTGCCGCACTGCTTAGCGACGTCCCGTACCAAACGCGGAAACCGGCGGAATAGCTGCTCGACCGGGACCATGCGAATCTTCAATACGCATTTGTGCAGTTCGTCGAGCACGCGCGACTGAAACGCCAGGGCGTCGGACAGCTTCGCGCGAACAGGATCGCGCGCGTGGCGTTGATCAAACTCTGCCAAGCTGCGATGCAGCATGGACTTCCCGATAATTAACTCTCCGACGAGGTTCATGACCGCGTCGATGCGTGCGGCATCCACGCGCAGCGTGCTTTCGGCAACTGTGGCAGCAGCAGAACCTGGGCCCGGCGCTTTCACTGCCCCGGCACTCGCGTCGGCGCCGCCCGCCCGGGACGCGACACTTGCCGCTTGCGCTTCCAAAATGTCGCTGAGCAATTCGTGCTCCGGCGTTTCTGCGGCAGCGGATGGCTCGATGCGCAAATCGGAAACAATAGAAGGGATGCGGCAGCGCCGCGCGATGTGTTCCTGTGACTGGTGACTAGCCAGCGCAGCTTCAACAATCTCCGACGTCTCGGCCGAGGAATTATCCTCCGGACGCAGCGCGATAACCGTGCCGCACCCATGCAGGACGTTGCGAATCAACTGGAACGCCGCTGCGTGCATCAAGCTGGATGGGTCAACGCGCAGCGCGACGTTGTAAACGGTCTCGCCACGGTGCACGGCTTCGGAAATCATCAACTGTTCGTATTCGGTCCACTGAAAGCGAGCAGCGATGCTGCCGGCCGCAGGCGCCTGTGGCCCGGAAACTGCCGGACCGTGGATCAAACTGCGGATCATGGCGCGCAAGGAGTCCGCCGGCGGCGGCTCCGCGTTGCGTTGATAAGCCGAGAGCATTGCGCCGAAATTATCGGTGGCAACCAGGACGACATCCGCGAGGCGCAAACCGGAGCTCTGCCCGATTCGCGGGGACAGTGCGTCTTCCAGCTCGTGGGCCAGCTCGCTCAATTTGTGAAAGCCGCATGCGGCGGAATCGCCCTTGAGCGTGTGCACCGCGCGGCGTACGCGGCGAATGACCTCTTCATCGGAGGGATTCGCCTCGAGATCGAGCCCTGCCTCATTAAGCGACTGCAGCAGTTCGTTGGCGCTCTCGAAGAAGAGCGCGCGCAGCTCCGAATTGCGATCTTCGGGAAGGCCGCTCACGTGTTTACCTCGAGCCGCTGGTACGCGGTGCCATTGTTTTCGTGTACCATGCGGAATTTTTGCGTCAACCCGAAGAGACTTTCCGCGTGCCCGACAAAAAGGTACCCTCCGGGATTCAAGCAGTGCCAAAATTTCTCGATCAGGCGCTTCTGCTCTGCTTCATCGAAATAAATCATGACGTTGCGGCACAGGATCATGTCGTTGCGCCGCGGTAAAAATTGCGTCTTCAAATTGTGAAAGTCGAATTGCACCAGCTCTTTGAGTTGCGGCTTGACTCCGTACTTCTCACCGGATTTTGCGAAATATCGCAGCCGGCAGGTGTAGTCGACAGGCTCCATCTGGATTTCGGTATAGAGGCCTTCCTGACCCGACCGCAGGCTGGCGTAACTGATGTCTGACGCTACGATTTCAAGCTTCCACGGCGGCGGAATCAGCGGCTTCGGAGAGGGCATGTCGAACGGGAGCGGATTGCGCAGATAGTAGTAAGCCAGCGCATCACAAATAAGGATGGCGACAGAGTAGGCTTCTTGCCCCGAGGAACAGCCGGCGCTCCACACGCGAAGCGTCCAATCGCGCCGCTCTTGCTTGCGCTTTAAGATTTCCTCGAGAACGGTTTTCTGCAGCAGATCAAGCTGCGGCCGATTGCGGAAAAAGCTGGTTTCGTTGACGGTGAGATTTTCGAGTAGCAATGCCAGCTCATTTTTTCCTTCGCGGCTGGTGAGCAGGCGATAGTAGCTATAAAAGGAATCGAGCTGACAAGCCTTGAGCCTGCGCTGCAAGCGGTCCTTGAGGAAATGCGAGCGGCGCTCGTCGAAAAACATTCCGCATTCCTGATAGACGAGCGTCTGCAGGAGCTTGAGCTCCGCTTCAGTCAGTTGAATCTGTGCGGTGAGCGTTCCCATGGGCAGGTAACGCGGCGCGCAAAGCGACTCCGTCCGCTACGGGGCGAACCAAGTCCTATTTCGCAGCGCCTACGAGTTCCGCGGCCTCCTCGAATCGTTTGAACTCCGGGCGATGCAGAAGCTTGGCAATGTCCAACAGGATGATGAGGCGGCCTTTGAGCTTGCCCACGCCGATGACGTAGCTGGACTCGCCTTCGGCAAAAAGATTTCCCGGCGCTTCGATCTCCGAAGGCGCGATCTTCAAGACCTCCGAAGCGGCGTTTACGATCAGGCCCACTAATTTGTTCTCCAGTTCCACCACCAGGATGCGGTTCTTCTTGTCCGGCTGAATCTCGGATTGCCCAAAGCGCTTGCGCAGGTCCATCACCGGAATGATCTTCCCGCGCAGGTTGATCACCCCCTCAATCGTTTCCGGCGCGCTGGGAACCGCGGTGATCTCCGGAACACGGACGATTTCGCGCACCGACCCTATGCGGACGCCAAACGTTTCGTTTCCGATGCGAAAGCCGACGACTTGGAGGTCTTTTTCCATCGCTGCGATCCGTTTGTTTACTGGCGCGTTTCGGCGTATTCCATTTCCTTTTCCCGGTGCGACTCTCGCTTGCGGCGTCCTCCCGCGGATTCACGGCGAGGGCCGCCGAGTTGTGGAGCGTGTTGCTCCAGAACAAAGCGGTCCATGCTGTCCAGAAGGTTGCGGGAGAGTTTGAGCATCTGCTCGGCGGCAGCAGAAAGCTCGGTCGAACTAGAGGCGGACTGCTGCACCAGCTCGCGCATCTTGTCCATCGCGCGCACGACAGCTTGCGCGCCGGAAGCTTGTTCTTCGACAGCGGAATTAATTTCCTGCGTGATTTCGGTCAGACGTCCGGTGGCTTTCGCAATTTGCGAGGAACCCACCGACTGCTCGGCGGTGGCCGCGCCGATCTCCTGGGAGAATTTGTAAACTTCCGTGACCACGTTGGAAATCTTGTGCAGCGCGGAACCCAGATCGTTGCCGAGGCTGAGTCCTTCTTCGACGATTCGCGTGCTGCGCTCCATGTTTTCAACCGCTTGGCGCGCTTCGCGCTGAATGCTTTGAATCAGGTCGGCGATTTCTTTCGTGGACTGCGTCGATTTCTCAGCCAATTTGCGAACTTCATCGGCAACCACGGCAAAGCCGAGCCCATGCTCGCCGGCGCGGGCTGCTTCGATGGCGGCGTTCAACGCCAGAAGGTTGGTCTGCTCCGCAAGGTCGTCGATGACTTCAATGATTTTCCCGATGTCGTCGGCCCGGTGGCCCAAAACGTTAATAATCTCGGCGGAGGATTGAATCGCGTGATTGGTGCGATTGAGGCCGTCGGTGGCCTTCTCCATTGTGGAGATTCCGTTGACCACTTCTTCGCGCGAGCGGTTGGCGATGTCCAGCAAAACCTTGGCAGTGTCCGCGACGCGATTGATTGAAGTAACCATCTGGTCGATGGAAGCGGAAGTTTCCGCCACGCTGGAGGCCTGCACCTGCGTATTTTTCACCACGTTCTGCACGTTGATGCTCATCTCGTGCATCGTGCTAGTGACTTCTTCAATCGCGGAAGATGCTTGCACGCTCACCTTGGCCGATTCGTCGGCTGCACCGGCCACTTGGTTGGATCCTGCGGAAACCTGGCTGGCGGAGTCGCGCGTGGTGCGTACCAAATCCTGAAGTCCGTGGGACATGCGGAGGAACGCATTGCCCAGCGTGTCGCGCTTCGAGCGCGGGACGACTTCCACGCTGAGATCGCCTTCGGCAACGGCCATGGAGACGCCGGCCATTTCCTTCAAATAGGCCACCATGTTGTTAAAGGTAGTGGCCAACGCGCCGATTTCGTCGTTGCGATGAATATCTATGTTCTGGTCGAGGTCTCCGGAGTCGCCGATTTCGCGTGCCACGGTGATCAAGTGGGTGAGCGGCTCGGTAATGGATTTTGCGGTGTAGAACGCCACGAACAGCCCGGCCAAGACAGCGGCCAACGTCCCTAGAGTCGTTAAACCGGTGCTAAACTTGCTGGCTGTTGAAGCAGACTTGGTGGAGTCGTCCAGGGCCTTGGTAATGTCCACGTTCGATTGATCGAGAACCGCGGATGATTTTACGAGCCATGACGCGGGATCTTTTTGCAGATAGAAAATCTGCAGATCAGAGACGGTGGCGTCCCCGGAATCCACCTGGTGGCGCTTGGCCAGCAAAGGCTTGGCAAAATTATCGGCCCAGCTTGCCTCCGTTCCTTCCACTTGAATCAGGGACGTGCGCAGGAGATCGCTCCCTGCCTGAGCCTCGCCGCGTTTCATAATTTCAATGAGTTCCTGAAGTCCGCGAGTGACTTTTTCCTCATCGCGAGGATCACCGCTCAGCAGAAAGTTATTGAGGTTCAGGCGGTTCAGCATGATCTGATAGCGCACGGATTCAATGGCGCGCACGCTCTCCAGAGCGGTTGAGGCATCCTTGCGTGCCGAGCTCTCTCTAAATCCAGAGATCAAATTCACAATAAACAACGCAACGAGGATCGAGAGTATCGATCCGAATCCAACATAGAGTTTCTTGCCGATCGTCATCGCGAAAAACCTCCGCTCTCCCCCATCAAACGCCCCGTAGCACCGGGCCGCTCCTGCCAGAGCGCCCCGTTGCGGAGCTCCACGTCAGTTGTTGCCGGCGAACTCGAATTCAATTACCTGCATGGATTCTTCCGCGGCCGCCGCGAACTTCCATTCCTTTACTGCATCGAGACATGTCTGCACGAGAAGCGGGTGGCCACCCAGCGCACGGGTGCTCTTCACGCGTCCGTCCGGAGTGATAATCACTTCGATCTTGACTCGGCCGGTTACGTTCATGCGCCTTGCGAGTTCGGGATAGACAGGGGCAACCTTGGTCTTGATCTTGCGTCTGCTCTCTTCCGACCCGGACTGTGCCAGTGCGTACGTCCCCAAAAGCGACGACAGCGCGATGCCTACAAGTACTTTGCAAATCCAACTGGGTCTCATCGACACTACCCCTCCTCTGAATGGGATACCCCAGCGTTAGAGAAGGCACGTGGGCTGCCAGCGTTTTGCGCCGTGAGGGAGCCCGTTGGCCACGTGCGAATTTCCGCCCAAGCGCAAGGGAACAGGGAAGTTAGAGACATTTGAGCTACGAGGCGATCGCGAGGAATGTCGCGCGCGCCGTCTCAGCAAAGAGGGATTGCGCCGCTACGGTCTCACGCTGAGACACGCCAACCCCTCTCCGGTTAGCATGATGGACGATTCGGCAACAGCGCGGCGACGTGTGATTGACTCACATTGAGATAGCCCGGTAGCGTAGTAGGGCGTGGTAGTCGTCAAATTGAGACGCAAGCACAGGTCTCAACAAGAAATGCCTAGAACTAGAGCCATCTCGAAATCGCCGCGAGCCGCGGTGCCCGGCAACTCTGCCGCGGCACCGCGCGCGTTGAACGGTCACGCCGAAGAATTAATGGAACTCGCGGTGGATGCGGCGCAGTCGCGCCACCTGCCCGGATTTTTGGAGCGATTTGCGGAGCGTGCGGCGCGCATGCTCTCTGCCGAATGGTGCGCAGTCATGGTGTTTCGCGGACGGGAGACGGATTCCTACCAGACGCCCGGCGGCAACGAACGCCCCAATGCGGCCCAGCATACTTCACTGATTCGCGGCGCGCGGGAGCTTGGCAAAGAGATTGATGTGCGGCCGTTGGCGGCCGAGTATGGCGCGCTTAGCGGTGCGGAAAAAAGCAAGTCGGCCGTTTTCGTGCCGATCACCGCAAGCGATGCGGAGAGCTTGGGAGCGATTTGCCTGCTCTGCGAGAGAAAAAAACTAGGCGAGGCGGAGCAGCAGCTCTTGCGCGCGCTGGCGAGTCACGCGGCGCTGTCGTTGGAGAATTTTCGGCGATTTTCGCAATTGGAGCGCTCCAAGCGCCAGTGGGTAGAAGATATCGACGCCATCAGCGACTACATCGTCGTGCACGACCGCTCCTGGCGTGTGGTCCGAACGAACCGCTCGCTGGCATCGCATCTCGGAGTGCCTCCGGTAGCGCTGGTTGGTGAAGCGATGAGCAGCTTGCGGCAGATCGCGGAAACAGGCAGCGATCTGCCGTGCCCGTTTTGCCGGGACACACAGCAGTCGCGGGAAGAATATGTTGTGGCCTCCCCGGAGCGCATCTTTCTGGTGTCCACTTCGCGCACGCCAGGTGTTTCCGACGACGATACGCGTACCATTCACGTTTTGAAGGATATTACCGACCGCCGCGAAGCGGAGCGGCGCTATCGCGAATTGTTTGACAGCATTCAGGAAGGATTGTTTTTCGCGACACCCGACGGGCGATTTTTGGACGTAAACGACGCCATGGTACGCATGCTCGGGTACAACGCGCGCGACGAATTGTTGCGTGCCGATGTCGGGCCGCACTTGTATCCGGCACCGGCGGCCCGAGAGCGATTTTTGCAGGCGCTTGCGGAACGCGGCGTTCTGCGAAATTACGAAGAGACCCTGCGTCGCAAAGACGGCACCCTGCTGCACACACTGCAGAACATTACGGCGGTGCGCGATTCACGCGGAAATATCGCGCAAATCCGTGGGCTGATGCTGGATGTGACCGAGCAAAAGACGTTTCAGTCGCAGTTACAGCGCGAACGCGACTTCAACCAGAAAATTCTGAACACCACGCAGAGCATGATCTTGGTCCTGGACACCGCGGGTTTGATCAGCTACGCCAACCGCCGGTGCTTTGAATCCGGCTATCGCGAAGATGAGCTGATCGGCCACCGCTTGGTGGATTGGGTCGAGACTTCACACCGCAACGATTTCGAGGCTGCGCTGGAAACCACGGCGCACGGCCAGCAAGTGGAAAATCTGGAACTGCGCGTGCGCCGCAGCGACGCCTCCATGGGGCATTTCTCGATCAGTTTGAGTCCCATGCGCGACGAACAGAATGCGGTAAACAGCGTCGTGGTGGTGATGACCGACATTACCGATGCTGCGCTGCTGCAGGCCAAGCTGGCGCACTCCGAAAAAATGGCGACCATCGGCCGGCTGGTCTCCGGCGTAGCCCACGAAGTGAACAATCCGCTAGCCGCGATTCTTGGCTTCACCGATTTGCTGCTGGAAAATCCGCAGATTCCGGACAACGCGCGCGAAGATTTGCAAATTATTTTGCAGGAGACGCAGCGCACGAAAGACATCGTGCAGGACTTGCTGAGTTTCGCGCGGCAGCGCCCCGTGCAGCGCGAACTCGTGCACGTAAACAGCGTCCTCCGTCAAACCATCAAGCTGCGCAGCTACGACTTCGCCAGCCACGGCGTGGAGGTAGTCGAGGAATTCGATGAGAAGCTGGCCCCCGCGCTCGGTGACTCGCAGCAGTTGCAGCAGGTTTTCTTGAACATTCTCAACAACGCGTATGATGCCGTTCAGGAAGCCGGGCAGCGCGGTTGCATTAGCATCCGTACACGGCTGCGCGGCGAATCCATCGAAGTGGCCGTCACGGACAACGGTACGGGCATCACCGATCCGGAGCGCATCTTTGATCCGTTTTACACCACCAAGCAAGCCGGGAAAGGGACCGGGCTCGGCCTCAGCATTTGCTACGGCATCGTCCGCGCCCACGGCGGCGAAATTTTGTGCTGGAACAACTCCGAGCAGCGCGGCAGCACATTTGTCGTGCGCGTTCCGGTGGCGAATGAAGCCAGCGTGGCCGCCGCGCTTGCAAAAGAGGCTGGGCGATGAAGGCGCAGACATCCCCGGACGTTGCACCCATCTTGCTCATCGAGGACGAGCCTTCCGTGACTGCTTTTCTGCGCGCGGCGCTCGAGCGCCACGGATACACGGTAGCCAATGCCGCTTCCGGCGCCGAAGGTCTGAACATGCTGAGCGGCGGGAAATACTCGGGCGTGATATCCGACATTCGCATGCCCGGCTCCGTGAACGGCGCGGAAGTGCACGCCTGGATCCAGAAGAATCGGCCGGAATTGTGCGCGCGCATTATCCTGATCAGCGGAGACACCGCCAACAGCGAAACGCAGGCCTTTCTGGCGCAAAGCGGAACGCCTTGCATTGAAAAACCCTTTCGCGTGCAACAATTGATGACTGTTGTGGAGAAAACCTTCGGAAAGCCATGAGCGACGAACTGAAAACACGTTTACTGGTCGTGGATGACGAGCAAAGTATCCGCCGCTTGTGCATGACCATCGGCAATTCCCTCAGCTTCGCCTGTGCCGAAGCAGAAAGCGCCGAGGCCGCCCTCGCGCGTCTCGACACGGAAATACCGGACCTCGTGCTGACTGACCTTAAGCTTCCAAGCCAGTCCGGCGTCGAGTTGCTGCGGCAAATCAAAAGCCTTCTGCCGCGCACGGAAGTGGCTATCATGACCGGCCACGGCTCCATCGAATCCGCCGTAGACGCCATGAAGCTTGGCGCTTACGACTACATCGAAAAGCCGTTCCGCGTGGAAAAAATGCGCCTGTTGCTGCAGCGCATGGCAGAAAAAGTTCGTTTGGTCACCGAAAATGCATTCTTGCGCGAACGAGTGAGTACCGAGGAAAATCTCGATGGCATCATCGGCACGTCCGCCAACATCCAAGACGTCCTGCGCATGATTTCCCGCCTGAAGGACACGCGCACCCCGGTCCTGATCTCCGGCGAGAGCGGTACGGGCAAGGAATTGGTGGCGCGCGCGATTCATTTTCGCGGGACCATGGCGCAAACGCCCTTCGTCGCCGTCGATTGCGGCTCGCTGGTGCCGACGCTGATGGAGAGCGAACTCTTCGGCTACGAGAAAGGTGCGTTTACCGGCGCCACAAAGACAAAAGCCGGGCTGTTCCAGGCCGCGAATGGCGGCACGATCTTCCTCGACGAAATTGGCGAGCTGCCCCTCGAAATGCAGGCCAAGCTCCTCCGCGTTTTGCAGGAGAAGGAAGTTCGGCCTGTAGGCAGCAACGATCACGTCACGGTGGACGTGCGCGTCATCGCCGCAACCAACCGCGACCTGGAAGCCGCCTATCGCGACGGCACCTTCCGCAAGGACCTCTACTTCCGTTTGAACGTCGTGACCGTGCATCTTCCCGCGCTCCGCGATCGCCGCTCCGATATTCCCATGCTCGTGCATCATTTCCTTGACCGCTATGCCCCCGGCGCGAACCTCCAGGTCACGTCCGCGGCCATGAAGAGCCTGCTGCATTACGATTGGCCCGGCAACGTCCGAGAACTGGAGAACTGCGTCGCTCGCGCGGTCACCCTCGGCGACCATAAGATCATCGATGTGAACGATCTGCCGCCGGCGATCCGAACCGAACAACCTTCCGCGGCGCCCATGTCCCCGCAGGACGCCGCGTCGCTTTCTACCACCGCGCTCGCCGAAATGGAGCGCATGACCATCCTGCGCGTGTTCGAGCAAGCCAACGGCGACAAAGCGCTTGCCGGCAAAATGCTGGGCATCAGCCGCGCCACCCTGTACCGCAAGCTGAAACGCTACAACATTCCCGTAAAAGCCGGCTCCTCGCCCGCAACTCCCGAGCAGCAGCGCGCCGCCTCGCGCTAGGCGTTGCCCGTCTCATCCCGCCCACCTCAGGTCCACCTGCCGCGAGAGCTGAGACGCCAGCGTTTCACGGTGAGACATTTGAGCCGTGGGTACCATCCGAGAAATCCCTAACCTTCATCGTTTCAACTGCTTCACCGCCCTTCACAGCAAATCCGTTTTGGTGTCTGACGTGCATCCCTCATCGCCGGGACACTGTCTTTCGCCGCGCTACGTGTGTGCAGGCCCGCGAAACTAGTGAACCGCCAAGTCTGCGATTCGAGAGGCTGCGTGAAGCGTTCAACCGAAATTGCGGTCAGCGAGCACGCACTGGATTGCGCGGGGCAACTGGCGCGCTTTTTTCCAGATACCGCGGCGGTTCGCGTCCCCGTGCAGGTGACCGCCCTTCGCGGTGGACGGGCCAAGCTGCGGGAAGCTACTGTTCTGGAATTCGGCGGCGCACAACATGCAATCTTTCTTTCAACACTACCGCTGGAGTTTGAAGACCGCGTGCGACTGGAACGCGATTCGCACCGGGGCGCGGCAGCTGACGCAACCGTCATTGCCGTGCAATATCACGAAGGACTAAAGGCTGTAGCCGTCAAATTCACACAGGGATTGTGCGATTGGATGATGCAGCCGTGAACAAAACTACGACACTCAACCCCGCGTCAGCACGGCCTGAAGTCACACGGCAGGAAGAATGGGCGGAACTCCGCTCTGTCTTCCCGATCTACCTGGCATTGGCAAAGCAGTTGGAAATCGCCATCCCTTTTCCGCAGGAAACGCGCAACCTGCCGGAAAAGCCGCCTCTAGAGCTCTTCAAGCAAGTACAAATTTGGCTGGACGCGCTCGATTCGCGAGTGCTCGTTCACCAGCTGCGGCACCTGCTGCAGCAGACCACGCTGAACGCCAGTGAAAGCGGTCTACGCGCGCTGATTCAGCGGCACCTGCGCAAGCCGTCAAAAACGAATGTCGACCGCGACAAAATCGACTTCCTGCTCGTGCAGTATTTCGCATTGTGCGCCCCCGCGAAAATCTACCACAAGCAAATCCACCTCGACGACGCCGCCACGGTCATGAAGCCGGTCCTTGGCGAAACGGACAGCGCCCCGCTCGCTTGGTGCGAGCCTTTGGAGAAAATGATCGCCGCCTTGCGCGGGTTCCGCAGCCTGCGCGACATGTTGAAAACCAATTTCATCGCCGAGGGGCGCAAAGTGAAGGAAACCGCCGGCGGCATGTTTTACGATCCCTCCGCTCTGCTGGCCTTCATCCGCTTCAATTTTCTCCTGCGCCGCACTTTGATCGAATTGATGCACGCCGACCTAATCGCCATCCGCGCGGGAGTCGGCCAGCTTGAATCCGCAGGCGCACGAACCATGGATTGCCGCCGTTTTGGCCTCTCCGCTTCCGAGCCAGTTTCCAAGATTCGGGAGCTTGCGGACGAATGGAAGCAGCCATTCCAGAAGGAATACACCGAGCGCACCGTCAGCGAAACTTTTGAAAAACTGCTGAATTTGCGCAGTGACGTGGAGCAAGCGCTGGAACACCTGGCTGCCAAAAACCCGGAACCCGCTGCGCCGCCAGCGCAGGCCCAGGGCGGCGGCACAACGCCGAAACCGCAGGCCAAACCGTCCAAAGCCTCGGAAATTCCGGTGGAGGTGGCACCGGATGCAGGACTCGACTTCGAAAATTGCCTGGAGCAAATTTGGGAACAGCTCATCGCCACCCCTCCTACGCGCGGACGCTCGATGACTACGGTGAAAATCGGCCGCGCACGCGTCCTGATGTCCTCGTGGGAAGTCACAGCGTTTGTAAGCGAGGACGGTCCTGCCGCCGACGATCTGCGCCGCGCCGTGGTGGCAAGGGCCATGCTCACCGCCGCCACAGAGGCTGCCAAGGAAACAGGAAACGCCACGGGACTCGATCGCGCGCTCTCAGTCGCTCGCGTGGAAGTTTCTCGCCTGCAAGAGCGCGTCGATGTAGCGAAGCAAGCCAAGGACACCGAAGCTGCGGTGAACCTGGGCATCAGCACGAAGCGGTTGCTTTCAGCGCTCGATGAAGCCGAAAAGTTGTAACGAGAACTGCGGCGGAACACGGTCGCGGAAAAAATATTTCCTGGGAGCGGGCCACTTTTGCGAAGCGCAAGCGTACTGATCCTGACCGATGAAACTGATTTTGCACGGCTGCTGACCGCGTGCTGGCAAGCTGAAAAGCATGCGCCGAGAATCACCGTGCTGGGCAGCGACCTCTGGAGAGATCACGAGGCTGTGCCGCACGATCTTGTGGTGCTGGGGCCGCTGCGCGACGGCAAACTTTCCGAAATCCTGCATTCGCTCGAGCCGGCCACGGCTCTGATTCTGTGCGCGCCCGCAGACTCCCGCGAACTGAGCCATCTGCGCAGCAAGTACCCGCGGCTGGTGCACGTGCCTTTGCGCGAGGATTGGACACAAACGCTCCTGCTCGTCGCCGGAGAGTCCTTGCGCCGCACCGAAGCCTTGCGGCTCGCGCGCCACGCGGAGAGCAAGGCTGCGCGCAACGAACAGTACGCAACGCTCGGCCGCTACATGACGGACATGAAACACAGCGTCAACAATGCGCTCACTTCGATGATTGGCAACGCGGAACTGCTGCTGCTGGAGCCCGGCCAGCTCTCAAAACAATCGCTCGCGCAGATCAAGACCATTCACAGCATGGCGCTGCGCATCAACGAAGTCATGCAACGATTCTCATCGCTGGCCAGCGAGATGCGGAACGCTGAGAATGCATCTCAAGCTGAGACGGAAGAGGCTCCGGAGGCTCCTTCCCGACGCCGATAACACCGTTCAGATACGCCGCAAACCTCTCATTCGACAAGGTATATATCAAATCGACACCGCATGCCTTGGCGTCCCTAAGCTGGCCGCTGACGTGCACCTCTGCTCTGCGGAGAACTATGGGGAGAAGTCTGCCGTGCAGAAAAAGGTCCTGATCGTTGACGATTCGCCGGCGCAAGTGAAGCTGATTCAGGGGCTACTCGAACCTGAAGGCTATCCCTCCGTCGGTCTCAACGATCCCAGGCGCATCGAGGAAACCATCACGGCGGAACGCCCCTGCGTGATCTTGTTGGATGTGGTGATGCCGGAGCGCAACGGTTTTCAAATTTGCCGCGAGCTGAAGAGCAGCGCGGAGTTCAATGCTATCCCGGTGATCCTGGTGACCTCCAAGGACACCGTCAGCGATCGCTACTGGGGACAGCAACAGGGCGCCGATGGCTATGTCACCAAACCTTTTACGCGCGAGGAATTGCTGCGCGCGGTGCGCAGGTTTGCATGAAGCGTGAAGAGAGAGCAACGAAACGATGAATGAAGATTTTCATCTGACGCCGCTGGCCGCCGACGCGGACGCCGCCGACCTCCTCGAGGCGCTCGGCCCGCTCGAAGAGCGTCCGCCCGAATCGCAGTACTGCGTCTTCCGCAGCGGCCGCGAACGCTTTTGCTTTCCGGTGCTGGACGTCGAAGAAGTTTTGGACTGGCCGCTGCTGACCAAGCTTCCCCTCGCGCCCGCGTACCTGGTGGGAATTTTCAATTTGCGCGGCGTCATCGTGCCGCTGATCGACATCGCCATGACCGAAGGTCGCAGGCCGGGCCTTCTGCCGAAGCACGTCGTCGTGGCTTCGCTGCGCGGTGAGGGTCATCACGACGACGTGCGCGTCGGGATCGCCGCCGACGAAGTCATCGGCACTTACAGCGTCACGTCCGAGGATTTGCTGGAGCAAGCGCCGGAAAACGTGCCGCACTGCATCGGCATGCTGCGCCACGACGACCGCCTGGCTCTGCTGCTTGATTTGAGGAGATTGCTCGAGGTATTTCCGGGCCCAAGCATTTGATTGCGGCAGCCGCATCAACCCGCGGTGCGGCAACCGCCACAGACATTTGGAGGAAGGCATGAAATCGCGATTGAGTTCAACAATCTGGACGCTGGTCCTGGTCAACGGGCTGGTGCTGTTCGGCGTGCTGTGGCTGGCGTACAGCGCCGGCAGGCAGTCGGGCGGAGCGTCCATGCTGGATTTTGGCTCGCTGCCCAGCGGCGCCAGCGGGTCGGTGCTGTTCGCCTTATTTCTGGTGCTGGGAGCCATCGTGTTCCTGGCCTGGCGTCTGAACAGTTCCTTCGTATCGCCGGTGCAGGAGCTCGCACAGTTCTCCGAGCGCTTTGCCGCTGGCGACGCTCGTGCCCGCGCTGAGGTCAACTCTAATGACGAGCTTGGCTACATCGCGGAAAACTTGAATCGCGCCGTCGCGCGCGTCTCCAAGGCTACCAGCAACCAGGAGGCTAGCGACCACCTGCAGCGCAGCATCACCGAATTGCTCACGGTTATCAACCAGGTGGCTCGCGGCGATCTGACTCTGCGCGGCAAAGTTACCAACGACGCGCTCGGCAACGTAGCGGACTCCATCAACTACATGCTCGACAACTTCACTAAGGTGCTCGAGCGCGTCCGCAAGGCCGCCATGGAAGTTACCGCCTGCTCCAATAACATTCTCGTCGCTGCCGATGAGATGCAAGCCGGCGCGACCCAGCAGGACCAGGAAATCACCAATACTTCCAGCGCCGTCGAAGAGCTCACGGTTTCGATGAAACAGGTGTCCAACAACGCTGAAGCCAGCGCCGAGGCTGCGCGTCGCGCGCTGGACGCCGCTGAACAAGGCAACCGCGCCGTCCGCGACACGCTCGAAGGCATGCAGCGCAT
This sequence comes from Candidatus Acidiferrum sp., assembly GCA_035602505.1. GTDB lineage: Bacteria > Acidobacteriota > Terriglobia > Acidiferrales > UBA7541 > Acidiferrum. The sequence continues at coordinate 176,649 of DATNMD010000003.1, forward strand.
CCGCGCTTCCGTGCAAGCGACCGCAAAGAAAATCAAGTCGCTTGGCGATCGCTCGCTGGAAATTTCGGAAATTATCAACGTCATCAACGACATCACCGAGCAGACCAACTTGTTGGCTTTGAACGCGGCCATCGAAGCAGCGCGCGCCGGTGAAGCGGGTCGCGGTTTCGCGGTCGTTGCCGACGAAGTCCGCAAACTGGCCGAACACTCCCGCAGCGCCACGAAGGATATCGCCGCGCTCATCAAAGCCATTCAGGCCGAAACGAATGAGGCCGTGGTGGTCATGGAAGAAGGCACCAAGGAAGTGGAAGGCGGCGCAACGCTGGCCGACCAGGCGGGCCGCGCGCTCGATGCGATTTCCAGCGTCGTGCGCCAATCCGCGGAGCTGGTGCAGGAAATTTCGCTGGCGTCGAAACAGCAGGTGCGCGGAACGGAAGGCGTGGCGCACGCGATGCAGATCATTTCCAGTATCACGCGGCAGACGTCACAGGGAACACGCGGAACGGTGGCAACCGTGAGCCAGCTGGTCAAGCTGTCAGATCAGTTGAACGAAGCCCTGGCGCAATTTCGCGCGTCCTCCAAGGGTGCACCAACGTCTTCCCCACGAGAAGATTCCGATCGGCCCGTCCCGGCAGGCGCATTGCGTTAAGCAGCGATTCTCGGCGGCGGAGTGTTTCCGGCGCATGAGAGTGAGACCCAGAAGACGGGAAAACGATGACCGAACGCCACGGACATGTAGACGGGCTGAGCGAACATGAGTTGAGCGAGATCCGCATGCTAATCGAAGAGCGGACGGGAATTTGCTTTGACGAATCGCGCGAGCGTTTCTTTTCTACGCGCGTGCGCGAACACCTGCGTGCGAAGGGGATGGAACGCGGCACGGAGCTGCTGCGCGCGATGCGGAAGTCTAATGTGGAGTATGAGGCGTTGCTGGAACGCCTGCTGACGCAGGAAACTAGTTTTTTTCGGTACCCGGCAGTGTACGAGACGTTCGAACGACGCGTTCTGCCGGAATTGCACACCAAGAAGTTTTGGAAGACTCCGCGCACGCTGCGGATTTGGAGCGCAGGCTGCTCGACGGGGGAAGAGCCCTTTTCGATTGCCATTACCATCGCGGATTCGCTTTCATTTGCGGAGTCGTGGAATGTGGAGATCCTGGCGACGGACGTGGGGCGGCACGCATTGAAACATGCAGAGCGTGCTATTTACACGGGACGTAGCATTGCGAGTGTAAGCGAGAAGCAATTGGCGGCGCATTTTGGAAAAACCGGCGGAGGGTATCAGGTGCGGCCGAGGCTGCGCAAGATGGTGACCTTCGCTCAGATGAACCTGGCCTCAGCGGTGTACGTCGGGCGCATGGACATGATTTTCTGCATGAACGTGTTGATCTATTTTTCGGAGGAACGGCGTCACGCGCTGGTACAGCGGTTTTACGACTCGCTGGAACCCGGCGGCTATCTTTTTCTGGGACACTCCGAGTCCATTTCGAAAATACCCGTAAAGTTTCAAGCAATCGTTCTGAACGATTGCATTCTGTACAGAAAACCGACCGCGGAGGAATTGCAAAAGCCCGAACTTGTGGGGGAGGGACGCGCGTGAGCTCCGTGGACCGCGAAGGCGTCGAGCTGTTTCTCCAGGAGGCCTCGGAGCACCTGCAATATTTGCGGGAATATGTGAGCGTCCTGCAGGAAGTGGATCCGCGCCACGAGGATCTGGAGCGGCTTTATATTGCGGCGCACACGCTTAGCGGCACATCGGCGAGCTATGGCTTTCCGCGATTCTCGGAAATTGCGGGAAAACTCGCGCATGTATTCCAGTATTCGCTGAATGCGCCGCTCGGCAGCGATTTGCACGGACCGTTGACGGAATTTCTATCCGACGGAATTTCTCTGCTTGAGAACGATCTTCTGGAAATTAGCGATACGGCCAAGGAAAA
>DATNMD010000021.1:0-52521 GCA_035602505.1 Candidatus Acidiferrum sp.
TCATCGGGCCGGAGCAGGGGTTTACGCTTCCCGGCACCACCATCGTGTGCGGCGACAGTCACACCGCCACCCACGGCGCCTTCGGGGCGCTCGCCTACGGCATCGGCACGTCCGAGGTCGAGCACGTGCTCGCCACCCAGACGCTGATCCAGCAGAAGGCCAAGAACATGAGGGTGCGCGTCGAGGGCAAGTTGCCCGCAGGCGTCACCGCCAAGGACATCATCCTCGCCATCATCGGAAAAATCGGAATCAGCGGCGGCACTGGCCACGTCGCGGAATACGGCGGCGAAGCCATTCGCGGCCTCTCCATGGACGGCCGCATGACCGTTTGCAACATGACCATCGAAGGCGGCGCGCGCGCCGGCATGGTCGCCCCCGACGAAACCACGTTCGCGTATCTCGAAGGGCGCCCGTTCGTCCCGCGCGGCAAACCGTTTCAGGAAGCGGTTGAACGCTGGAAGCAACTGCGCAGCGACGACGGCGCCAAGTTCGACATGACCGTGGAGCTGAACGCGAAGGACATCGCCCCGCAAGTCACCTGGGGCACCAATCCAGGCATGGTCACTGGCGTAACCGCACGCGTGCCCGACCCTCACTCCTTCCGCGACCCCAACGATCAGAAAGCCACCGAACGCGCGCTGCTATATATGGGCCTGAAAGCGGGCACGCCCATCGTGGACATTCCGATCGATCGCGTCTTCATCGGCTCCTGCACCAATTCCCGCATTGACGATCTCCGCGCCGCCGCGCAGTTCGTCGTTGGCAAGCACGTGGCCCGCAGCATCAAGCAAGCATTGGTCGTTCCCGGCTCGCGGGGCATCAAGGCGCAAGCCGAAAAAGAGGGTCTCGACAAAATTTTCACCGCCGCCGGCTTCGAGTGGCGCGATGCCGGCTGCAGCATGTGCATCGGCATGAACGCCGACGTCCTGCCGCCGCACGAGCGCAGCGCCAGCACCTCCAATCGCAATTTCGAGGGACGCCAGGGCAAAGACAGCCGCACGCACCTGGTCAGCCCGCTGATGGCCGCAGCAGCCGCCATCGCCGGCCACTTCGTCGACGTCCGCGACTTCGACGTCGCCCCAGTGGAGTAGGCCCGGTGGAGTAGGAGACTAACGAATGCAACCGTTCTCGACACACAGCGGCAAAGTAATGCCTCTCGACCGCGTCAATGTCGACACCGACCAGATGGTGCCGAAGCAATTCCTGAAAGCGCTGACCCGCGAAGGTTTCGGCCGCATTCTTTTCTACGATTGGCGCTATCTGCCCGGCGAAAAACCAAACCCGCAATTCGTGCTGAATTTTCCTCGCTATAAAGGCGCCTCAGTCCTGCTCACGCGGGCGAACTTCGGCTGTGGCTCCAGCCGCGAACACGCCCCCTGGGGCGTAAAGGATTACGGCTTCCGCGTAATTCTCTCGCCGAGCTACGCCGACATTTTTTACAACAACTGCTTCAAGAACGGGATTTTGCCGGCCGAACTAACGGAAGAACAGATCGAGGAACTGTTTCAGCGCACAGAAAAAGAAGAAGGTTATTCGTTGAGTGTCGACTTGCCGAACCAAACCGTCAGCGACAATCACGGCCTAAAATACAAATTTGAAATCGCGCCCTCCCGCAAGGAAGTCCTGCTGAAAGGCCTCGACGACATCGGCACCAGCCTGCAGTACGAACCCGAAATCACCGCCTACGAGAAAGTCCACGCCGCCACCGCCACCATGTACGACCCCGTCGACATAAAAAACTACAGCAACGGCCGCTGATTTCACTTGTCGAGTCGTCATCCTTAGTCTTGACGCTTCGATTTCAATCCTGAATTTCCGTCGCAAAAAAAAGAAAACGGGGAAGGCCGGACTGGCCCTCCCCGTTTTCGAGGCGAGTCGATGAAACTCGCCGGAAGAGTTAGAAAGTGAGCCGGATGCCGAATTGCATCTGCCGGGGGAAGTTGCCCTGGCTGTTCACTTTACCGAAGGACCCCGGAGAGGTTGGATCGACGCCCTGGGTAAAGTTCGAGGCGTTCGGATCATAAAATGTCACGTTGTTGAACAGGTTGGTGACGATAAACTGGAACTGGAGCCCGACTCGCTCAATGATCTTGATGTCTTTCACGACTCTCGCGTCCACGTTCCAATAAGGCAGGCCACGGAGCACGCCAACGCCGCCAGTCCCAGTGTCCAGACCCAGAATGGGGGGACGAAGCGTGCTTACCACGGCGCTGGGATTCGCGAAGATGTTCAAGCTCCCAGCCACACCAAGGTTGTGGAGCGAGGATGAACCCCCGGAGGGCGCTTGTGTGAAAATGCAGTTTTCGTTTGTGAAGAAGCTGCCGCCATCAGCAGAACCAAAAGATTGGGCACCGGTATTTGTAGCACATCCGATCGGCTCGCCGCTGCCAATGGCGAGAATCGGTGACAATGACCAACCACCCGCGATGTGGCCAATTATGCCGTGCTGGCCCTTGTACCAAGGGTCGTCTATCATGGCGTAGGTGTTGAACACAAACTTCCGATCGAAAGCCTGCAAGCCATACTGATTGTGGAGGTTGAAGGGATCGTTCTCCGCGTACTGGCTGGTAGCCTGGACGAACGCTCCGGTGCCCAGGGCCTTGCTGTACGTGAAGTTTTCCTGAAGGGTGATCCCGTGCCAGTTGGTCACCTTTAGTGTAACGAACCCGCCGTTGTAGTTCCCATAGCCGATGCTGGCATTGAGGCCGACGCCGCTGGAGAGCTGGCCGCTGTTGCCGGGAAAGCCTCCCGCGATGGGCGTGTTCAGCATGCTGCGGGGGAAAATGAATGCTCCCTTGTCGAGATCACTCCACAAGCTCCAAACAGCCTGATTGGTTAAGTTACTCTTGCTAAAGCCTTCCTTGAACACGACGGCTGCGGTGCAACTTGCGAACCCGGTGCAATAGGCCGAAGCGGGTCCTCCGAGAGCCGTCTCAAAGAAGGGCTGCGCCGCGAAGGCGTTGGCGTACGCGGTGGCAGCGGCCGCCGTGGATGGAATATTCGCGCCGCAAGCATCAAAGGATGTGGCGCACCCTAGTCCCTTCTCGATGGAGGCATAAGCCTGGTCGAATCTTTGCCCGCCCATGGTCATCATATAGGGCACGGCGTTGATGTTGACAGGCTGATATTCGTGAGTGATTCTCCGGCCAATGTAACCCACTTCTAGAAGAATCTTGTTGGTCAACTGCCGTTGGATGGTCAAGTCGAACGAATCCACGACGTTGGGCCGGAAATGTACATCCAAAGCTTCACCAGCACCAGCCGAAACAGCATTGACTCCCGGAAAGTCCGGCTGAGGAAGTGTCGGCGCCGCTAACGGAATCGGAGCAGTGTTGCCATCCGTTCCGACGCGAAACGCGTTGGCAACGCTAACGGGGCCGGTGCAAGTTCCATTCATATTGTTGGTGCGGCACTGAACCGCTTGGATCAGCCCGGTGCCCAGCAACGGCACGAGCACGAGGTCCACGCCGTTCAGACGCCCATAGATGCGACTGTAGCCGCCGCGGATGACGGACTTATTTCCGCCGAACATCTTGCCCAGGAAGCCATCGGTGATGTTGGGGTTCCATGCTGCGGCGACGCGCGGGCTGAAGGAACCATAGAAGGGGGCATACGGATACTTCTGTCCGCCGCCGGTGTTGCCGACCAGCGCAAAACCAACCGTCGGGTTGTAGACTTGGCCTTGAAGCGCGGCTGCCTCACGGGTATTGATGTATGCATTCACGTCAAGCTGCTGGCTCGCATCATCCACCAGTCCGATCTGCTTGCCGTTTCTCTCTACCGGTGGCATCTCGAGCGTCCAGCCGAGGCCGTAAGTCAGGGTGAAGGACGGCTTCATGTGCCAGGAATCACTCCAGTACACGTTGTAGTAGGGGATAGTGCTCTGGTCGAACGCGTGAGTAAGCGGAGGATTGAGGGTCAGCGTGGGACCCGAACGCGTATACGCGATTTGCGAGTCCGAGACGATGCCGAGAACGGCGGAAGAGTCGCGGGCCCACGTGCTCTTAGTAACCCCAGTAGGATTGGTTGCGGAGAAGTCCACAAGGCCCCCGCCACCTGTCTCACCGAGCTGGTAGGTGGGCTGGTAATTGATACCTCCGCCGTTGTCGGAGCGCTGGTGGTAGTTGTAATTGTGCTGATAGGCCCCACCAAAGGTGAACAGGTGATTGGCCTTTAGCATAGTAATGTCGTCGCGGAAGAACTTGTCCTGCCCATCCCAGAAACGGGTGCGAACACTCTGCGTGTTCACGTTGTAGGGAGCGAGCATTTTGAGGGCACTCTCCCCAAAAGGCTCAAGGGCACCACCGAGCTGGGAGAATTGAAGCACACCACCGGGATCGGCCCAAGACCAGAAGTTGCGTAGGAAGCTGAAGTGGAAATCATTGGTGGTGTTGGGAGTGATGTTGGTTGTTACCCCAGCCACCAGGTACCACGGTTGCTGCGGGCGTGACGCAAGGGCAACCCCTGTACCCAGTGTGTCCCCGGGGAAGAAGCCCCCTATGTCCACTTGATTGGTAGTGGTCTTAACCAGCTTGTAGTAGCGGTAGCTGGCAGTGAAATGCCACTTTGCACCAAAGTCGTGATCCAAACGTGCGACTGCAAAATTGGAGGTGTAGGGGAGCGAAACGTTGGTCTTGAATCCCTGTTCATTGACCCCGTCGCACTGTGCCCCAGACAGGCCGCTGCAAGCCGGGTCATTCGGCAGCGGCTCGAACTTGTTCCACATTTGCGAAACCAAGGAATTGATTCCGATGCTTCGGGGATCACAAGCGGCGGTTCCGGCCGGACCACAATTCATTCCGGTATTCAGGTTGTATTGCACGCCCCCAAACGTAAGGATACCCGCGCGCATGCTCGCTGTCGGAACCGCCACCTCGTAGGTGGACGAGTTCTTCCAACGGAAGCCCTCGTAATTGGCAAAGAAATAGGTCTTTCCTCCCAGAATGCTCTTTGGAATGATCGGCCCGCCACCGGCGGCGCCAAAGCGGTTGTAGTGATAGCTCGGCAGCGGTGTACCGGAGAAGTTATTCTCCCAGGTGTTGGCATTAAGCTTATTGTCAAAATAATACTCGTAGGCGGTGCCATGCCAGGAATTAGTGCCGCGCTTGGTGACCACTTGAACCTGCGCGCCCGCGGAATTATTGAAGTCAGCGGTCTGGTTGGTGGTATTGACTTTAAATTCCTCGATGCTGTCAACGGGGGTGGGCAGGACGCCGGTGGGAGCGCCGTAAAGCTGGTTTCTAACGATACCACCCGTCGGATCGCCGCCGAAGCTTGGGGTGTAGACCGTCATACTGCCGTCCATATCATTAGTGTTCTGGCCGCCATCGAGCATGAAGGTGCTCTGGTCAGTGACCGCGCCAGCCACGCTTCCGTCGGGGGAAACGCCTGGTTGCAAGGTCACAAAGGTGCTGCTGTCCTGGCCAATCGACGGCAGACCTTGCAGGAGATCACCAGATATCGTATTGCCAACCGTGGCATTCATGGTCTGGAGTTCGGTGTTGGAAGCGGTAACCTCGATGGTTTCGGAAACCGAGCCCAGCTCAAGCTTCAGGTCGACAGTCAGTGGAATGCCGACACTGGCGGTTACGATGGTCTTGGTGGTACGGAAACCGCTCTTACTAACGGCGATTTCATAATCTCCGGAAGGCACGTTGGCAAAAAAGTAGCGACCCGTATCGTTGGTAACGGTTGGGCGAGGCGTGTTCGTCGCTTTGTCCGTGAGCTTGACAGAAGCGCCAGCGACAACAGCGCCTGTGGAATCGGTGACTACGCCGGCGATGCTGGTTGAGCTGGCGGCTTGCGCGTGGAGCGAGGTTGGGCACAGCGCAGAGAGGCAGAGCAATGCTGCGAGTATCGCTACGAATTGAGTTTTTGAAGAAAAAGACACCAATAGGGAATGACAGCGAGGAAGAACTAGCATGACCACTCTCCCAGCACGAGATTTTGTGACCCTTGGGCAACCACTGGAACGTGGTGGCTATATAAATCGGAGGACGACAATTGTCAAGGATAGATAGCGACCATCTAAAAATTAGCTAAAGCACTCGTAAACTGCCACCTCAAGGAGGCGGCATCGACGACATCGGCACCAGCCTGCAGCACGAAGCCGACATCGCCGCCTACGAAGAACAAACCCCGCCACCGCCACGATGTACGAGCCCGTTGACATAAAGAACTACTCCAACGGCCAGTGACCAGGCACTTGCCCGGCAAAAGTCAAAAGGGCCGGTCAACTGACCGGCCCTTTGACTTGTAACGCCCAGTGTTTAGATGGGGTTAGAAGGTGAACTTGACTCCCAGGCGCATGTTGCGCGAGGTCTGGAAGAGGAATGGTAGTCCATATCGGCTGTTCAGGATAAGACTTTGGCTGTTAGCTGAAGCGATCGGATCATAGCCCGTCAAGAACCTATTAAAATCAGTTTTGAGGGGGTTGCTCGTTGATGGAAACAGGACCCATTCGTTGTTCCGTCCAAATGGATTCGGGTTGTAAGACATGATGGCATGCTGGTTGAAGATGTTGCTCACATTCACCTCGAAAGCCAAGCGCATGGCTTCGTTGGTTTTGCTTACCCTGAACGAGGGGCCGAGACTGAAGTCGGTCTGGGTGTAAAGGGGCATTCGGGCATCACGCTGCACGCTGCCCAGTACGAAATTGCCAGTGGCTGCGTCTCGGGTGATGTTGGCCCACGTGCCGCGCTGATCACCAAAGAATTGACACGAGGAGGTGCTGTCCACAACGGGCACGCAGGTGGACTTGGGCGACCCTTGGGCGATCGTTTGAATGATGCCGAAGGAAGCCTGCAGGCCACCCAATTTCAGCAAATAGTACCCGCTCATATTCAGCACGTTGGGGCGATCAGTCCCCAACGGTCCATCCATAACCTTTCCACTCGTGGTGTATTGCATCTCTGGTAAGTCAAAGGTGCGGTTGTTGTTGGCGTTGTGGCGGCCGCCGCTGGCATCTGTGACGTCCGTGTCGGTCAAGCCGGAGAAGTTGCCATAGAGCCTGCTGTACGTGTAGGTCAGCAGTCCAACCAGCTTCGGGCCACGGTATGTCAGACGGGTCTCCAGTCCGTCGTAACGCCGCGTGGCTTCTGGGGCTAGAGGGCAGGAAGGGCAGAGCGGGGCACTGAATCCCGCGGCGGGAAGTGCCCGGTGCAGCAGGTCGGCGTAGGTGTTGGGACCCGGGTTGCCGATGTAATAAGTCGAGTCGTCAATGGACATGTCATCGATGGTGTGATCCACCCGCTTGCGCGCGTAACGGACTTCGATCCCGATCTTGGGAGTAATCGCCCAGTCCGTGCCGACCAGGAACTCGTGCTGAGACATTGGCTTAATGTTCGGGTCAACGCCGGGGTCCGTTGGATCGCCGGCAGGAGCGCGCCAGTTAATATTTTCAATGAAGCGTCCCACGCTGACACCAGCCGCAGGGTCGAACGTCGGTCCGCAAGCGTGGCCGCCAGGGCTAGTGGGAGTGATCGTGTTGTAGTCGATGAAATCCATGGCGTACACGCAATCATGCCAGTAGTCGCCACCGAAGGAACCGCGCGGAAGCGAGTACTTCATGATGTCGAAGAACTTGCCATAGCTGGCGAAGATCTTCACTTTGCCGTTGCGGAAGAGGTCGTAAGCGCCGCCGATGCGCGGCGCGACCTTATCGATAAAACTAAAGCTGATGGAAGGATTGCCTGGGCTGTAAGGCGGCAAATACTCCTTGTCGAAGCGAACGCCCAGATTGAGCGTTAAGCCATGGCCGACGGTCCAGGAGTCCTGCCCGTAGATACCGTGATTGTAGCTAGACGCATTTCCCACGGTCGTGACTCCGTCTGTGATGGTGAAATAGCCGGCAGTTCCCGCACAAACGGCAGCGCCATTGTTTGCGGAGTTTTGGGCCGCTATGGCGCTGCAAGCTGTCACACCGGCGGGGGTGGATGGGCTGTACGGGTTGCCGTAAAAAATGTTTATGCGAGCCGTATTGATGTTCTGAAAGACGTTGTTGAGTAATCGGTTGAAGCCATAGCCAAACTTGAAGTTGTGCTGGCCCCATTTGCTAACTGAATAAGAAAGGTCGGAGGAAAAGGCTCTGCGAGAGAATATGTCGTGCTGGGTCGTCAGGTTGGCAGAAATATTGGCAAAGTTGGTTTGATGAGCGAAAGAAGCGTTTGGTGTACCCGGCTGGACGAGGACGGCGCATGCCGCTGGGCATCCGGTGACTGGGGACTTGGTAACCCCTGCCGTAAGATCGCTATTGTAGACATAACGGATACCTGCAGGCAGGCCGCGGTCCTCTGAATTGTAGTAGAAATAGCCATACCGCGCAGAGACGACGGTGTGCGAATTTGGCGTCCAGTCACCCCCAAAGTTGAAGATGTTGCTGGGGTTCACGGACCCGGTGTCGGGCCTGAACTGAGCCGGATTGTTCCCGGCAATCGGATTCGCTTGACCGATGGCCGAGTCGGGAAAGGTCGGAAGCTGCCCGGTAATTCTGGAGTAGCCATACTGCCAGCCGGCATAAAGAGTGACCCTGCTGAAAGCCTGGTAGTCCAGGCGGTTCAGCATGTTGTGCGCAGTGTAGCTGCGCGTAAAGCTATGCACACCAGGGTCGGTGGCCCCGGTAAAGTTCACCTTGCGCGTGATCCGGTCGATGGTGGGAACATAACTGGAGAAGAACCAGAGCTTGTCTTTCCACAACGGGCCGCCGATCTGATATCCCGGTTCAACTGTGGTGTACCGGTCTTTCTTCTGAATGTAGTAGTTGGCAGCTTGGTCGAGGCGAGCGGAGGCGTTAGCCGAGGTTGTTGGGTCATATCGCAAGCCGCATGCGAGCTGCTGGCCGCTGGGGATGACGGAGTTGGATATTACGGGCTGGGGCGTGGTTGAGCACTGATCGTTGGCGTCGAGCTTGTCGCTGCGATAGTAAGCGACGAGGCTGCCGTGCCACTGATTGCTCCCTCGTTTTTGAATGACGTTTACCACGCCGCCCAGGGCACCGCCATACTCCGCCTCGGTTCCGCTGGTCTTGACCTGGACTTCCTGCACGAACTCAAAAATGACGTTCTGCTTGATGCCGCCATTTTCGACGTTGCTGGTGTCCAAACCTTCGACCAAGTAAGTGTTCTCGCTGTCGCTGGCGCCGTCAATCTGGAAACCGTTCTGGCGCAAACGATCATTACGGGAGCTTTGCAGGGGTTCTTGGCGAGCGCCGGGTGCGAGGGAAATCAAGGATTGATAGGAGCGCCCTTTGGGAATGTTGGCGATTATGTCGTCCGGAATGGTGACGGCCACCTTGCTGCTTGTCACGTCGACGGTTTGTGCGTTCGCCGATACTTCCACAATTTCCGAAACGGAACCCACCTCCAAAAGAATTTCCAGAGTTGGCAGTTTACCCGTTTCGAGGGTTATTCCGGACCCCTTGTAAGTGCGGAAGCCCTTGGCCGAAACGGTAACGGTGTATTCCCCTGGCGGCAGAAGCTGAAAGTAAAAGTACCCGGCGTTGTCCGCGACGGCCTTGCGAGGAGCAATGAGGGCAGAACTCGTGAGCTCCACCTCCGCAGCGGCGACGCTCCCTCCGGACTTGTCCTTTACATAGCCTTTGATGCCACCTGTGGTCTCTTGTGACCTCACCACGGGCTGAACTGCAAAGAACAGAATCACGCTAAGATAAACAAAAACCAAACTGCTCCGCCCCAACACATTAAAGCGCATATACCCACCTCCTCGGGATTGGCGCAGGCATAGATTAAGTGCATTTGTGTGAACATCATGGCCGGAGGACACAGACCAAGTGGCACAAACATTACCAGCGACAACACCCGTTGGCGGGATGTGTACCACCGATGTCATGGAATTGTCAATAAAAAGAATCTGAGGGGCCTTCAGATGGGCGCAAGAACCGGGACCTGTCTCGAACCTGACCTTAACATAAATGATTTGCAAACCCGATGCTCAACTCGTCGCCAAAGCCGACCGATTTGATAACGCAAAGGAGAATCGCACTGCTGTTTGCATAATGCGAGGTTGAGGCGATCACGAATAGCATTCTGCGTTAGACTTCGGGGTATCGAGTCTGAGTTCGTGCGGCTTGGCGCGTAGTGCACGCGGCAGTCGAGGAGGACTGGGAGATGGGAGCAACTCAGCTTAATCGCAGGATGCTGCGATGCTGCGGTTTTCTCGCCTTGTTGTTGGCGGCGCTCCCTAACAGACAGCTGGCGCAGTTTGAACCCGCGAATCCGGTACAGCTGGTCGTCAATGTTTACATCGGGTCGCTGCAGAATCCTGCATCGTCGAACCTGACGGTACAGCTTCTCGACAGATTCGGTTTGATTGAGAAAGAACAACACACGGACAATAGCGGCCGAGTGGAATTCCAAACAAGGACGGCGACAAAGCGACTGCGCATTTTCGGACCGGGAATCGAGGAACACACAGAAGTGTTGGACATTGAGGCGGTGGAAAATCGGAAAATGGTCCGAATCATTGTCGCGGCGAAAACCGGGGGGGCACCCGAGACGCCGACCCTGCCTGGCTCAGGGATCGTTTCTGCAGCGCGACTAAACGTGCCGGAGAAGGCACAGAAGGAATTCCGCAAAGGCTCAGAAGCCACCAAGAAAAAGGAGTGGGCGCAAGCCAAGACTCACTTTGAAGCGGCCATTGCGATTTACCCCGATTTTGACGTTGCCTATAACGGCTTAGGGGTAGCGCTCAGCGGGATCGGGGATACGAAATCGGCGCGTCCGGCGTTCGAGAAAGCCATCAAGCTCAATGACGTTTTCGCCGAGGCGTATCGCAACCTGGCCCGGATCGCGCTGGCAGATCGCAATTACGAGGAAGTGAACAATCTCCTGACGCGGTCGCTGTCCGCGGAACCTCTGAACGCGTGGGCGCTGAGTTACGCCGCGTACGCAGAATTGCAACTTCACAAGTTTGAAGAGGCAATTGTCCACGCCCGCAAAGCTCACTCCGTTCCGCACGCGGGGCTGGCGAGCGTGCACATTGTCGCGGCGCTCGCTCTGGAGGCTAAGGACCGATCAGGTGAAGCGATTGAAGAATACCGTATGTATCTGAGCGAGGATCCCACGGGTCATGACGCCGCGCGGGCTAAGGATAAAATTTCCCACCTGAAGCAATAAACCGCTGACGCGCTGAGGCCAAGCACATGTCTCTATCGGGCTGAACAGGCCGCGCACCCGCTGGCAGCGATGCGAGGAACGTGCGTCTTTACATATCCGGAGGGCGGAGCCTTGGTGAGATCGCCTGAACGGTGAGCGTAGCCCTGGCGGCAGATAGCATCAAGGAAAAGCTTGGTATCGCGGGGCTTGACATCGCGGGCAGGAGGCGTTTCCATGCTGGTTTTATGACGAGGCGATTACGATGGTTGTTGCAGTTCGCGGTATTCGGGGCGTTGTTTCCGTGCGCTGGGGCTTTCAGTGCCACGGATCCGAATCAGGGCTGGATCGAAGTGCGAAGTCCGCACTTCGTGGTTTCCAGCAATGCCGGGGAGAAAGAGGCGCGGAGCATTGCGGACCAGTTCGAGCAGATTCGCACGCTGTTTCACGGCGCGTTTGCGAGCCTTCGCGTTGATCCGGCGCAGCCGGTGTTGATCCTGGCGGCAAAGAACGAAAACACGATGAAGATGCTGCTTCCCGAGGACTGGGAGGTGAAGGGACACGTTCATCCCGCGGGCTTGTATCAGCAAGGTGAGGACAAGCACTATGTGATTTTGCGCCTGGACTCCGAGGGTACAAACCCTTTTCATGCGCTCTATCACGAATACACGCATGCGCTGCTACATCTGAATTTTACGGGGCTGCCTCTGTGGCTGGACGAGGGGCTGGCGGAGTTCTACGGAAATTCGCAGCTGGGTGACAAGGAATCGAGAGTCGGCACGATCGATGAAACTCACTTATACATTCTCGGCCAGAACAAGCTGCTGCCGATTGAGACCCTACTGAATGTGGAGCAAGGATCACCTTATTACAACGAAGCGAACCGGGCCTCGGTCTTTTATGCGGAGTCGTGGGCGCTGGTGCATTACCTGATGCTGGATCCGGAGGCGCAGCGACGACAACTGCTGAAGAATTTCGTTGCGGCGTGGGACAAGAGCGGAAGCCAAATCGAAGCGGCCCGACAAGCCTTCGGCGATCTAAAACGTTTTGGGCAGGTCATCGAAGGGTATTCGCGTCAAACGCGTTTTCGTGTGGCATTGTTCAAGAACGCGCAGCAGGCGGCAGACAAGACTTACTCTGTGCGCAGCTTGCCGCCGGGAGAAGTCCTGGCGCTGCGCGGGGATTGCGCCGCGCACCGTAACAGGTTGGAGCAGGCCCAACCGCTGGTGGAGCAAGCAGTGCAAGCCCAGCCCAATCTGGCGATCAGCCACGAGGCGCTGGGCTATTACCTCTACCGCAAGGAAGACCAAAGCGGCGCCGATAAGGAAATGAAGAAAGCGATGGAACTCGGCTCGACGAGCTTTGTGGCTCCGTATTACCACGGCATGCTTCTGCTACGGGGAGGTTTGGCGGCACCGGAAGCCATGGAGGAAGCAATCAAGAGCTTCCAAAAGGCCACGCAGATCAATCCTCAGTTCGCACCCGCGTTTGAGGGATTGGCTCAGGCGTATTCTTTCGCTCCGGAGACGCAGAAACAGGCGCTGGAAGCGGGCATCCGGGCGGCGAAGCTGGATCCCACTACGCACGCTTACGCAATAAACCTCATCAACCTGCTGCTGAACAGCAATCGCGACGCCGATGCGCGGCAATTGGCCCAGCGGCTCTTGGAGAAAGCGAGTTCGCCCGAGGAAGCACAGACAGCACGGGAGTTACTGGAGCGCATCAAGGAACACGCACAATGGGTGGCGGAAAGAAAGGCGCGACTCGATGCCGCGGCGAATGCCACGAGCCAAACCATGGTTGCGAATGCGCCGACGGGGACGCAAGCAACTACGGTTTCGTCCACGCCGCCGCCGAAGCAAAATCCTGTGGATACGTCCACGCTTATGGCGGCGGACGGATTGGTACGCGGGATCGACTGTTCGCATAAACCGGCTATGACCGTAACTTTGGGCGGTGGGAAACGTCCATTGATTTTTCACGCAGCGGATTTTGGTACGGTTGGTGTAACGGGCGACAACGCTCTGGATTTGGATTCTTGTGACAAGTGGAAGGGCCGGCGGATTAGAATTTGGTTTCTCAAGGCCCAGGGTAAGGAATATTTAGGAGAGATGACAGACCTCGCTTTTGAGTAGCCGTATCGATTGCTAAGAATTGCCTTCCCTGCAAGCCGCAAAGGCAAAGAAAAAGCAGGTTCCTCGGGCAAAAAACCGCCCTCGGAATGACAATCGAAGGTACTTTTCCAATTCTAATTAGGGCTTTTCGTAGACGGTGCGGCCACCTACTACTGTGCGGAGTACTTCCGTCTTGACGTAGTCTGACGGCGCTACTTTTGTTAGATCGTTTGAAAGGATGATGAAGTCGGCGTATTCGCCTATTTTTAGCTCGCCTTTCTTCCCTTCCTCGAATTCGGCGTAGGCAGAGCCGCTGGTGTAGGAGCGGATGCAATCCTCGAGCGAGATCCTTTCTTGCGGCTGCCAACCGGCGGCGGGTGTGCCGTCGGGGAGTTGGCGCGTTACGCAGGCGTAAAGGCCGCGAAAGGGGCTGACCTCTTCAACAGGATAATCCGTGCCGAAGGCGAGACGCGCGCCGCTTTTTTCCAGAGTGGCCCAGGCATAGGCGCCCTTGATGCGGTCGGGTCCGACGCGAGATTCGGCCCAGCGCATGTCGGTGGTCTGGTGCGAAGGCTGCATGGAGGCGATGACCTTGAGTTTGGCGAATCGCGGAAGATCGTTGGGTGCGACGACTTGCGCATGCTCGATGCGGTCGCGGCGGTCGCGCGGGCCGTTTGCTTTGGCGACGGTTTCGAAGACGTCGAGGGAGACACGGTTCGCACGGTCGCCGATGGCGTGAAAGTTGAGTTGGAAGCCGGCCTTGTCGCGCTCGATGGCTAGCAATTTCAGCTTGTCGGGCTCCATGATCATGATGCCCGTGGTCTTGGCGTCGTCGGAATAGGGCTCGAGCATGGCGGCGGTGCGGGAACCGAGAGCGCCGTCGGTAACCATTTTAAGAGCGCCGGTTTTGAGCCAGGGGTCGGTGGTGCCGCCTTCACCGCGCTTATTCTGCAAATCATTAACAGGCTCGGTGAAATGCAGCCATTCGGTGATGCGCACGGTGAGCTTGCCGTCATCTTTTAGTTGTTTGTAGGCGCGAAAATCTTCCCACTCGGAGTTGTCCTGAACGGACGTGACGCCATTCTTGGCGAGATCGGCAAAAACCAGCATGATTCCGCGGCGGCGCTGCTCGGCAGTGGGATCCGGGATGCGAGAGCGGACAAACGCCATCGCTGGACCTTCCTTGAGCAGGCCGGTGAGCTCTCCGGCGGAGTTGCGCTCGAATTCGCCACCTTGAGGGTTGGGCGAGTTTTTATCGAGTTCGGCGAGCTTGAGGGCTACAGAATTGGCGACGGCGACGTGCTCGGAAACGTGAGTCAGCAACACGGGATTTTTTGGCGCGACGTCGTCAAGCTCCCATTTGTTGGGAAATTGCTTTTCCGGCCAGAGCGTGTGGTCCCAGCCGGCGCCGGTGATCCATTCACCTTCCTTGTGCGAAGCGACGCTGGCGGCGAGGCGCCTTTTCAGCTCTTCGACAGATGCGGCGCCGTAGAGACGCACGGCGAGCATACCCTGGCCCGCATAACCCAGGTGAACGTGGGCGTCATTGAAGCCGGGCATGACGAATTTTTCTTGGAGATCAACCGTTTCGGCGTGGGCGTCGCCACCGCCACATTCAAGAAGAACGTGCGAGAGAGCGCCGACGCAAATAATTTTTCCATCGCGGACGGCCATACCTTGCGCCCACGGATGCTGCGGATCGTTGGTATAGATGCGGCCGTGGATGTAGTAGACGGTGCGAGCAGGCTCCTGCGCGGAATGCGCTTTCACGCGTAGAGCGGTAGCGCCAGCCAACCCGGCGATAACGACAATCAATGCAAGCGAGAGGAGGCGGGCCGCCAGCGATGTGCGCAATCGATGATTCATCGAGCTTTTTCCTCCGCAAGTCCCGAAGCGCCGAGAAGAGTGAGCAAGGCGCGTTTCAGGCCCATTTCGCGGCCAGCGGGCTCATACCACTCCTGAAGAGAGTGGGCGCCCCCGCCTGTGCCGCCTGCGCCGATGGAGATGGCGTCGATGCCGTGAGACAAAGGCACATTGGCGTCGGTTGAGGAGCGCTCGACGCGCGATTGGTTGCCGACATATTCATCGGCGGAGCGCAACGCGGCGAGCAGAGCGGAGTTCGCGGGCAGTTCCCCACCGGGGCGGCTGCCGAGGAGCTGCACTTTCCACTCGAGTTTTCCCTTGGAGCGGTCGCGCGCGGATTCCATTTCGTCGCGGACGCCGGCAGCTATGCATTCGCGAAGGGCGGACTCGAGCTTGGCCAGTTCCTCTTCGCTTTCGGAACGAATGTCGACCTTCAGTTTTGCTTCGTAGGGGATGGAGTTGACCGAGGTACCGCCTTCGATTTGGCCGATATTGAAGGTGGTGCGCGGGGCGGGAGGCACTTTGGTGTTGATGAAGCGGACGGAAGCGCGCACGAGCGCATTGATGGGATTGGGCATTCCGAAGTCGGACCAACTGTGGCCGCCAGGGCCGGTGATACTGGCTTCGAGACGGCGAGAGGACAGCGCTTTAGTGGTGACGTGGTCGGTGCCGGAGCCGTCGAGGACAATCACGGCTTTCAATTTCGGCTTGTAGGCTTCGATAAGGGCACGCATGCCGCGAAGATTGCCTTCGCCTTCTTCGCCAACGTCAGCGACGAACAAAATGGTGCGGCGCGGCTTGATGTGGGCTTCCTGGCACGCGCGGGCGATAGCCATGAGTGCGGCTAGGCCTGTGCCGTTGTCGGAGATTCCGGGGGCGAGGAGGCGATCGCCTTCGCGGCGGACTTTTATCTCGGTGGAGGCGGGAAAGACGGTATCGAGATGCGCAGAGAGCACGACAATTTCCTTTTCGTTTGCGCCGCGCAGCTCGCCGATGACGTTGCCGGTCTTATCGATTTGAACTTCGAGGCCGGAGGTAGCGAGAAGAGCTTTTACTGCTACGGCGCGCTGCGCTTCTTGAAATGGCGGCGCGGGAATCTCGGTTAGGCGCGTTTGCTGCTCGTTAATCCAGGCGAGATTGCGGGCAAACCAGGCTAGTGCGGCGCGGACCTGAGAATTGTCGGCGAATTGCATGCTCGGAGCAGGCCGGGAGTTGTGAGGAACGCTGGCGGACCTGACTGGCATGGACAAGAGGATAACCCAAAGGGCGACGTGTTTCATCGCGGAGTTCCGCACGTGTGGCGCGATCAATTGCGCGCGGCCTCGGCGCAGAGGGCTTGCACTTCGCTTTCGGTGAGCACGCGCGCGGATTGCTTGGCGGCATCGAAGATGCGAGTGACGAGCGCGTCATCGGCGGGGATCCCGTGGCGCTCGAGCCAGAAAAGAACGTTGGATTTGCCGCTCATGGGGCCGATTTCGATGATTTGGTCGAGGCCGAAAAGATGCGACGGGACGCCACTGTAGACAGCGTCGGCGAGGGCGGCGTCTTTTTTGTGATAGGCCTTGATGATGGCCGCGGCGTGGACGCCGGTGGCGGTGCGGAAGGCGTCGCGGCCGATTACAGGATAGTTCGGCGGAATGGTCGTGTGCGTGGCGATCGCGACTTTTTCGCAATACTCCTTTAGGCGGGAGAGGTCGCGGTCGAGAAGGCCCATGAGACGCAGATTGACGAGCATTAACTCCATCGGCGTGTTGCCAACGCGCTCGCCGAGGGAATTGGCAGCCGCGTGGACACAATGGGCGCCGGCGGCTACCGCCCAGAGGGAATTGGCGATGGCCAGGCCGCGATCGTTGTGACCGTGCCAATCGACGCGGATTTTTTCGCCGCTGGGCTTCACGACTTCGTCGATGGCAAATTTTACTAAGTTGTAGGCGCCTTCCGGCGTGGCGTGGCCGACGGTGTCACAGAGAACGATGGCGCGTGCGCCGCTGCGGATGGCGGTGGAGTAGAGGCGCTTCACGGTTTCGGGGTCGGTGCGGACGGTGTCTTCGGTGACGTACATCGATGGAAGGTTGTGCTCGACGGCGAACTTTACGGCTTTTTCGGTGGTGCGTTCGAGATGGTCGACGGTCCAATCTTCAACGAGGCGGCGGATTGGGCTGGAGCCGAGGAACGTGGCGGCTTCGATGGCGATACCGACGCGCTGGGAGATTTCAGCGATGGGCCGAATGTCGGCTTCCACCGTGCGGGCGGCGGCGTTCGGGCGAATCCTCATGCGATTGGTGGCGATTTCGCGGGCAAGCGCTTCGGTATGCTCGACGGCGCGGGGGCCGGCGCCCGGGAGGCCGATGTTCAGCGAGTCGATGCCGAGCGATTCCATCAGGTGCAGGATTTCGATTTTTTCTTCGATGCTGGGATCGTAGACGGAGGGATTTTGCAGGCCGTCGCGGAGGGTTTCGTCATTTAGCAGGATGCGGGTGCCGGGAGGAATGAGCGGAGTCGAGGCTTGGTTCCAATCGTGGATCCATTCGTTGTTCGTGGGTGAGGTCATTTGCGTGGTCCGATTTCAGCGAGGCCCGAGGCCGTGGTCGCGGAACATGGTTTTTAGGGCGCCGCGAGCGTTGCGTAGGCGGGCGGCGATACCGCGGCCGTACTCGAATTGCAAGAACGCATCGGCAGCGCACTCTAACTCTGTGCCGTAGCGATACCACCAGGGCTTTTCGCGACTGGGCAGGCGATCCACATCGATGTATTTCGTCTGCACCATTTCCAGGAGGCCGGCTTTGCCGTGGGTGCGGCCCCATCCGCTCGCGGCGCATCCTCCGTGCGGAGCTTCCGCGATGGCGAAGTAACTGATGGCGTCGTTGACCATGACGGCTCCGGCGCGCAAGCGTTTGGCGATGGCTTCACCGCGAGCGGCGTCGCGCGTCCAGACGCTGGCAGAGAGCGCGAAGGGAGAATCGTTCGCGCGTGTGATCGCTTCGTCGGAATTTCGCACGGTTTGCATTGCCAATATCGGCCCGAAGGTTTCTTCTTGAAAAAGCTTCATGGTCGAATCGACGTTTGCAATCACGGTGGGCTCAAAAAAGTTTGGCCCGAGATCAACGCGCGGATGCCCGCCGTAGAGAAGGCGTGCGCCGCGGCTGACCGCATCTTCGATGAGGTCAACCATGCGCTGCACATGTTGCGGGCGAATCATGGGGCCGACGTCGGTATTGGAGTCAGTCCCGGGACCGAGCCGCAGTTTTTTCGTTTTCGCTATGCAACGCGCGGCAAACTCATCGCTCACGGACTGCTCGACGAAGAGGCGCTCGACGGAAAGGCAGACTTGACCGCAATTTGTGTAGCTGCCCCAGACAGCGGCGCTTGCGGCAACGTCGAGGTTGGCATCGGCGAGAACGAGCATGGCATCTTTGCCGCCTAGCTCCAGCACTGTAGGAATCAGCCGCTTCGCGCAGGCTTCCGCGACGCGACGGCCGGTCGCAACGCTGCCGGTGAACAGCACTTTGTCGGGGTCGGCATCGATCAACGCCTGCCCAACTTCGCCGCCCCCTTGCACAATGGTGACTAAATCTTTCGGGAAGCCGGCGTCGGCGAAGAGTTTTTCGATCAGCGCGCCGCAGCGCGGCGTGAAATCGCTGGTCTTGCAAATTACGGAATTGCCCGCGGCGACGGCGGGAATAATCTGGCTCACGGGGATTGCGAGCGGGTAATTCCAGGAACTGATGATACCGATGACGCCGAGCGGCTCGTAGGCGAGCTTGCCGGACTTCGCTTTTGCGGCGGTGCTGTGATGCGGAACCCGCTCGGCGGCCAGAAGGCGCTCCGCACTTTTGGCGAAGTAGGCGGCTGTGTCTACGGCCACAAAAATGTCCGCAAACATGGCTTCGACGCGCGGCTTTCCGGATTCTGCCACTACAACATCGGCCAGCGCGGCGCGCGAAAGCATGATCTCTTCGCGGAGCGCCCTCAAATACCGACAGCGTTCACGTATCGGAATCCGTGCCCAACTCGCCTGCGCGACTCGCGCATGTTGAACGATCTGCGGAAGAAGTGACGGAGGCGTCTTCTCAAAATATCCCAGCGTCTGGCCGGTGGCCGGATTAATGGAGGGAAGGGTATCGACGGAGATGGCTGTTGCGGCCATAATTGCGATTCTATCTGAAATCGCCGCCAACAAGCAGTGCGCGGGGGAAATCTGCTCGGCGAAAGCGAGCTAGGGGAGGTCCAGATCCAGGGCGTAGATTTCTTCCGTGCTAGTATCCCGCGTAAACAAAGGGGAACCGTCGGGAGCGAGGCCGCTCCAAGTGCCAACGACATTGCCAAAAAAGAGTGGCATTTCCTTCAAAGTGAAAAGAGATTCTGAGCGAGCACCGCCCGCCTTGAGACGGCGAAATGCAGGCTCAGGGCCACCTTCGTCAAAGTAAAGGTATTTGCCGTCCGAAGACCAAGTCGGAAAACCGATGTTAGCGTTCTCGGTGATTGGCTCGAACCATTTTCGAGCGTTGAAGTCGAAAAACAAAATCTTAAGTGAGTCCTGGGAGAGAGCTGCCAAGTACCGACCATCGGGCGACCAACGAGGACTGAACAAACCTTCGGAACCGGGGATTGACGAAACCTGACGTGTTTTCACATTTACAATGTCGATCGTAAGAGGTTCGGACGTTCCCGCCGGCAAACCGCCAAACGCGATTTGCGTCCCATCAGGAGACCAAGTGGGATCCTCTTCGTCCCGGCGCCTTTCGGGGAACATCTCCTGTGGAGTTCCCGCCTGCGGGGAAATAACGAAAATCTTCCACTGGGGTTGCCTTGAGTTGCAAGAAACGCGATCTGCTTCCCATCGGGAGACCAACGCGGCAAATGCGTCTGCATTGGAGGATACGTGAGTTGCAAGCGGTCCGTGCCGTCAGCGCGGCTTCGCCACAGGGTATTGTCGGGGTAACGCACGTAGGTGACCCACTGGGCATCACGCGAGAAATCCAGTTCACTGGCGAAGATTCCTGAAAGAAACGGCAGGAACCGTCGTGAACCGGCATCATAGCGAACGAGTTCACCGCGGGGCTGCGTGCCGATCACAAAGAGTTTGCTGCCATCCCGGCTGGGCAGCGGGTACGAAAAATTGAGCGGCCCGGTGGTCAGTGGAAGCGGTGCACGCGAACGCCTTCCAAAAAGACTCGTGCGTTCGGGTAACGCCCAGACATTCCTCCCCTTATTGTTTCCGCTGACAAAGACAAAATAGCGTCCATCTGGAGTCCACCTCCCACAGCACTCCCGGGAGGGATTGTTCCAGCCCGGAAGCAGCTCATGAGGACCAGTGCCGTCGGCGCGGACTTCCCAAAGAGAGGTGTTGCCGGTGAACGGCACCCCTAACGCGAACCGAATTCGGCCGTCGGGAGAGAAGGTGAGGTAATTTGCACGACCGGGCAGAATGGCCAGCTTTTGTGGAGCGGTTCCATCGTGATTGGCAACGTAGAGGTCCGAGCCGTTGGCATAAACAAGTTGTCGTCCGTCGGGCGACCAAGCTGCGCTATGCCCGCTGACATCCCCTAGCCTGCGGCGCGCCCCAACGGGTAGCGGCACGATCCAATAGGGGTCCTCCTCTTCGGTGCCGACCTGATCCCTGGCTAAGAGCTCGGAGTGGTCGAAAGAAATATCGTCGATCAAAATGTTAGCAAACGCTGTGGGAAGGATTCCCGTGTCGCCGCCCGTCGTCGACACCTGGGCCAACATCTGACCTTTATTCGCGGTTGCTTCTCCGAAATAGATGCGAGCTCCGTCCGTTAGCATCCTTTCTTTCGCCACACCATCATGTGTTAGCTGAGTCACGGCCAAAATTCGTGGCGCGGGCGGAGGCGAGCGAAACCACGAAAACAGCCCAACAATCACCGCGCTGGCAACCACGATTCCTGCCATCCACACCCAAGGCAATCTACGCAAACCTTGCTGCGTGATTCCCGCCGCGGCCGGCATCGTTCCGGTGCTGGTGTCTCGCTTCAGGCGCTTCACGTCCGTGCGTAATTCGGACGCGCTCTGGTAGCGAAGCTCACGGTCTTTTTCCAGACATTTACGAATGATTCGTTCCAACTCCGCGGGAAGATCGGGGTTCAGGCGCAACGGCGGGACAGGTTCCTTGCTTAGCAAAGAGCTGAAAATCGCCGCGGATGTTTCTCCTCGAAATGGAAGCGAACCGGTCGACATTTCGTAGAGGACGGTGCCAAAGGAAAAGAGATCCGTGCGCGCGTCTGGCTCTTTTCCGAGCGCTTGCTCCGGCGACATATAGGCGACGGTGCCCAGAGCCGTGCCGGGACTCGTTAGATGAGCCTCGTCAACTTCTCCCGTGGCCAGGGTCTGAGTTTGCCCAGCTACACTCTTTTGGGCCGCTACTTTGGCGAGGCCGAAATCGAGAATTTTGGTGTGGCCGCGCTTGGTGACGAATAGATTGGCGGGCTTAATGTCGCGATGAATGATTCCCTGGGAATGCGCGGCGTCGAGTGCGTCTGCCACTTCCACCGAAATATCCAGTAGGCGTTCGAGTTCCAGAGGGCGACTGGTGATCACGTATTTCAGAGTTGCGCCGTCCAGATACTCCATAGCGATGTATGCCAGGCCGGCTTCTTCACCGATATCGTAAATGGTGCAGATGTTGGGATGGTTGAGCGCGGAGGCGGCTTGCGCTTCGCGTTGGAAGCGTGCCAGGGCCTGCGGATCCTTGGCGACATCGTCCGGAAGAAACTTCAGGGCCACAAAGCGGTGCAGACGTGTGTCCTCGGCCTTGTAGACCACGCCCATGCCCCCGCCGCCTAGTTTCTCGATGATTCGATAATGGGAGATGCTTTGGCCGATCATGCGCAGCCGCGCCGAGAGGTTTGCGGGACATGATAGGTGGTATCTAAAGCCGAGTCAAAGAACTTGTGTGAGACGCGACGCAGCTATGGTGCTGCAAATTCAGCCTAGTTGCTTCTGATGCGGAAGGCCTCTTCGAGTTCGACGCTGACCATGCACAGGCCTTGCGGGGGAACGGTTGGTCCAGATTTCGAGCGGTCTTTCAGTTCGTAGAGGCGATTGATGTCGCCGGGCTGGAGTTTGCCGCGGCCCACGTCGAGCAGGGTGCCAACCAGTTTGCGCACCATGTAGCGCAGGAACGAGCGGCCGCGGACGGTGAAGACCAGCTCTTCGCCGTCTGGGGAACGCACCAGCTCTGTCGAGTAAATCTCGCGCTCGGTGGAGCGCTCCTTGTCGTCGTCTTCCGAACCCGTCGAGGCGGCGAAGGAGGCAAAGTCGTGCACGCCGACAAACCGGGACGCCGCATCGCGCATGGCATCTTCGTCCAGGGGGAAGGGATAGTGCAGCACGTAGCGCCACAGCATCGGCGGAACAACTTTGCCGCGATACAAGCGGTACCGATAAATTTTCCCGCGTGCCGACCAGCGCGCGTTGAAGTCCGGGCCCACTTCTTCAGCGGCGACGATGCGAATCGTGGGCGGCAGAAGCGCGTTCAGCGCGCGCTGAAACTCTCCCGCGGACAGCGCCGATTTCGTGCGAAAGCTGCCTATCTGCCCCAGCGCGTGCACGCCCGCGTCGGTGCGTCCAGCTCCGTGAAGTTGGACATTTTCCTGCGTAATGCGCCGCAAGACATTCACGATTTCGCCCTGAATCGTGGGTTTGTTCAATTGGATCTGCCAGCCGTGAAAATCCGTGCCGTCGTAGGCGATGGTGAGCTTGAAATAGAGCATGCGAGCGAGAAATTATCAGTTATGCGCGGACGGGAGTCCAGCGGGCAGTGCTGGGGAGTTTGCTGATGTGCGGGTGGAGTCCACGCTGAGATCCTTCAGCCATCTCGTCGGATGGCTTCAGGATGACACCTCCCGCAGGCACGAAACACCAGACACACCATGCCGGCGCAGATGTAGTGTTTAGCGACGAAAGTTTAAGAGCTACGAGGCGGAGCGGACGAAGCGGCTTCCTGGCTTGATGGCCGCACTGCCGTCGCGGCACAGCGGGCATTCTTCGGTTTCGTAACTCGCTATCGGCAAATCCAGCAGAGCGCTTGCTTCCACGGGGAACTCGATTTTGCCGCCACTGCGGTCGATCAGCGCTCCCGCAGCGACCACGCGCCCGCCAGCTTCCTCGACCACCTGAATCGTCTCTAGCGTGGAGCCGCCGGTGGTCCATACGTCTTCAACTACCAACACGTGCTGATCGGGGCGCAGCGTAAATCCGCGGCGCAAACACATCATTCCGGTGGACTCGCGCTCAGCAAAAATCGCGGGAACGCCGCCAGCCGTCCCGGGCTTCGGTTCGGGCAAAGCGCGGGCCACTTCCTGGCCGATAATGAGGCCGCCGAGTGCCGGAGATACGACGGCTTCAATCGTGGCGTCGGAGAAAAGGACGGCCAGTGCACGCCCCAGCTTTTCCGCATAGCGGGGATATTGCAGCACCAGCGCGCATTGCACGTAGGTGCCGCTGTGTAGTCCGCTGGAGAGCTCAAAATGTCCGTGCCGAATGGCTCCCGAGACCTCGAACATGCGCAGCAACTCTTCGTCTTGCAGCATAAGTCCCCGCGCAACCACGCGAAGCTATCAGCTCGCGGCGCGCGTCTGTAAGCGTCGAACCGCCAGCAGCCTAGCCGCCGCGTGGCGCGTTGTCAACCGATGCAGCCGCCTGCTAGACTGCCAGATTCGCGCGCCGCCCAATGCTAGTTAACACTGCCCTGCTTTTGACGATTGGGTGAAACAAATTGTGTCCGCTGAACGTTGTACAGTTGAGCGTAAATCACACTAGTTCGGTGAAAACCACTATTCGAGGGGTGAAGAACACGATGAACGTGAAACGGATGACCGCGGAGCGGTCTAGTATCTGGGCGTGTGCCTTGCGGTCCGCGCTCCGGGCAGCCGCGAAACGCACGGGACAGCTCTCGCGCGCGACGCTGGCGGCGTTTTTGGCGGTGCTGCTAGCTGGGGGACCGGTGTGGGCTCAGGATCGGCAGCCGCAGCAGCAACAGCCAGCTCCTGCGCCCGCGAGACCTGGACTTCCGACGCGGCAGACGCCAGCGCAAGATGTATATACGCCCGCGCCGACCAATCCTCCGATTCCCGTGTCGCTTGGCGTTTCAAAATATAATTACACCAGGGCGCCGCGCGCGTTCCCCAATCTGATCGCTCCCTATCGTCCGATCCGAATTCCCGAGCCTCTGCTCACAAACTCGCCGCGCGTTGACCAGTTGATTCATGACGGCAAGCTGGAGCTGACCCTGCAAGATGCGGTGGAGCTGGCCCTCGAGAACAGCATGGACATTGCCGTCCAGCGCTATATCCCGTGGTTTGCGGAGACCGATATTCTCGCGACGGAAGCTGGCTCTCAGCCACAAGGCATTACTGGCGCTGAGATTCGCCAGTCCTTCGCCAACATTCCTTTTCTTAATTTCGACCCAACGTTCACATCACAGATTTCCTACGATGACCGGAAGACGCCGGTCAACAACCCGTTGATCTCCGGAACCGGCGCCACGGCGACGGCAGCGTCCCTTGTTTCTCACACCGCGCAGTACGCAAACAGCGTTACGCAGGGATTCTCGACCGGGACCACAGCGACGCTGGCGTGGAATAACACACGATCGTCGTCCGGGTCGGCGTTCAACTTCTTCAATCCGGACGTTTCGTCGGCGCTGGTGGTCACGCTGCAGCAGCAATTGCTGAATGGCTTTGGCCGATCCGTGAATCGGCGAAACATCATGATCGCCAAAAACAACCGGAAGCTCGCGGACTATGTTTTTGAGCAGCAAGCGATTACCACGGTCACCAGCACCATCACCGCCTACTGGGAGCTGGTGTACGCACGGGCCGCGGTCGAGGTGCAACAACAAGCTGTGTCCGTCTCGCAAAGATTATACGGCGACAACAAGAAGCAGTTGGAGATCGGCACGCTGGCTCCTCTCGACGTGACGCGCGCGGAAGCGCAATTGGCGACCGACCAGCAGAATCTGATCATCGCGCAGACGACAAAGCTGCAAGATGAGCAGATCCTGAAAAATGCCATTAGCAAGGATCCATTGGCGGCCAATTTGATCAATGTCGAGATCATTCCTATAGACAAGCCTACGCCGCCAGAAGCCACCGAGGCGCACTCCTTCGAAGAGTCCATCAAGGAGGCGTTCCAAAAACGGCCGGAGCTTCTCGAGCAGCAGATCAACATCACGAACGCGGGAATCGACGCGCGCGCAACGGGGATTGCTTTGCGTCCTACCGCCACGCTGTTCGCTCAATATACAAGCCAGGGACTTGCCGGCGTTTCGCCCGCGCTCGGCACGCCAACGACGGTTGCCGGAGCCCAGATCGTGGATGCCAACGGCAATCCAGTCGCGGGCTTTTTTGAGCCGCTCACGTCTACGCCCGTTACCGGAAAAACGGAGCAGGGATTTACAACCGCGCAGAGCCAGATCTTTCACAACCAGTTCCCGGATTATCTGGTGGGCGTGACCGTGCAAATTCCGATCCGCAATCGCGCGGCGCAGGCGACTAACCAGCGCTCGATCCTGCAAATGAGGCAAATCGAGGCGCAGATGCAGCAGCTCAAGAATGTCGCGGTGGTGGACGTTCGCAATACCTTCATTGCCCTGGAACAAGGCCGCGTGCAAGTCGCGACCGCCAGCGAAGCCCGCAAACTCCAGCAGCAGACGTTTGATGCCGAGCAAAAGAAGTATCAGCTCGGCGCCTCTACGGTTTACCAGGTGATTTTGACGCAGCGCGACTTGGTCAGCGCGCAAGGCGCGGAGTTACGTGCTCTGGCCAACCTTCTCGAAGCTAAGGCCCAGTACGAACGTGCCGTGGGCCGCACGCTGGACGTGAATCGAGTCACCATCGCTGACGCCAAGCACGGCGAAGTGGAAAAGGACACGCTGATTCCCGGCACACTCCATGGGAAGGTGGTTGGTACGGAGAATCTGCTCAACAACGGCCAGCAATAGTTTCGGAGTGCAGCCTGGCGGGGAGCTGCGCGTAACTCTTCTCGCCCAGAAACAGGCGGCAAGACTGCCGCATTCAAGAGCAATGCGTGTCGCCTGAGAATCCATGGCGCTTCTTAGGCAAAGCGCGCTTGCTCAGGTCCCTTCTTTCGCATAGCATGAAAAGCGGGAGCGGCTGCTCATGAGGAATCCTTCCGAAGAATCGACGCAAACGGTAACTCCTGCCGAGCCTTCCTCTTCGCACCGCAAGCCGTCCGCCAAAGAGAGAGCCTGGGAAGAAAACACGCTGCGCCCTACGCTGGAGAAAAATCCCGAGCGCCAAGCCGAGTTCACCACTGTATCCGCATTTCCGATTCAGCGGCTGTACACGCCGGCCGATCTCTCCGAGTGGGATCCTGATCGCGATCTCGGGTACCCCGGCGAACCTCCCTACACACGCGGCATTCATTCAACGATGCATCGCGGGCGCCTTTGGACCATGCGGCAATTCGCCGGTTTTGGCGCCGCGGAAGATACCAACCAACGATTTCGGTATTTGCTCTCGCAAGGGCAGACTGGCCTCTCTACGGCATTCGATTTGCCAACCTTGATGGGCTATGACTCCGATCATCCGCTTTCCGAAGGCGAAGTCGGGAAGTGCGGGGTCGCGATCAGCTCGCTCGCGGATATGGAAGTGCTCTTCGACAAAATCCCGCTCGCCAATGTCACTACGTCGATGACCATTAATTCGCCCGCCGCGGTGATTTGGGCGATGTATTTGGCGGTTGCGGAAAAACAGGGCGCGGACTGGAAGAAAATTTCGGGCACTTTGCAGAACGACATCCTGAAGGAATACATCGCGCAGAAGGAATATATCTACCCGCCTGAGCCTTCGATGCGGCTGGTGATCGACACCTTCGAATTCGGCGTAAAGAACACGCCGAAGTTCAACACTATTTCCATCAGCGGCTATCACATTCGCGAAGCGGGCTCGACGGCTATTCAGGAATTGGCGTTCACGCTGCGCGACGGGCTCGAGTACGTGGAATGGGGAATGCGTCGCGGTCTCGAGCTCGATGAATTCGTGCCGCAGCTTTCGTTTTTCTTCAATGCGCACAATGATTTCTTCGAGGAGATCGCGAAATACCGCGCGGCGCGGCGCATCTGGCACAAAGCCATGGTGGAACGCTACAAATCGCAGAATCCGCGTTCGTGGGCGCTGCGCTTTCACACACAGACGGCCGGCTGCTCGCTGACGGCGCAGCAGCCTTATAACAATGTGGTGCGTACGGCAATTCAGGCGCTGGCGGCGGTTCTCGGGGGCACGCAATCGCTGCACACGAATTCGCTGGATGAAGCCTGGGCACTGCCTACGGAATTTGCGGCGACGATCGCGCTACGCACTCAGCAGATCATCGCGCATGAGACCGGCGTGACCAACACGGTCGACGCCCTCGGCGGCTCATACTTTGTTGAAACTTTGACCAACGAAGTCGAGCGCGGCGCGTGGGATTACATTGAGAAGATTGACGCACTCGGCGGGATGGTGGCGGCCATCGAACGCGGGTACCCGCAACGGGAAATCTCCGAAGCGTCATATCGCTATCAGGTCGCCGTCGACGAGAAGGAAAAAATTATCGTCGGCGTCAACGACTTCGTCACACAGGAAAAGCCGCTGGACACTTTGCAAATCGATGAGACCGTAGCGCACCGGCAGGCGGAGCGCCTGAGCAAACTGCGCTCCGAGCGCTCGAATGACGAAGTCACCCGCCGCCTGGGGGCGTTGCGCAAGGCCGCGAAAGGCACGGAAAACCTGATGCCGTACATCTTTGACGCAGTCAAGTCCTACGCGACCCTCGGCGAAATCTGCGACGCCATGCGCGAAGTCTTCGGCACCTACGAAGAAATCGCCATCACCTGACCGCCTTCATGCCAGAGAAGAAGATACGGGTTTTGATTGCGAAGCCGGGACTCGATGGGCACGACCGCGGCGCGAAGATCATTGCGCGCGCGCTGCGTGATGCAGGCATGGAAGTCATCTACACCGGCTTGCGACAGACACCTGAGATGATCGCTTCTGCGGCGGTCCAGGAAGACGTCGACGTGATTGGCCTCTCGATTCTCTCAGGCGCGCACAACACGCTTTGCCCGCAGCTCATGAGCCTGCTGCACGAAAAGGGCATGGACGACGTCACCGTAGTCCTCGGCGGCATAATCCCCGAAGCCGACATTCCCGCGCTGAAAAAGGCTGGTATTGCCGGAATTTTCCTCCCCGGCACTTCTACGCAAGACATCGTCGAATTCATCCACAAGCGCATCGCGCATTAGACAAAACTTCACGCGCGTATACAACGTCGCAAACCCCTGCTTCATAACATTGCGCTGCGAACTGCTCCCTGGCCGCGCCAGACACACGGCCAAGTCACACTTCGCTTCCACCGCTCGTGCCAACCGCGTTTCCAGCAGGGCCGTCTGCACGCCGCGCCCGCGAAATGCCGGCAGCGTGCTCGCTCCGAACAACCCAGCGACGCCGTCGCGAAGTATCATTGTTGCGCCTCCTGCTACGGCGCCATCGATCCGCGCCAGATAGCATTCCACCTTTGGCGCGCACGCAAACATCTTCGTCGCGTCCAGAAGCTCAGGCGTAACGGGATGACTCTCCGCAAAGCCCTGCGCCACCGTAAGCGTCCACAAGTCGACTTGTTCGCGCCCGATTTGTTGCACGGTGATCCCTGTACCTGGAGATGCTGCCACTCTCGCCAAAGCCGCCGCGGGGAGCGGGCGAGCCATCACGTTGGTAAACTCGGCTTGCCCGGTAGGCGCGCTGCCCGAATTGCTCGAACAAGGAAGCGTCCGCGAGCGGGCTGGTCTCCACGCGCACCGGCTCGTTTCGGCTGCGATAGAACTCTTCCAATCGCGCAAATTCTTCTTCGCTGACGGTACCGTCAAGCCCCAACCCGACCGCCTGCGTGACCGGGGAGTTGGCTCCGCAATACACGGCGTATCCCCCCGCGGTCTGCTCCACCGCTGCGCCGCTACCGGGACGCAGTTTCTCCATCGTTTCCGCGGCGTCCGCCGCCGCCTGCGCCTCCGCCAACTCGACGCGCCGCGAAAGGGCCAAGTCCAGCAGTAGCGCCGTCATTGCTTGCCTCCGTCTTTGCGCCGCTGGTCGTATTTCTGCCGAGCCCCGCGATGCAGCAGCTTGACGCGCTCCTTTTCCTGCTTTTGTGCCTCGGGATCGATTTTGCGGCGTAGAAACTCCTGCTCGCGCTCGAGCTTGCGTTGGTTCTCCAGCCGATTCTCGTCGAGGCGGCCTTCCGCAATGGCCGCTTGCACCGCGCAGCCCGGCTCAGTGGTGTGCCCGCAATTGCCGTATCTACATTGCGCGGCGAGTTCCTCGATGTCGGAAAACGATTGCTCTACGCCATCCGTTGTGCCCCACAACTGCAATTCACGCAAGCCCGGTGTATCGATAAGCAGCGCGCCGCCTGGCAGCGCAAACAGCTCCCGGCTCGTAGTTGTGTGCCGTCCTCGGCTGTCGCTCTCGCGCACCGCTTGCACGGCCTGTGCGTCGCGCCGCAAGAAGTGATTTACTAGCGTTGACTTCCCCACCCCGGAGGAACCTAAAAGCACAACCGTCTGCCCGGGAGCGAGAAAGCCTTCCAACGCGTCCACCCCGTGTCCAGTGCGCGCGCTCACGGCAAGAATCGGAACGCCGGCGGCGATGCTTTCGACCTCTGCAACGCGAGCCGCTACATCGCCGCAATCGTCCGCCTTATTGAGAACGACGACCGACTTCGCGCCCGATTCCCAGCACTGCGCCAGATATCGCTCGAGCCGCCGCACATTGAAGTCGCCATCCAGCGCCATCACGACAAACGCCGTGTCCACGTTCGCAGCAATCACCTGCTCTTCCATGCGCCGGCCAGCAACCTTGCGGACGAACTTGCTGCGGCGCGGCAGCACCTTGTGTATCAGCGGGCGGCCGCCGCCGCTTAGAATTTCTGCCGCAACCCAATCTCCCGCCGCAGGCCAGTCTCCACCCGCTTCGACGCCAGCCCGCAGCGTTCCGGAAGCCTCTGCCCAGCACTCAGCGAAGTCTCCGGCAATTCGCCAAAGCCCTCGCTGCTGGGAAATGACCCGTGCAGGAAGCCACTCGACTTCCTCATTGCTTTGCCACAGCGCATCAAAATACGAATTCCATCCCAATCGCTTCAAAGACACTTGATGTTCTCCCATCGCGCGGAAAAGCGGCGCGCTTGTATCGAATGCAGTCGTGCAGAAATCAATTTAGAAGGGCAAAACTCAAATGGAGGAGGCGTGCTAGCAGAGGCTCGAAAGCTGATTGAAGGCACGCCATCCCCTCGGGACTTCGACCGAGGTGTTCACAGGCGCCTCCAATTGAGAATTGGTGCAAAACATGCACCGATGCAGCGAATTCTAATCTGTCCCGGCTATTATGGTCAATCGTTCAATAAGGCCGTGCTGCTCGCACTATTACTGAGGAGACCGTATACTGGGACGTTTGCGGCGCGCTGCCGAAAGTAGGCAACCATCGCTTTGCGCCGCTACTTCCGCGTGAGGTCTGTGAGTGGCCGCGTCGATTCTCAAAACGAACGTCAATACGAAGTCGCCTGAGTTTGAAAAGAATACCCGCCGGATGATCGATCTCGTCGCACAAATCAAGAATGAAGAAGAGCAGATTGCAGTCGGAGGCGGCGCGAAAGCCATCGAAGCGCAGCACAAAAAGGGGCGACTGACCGCGCGCGAGCGCATCGCAAAGCTGATCGATCCGGGTTCGCAATTTTTTGAGCTCGGCGTTTACGCGGCGTATGAAATGTACGAAGAGTGGGGCGGCGCGCCATCTGCCGGGACGATCACCGGGCTTGCGCGCGTTTGTGGCCGCACTTTCATGATCATTGCCAACGACGCCACCGTGAAGGCCGGCGCGTTTTTCCCGATGACCGCGAAAAAAGTAATTCGCGCTCAGAACATCGCGATCGACAATCACATCCCCACAATTTATCTCGTCGATTCGGCCGGCATCTTTCTTCCTTTGCAGGAGGACGTGTTTCCCGATACTGATGATTTCGGCCGCGTTTTTCGCAACAACGCGGTGATGAGCGCCATGGGCATTCCGCAACTAGCCGCCATCATGGGCATGTGTGTGGCCGGCGGAGCGTATCTGCCGGTGATGTGCGATCACATCCTGATGACCGAAGGCTCAGGGCTGTTCCTTGCCGGACCCGCGCTGGTGCAGGCGGCCATAGGGCAGAAAACGTCGGCGGAAGACTTGGGCGGCGCCAAGATGCACGCGCAGATCAGCGGAACAGTAGACTTTCGCGAGCCCGACGACGACGCGTGCATCGCGCGGATTCGCGCGCTGGCTGACAAAATGGGCGCCGCGAACCCTGCCCCGTTCAGTCACGTGGTGTCGCGGCAGCCGCTCTATCCCGCCGAGGAGATTTACGGAATTTTTTCCGGCGATCCGGCGAAGCAATACGATATGCGCGAAATCATTGCGCGCATTGTGGACGCCAGCGAGTTCGAGGAGTATCGGACGGATTACGGCGAGACCGTGCTGTGCGGCTATGCGCGCATCGGCGGCTGGGCCGTTGGCATCGTGGCTAACCAGAAAAAGAACGTGCAGACCTTGGCACGCGGCTCCGACCAGAAGCGTATTGAGTTTGGGGGCGTGATTTACACTGAGGCTGCGGAAAAAGCTGCGCGATTTATTCTGGACTGCAACCAGAATCGCATTCCCCTGATTTTCCTGCACGACGTGAACGGCTTCATGGTCGGCAAAGACGCGGAGTGGAGCGGCATCATCCGCGCCGGCGCGAAAATGGTAAACGCCGTGGCGAATAGCGTGGTGCCGAAGATTGCCGTGATTTGTGGCGGCAGCTTTGGCGCTGGACACTATGCCATGTGCGGCAAGGCCTACGACCCGCGCTTCATTTTTGCTTGGCCTACGGCGCGTTATGCGGTGATGAGCGGCGACGCCGCAGCCGGCACGCTGGTCGAAATCAAGCTGAAGCAGCTCGAACGCGAAGGCAAAAAAGTCGACGAAAAAGCCAAAAAGGAATTGTACGAATCCGTCCGCGCTACCTATGAGCACCAGACCGACCCGCGTTACGCCGCCGCTCGCCTGTGGGTCGACGCCATCATCGACCCCGCGCATACCCGCGATGCGCTGATTGCCGCCCTCGAGACCGCCGCACTAAACCCCGAAATCCGCGAGTTCAAAACCGGAGTCCTGCAAACATGATCAGCAGGCGTACAAAGGCGCTCCTGTTTGGCGCGTCACTGCCGCTTCCGGTCTGCATTGGAATCGCGGTCTGGCTAGCGCTACTCCCTTACTATGATCGCCTGACTGGTAAGAACTTTCGGATTGTCATGTTCAACTTTCATTTCATGCCGTGGCTTTGGATGTGGGTCTTTACGCTCGTTGCCGGGCTGATCTCACTCCTCTATGACAAAGTGACCATAAGAAAGTGATGACCGCATGCCGGAAACCGTGAAGCTCATTGAGTGCCCGCGCGATGCGTGGCAAGGGCTAGCGGATTTTATTCCCACCGATTACAAAGCGGAGTACCTGAAAGAATTAGTGCTCGCTGGATTCAAGCACATCGATGCGGTTAGCTTTGTTTCACCGAAACATGTCAAGCAGATGGCGGACAGTGAAGAAGTGATGGCGAAGCTCACCGCTTCCCTTTCCGATGGTCTCGAGCGCCCGGACATCATCGGCATCGTTGTGAACGAGAAGGGACTCGAGCGCGCCCTGGCTACTCCTGGCGTTACGACGATTGGTTATCCTTATTCCATATCGGCCTATTTTCGCAGGGCGAATGCCAATATGACTCGCGAGGAATCGCGTGCCCTGGTAGAAACGTTGAAGAAAGAGACCGCGTCGGCAAACCGAGGCTTGGTCATTTACATCTCCATGGCCTTCGGCAATCCTTATGACGAGCCGTGGGGACCGGAAATTGTGCAGGACACGCTAGAATGGCTCAAAGACACTCGCGTGCGCACTGTTTCGCTGGCGGATACGGTGGGCACAGCGTCCCCGCAACTGGTCGGCGATCTATTTCGCCAAGTTAAGGACCACGTGGCGGGCATCGAATTGGGCGTTCATCTCCACAGCCGTCCGGAGAACGCGGAAGCTAAAATTCTTGCCGCGTACGAAGCTGGATGCCGGCGCTTTGATAACGCGCTGACAGGCCTTGGCGGCTGCCCCTTTGCGGGAGACAATTTGGTTGGGAACATAGCCACGGAGCAGGTGCTCGCCGCGCTTCGTAAAGCGGGCGCCGACCCGGGCATCGACCCTGCGCAGCTCACCAAAGTGCTGGCGATGGCCAACGAGATTCGCGCCAAATATGCGCACGCGCCACTTTTGAATTAGCGAGGCTTCTGCCATGTACTCCACATTGATTCTCGAATTCAGCGGCGAAATCGCGAAGATTACGCTGAACCGTCCCGACAAACGCAACGCCATCAACACGCAAATGATTGCGGAGCTGCAAACCGCGCTGGACACCATCGAGAAAAGCCATTCGCGCGTGGTGATTGTCACCGGAGCGGGCACGTCGTTCTGCGCGGGCATGGATTTGGAGATGCTCGCCGCCATCGCGAAACAGTCGCCGGCGGAAAATCAGGAGGACTCGCGGCGCATAGCCAAAATGCTCCGGCGCCTCTGGAGTTTTCCGCGCCCCATGATTGCCGCGGTGAATGGGCCTGCCTACGCGGGCGGCTGCGGCATCGCGACACTTTGCGATTTCACGCTAGCGGCGCCCGACGCGAAGTTCGGCTACACCGAAGTGAAAATCGGATTCCTACCCGCTATCGTTTCCGTTTTTCTCACGCGGCAGATTGGCGACAAACGCTCGCGTGATCTCCTGCTAACCGGGCGCATCATCAAAGCAACGGAAGCGAAAGAATTCGGTATGGTGACGGAAGTAGTTCCCGCCGATCGCCTGCAGGAGCGCGCTTTCGAGCTCGCGAACGACCTCATCGCGGCAAGTCCGAGCAGCTTGACGCGCGCTAAACACCTGTTAACCTCAGCGGCCGCAGCGGGAGTGGATCACGACTTGGAACGCGCGATTCTGGAAAACGCGCGTATCCGCTGCACGCCTGATTTCAAAGAAGGCGTGGCTTCCTTTCTGGAAAAGCGCAAGCCAGTCTGGCACGGCAAGCCGGATTAATCAGGATCATGCAAACCCTCGAGCATCACGACACCACAGTACGAGTGCGCTACGCGGAGACCGACCAGATGGGCGTGGTCTATCACGCCAATTACCTGATCTGGTTTGAAGTCGGCCGTGTGGAGTTGATGCGCGCGCTGGGCATCGAATACAAGCGCATGGAAATCGAGGACGACTGCCACATCGTTGTTGTCGACGTGCGCTGCCACTACCACTCCTCCGCGCGCTATGACGAAGTGCTGCGTGTGCGTACGCGCATCACAGAGTCCCGAAACCGCACCATTCGATTCTCGTACGAAGTCTTTCGCGACACCGATCGAGAGCTGCTTGCGGTCGGCGAAACGCTGCACGTGATTTGCGGCAGCAATGGCAAGCCCAAGCTTTTGCCGGAGAAATATCGAGGAATTCTTGGAACGTCACCAGTATCAAGCCCACTCCGGAGCCATTCATGACGATTGCCCTGAGCGGCAACGCTCTCACCTTCGAGCAGTTGTACGCCGTGGCGTTGCGTGGCGAGAAAGTGGCGCTCACGCCGGATGCTGTTGAGCGCATGAAGGCATCCCGCGCGGTGGTCGATCGCGTGGTGGCTTCGGGCGCTACGGCCTACGGAATCAACACCGGGTTCGGCAAGCTCGCTTCCGTGCGCATTTCCGCCGAGCAGGTGCGCCAGCTTCAGGTGAACCTGGTGCGCTCGCACGCATCGGGCGTGGGGCCGCCCCTGACCGAGCCAGAGACGCGCGCGATGATGCTGCTGCGCGCAAACGCACTGGCCAAAGGTTTAAGCGGCATTCGTCCCGTAGTAGTCGAAACGCTTTGCGCAATGCTCAACGCCGGAGTGCATCCGGTGATTCCGTCGCAAGGTTCCGTAGGCGCATCGGGAGACTTAGCGCCGCTGGCGCATCTCGCGCATGTGGTGATTGGCGAAGGCCGCGCTGTCTACCGTGGTGAAGCGTTGGATGGCGTCGAAGCCATGCACCGCGCGGGTGTCGCTCCGGTCGCGTTGGAAGCCAAAGAAGGATTGTCGCTGCTCAACGGCACGCAAGGGATGCTCGCTTTGCTGAGCCTCGCTCTCCGCGAGGCGGACGTGCTGGTGGACGCCGCAGACGTAGCCGCGGCCCTGTCGCTGGACGCGCTGCGCGGTAGTCCCGGCGCGTTCGATGCACGCATCATGCATGCCCGGCCGTACACCGGAGCTGCAATGACCGCGCGCAACCTGGCGCACTTGAACGAAGGCAGTCAGATCCGTGAATCGCATCGCTCCGCGGAAAAAGATGCACGCGTGCAGGATGCGTACAGCTTGCGTTGCACGCCGCAAGTACACGGCGCCGTGCGCGATTCACTGGCACAAGCGCGCGAGATGGCGGCTGTAGAGCTGAACAGCGCCACGGACAATCCGCTTGTGTTTGTCGGCGACGGCAGCGGCGACATCATCAGCGGCGGAAATTTTCACGGTCAGCCGCTCGCGATGGCCGCGGATCAAGTCGCAATAGCGATTGCCACGCTCGGCGGAATTTCCGAGCGGCGCGTCGAGCAGATGACCAATCCGTTGACGAGCATGCTGCCCGCGTTTTTGACTCCGGAGCCCGGAATCAATTCCGGGTTCATGATCGCGCAGGTAACCGCAGCGGCGCTTGTCAGCGAAAACAAAGCGCTCGCTGTCCCGCATTCCGTGGACTCGATCTCAACTTCCGGCAATCAGGAAGACTACGTCTCCATGGGCATGACCGGCGCACGCCGCCTGGACCGCATGCTGCAGAACCTGCGCCACACCGTCGCCATCGAACTGCTCTGCGCCTGCCAGGGCATCGACCTGCTAGCGCCCCTGCAAACGGGCGCGTTAGCGAAGAAGGCCTACGAAGCAGTGCGTGCAAAATCCGCAAAGGTTGTACAGGACCGCCCGCTCGCGCCGGAGATCGAAGCTGTTTCAGCGCTGGTCGCCGCCGGCGTGTTTTCCGCCATCCTGCATTAAAGAAGAACGGTTATTACCAGCTAAGACCGCTTATTGCGCCAGTGCAGAGCGCAAAAACGTCAGCATGCGATATCCAGCGATGTGGCTAAAGGGCGGCAGCTCCAGCGAATAATGCCCGCAGTGCAGCGCCAGCGTGCGTGGATGCGCATTGTGACGTCGAAGCGCGGCAAGCATCTGCTCCGTCAATGCTGGCAAGAACGTAGGATCATACTTGCCATACACCATGAACGCGTTCTTCCCCGCTCCCAATCCGCGCTCGACATAGGGCATGGGACTGACGGGCGCCCAATATTCGCGCAGCTCGTCCACCGTGACGTGCTCGCGCAAGCTTTCCCAAACGTGAGCTGTCGTCATTCCTTGGCTGACGACATCAGCAAAATAGGTCGAAACGTGGAAAAAACCGCCTACCCGCACGGCCGGGTCGTGGACCAGAGTGATATAGCCGACAGAGGAGCCGATGCTGGTCCCGAGAATGCCCAGGCGAGAAAACCCTTGCTGCTCCAGCCACCGCAGGCAGCGCCGCGCGTCTTGCACTGCCTGCCGGTTCGCCTGCAATGTAAGGCCGATATTTGGCCCTACGAGTTGGTCCGCGCGTTCGTGACCGCGCGCCATGCGGCGATCGTGATACGGCAGGCTCATTTTCAGCGCGCTGATTCCGATGCGCTGCAGCCATTCGCCTAAACCCCGCTGCCCGTGCCACTTAGCGTTCCAGTTGGGGAGGATGAGGACGGCCGAGCCTCGCGTGCGTGCCGGGAAGAATTGCGCGTGAACAGTGTTGTTCTCCGACCAGGGCGACTCGATGGAACTGGTGAACGTCAGAACGTTCTCATCATCGAGCCGGTAATCGGTCGCCGCCGCAGTGCTGTACCACTCTTGACTGTCCTCGACAGCCCGCAGCGCGTACCCGCGCAGGAATTCAGCGGGATTGGGGTGCTCGGCCGGTCCGCCGATGTGTTCCAACCCCCACGCGAATGGGCGCACCAGACGGTTGTCATCCGTTTTCCAGCGGCGCTGCTCATAGCGGAGAATGCGGCTAGCAAACCAGTTCATAGTAAACAGTTTACAGTTAACACCGGGAAGAGAAAACCAGGACGAGGAACACCGAGGCCACCAGAAAGACGGTGCGTGTTAGGTATCGGACACTGACACGAGCGGGTGCGTTGAGGGCAGTGAGTGG
Source organism: Candidatus Acidiferrum sp. (assembly GCA_035602505.1). Classification (GTDB taxonomy): domain Bacteria; phylum Acidobacteriota; class Terriglobia; order Acidiferrales; family UBA7541; genus Acidiferrum. The sequence continues at coordinate 37,372 of DATNMD010000021.1, forward strand.
GTGTGGCACATTGCATACAGAGGCTCTGAGCGGCGCACACCTTGGTCATCGCTTTCATTTTTGCGTTTGGGTTGGTGATTGGCAGCTTCCTGAATGTCTGCATCTTGCGGATTCCGGAGGACCTCTCCATCGTTGCGCCGGGGTCCCGGTGCCCTCGCTGCCTAACGCCGATACGTTGGTACCACAACATCCCGGTCTTCAGTTGGCTTTGGCTGCGCGGCAACTGCCGCGCCTGCGGCCTGGCAATTTCGCCGATGTACCCCCTCGTTGAACTGGCCACTGGTCTTCTCTTCGCAGCCTGCTATCTGGAATTTGGGCTCACGCAAACCGCCGTCAAATGGCTGTTTTTCACGTGCCTGATCATCGTGCTAACAATCACCGACCTGCGCGTCCGCATTCTTCCGGACCTTGTGAACTGGCCCGGCTTTGTAGCCGGCCTCTTCTTCTCAGCAATCGTGCCTCCCTATGACGGCACGGCGTTATGGCTCTACAGGAATCTGTTTCACCGCTTACCTCGGACGTGGGTGTTGGGTCTACTCGACTCCCTGCTGGGCGCGGCGTTCGGGAGCTTTCTTCTCTGGGCCGTGGCTGCAATCTATAAGCGGGTTCGCGGGCGCGAAGGCATGGGCATGGGCGACGTAAAGATGATGGCTATGGTGGGAGCATTCCTCGGCGTGCGCGGAGCGTTTCTGACAATCCTGCTGGGCACACTGCTGGGAACGCTGGTGGGCGTCGCCATCATTGTGGTGCTCTACGCCGTGGGGTGGCAGCGCAAATTGGCCGAGCGCGCCAGCCGTCGCCGCCTTGGCAGCGTCAACGCCTTGCGCTGGGCAATCGCCAGCCAATACCAACTCCCGCTCGGAACGTTCTTGGGAATTGCCGCGTTGCTGGTGGTGTATTTTGGTCCAGAAATGATGATGCGGTGGTCGCAACTCTTTGTGTGAAATGAATCCACTCATGATGCTCGCGGCGCTGCAAACCACCAACCCGCCGAACCTCTGGCCGTTCGGCGTTGGTTCCGCGGTGGGATTGTTCGCAATCGCGCTCGTAGTGTTGTACCTGGTAAGGCGCCATTTCCAGGGCGCGCGAAACGCACACAAAGAAGAAGAGTCGCAACCGCCCCGCACACAGAACCCATCGGCCTTCATGGCTGCGTCGATGCAAGGCGTCATTCAAAAATTGCGTGAGCAGGAGAAAGAACTGGAGCGGCTGCACCGCAGTGAGAAGGAACGCGCCGCCCACACCGAGCGCCTCAGCGAGGAAGTTACCCGCAACATGCCCGCCGGCTTGCTGGTCGTCAACGCCACCGGAATTATCTCCAGCGCGAATCCCGCCGCGGAGCAGGCGCTTGGCATTCGCGGCCTGGGCTTCCGCCGATACAGTGAAGCGCTTGGCGAGGCTTCCAAGCTCACGCGGTTGGTAGCGGAGTGCCTCACGGAAGGTAAAATCTTCCGCCGCGAACAAGTGGAGCACGCGACCCCATCCGGTGAGCACCGCCACCTTGGAGTCACCATCTCCCCGATTCGCAGAGGCAACGAAAAGATCAACGGCGCGATTTGCCTCCTGAGCGACTTGACTGAACTCGCCGCCCTGCAGCAGCAGATGCAGCTAAAGGAAAATCTCGCCGCCCTCGGCGAGCTTTCCGCCGGCATCGCTCATGAATTCAAGAATGCGTTGGCGACAATTTCTGGTTACGCACAAATGATCCGCGCGGAAGAACTGGGGGGAGAGGCTTCCGATTATGCCGACCATATCCTCGAACAGACGCGCAACATCACCCACGTCGTGACCGAATTTCTAAAGTACGCCCGCCCACTCGACATCGCCAACGAGCCGGTGCCGCTGAAAGCAGTGGTGGAACGCGTGGTTTCTGACGTTACCGAGGCAATGCCGACCGTGCAACTGCGCTCAGAGGGGATGTTCGGGAGCGTTCCGGGCGATGAGGGTCTGTTACGCCAGGCGTTGCTGAATCTGGTGCGCAATGCCGCGGAAGCTTGCGCCGATACCGCCGCCAAAGGACAAGTTCTGCTGAAGGGTGAGTTCGTTCGCGCCGAAGACGGCGGCTCACAGCGGATCGTGATCCTCGACAACGGGCCTGGAATCGAGGAGGCCGCGTTAAGCAAACTCTTTCGCCCTTTCTACACCACCAAGCCGGACGGCACCGGCCTAGGCCTCGCCGTGGTGCAAAAGATCGTCGTTCAGCATGGCGGCCAGGTGGAGGCCCGCAATCGCCCCGAAGGCGGCGCAGCCTTTATGGTTACGCTACCCCTGTGCGGCGGCACCACAGAAGCGGTAGAATTGAAGAAGAACAGCATGGAGACCTAGTTGCGCCGGAGCTTTCGTTTGCTCAGGGGAGGTACGTTCATGGACGCACGAATTTGGCGAAACGGCATTGCATTTACAAGTTTGGCTCTGATGGCCCTTGCGGCCACGGCCCTTCCGTCTGCGGCGCAGCAACAGCAGGATTCCTCGCAGCAGTCCACAGGCGACCCGGTAGCGGATGCCGCGCGCAAAGCCCGCGAACAGAAGAAGAAAGACACCGCCAAGCCTAAAAAGGTTTACACCGACGATGATGTAAACCATCTCACGTCCGGGGGCGCTCCCGTTTCAGGGGACGCGAATGCATCAGGGACGACCGAAAGCGGCGCAGCCAAAAGCCCCGACGCGCAAGGTAAGGATGCAGCCGGGAACGCTCCCGAGTCCAAGGAAAGTCCAAAGACTCAGTGGCGCAAACAGTTCAAGGAAGTTTACGCAAACCTGGACCGCGCCCAAAAAGAGCTCGATATCCTGCAGCGTGAAGACAACAAGGCGCAAGTTCAGTATTACAGCGATCCGCAGAAAGCCCTTGCGGAGCAGTACACTCGCAAAGATATCAACGAGAAAGACGCAAAGATCGCGGCGAAGAAGAAGGAAATCGACCAACTCAAGCAGAGGATCAGCGATATGGAAGAGGCGCTGCGCAAATCAGGCGGCGACCCTGGCTGGGCCGCACCCTGAGTTGTAGACGCCGAGCTTAGCCCGGCCAGGTCTTCACTAATCACTAAAAACCAACAACCAATAGCTGCCTTCTGCCTCTGCACTTCTCCGCACATCGCCGCTTCGTTCTTCCGGCCCGCCGCGTAAATCATGATAGAAACGAAGGAGATGGAACCTCTCCTTCTGGTCGAAGACAAAAATGAATTGCGCGCCATGCTCCGCAAAGCACTGGAGCGCTCCGGCTACACCGTGGATGAGGCGCCGGACGGGACCGCTGCCATCCAGAAGGTGCGCGCGCGCCGGTATCTCCTCGTTATCACGGATCTGAAGATGCCGGGTGCTTCGGGCCTCGATGTCTTGCGCGCGACCAAGCACGCCGACCCTGCCATTCCCGTGATTCTTCTGACCGCGTTCGGCTCTGTCGAAGAGGCCGTCACAGCCATGAAAGAAGGCGCCTTCGATTTTCTCCAAAAGCCCGTTGACCTCGATCACTTGAAACTTCTTGTGCAACGTGCCGCCCGTCAGCAGGAACTGCTCCGCGAGAATTTGCTGCTCCGCGAAGAGTACACCGCGCGTTATGGATTTCCCCGCATCGTCGGCGAGCATGCTTCCATTCGCGAGATCAGCCAGCAGATTCAGCGCATCGCCGCTACCGACTCCACTGCGCTGCTCCTGGGCGAGAGCGGCACGGGCAAAGAGCTTTTCGCCCGCGCGATTCACCATTTGTCCACCCGCCGCGAACAGCCTTTTGTGGCCCTGAACTGCGCGGCGATTCCCGAAGGATTGGTCGAGAACGAGTTGTTCGGTCACGAGCGCGGCGCGTTCACCGGAGCGGGAGCTCGTAAAGTCGGCAAGATGGACCTGGCGCATCGCGGCACATTATTTCTCGATGAAATCGGCGAGCTGCCCCTCGCCATCCAGGCCAAACTGTTGCGCGTACTGGAAGAAAGACGCTTCGAACGTGTGGGCGGGACGCAGTTAATCGAAGTCGATGTGCGCATAGTCGTCGCGACAAATCGCGACCTCCAGAAATTGATGCAAGAGAAATTATTTCGCGAGGACTTGTACTTCCGCATATCCGCGGTGCCCATCACCATCCCGGCGTTGCGCGACCGCGGAAACGATATATTGCTGCTGGCCGAGTATCTTCTCGACAAATTCAGCCGCGAATTTGCTAAAGCCGGCCTCGAGCTTTCTTCGGACGCGAAACAGAGGCTGCTCGAGTATCGCTGGCCCGGAAACGTGCGTGAGCTGCAGAACACGCTGGAGCGCGCCGTGATTCTCGCCGACGGGCTAACCATTCACGCTAACGGCTTGCAGCTTCCTTCGCCTAGACCGGATCTCGAGGCCTTGCCGGACGGGATGCTCCCGGAAAAATTCAGTTGGGAGGGCTCGCTGGAGGAAGTGACGCAGCGCGCGGCCGGTCACGTCGAGCGCGTCCTGCTCGAGAGCACCCTGCGCGACTGCCAATGGAACAAGACGCGAGCCGCAGAGAGGTTAGGCGTATCGCCGAAAACGCTGTTGGCGAAGATTCGAGCGGTTAGATTGGAAGAGTGAGTACACCGGCGCTCACGTCTCAACTTTCTTGGCCGTGTGCAGCGCCACAGAGCCTAACGTCCATAGCTCGTACGCCACGGTTCCGTACCCAACCCGGGTCATTAGGGAAGTGAGTTCCTCGGGTCGAAAAAATCGCGCCACGGAGGCCGGCAAGTACTTGTATGCGTTTGGATTGCCGGAGAGCAATCCTCCGATCTTCGGCAGAACCTTCCGGCAATACCAACGATAGAGATCGCCGGCCACGCCTGGCGGGGGCTCGGTGAATTCCAGAATCGCCAAAGTGCCTCCGCACTTCAGCACTCGCCGGATTTCCTTCAGTCCGTGCTCGTAGTTTGCCAAATTGCGGAAACCAAAAGCGGCCGTAACCAAATCAAACGAAGCTTCGGCAAATGGAAGCCGTAAAGCGTCCGCTTCGAGGAAAGCCGCGGGCACCCCTGCCTCTCTTTTCGGGCCCCGCACGTGAGCTTTGCTCTTTGTATTCGCGCGCACCAGCATGGCGTGAGAAAAATCCGCGCCGGTCACCTGCGCCGGACCCTGGCGCGCCAGCGCGAACGCAAGATCGCCGGTGCCGCAGCAAAGATCAAGCACGCGTGCGTCGCGCCGCTCCAATATTGGCCAGAGACGCCGAGCGGTCCGCGCGCGCCACACGCGATCCATATCCAGCGACAAAAGATGATTTAGGAAGTCGTAGCGCGGCGCAATTTCCGTGAACATCTCGCGGACTTTGCGCGATGCCTCCGCTTCGGTTTGCGCACCTTCAGGGCGAGTGCCTTTTGCGGGGACGGGCGCGGGAGCGGCAGCCTCAGGCATTGGCCTGGCCGGAATCGCAGAAGAAATGAGGAGCAAAACGCACAACGCGCTCGACTACCGCGAGCGGCACCCCGTTGTACGACGCCGCTTTGCCGATGCGTGGTGTCAACACAAATCGCAGCTTGCCGTCGCGCGCCTTCTTGTCCGACCGCATCGCATCGATCAACGCACCGGCCGATACGCGCGGCCACGGCGGCAGCGGGCCGATGCGCCGCACGAGCGAGACAATCCGTGAAACGTCATCGGCGCGAGTGACGCCGGTCTCGTGCCCAAGAAGCGCCGCGGTCATCATGCCCCAAGCCACAGCCTCCCCGTGCTGGTAGCGTCTGTAGTGCGTGATGCTTTCCAGCGCGTGCGCGAACGTGTGGCCGAAATTGAGTATCTCTCGCAGCCCCGACTCCCGCTCATCGCGCGTCACAACCTGCGCTTTGATCGCTACATTGCGCGGAATCAAATACGCGAGCGCTGCGCGATTGCCACGCTCCAACTTTTCCATGTTTTTCTCGAGGTACGCAAACATCTCCGCGTCGGCGATCACCGCGTGCTTGATAATCTCGGCAAGTCCGCCGCGAAATTCCCGCTCCGGCAGCGTGCGCAGCATCGCCGGGTCGGAAACAACCAGCCGCGGCGGATAGAACGCTCCGACCAGGTTTTTGCCCTCGGGCAGGTTTACTCCCGTCTTCCCGCCAATGGAACTGTCCACTTGCGCCACCACCGTCGTCGGTACATGAACGAGAGCGATCCCGCGCAAATACGAAGCGGCAACGAAGCCGGCGACGTCTCCAACCACTCCCCCGCCCACGGCAATCAGGAGAGATTTGCGATCCGCTCCGCCCTTAACTAGACCTCGCGCGAGCAATTCGACCGTGCGCAAGTTTTTTGCAGATTCGCCATCGTTCATCAGGTGAACGCACCGAGGATTTGTGATTCCACAGCCGCGCCGCACATTTGTGCCCACCGCCCGCCACACCTTCGCGGACGATACGATGTGTACGCTCGAAAATTTCCCGAGCTTGGCGATCTCCTTCGCTCCATGGCGGAGCACCCCTGCGCCACACACCACCGAATAGGAGCCAGCCGAAGACTGGACCACAATGCGCTTGATTCTCATGAATCCGACACTTGGCAATGTAACACGCCGCCGAAACAGGAATGTAGTGGCCAACTCTGTATTGGCCATGGCAAACGCAATTCGTGGAATTCCTTCGTGCTACCATGGTTTCGTCCGGCGCTGCCGTTCGTCATGACTGCTCCCGTCAAAACTCATCGCGCCGATTACGCCGTCGTTGGATCGGGTGTCGCAGGACTGCGCGCAGCCATCGAGCTGAGCACATCCGGCAGCGTTTTGGTGCTTGCCAAATCCGATCTGAGCGATTCCGCCACCGCCTGGGCCCAGGGCGGCATCGCCGTCGCCCTCAGCGACGAAGACGAAATCGGCCTCCACGAGCAGGACACCATTAAAGCCGGCGACGGCCTTTGTCGCGCCGATGCCGTGGCGTTGTTGGTCGAGGAAGGCCCCAAATACATCACCGAGCTAATTGAATGGGGCACCGAATTCGACCGCGCCGGCACCAAGCTCGCCTTCACCCGCGAAGCCGCCCACAGCCGTTCTCGAATCTTGCATGCTCACGGCGACTCTACCGGCCGCGAAATCAGCCGCGCTCTCCTGGCCCGCGCGCACTCGATTCCTCATCTCCATCTGCGCGCGCACGCTTTCACTACCGAGCTCATTGTCGAATCCGGCACCGTCGTCGGTCTGCGCTTCATCGACGAGCTCGACAGCTCACTCCACGAGCTGCACGCCGAAGCCGTACTGCTGGCGACCGGCGGCCTCGGCCAGATCTACCGCGAAACAACCAATCCCGATGTCGCCACCGGCGACGGCATGGCCATCGCGTACGACGCTGGTGCGGCGCTCTCCGACATGGAATTCATGCAATTTCACCCTACCGCGCTGGCCGTAAAAGGCGCGCCACGCTTCCTGCTCTCCGAAGCGCTCCGCGGCGAAGGCGCGATTCTTCGCAACATTAACCTCGAGCGTTTCATGAAGCGGTACAACGAAGGGCAAGAGCTGGCGCCCCGCGACATCGTCGCCCGCGCCATACTCACCGAGATGCACCGCACGAACAGCGAACACGTGTATCTCGACATGACTGCTAAGCCCGAAGGCTTCGTCGAAAAGCGTTTCCCGCGCATCTACGCCACGTGCATGAGCTACGGCGTCGATCTCGCGCGCGATGTCGCTCCGGTCTGCCCCGCCGCGCACTACATGATGGGCGGCGTGAAAACCGATCTCTGGGGCCACACTTCCCTGCCCGGCCTGTATGCCGCAGGAGAAACCGCCGACACCGGCGTCCACGGCGCCAATCGCCTGGCCAGCAATTCTCTTCTCGAAGGTTTGGTTTTCGGTGCACGCAGCGGCCAAGCAATGATGAAAGACGCCCCAGTGAAGAAGAAGCACGCCGCGGGACTCCCTGGAAGCCCCGCACCGAAGCCCGGCGACCCCGCGCAAGAGCAACCCCACAAAAACGCCGTGAAACATCCGCAAGCCGCGGCATTAACCAAGATCCGCGACATCATGTGGCGCCTCGTCGGAATTCTTCGCAGCGGGAAGGAGTTAACCAACGCGATCGAGCAACTGCAGTCCCTCGAACTACCGAAAGCCGAGAAGCACGAACGCCCCGAATATGAGCTCCGCAACATGCATGCGCTAGCTTTAGTAATGGCCAAGTCAGGTCTGGCGCGCCAGGAAAGCCGCGGCAGCCACTACCGCTCCGATTTTCCCTACCGCGACGACGACAATTTCTCCAAACATTCCGTAGCGCAAAAAGGCAAAGAAATCCGCTTCGAGGCCTGAACCTCGCTTGGCACAGCCATTTTTGGCTTTGCGCCCTCGCAGATCAAAACTTTTACTTGGATTGAAGCTGCTTGAGGCTCTCGAGGAAAACATGCCCCGTAGTCGCCAGACTTTTCGCGCTCACCTTATCCAGCGTATCTTGCGCCGTATGCCAGTATGAATTCTGGATCTCAAGATCTATCACATCCACCACAGGCACGCCTCGCTTCTTGAAAGACAGATGGTCATCTTCGATCCCCCCTGTCGGCTGGCTAACAAAAATAGCCTCGTATCCTAAATTCCCTGCTGTCTTCCAAACCAAGTCCATCAACGCCTGCGTTGAGTTCTCTTCGCGCTTGAAGCGCAGCGCTCGCGTGCCGACGATGTCCGCCAGCAGGAACGCCTTCACCTTCGACAGCTCACCGCTCATACCCATCTTGGCAGCCATTTGCCGGCTCCCGTAGCGGCTATCCGTATCACTCCAATCCTTCACGGCCTCCTCGCCGTCAAAAAAAGTGATCCACACCTGGTAAGTGCCGTGTTTAGCGCAAAGCAGCCGCGCCAATTCGAGCATGACTGCCGTGGAAGACGCGCCATCATCCGCTCCCACAAAATTCTCTAGCCGCTTCGTGTCGTAATGGGTGGCCAGCATAATGATCCCCGGGTTGTCGCCGGGAATCTTCGCCACAATATTCTTCATCGGCAATCGCCCCACAGGCGTGTCCGCCGAAAACGAATCCGTCTCCACTTTGCAACCGTAGCTCGTCAACTCCGACTGGATGTACCCCTGCAACTGCCCAATCGCCGCCGAACCCGACGGTCGCGGCCCAAATCCCACCTGCTTCACAACTTGCGCAAACGCCCGCTTCCCATCGAATCCCCCGGTCTTCTCCGCAGGAGGCGCTTCGTCCCCAGCCTGTTGCGCCCCAGCCGGCTGAGGCGTGGCGACGGCCGCCGTGCTCACCGACGCATCGCCGCTCCCGTCAGCCTTCGCCTTGCATCCAGCCACCGCAGCGGCACATAACGCCAGCGTGACCAACTTTGTATGAAAAGGCATTCAGCGCGCCTCCGCCGCTGCGGCCAGTTGCCGCTCCTTCTTTCGCACCACCATCGCCGATACCCCAATGCTTATGAAATAGAGGACCACCATCGGAACCATGAATATCAACATGCTCAAAGCATCGGGCGGCGCGGCGACCGCCGAGGCAATGGCAATGACCAAAATTGCGTAACGGAAATTCTTCCAAAGAAATTTTGGCGTGACGATGCCGAAGAGCGACAAGAAAAAGATCAGGACCGGTAGTTCAAACGTCAACCCGATAATCAGCAGTGTGAGGAGGATGAGATCAAAATATTCGTTCACGCTGATCATGGGCACCACGTCATGCCCCAAATTGAACAAGGGGCTGGGACTTACCAGGAAGTGCATGACGTAGGGGATGGTGATGAAATAGCCGAAAGCGATTCCCGCGAGAAACAGAAAAACAGTAGAAAAGAGGAATCCGGTGATGGCCCCGCGTTCGTGCTTGTAGAGCGCCGGCGCCACGAACAACCAAACCTGGTAGAGAACGATAGGCGAGGCCAGGGCGATACCAAGGTAAACACCGACTGTGATGACGAGATTAAGGCCGCCAGCGGGGTGCGTGTAGATGAGCTTGGGGTCCAGGTGGGCGTCCGCGAGAGCCTTTAGTATCGGCCGGTTGATCCATCCGACGAAATACTTCGAAAAATATATGCCGACCATGGTGCCGATGCCCACAGCGTACAGCGAATTAATCAGCCGCTTGCGCAGCTCCACCAGATGCTCGAAAAACGTCATTTGCCCGCCGGTTTCGGCTGCGTCTTCAGGGTGCTCGGGGGTGGCCATGATGATGTTTTCAGATTGTTCTTTCGTGTTCAGCTATCCGCTTTTTGCACTTTCGCTTGTACGTCTTGCGGATCAGCCTGCTCCGCCGAAGTAGCGAGTTCGGCCGGATGGTGCTCGCTCGCCAAGCCGTCCGTCTCGGCCCCTCGCGCGATATTTCCTTCCGCCACGGGAGCGACTACCGGCCCTTCGCTGCCGCCAGTCTCCGCAATCGAACCTTCGGTCGCGCCCGCCCCTGCTAACTCCCCGCCGCCCCCCTGCGTCTCAGCACCTGAGGGCGTAGCCAGCGTTGCCGGTTGCGTCTGTGCAGCCGCAGCAGCCGACGCCGCCTCAGCCTTGCGCCGCTCAGTTTCCCGCGCCTGCCGCTCCAGGTCGCGCATCTCCTCTTCAAAGGCAGACTTGAAATCGGTGGAAGCCTTGCGAAACTCAGCCATCAGCTTGCCAAGCCCGCGCGCCAGTTCCGGCAGTTTCTGCGGGCCGAATACGACCAGCACAATCACGAACACCACGATCATGTGTGGAATGCTAAGCATGGTTCTGAGCCGACCGAAAAAGGCTCCGTTGGCATCATAGAGAACGGCGTTCCAAAGTGTCAAACGCCAGTACGCGCTGTGCTATAATTCTTAAGTGATCGGGTCACGCGAGGGTGGGATGAAACCAGAGCGTCGCGGGATTTTCCTTGTAGTCGCAGTACTGCTTGTATCTGCAGTCCTGGGCGGCATTTACGGGCCCAATGTACGGGCCACCACGGCTTCCACGGACGATTACCAGAGCGCTGTCCGCGACTTTACGCGCGTTTTGGACGTCGTCCAGGCTAACTACGCCGAATCTGTTGACGTCGACAAAGCCGTCTACCAGGGCGCCATCCCAGGCATGCTTCGCATGCTCGACCCGCACTCCAATTTCTTTGACGCCCGCCAATTCGCCCTCCTGCGTGAAGATCAGCGCGGCAAGTACTACGGCGTCGGCATGGTCGTCGCCCCCCGCGAGAACCACACCGTAGTCATGGCGCCCTATGTCGGCGCCCCGGCCTACAACGCCGGCATTCGCCCTGGCGACGTCATCATGAAGGTCGACGACAAGTCCACCGATGGTCTGACCACCAGCGACGTGGCCGACATGCTCAAGGGCGCCAAGGGCACCATCGTCAAAATCACCATTTCGCGTGAAGGATATGCGGAGCCGTTGATTTTCACTGTCACCCGCGACGAAATACCTCGCCACTCCGTCGACATCGCCTTCCTGCTGAAGCCCGGTATTGGCTATGTCCGCCTCTCCGGCTTCAACGAAACAACTGACCGTGAAATCGCTGACGCGCTGAAGCAACTGAACGCGCCCTCGCTCGATGGCCTGATTCTCGACATGCGCGGCAATCCTGGCGGCCTCCTCAACGAAGCTGTGGCCGTCGGCGATATGTTCCTCGACAAAAATCAGCTTATCGTCTCCCATCACGGCCGCGCCTCCACCGAGCGCCGCTACTACGCCATCCGCGGCAATCAGGGCGACAACGTTCCGCTCGTTATTCTCGTTAACGGGAACTCCGCCTCCGCCACGGAAATTGTTTCCGGCGCCGTGCAGGACCACGATCGCGGGCTCATCGTCGGCGAAACCACTTTCGGCAAGGGCCTGGTGCAAACCGTCACGCCTCTGAGTGAAAACACTGGCCTCGCGCTAACCACGGCGCGCTATTACACCCCCAGCGGTCGCCTCATCCAGCGTGACTACAAATCGATTTCGCTTTACGAATACCACTACGAGCGTAAAGTTCCCGATCATCCAAGCGAGGTCAAGCTCACCGACAGCGGCCGCCAGGTGACCGGCGGCGGCGGCATCACGCCGGACATCAACGTCCCCGCGCCGAAGCTCACCAAGTTCGAGGAAACCTTATTGCGCGCCGACGTCTTCTTCCCCTTCGACCAGGGCGTTGGCGGCTTCACCCGCTACTATCTCGGAACGCGTCCCACCATCACCAAGAGCTTCGAAGTTGATGATAATGTGCTGCGCGACTTGCGCACCTACATGAGCAAGCACAACGTCCACTACACCGAACCCGAAATCAGCGAAAATCTCGACTGGATCAAGCGCAAGGTCAAGCAGGAAGTCTTCCTCTCCGCCTTCGGCCAGCAAGAAGGCTTCAAGGTCCAGCTCGAAGCCGACCCGCAAGTCCAAAAAGCAGTAGAAGCCGTCCCCCAAGCCCGCGCGCTGTATGAGAACGCAAGAAAGATCGTGGCCCAGCGCGCCGGCATCACCCCAGCCCAACCCTAAAGAAGAGATTGCGCGAGATTAGAACGCTCCGAGGGCGCGAATCGGCGCCCTTTTCTCTTTGGAGTGCGGCGGTCTTGTTTACCCTGAGCCTCGAAAGGTTATCCTGAGCCTCGAAGGGCCGCCGCTGTCATGGCGTTCCCCTAACGCACCACGCGCAACTTCGAAGCAGCAACTTTAGCGACTTCCACCAACCTCGCGTGGCATTTACAAACCTGGCTTACCAACCCATCTTTCATTCCGCAGGAATCCGACTCCCCACGAACTGACCTTCACAGGAATCCCTCCGAAACGAACCACTAAGAACTAACCACGAACTGCAAAGGTTGGCTTCCCTCGCCCAGCTTTGCTAAAATTTCTTTGCTGCTCGTGGGCGAGTAGCTCAGCTGGGAGAGCGCCTCGTTCGCAACGAGGAGGCCGGGGGTTCGAATCCCCTCTCGTCCACCAAGTTTTCAATAACTTACGCCACTTTTGTAAGCACCTGCAGTAGTCCAGGTAGTCCAACGGAGCTAGGAAGCGTGAATCCAAGCCCTATCCGCTCGTCGCAAGACCGATGCCGCCATTGCCACCAGTAATGAGTGCAATTTTTCCTTCAAGCTTAGCGATTTATCTCTCCTCGGTTGTCATTTTTGCGACCGGTGGACGCGCTCTTCCCCGTGCGACTTAGCCGTGTGCTTCGTCAGCTTTCGAGACCTCTCACGGGTTAGCGGCAAAAGCCGCTCGATAACTGACCGCGCCGACCGGGGCTCCGGTGGCGCCGCCATCGACAACGATCTCGGCGCCGATGACATAGGAAGCTTCGTCCGAGGCCAGGTAGAGTACGGCTTTCGCTATCTCTTCAGCTTCACCCATTCGACCGAGAGCGGTCATGGCACCGATCCGTTGTTCCAGCGCGGCCATGGCTTGGTTCGTTGATGCTTGAGGTGACCAAATCGGAGTCCTAGTTCCACCGGGCGTAACCTGATTGACGCGAATGCCGCGCGGCGCGAATTCTGACGCCAAGTTGCGCGTCATAGCGCGCACGCCCGCCTTCGTGGCAGCATAGGCCGAATATCCGGGTATGCCCATTACGGCATGAACCGAGCCATTCAGGATGACTGATGCACCCGGATTGAGGTGTGCGGCGGTAGCTTGCACAGTGAAGAACACGGCTGTCAGATTCGTTCGGATGATCTCCTCAAAAGAGGCGAGGGATGTCTGGCCAACAGGTGTCGCACCGGCGATCCCGGCGTTGGCGAATACGATGTCGAGTTTGCCGAACTTCTTCACAACCGCGGCAAGGGCGCGTTCGATATCTTCGACGTTTGTCACATCCGCCGGAATGGCCAGTAGGCCATTCCCAAGTTCTGCAGCTGCCGAGTCCAAAGTCTTCCGGTTCCGCCCGGTAATCGCCACGCGGGCGCCCTCTGCCTGGAAAAGCCGTGCCGTGGCCAAACCAATGCCGCTATTGCCGCCAGTGATCAAAGCTGTTTTGCCTGCAAGCCTCATCGCCGTCTCCTTGTGCGCTGTCCACTGCGCGAGTCACTCCGTCGCGCTCTCGTCCACCTTCGATGCACAATGAGACCGTTCGGTTTCAGGTTTTGTATGCTAAAGTGGTTTGTAGAGACCAGTCGGTCGCATCAATTACGACAATGCGCCCGCAGCCTGCACACCTGCGAGGATTTATGGCTCACGCGGAAACGAAGGACGTTCCGGTAGCACGGCTAATCGGATTTGAAGCAAAAGAAACTGCGGATGGACGCGCTGTCGTCACGCTGGCGGCTGGGCAACAGCATGCAAATCCCATGGGGACGCTTCATGGGGGAATTCTTTGCGATATTGCGGACGCCGCGATGGGAATGGCGTTTGCAAGCACGCTCGCGCCCCACGAATCCTTCACAACAATCGAACTAAAGATCAATTTCTTCCGCCCCGTGTGGGAGGCTCGGCTGCGAGCCGAGGGCAAAGTGGTGCGGCGGGGCGGCACTATTGGCTACGTTGAGTGTGAAATCACGGATGAAGGTGGCCGGCTAGTTGCCAAGGCGTCCTCGACTTGCATGGCCCTGAGAGGTGAGCGCGCCAGGGGACGCTAAACTCCATCCCGATTGGTTACTTAGACGGAAGCCGCACTGCCGTTTCGAGATAGCTGTCGAGATGGGCTTGGATGGCGCGCAGCGCTTCCCCATTTCGTTCAAGGCGGTAGAGCATGATTGCACCCTCAAGGGAAGAAATGATGAGAGTCGCCAGCCTCTTTGCGTCGACTCTGGACCGGATTTCCCGCGCTTTGATTCCGGCACTGACTATCGAAATAACGTAGCTGCGCCAACCACGCAGGGCCTTGCGAGCGCGCTCGCGCAGAACAGAATTTCCGTCATCGGTATCGATCGCCGTGTTGAGCAATGGACAGCCACCGGGAATGGTTCCGCGGCGCTCCACAAAATTCGCAACCAACTGCTTTAACCTGTCCACGGTGTTCGGGATGGCATCCAGATCGTGGATCCGTGCGTCTAACGTTTCCCGCCACGCGTAGTCAAAAGCCTCGGCAGCCAGCGCCTCTTTGCTGGAGAAGTGGCGGTAGATCCCGCCTTTTTCGAGGCCCGTCGCCCGCATGAGGTCGGACAAGGCCGCCCCTTCATAGCCTCTCTGATTGAAGATGGGTGCCGCCTTGCGAATAATGTCCTGCCGGGTCTGCTCGCCTTTGCGCATTTAGATCCCTCAAAACCAGCTCTGCGACCAACTGGTCGCTAATTCCATTGTACCAGATGTTAGATGCGACCGGTCGGTCTCTTAGTGCATCCAAGGAACCGGGTACCGTATGAGCGCTGCCACGGGCACCATTTCCTTTCCGAATGTGCCTGAAACTCGG
>DATNMD010000067.1:0-37022 GCA_035602505.1 Candidatus Acidiferrum sp.
GGACAAATGGGTGAGTTGGAGAAGGCATCGCGTGGAGGCGGGCGAGACTCTGACATCGATCGGAAAGAAATATCACGTCACGCCAGTGGCAATCGCGGCGGCCAATAATCTGGAGCCCGGGGCGGCGCTGGACGCGGGAGAGAAACTGATTATTCCGGCGACGCAATCGCAGTCGGAGGTCAAACGGCGGTTGGTGAGTTATCGCGTGCGGCGCGGCGACACGCTGCTGGGGATTGCAGATCGCTACAGCGTCAGTCCTGACGACGTGCGTAAGTGGAACCGCTTGAGATCGCATCACGTGAGTCGCGGCATGGTGCTGCGGATTTACACTTTGGGCGGAGCCCCGGAAGCGCATCCGGCGCGCGCGCGGTCGAAATCGAAGAAGACGTCGCGGCCCGCGACCAATTTGGCGCAGGCCTCTCCCAAACCGGACGGGAAGAACTAAGCCATTTATTGTCAGTCTGTTACGAGCTACCGACAGATCCGATCCCGCAGCTCGCTTATGGGTTAGATGAACGAGTGTGCCAGAAAGCACGCGTCGCATATTGCGGAGGGTAGCAGAACGCTTGACAACGCTCGACGAGTGCGATAACAACGGCGCAGGCATTGGAGCGCGCATTTACTCCGGCCGCACAGCGTCCTGCCCCGGCACATCGGGGAGGATTCCCCCAGGGGAGGATGGAATGGACCTCGAGAAGGATAATTTCGAAGACGACAACGAGCTGTCAGGGCTGGAAGAAGACGACGAACTCGCTGGCGAAGTGGTGGAGAGCGAAGAGGAAGAGCTGATCATCGGGGAAGAGGAGCCGGTGACGGCGCCTGTTCCCGCTGCGAGACCGGCTCCCAAGCCAGCTGCAAAGAAGCCGGCGAAAAAAGGTCCCAAGAAGAGAGCAAAAGCAAAACCCAGGGCCAAAGCCAAACCAAAGAAAAAGACCGCCAAGAAGAAGCGGGCAAAGAGGAAGCCGGCAAAGAAGAAGAAAGGCAAGCGGCGCTAGCGGGACGGCCGGGGGCCAAGCCTCCTGGAAACAGTTTCGGTGACAAGGACTCCAGCGATGAGCTGGGGTTCTTTCTTTTATGCATGCCTTAAGTTCCGATTTGGACCGCTTGGCGGAGGCGCGCGGATTCCATAAGGGATTTCGCAGCCGTACAAAATGGGAATTGGCGCTTCCCTTGAATTTCGGAAGCAAGACCTGCTTGCCTGCAAGAACAAGTACCTCTAGGATAATGCCCGATGCTGTTGGCCACCGAGCAGATACGGCGGATGCGCGGCGGAGCGCAATCGCACTTGATGCGCTGCTCCGACGGCAACTATTACGTGGTCAAGTTCCAAAACAATCCGCAACACCGGCGGATTTTGGTGAACGAACTGCTGGGTACGAGGCTGGCGCGGCGGCTGGGGCTGCCGACCACGCCGGTGGCGATTGTCCACGTTAGCGAAGAATTGATTCGCCTCACGCCGGAACTTTCCATAGAGATGCCGCGCTCGCGCGTGCCATGCCAGGCGGGGCTGCAGTTCGGCTCGCGCTATCCGGGCGACCCGCGGCGATTGACGCTGCACGATTTTTTGCCGGACGAGCAGTTGCGGCAGGTGGAGAATGTGCACGAGTTTGCCGGCATGCTGGTTTTCGACAAGTGGACGTGCAACACGAACGGGCGGCAGACGCTCTTTTTTCGTGAGGAACCGCGCCGTCCGCTTGCGCAGGGCAATGGCCACGAAGAAGCCGGCGAGGATCGAGACGGAAGCTACGAAGCCGTCATGATCGATCAGGGATTTTGCTTTAACGCCGGAGAATGGAATTACCCCGATGCGCCGCTGCGCGGGCTCTATGCGCGCAATCGCGTGTACGAAGGGGTGACCGGCATGGAGTCGTTCGCGCCGTGGACCGAGCGCGTGGAAAAGAGCGTCACGGAACGCGTGCTGGCTGAAGTCATCCGCGAAATTCCGCCGGAGTGGTACGAAGATGACTACGACGCAGTGATGCATCTGGTCGAACAGCTCTATCGGCGCAGGACGCGCGTGCCGGAGTTGCTGCTGGCCGCCAAGAACACCTCGCGGCAGCCGTTTCCGAATTGGCGATGACGCATGCCGCGATTGGGCGGCACTAGATTGAAAGGAGGCGAATCATGGTGGAAATAACCGAGACCGGGCCGCAGCCGCCGGAGCAGGCCCTGGCGTACCACATTCTGCGCTACGTGCCCAACCTGGTGCGCGACGAATGGGTGAATATCGGCGTGCTGGTCTTCAATCCCGAGACGGGAGAGCGGCGACTGCGCTTGATCGAGGAGCAGGACGAATATAGCCGCGTACGCCGCCTGCACCCGTGGGCGGACGAGGCACTGCTGCGGGCGCTGCGCGATGATCTCGAGAATCGCCTTGATTCCGGCGGCCGCACCATTGGCAGCCATGGATCCGAGATTCCCTGGCAAAAAGTTCTGAGCAAATGGGATGAAACTCTTTCCAACGCATTGCAAATCGCGCCGCAAAAAGGAGTGCTGGCCGATGACTTGGACGCCGAGGTGGAGCGGCTCTATGCCGATCATGTCGCCGTTCCGCGCAAGGTCGCGCGTCCCGGCTTTTCCGGCGGGCGCGCCGGCATCCGCTCTTATTGCGCGCAAGTCTTCAGGCAGGCGCGCATCTGGGATCGCCTGGAAAAGTCCGTGCGCGTGGCGGAATTCACGTTCCAAGGGGATCCCGCGCGGCTCGATTACAGTTATCGCCGCAACGGCACGCGCGGCTTCGTGCACACGCTTTCAGTGACGCGCGCGCCGCAGGACGCCAAGTCGCTGGCTTACAACGTGAAACATATTGCCGAGAAAGCGCGCTACCACACGGAATTCGCCGCCGTCACCGATGTTGCTCTGTCCCTCGAAAACGATCGCCACAGATTTGTTCTGGAGACCTTGCGCGAAGTCGGCGTCGAGCCCGTGCCTATGGAAGGCCTGGCCGTTTGGGTCGCCAAGCTGCGCCCGGGCCTGCGGCAGTAATGCGGGAATCGGTGAGCGAAACACACGCTGGCTCGCTCCCTTGGCCGCTCCTCAGCGCCCATCCGGCTGGCGTTCCTATGCTCCACAGCTTGACTCAAGTTGCGGCTCGCGCGGGCGGCTGCTAAAATTCATAATTCATCGCGAAACGGTCCTTCATCAGGTCCGGCCGCAAGTGTTCGATCAGCCTGGTTCCCATTGGCACTGAGACAGGTTCTGGCTCTCCGGAAGGGAGGCTGCGCGTGGCAAAGTACGATGTGGCAATTATCGGCAGCGGACCGGGGGGCTACGTCGCCGCCATCCGCGCCGGGGAGCTGGGCCTCAAGACCGTTGTGGTCGAAAAAGACCCGTTCCTCGGCGGCACCTGCCTGCACGTGGGCTGCATCCCCACCAAAGTTTTGCTGCACCATGCCGAGGTTTACGATCATTTCAAGAACGCCGCGGAGCTGGGATTCGAGGTCAGCGGCCTCAAAATCAATTGGGGCAACGTGCTGGCCCGCAAGGACAAAATCGTCAAGAAGCACGCCAAGGGCATCGAGTTTCTTTTCAAGAAGAATAAGGTCGAGTGGGTGCAAGGGTGGGGCCGCTATGAAGGGCCCGGCCGCGTCAGCGTCGAAAAAGACGGCAAGAAGACGCAGATCGAAGCCTCCAACATCTTGCTGGTGAGCGGCTCGGAAGCGCGCGCGCTGCCGGGCATCGAGCCCGACCACAAGACGATCCTGACTAATCGCTCTATCCTGGAGCTGCCGGAAATCCCCAAGACGCTCATCGTCGTGGGCGCGGGCGCGGTCGGCGTGGAGTTTGCTTCCATCTACAATTCGTTTGGGACACAGGTGACCATTCTCGAGGCCTTGCCGCGCGTAGTCCCTGTAGAGGACGAAGAGATTTCCGCGGAGCTGGACAAAACCTTCCGCAAGAAGAATATCGGCATCTACACGCAAGCCATGGTCGAATCGGTGAAGAAGGACGCCAAGGGCGTCACCGTCACCTGCAAGGACAAGGACGGAAAGGGGCAGACTCTGCAGGCCGAGAAACTGCTGCTTGCGGTCGGCCGCAAGCCCATGACCGACAACTGCGGCCTGGAAAAGTCAAAAGCCAAAGTCGAGCGCGGCGCGGTGCACGTCGGCCCCTACATGGAGACAGCGGAAAAAGGCCTCTATGCCATCGGCGATATCGTTTTCGGGTTGCCGCTGCTAGCGCACGCGGCCATGATGGAAGGCATCGCTGCAGTGACGCATATTGCCGGAAAACCCGCGCCAGCCATCGTCAAAGAGCGCATACCCAACGCCACCTATTGCGAGCCGCAGATCGGCTCCATCGGGTTCACCGAAAAGCAGGCGCGCGAAGCGGGTTATTCGGTGAAGACCGGCAAATTCCCCTTCGTCGGCAACAGCAAGGCCACAATTCTTGGCAACCATGGCGGCTTCATCAAGGTGGTTTCCGAGGAAAAGTACGGAGAGGTGCTGGGTATCCACATTATCGGGCCGCTGGCCACGGAAATTTTGGCCGAAGCTGCCGCAGTGCTGCACCTGGAAGGCACCATCGACGATATGATGAGCATGATGCACGCGCATCCCACCGTGTGGGAAGGCATGGGCGACGCGTTCGCTTCCGTGCGCGGATTGCAGATCAACGTTTAGTGATGACTTTTTGCCTCACCGTCGATCTCGGACTTATCGGTTACGCCGAAGGTTATGCGCTGCAAAAGCGCATCGTGGCGGCCCGCAAAGCCGGCGCTATCGAAGACGTCCTGCTGCTCTGCGAACATCCGCACGCGATCACGCAGGGACGCAATGGCAAGCGCGAACATCTGCTCGCTAGCGAAAATGTGCTGCGGCAGAAGAGCGTGGACTTTTTCGAGACCAGCCGCGGCGGCGACATCACCTATCACGGGCCGGGACAGCTTGTCGGCTATCCAATCCTGAACCTTGCGGCCATCCGGCGCGATGTGGTCTGGTATGTGCGTATGCTCGAAGAAGTGATGATCCGGGCCACGGCCGATTTCGAGGCCCGCGCGCATCGAGAGCCTGGCAAAACGGGCGTGTGGGTCGCGCCCGAAAAAAAATTAACACAGAGCTCGCAAACTGTGCCGAATCCACGGCGCGGAGAAGAGAGTGCGGAAAAATTGGGCGCCATCGGCGTGCACATCAGTCGCTGGGTCACATCGCACGGGTTTGCCTACAATGTTTCGACCGATTTGCGATTTTTCGATCTGATCGTTCCATGCGGGATCGCGGACAGGAAGGCGACTTCGCTGGAAAAGCTGTTGAGCCGCAAGGTCGATTGCCGGGAAGCTGCCGTCAGACTGACGAAGCACTTTGGAGAAGTTTTTGAGCTGAAAATGCAGCACACATCGCCGGAAGAATTGCTGGAAATGCTGCAACGGCGCGAGCAGCTTGCAGCAACAAGCGATGCAGCCGCGCAGCCAGAATTCCCTACGCCACTGGCGGCGAAAGTGCCGCAAACCATCGCCGGCTGAGAGCATAATGAGCAGCGCTGCCATCGGAGAAAGCATGAAGAAGGACCTGACGTGCCGGCAATATCTTGACCTGTACTACTACATGCGCCTAAACCGCGCGGTGGAAGACACCATGGTCAAGCTCTTTCGCCAAAACAAGATTGTTGGCGGGTTGTACTCCAGCCTGGGCCAGGAGGCCATCTCGGTCGGCAGCGCCTACGCGCTGGAGAAAAAAGACTGGCTCGCGCCCATGATACGCAACATCGGCGCGCTGCTCGTCAAGGGCGTGCCGCCGCGCGACGTGTTCATGCAGCACATGGCCAAATACGATTCGCCCACCAAGGGCAAGGACGGCACCAGCCACTTCGGCGACCTGGAAAATCTCCACATCGTCTCTCCCATCTCCATGCTCGGCGACCTGATTCCCGTGATGGCCGGCGTAGCCATCGCCGGCCGCTATCTCGGCCAGAAAATCGTGACCATGACCTGGATCGGCGATGGCGGCAGTTCCACCGGCGTCTTCCACGAAGGCCTGAATTTTGCGGCCACGCAAAAGGCGCCGTTCGTGCTCGTGCTGGAAAACAATCTCTGGGCGTACTCGACTCCGGTACGGCGCCAGGTGCCGCTCGAAAATCTCGCGGACCGCGCCAAAGCCTACGGCATTGCGAGCTATGTCGTGGATGGCAATGACGTTGTGGCGATGTACGAGACCGCGAAGGAAGCCATCGACCGCGCGCGCGCCGGCGAAGGGCCCATTCTGATCGAAGCCAAGAGCTTCCGCCGCATGGGCCACGCACAGCATGATCCCGCCGAGTATGTGCCCAAAGAGATGCGCGCCTACTGGGAGTCGCGCGATCCCATCCTGCTGTACGAAAAATTCCTCATGTCCGAAAAGCTGCTGGACGCCAAGGGCAAGAAAGAAATCGAGAACAAAATCGACGCGCTGCTCGAGAAAGAGCGTGACTTCGCCGAAAATTCCCCAATGCCACCCGCGGAGTTTGCCGCCGAGGGCGTCTATTGCACCGGCGACGATTGCCACAAGATTCAGCCCAAATGGGAACGCGACAAACACGAAGTCATGCCGCCGCGCTCTAGCGTCTCCGCGGCGTGGACCGTCGAAGGATTTGGCGCCGGAAAAGGCTCGAGCGGGGCGATGGCGCCGATTCATTTTGGCGACACGCCCGCTGGCGTGGAAAAAACCGAAAACGAGGAGAAACTGGCGCCTAAATCCGCGCCGAAGACCATCGCGAAGAAGAAATCCGCCAAGCGCGCGGTGGTCGCAGCCGGTTCGCGAAAGGCCCGGAGGTAAACGTGGCCAATACCAACGGATCCAAAACGAACGGCGGCCCAGTCACCTTTCTGGAAGCCATCAAGCAAGCCATGTTCGAGGAGATGGAGCGCGACCCCGCCGTCGTGGTCATTGGCGAAGACGTCGGCGTCTATGGCGGCGCCTTCAAGACCAGCGAAGGCTTGCTCGAGCGCTTTGGCTGGGAGCGCGTGATCGACACGCCCATCAGTGAAAGCGCCATCATCGGCGCGGCCTGCGGCATGAGCTACCTCGGCCTGCGCCCCATCTGCGAGATGCAGTTCATCGACTTCATCGCCTGCTGCTTCAACCAGCTCACCAATTTCGTCGCCAAGGGCCATTATTTGTGGAACGCGCCGGCGCCCATTGTCGTTCGCGGCCCGTCCGGCGGCGGGGTGCACGGCGGCCCGTTCCACTCCGCGAATCCGGAAATGTATTTTGTGCACACGCCCGGCCTCAAGGTCATTTATCCCTCGACTCCCTACGATGCCAAAGGTTTACTCAAAGCCGCAGTGCGCGATAATAATCCCGTGCTCTTCTTCGAACACAAATTCCTCTACCGCCGCATCAAGGAAGAGCTGCCTGCTGAGGACTACACCGTGCCGATCGGCAAGGCCGCGGTGCGCCGCGAAGGCCGCCACCTCACGATTCTTTCTTACGCCGCCATGATGCATACATCGCTCGAAGCCGCCGATGCCCTCGCCAAGGAAGGCATCGAAGCCGAAGTCATCGACCTGCGCACCCTGCTGCCCCTCGACGAGGAAACCATTTTGCAGTCGGTGAAGAAAACCAACAAAGTCCTGGTCGTCCACGAAGACACCAAGACCGGCGGCATCGCCGGCGAAATCGCCGCCATTCTCTGCGAAAAGGCCTTCGGCGACCTTGACGGCCCGCTCATGCGCGTTACTTCGCTCGATACGCCCGTGCCGTACGCGCCGACACTGGAAGAATATTTTCTGCCCAACGCGCAGAAGGTTTTTAATGCCGGGAAGGAGTTGGCTCGGTATTAAGTTTTGGTGGCACAGCCAATTTTGGCTGTGCTCTTCGATTGAGCAGGTTAGAGGAGAACGCACATGGCAGTTGACATCGTAATGCCCCAGATGGGCGAGAGCATTTTTGAAGGCACCATCACCAAATGGCTGAAGAAGCCCGGTGATAAGGTCGAGCGCGACGAACCGCTGTTTGAGATTTCGACCGACAAGGTCGACGCGGAAATTCCCTCCCCCTCCGCCGGCGTGCTAAAAGAGATTAAGGTCGGCGAAGGCAAGACCGTGCCGATTCAGACGGTGGTCGGCGTGATTGACGCCGCCGGCGATGGCGCGGCCAAAGCTGCCGCTCCCGCTTCGGCATCTGCACCGAAAGCCGCGGAACCGGCGAAAGCCCCTGCTCCCGCGCCTGCCGCGAAACCCCAAATTGTGCCGCCGGCGGCGCAAGCCGCAAAGCCTGCCACCCCGGCGCCTGCTCCCGCTGCTGCTTCCGGACCAGGTCCTGCGCCGTCGCGTGCCGCCGGGGAGCGCATCCATAGCTCGCCGCTCGTTCGCCGCATGGCTAAGGAACACGGCATCGACCTTGCTTCCATTCCCGGCACCGGCGCCGGCGGCCGCATCAGCAAGCAGGACATCGAAGCCTACCTCGCGGGAGGCGCCCAGCCGTTAGCCGAAGCAGCCGAGCCCGCAGCCGCAGGATTCGCACCAACTGCGCCGGCTCCGCAACCCACCGCAGCTCCGCCCCCACCGCCACCGGGCGTTTCCGGCGGCCAAGTGCACGTGGCCTTCGAGTCCGCCGTGCCGCGCGAAAAAATGTACTTCGGCAACTACGAAGTGCAGCCCATGAGCATCATGCGCCAGCGCATCGCCGAGCACATGATCGCCTCCAAGCACGTGTCGCCGCACGTTTACTCCGTCGACGAAGTCGACATGACCAAGGTCGCCGCGCTGCGCGCCAAGTCCAAGGACGAATTCGAGAAGCGCTACGAGACCAAGCTGACCTTCATGCCCTTCTTCATCAAAGCCGCGGTCGCCGGCCTGCGCGCTTTCCCCACCATGAATGCCTCGCTCGACGGCACGAACGTCATCCTTCACAAGGAAATCAATATCGGCATCGCCGTAGCCCTCGATTGGGGGTTGATCGTTCCCGTCATCAAGAACGCCGACGAAAAAAATCTTCTCGGCATCCAGCGCAACCTCAACGATCTCGCCGAGCGCGCGCGCACCAAGAAGCTGAAGCCGGACGAAGTTCAGGAAGGCACATTCTCCATCACCAATCCCGGAGTGTTCGGCGGGCTCTTCGGCTTGCCGGTAATCAGCCAGCCCAACGTCGGGATTCTCGGCCTCGGCGCTATCGAAAAACGGCCGGTGGTGATCAACGACTCCATCGCCATTCGCTCGATGTGCTATGTGACGCTGAGCTACGACCACCGTGTGGTCGACGGCGCCATCGCCCATCAGTTCCTGCACAAGGTCAAGGAAACGCTGGAAAACTGGAGCGAGCCGGTCCTCTAACCGCAACTCTGCCAAGCTCGTCGCGCAAACGCCTTTCGGCTCAGGCAGCGCCCGTTGTCTGTGGAGTCCCGCAGGCGACCTAAATCTCTTTTTTGGGTTAAAGAGTCGGTTTTCGCTGGCCCGGAGATACCGGTTTGTGTATTATCCTGATGGGTAAAATCGCGCCCAATCTTCTCGGTACCCTTGATCTAGCGTTCTATCACTCTGCGAATACCAACAAAGTTCAGAACCAATGTCGGGTAAACCTCTTCGTCCCAAGGGCTTGCGGCCTCTTTCGAGACTACTTGTTTCTGCCACTCTATTAGAATCAACAACTTGCAGCCTCTTTTGCGGCTTGCTGCAAAGTTAAGTCTATTATCGATAGTGACTTACAGCCTCTTTGGCAAAAACACCGGGGTGGGAGTGCGCCCTGTTTTCGCCACCTCAATCCTTTGCCCGCAGGTCCGTTCCCTGGAACTCGGAAGATTTTTCTAATGTTGCCCGCCCTGGAGGTGCGTTCCTCTCCGGCGAACCGTCAAAACCCGAATAAGTATACTTGCATTTGTATTTACTTATGGAATATAGTTCGGCTCCTTTCTGAGTGGGGCAAAGGAAAACCCCGCGCAACAAGGAGCGACCATGCGCATGAAAACGGAAGACCGCTGGCATTGCACCAATCCCGCTTGCGGATGCGAGGTGCTGGTCGAGCGTAGTGGAAGGGTGGAAGGGAATAATCCCCGCTGCTCGTGCGGCGTGGCGATGAAAAAGAGATACGCATCGCCGGTGCTCACCAATCTCGACTTTCTTCGCCTGCAAGAAACGCCTACGGTCACCGCTCGCGAGGAGTAGACGGTGCGCGGCTATCTCCTCGGTTTCTTGCCGCATGGTTCGCGAAGATCACTGGCGGCCCGCGGTCAATTTCTTAATACCTTCGCAGGGCTCGGGTTCTGTGTGGTGTTGTCACTGCTCGCGTTGGGCGGTTATCTGATCCACGAACAATTCGAGAATCCGGTCCAGGCCCAGCCCGTGGGATTGATCTTTGCCGCGCTGCTGATCTCCACGGCAATCACGTTGTTATATTGCCTGCTGCATCCGTCGACGAAAGTACGCCACCGCGTCGCCACCTGGCCGGCCGCATCTTCCTGGGAACAGAAAACGGTTGTGGTTGCTAGAGGCAATACGGGGATGCAGATCGAGGGCCGGAACGACCTGCCATTGCACGGCCGCTACGTGGACCGCGCGCGCATCCGCATTCGCCGCTGACGCGCTTTACGCGCGAGGAATCGCCGGGAAGTAGCGCTCCTCGAGAATCTGCCGGTGATGCACTTCGTGCCCAGCCACAATGAACGCCAGCGCGCGCACGCTGACTTCGTTCTTGTTGGCCACGCCGCGACGCTGCCAGGCTTCTTTCTGCAGCGACTTGAAGAGCGCGATGGTGGCCGCACGCACCAGCCCGAACTCCTCGGCCAAGTCCACAAGTGTGCGCTCCGCGAAGTTCCCTCCACGCACGCAGTCATCCTGCTCGAAACCGGAAAGCGGCGTTTGGTCGCCGCGCGCAATCCGCAAAGCGCGGTAAGCGAAAATGCGCTCGGAATCGCTTACGTGACCGAGCACTTCCTTCACGGTCCACTTGTCTGGCGCGTAGCGGAAATTGCCGTCGCGTTCGCTGCGCGCCGCAAATAGCTGCGCCATCTGCAGCCTCTGGGCTTCAAGGATGCCCACAATGTCGCTGCCTTTAACTTTGGAAATATAGGTTTCGTAGAATGGTGCGTATTCGCCCGGTCCGGGTCTGCTTGCTGCGGCTCTTTTCGGTTCCATGTGCTTAGTATAGCGCCGCTGCCCTATGTGAATTCAATGTCCTGCCGAACGCGCCCCTCCCAAAACCAAGCCACGAAGCGTACAGGCAAGACTACGAGGTAGGGGCTTGCGGTGCGCCGATCTGCTCCTGGACGGCGCGACGGAACTCCTGCGGGTGGGCGATCATCAGGAACGGCTCCGGCGTGCCCCCAGTGCCCCGCACGATGACCGAGCCATACCCCAGCATTCTGCCCGCAGCGGTTTCCTCCACCCCGATGCTCTCGACGCGTGAAAGCATCAAGTCCAGCGTGCGCCGGCTGGTCATGCCCGTTTTGATCAACACGCGCCGATTGGTCACTGCCATCTCCGTAGCGTTGCGCTTGGCGACTCCATAGCTGATCGTAATGATGGCCGCCGCTAGCAGGATGGCACCGGCAATGGCCATCATCTTGGGGCTGATCGTGGAATTGCCGACCACGAGCCCGGCGGAGTCTCGCGCGGCGATGGCCTCCACCAACAGCGCGACGCCCGGCACCAGCAGCACCAAGCCGGCGAACACGGGACCGAGCAGCACCAACCAGTGATGCCGGGTTCGATATTGCAGTATTTCTCCCGGCACGAGATTTCTATCGACGTAGCCCATTTCCATCTCTCCGAGCGCTTCGGACTTAAATTCCACTTTGTTTCCAGAAGCTGCGCGAATCATACTTGATGGCCGTCCACAGTCAAAATGTTGGATGCGCTGCGAGCAAAGGCGGAACCCGGAGACTGGCGCGGGGAAAAGATACAAACGGAGCGCTCATTGGAAGCAACAGGCCAAAGCATTCGAGTCGCATTTCAGGGCGAAGCCGGCGCCTTCAGCGAAGCGGCCGCCGTGCAGTTGCTGGGCGAAGAAATTGTTACCGTGCCTCGCCCCACATTTGACGCTACGTTTCGCGCCATCCCCGAAGGCGCCGCCGACGCCCTGCTGGTCCCCGTAGAGAACTCGCTGGCCGGCTCAGTGGTACGTGTCTACGATTTGCTTTTGGAGAGCGAACTCGTCATCAGCGCGGAAACGATTCTGCCCATCGAGATGAATCTGATTGCCTGCCCAGGCGCCTTGCTTAGTGACATTCGCTCCATCTCTTCCCACCCCATGGCGCTGGCGCAATGCGAGCGCTTCTTCAGCCAACATCCGCACATCCAGCGAATTCCCGCAGAAGATACCGCCGGAAGCGTGCGCGAAGCGCTGGCCCGTGGCGACAAAACTCATGCCGCGATTGCCGGCATACGCGCCGCGGTTCGCTATCGCGGCGAGATCATTGCCGAGAGAATTCAGGACAACACGGAAAACTTTACGCGTTTCGTATTGCTGCAACCCGCGAAGGCAGCAGGCACTCCCGTTTTGGAAGCCCGCAAAATGTCGATTGCCATGCGCCTCGCGCATCGCCCTGGCTCGCTGCTCTCATCGCTCGAGCCGTTCGCGCGCAATGGCGTGAACCTTTTAAAGATCGAGAGCCGTCCGATTCACGGCCGCCCGTGGGAATATCAGTTCTTTATCGATGTGGAAGCGGATAGCGTCGCCCGACTCGAACAAGCTCTGCGCGAAGTGCGCGAAGCCGCCCACGAAGTCCGCGTTCTGGGCTTGTATCCCGCGGCGCAAAATCGCTGCTGAAATGCGAAGAGGCCGGCGCACACACCGGCCTCTCCTTATTTCATCGCTTCTTTGCTTCACTACCTCATTACTTCAGCAGTAGCTGCAAGCTTCTTCGCCCATCATAGCGCCATTGCCATTTCGGCCGGTGACGTCGTCGCTGATACGGCGTAGGCGGCGTCCGAGGCGCTCTGCGAGTTGGTGCCGCGCGCGCCACAGGCGCGCCTTCAGCGTGTTTTCCGTCACGCCGAGTTTTTTCGCGGCTTCGCCGGTGGAGTAGCCTTCCATCTCCCGCAGCACAAAAGCGGTGCGCAGCAGCGGCGAGAGCTCATCTAGATTTTCGCTGATGATCTCGCGCAGCTCCGTCCCGGCAAACACTTGCTCGGGATTCGGGCCTTTGGCGGCGAAGCGTTCGGTTGCCGGCAATTCGTCCTCGCGGGGCGCCTCGTCCAGCGAGACGGCGGGCCGCGCTTTCGCGCTGCGCCTACGCATCAGCGCTGCGTTGATCACGATGCGCGTCAGCCAGGTGGAGAATTGCGAGCGGCCTTCAAACCGCTTCAAGTTGCGGTATGCGGAGAGCAAACCGTCCTGCAAGGCGTCTTCCGCATCCTCGGCATTGCCGAGCACGCGCAGAGCGGTCTGGAACAGCGGGCGGTGATAGCGGCGGAACAGCGTCTCCACCGCTTGCGAATCGCCACGCTGGCCGGCGCGGATCAGCTTGTCTTCATTGAATTGCAATCCCACTGCCACTTGCGTTGCCATTTGGTTCCCCCATTTACTTCAAGACCGTTTAGACGCGCGGCGCGCGCCCTTATCTCAATGCACCGGCACGTTGCCGGATTGTTTGCTGGGCTTCTTCAGCAGCAAAAGCACCGGAAGCACCGCGAAGAGCACGACGCCCAGCATTTTGAAATTGTCGATAAACGCGAGCATGGCTGCTTGCCTCTGCACTGTGCCGTAAATCATCTGCTGCGCCTGAGTGGCGGCGTGAGCAAGGCTGGAGCCCGCGGACACAAGCTTCATCTGTGTGCCATTCAGCGTGTTGTGGTACGCCGCGCTGAACGTGTTCACGTGGTCGGCCAAACGCGCCTGGTGCACCTGCGTGCGCCGCGCCAGCATCGTTGTGACGGTGGCGATCCCCACGCTGGCGCCGATATTGCGCGCCAGGTTGATGATGCCGGTACCCACGTTGGTTTTTTCCCGCGGCACGTACGCGAACGCGGAGACGTTGATGGGAATAAACAAGAATGCCAAGCCAAGCCCCTGCAACATGCGCGCGCGCACTGCGTGACCGTAGTCCAGTTGCAGATCCCAGCCAGCCATCACGAAAAGAGAGGAAGCCACGACAATGCAACCAAATCCAATCAGCAATCTGGTGTCTACTTTCGACACCAAGAAGCCCACGACCGGCATCATGCACATAATCACCGCGCCACCCGGCGACAGCGCCAGTCCCGCGAGTTCGGCCGTATAGCCCATCATTTGCTGCAAGAATTGTGGGATCAGCACGGTGCTGGCATACATCACGAAGCCAAGGAAAAACATGGCGGTTGTGGCGATCGCGAAATTGCGATTCTTCAGCATGCGTAAATCGACCACGGGTTCCTTCTGCCGCAGCTCCCAGAAAATCCCGGCCACGATGCCGATGATCATCAGCACGAAAAAGACCCGGATGAAGTCGGACGACAGCCAATCGTCGCGCTGCCCCTTGTCCAAAATAATTTGCATGCTGCCCAGACCCAGGCTGATCAAGCCGATGCCGATGTAATCGATGCGGAAGCCGCTCTTGATGCTCGCTCGCTTCATGTATGGCGGGTCGCTGATTAGCACGGAGGTCAGCAGGAGCGAGATGATTCCCACCGGCACGTTGATGTAGAAAATCCAGCGCCACGAAAAGTTGTCGGTGATCCAGCCGCCGAGCCACGGGCCAATGGTGGGCGCGACAACCACCGCGATCCCGTACACCGCGAAAGCCATGCCCCGCTTTTCCAGCGAAAACGTATCATTCAAGATGGCCTGTTCGCTGGGCTGCAACCCTCCGCCCCCCGCGCCCTGCAAAATGCGGAAAAGCACTAGCACGCCGAGGCTGGGCGCCAAACCACACAAGAACGAACTGACCGTGAACACCGCTACGCAAGACATGTAAAAGCGCTTGCGGCCAACTAAGGATGAGAGCCATCCGGATAGCGGAAGCACGATGGCGTTGGACACCAGGTAGGACGTCAGCACCCAGGTGGATTCATCCGCACCCGCCGACAAATTGCCGGAGATATGCGGCAGCGCCACATTGGCGATGGAGGTGTCCAGCACCTCCATGAACGTCGCCAGTGTCACGGTTATCGCGATCACCCAGGGATTGATATTCCCTTCGGGCGTCCGCAATCTGGCTAAGATCCTGTTCAACATGGCCGCTGTTCTCGCTCTCGCTCCTACTGTTAGTACGCTCGAACCTCTCGCTTTATTCCGCCTGCGCTCCCCTTCGTCCCGCCGTTATTGGGTGATGATGGTCGCATCCACATTCATTCCCGGCCGCAGAATCGCTTTCTCTTGCGGGATCGGATCGAGCACGATCTTCACCGGAATGCGTTGCACCACCTTGACGTAATTGCCGGTGGCGTTTTCCGGCGGCAGCAAACTCAGCACGGCGCCGGTCGCTCCGGCAATGGAATCGAGGTGCCCTGGGAACGTTTTTCCGTAAGTGTCCACGTGTACGTAGGCCTTCTGTCCCGCGCGCATTTTGCGAAGCTGTGTTTCCTTGAAATTGGCAGTGACCCACACATCCTGCAGAGGCACAACCACGAGCAAACCCTGGCCCTGCTGCACGATTTGGCCGGGCTCGACCTGTTTGTGCGTAGCCACGCCATTTACCGGCGCGATAACCTCGGTGTAGCTCAGATTTAATTCCGCCGCTGCCAAGACCGCGCGAGCTTGCTGCACCTTGGCGATTTTTCCCTGCGAGTCGGAGGCGCGCATGCTGATCTGCCGCACATCCGCAAGCGCCGCGGAGACACCGGCTTTGGCCTGCTCAACGCGCGCACCGGCCGCTAGCAACTGCGCTCTGGCGATATCAACCGCGCGCCGCGCCTGCGCCAATTTCTCCTGATCGGCCCTCAACGCGCTGGCGGTGGCGTCGGCGTTGGCTTTCGCGGCGTCGTACTGCTGCTTGGAAATTTCGCCCTTGTCGAGCAGCGGCTTATAGCGCGCCAAATCCGCCTGCGCCAATTCAGCATTGGCTTTGCTCTTCTCGATGTTGGCCTGTGCCCAAGCAAGGTCGGACGTGCGCGCCTGGTCATAAGTGACTTGCGCGCGTTCGAGATCAGCTACCGCACCAGCCAATTGCGCGTCCGCGCTGGAAGTGCCGCTGGCGACATTCTCACGGGTGCGAGGTACATCCACTCCGGCGGAGACCGCTTCACTCTCCGCGAGCGCCAGCGCGGCCTTGGCTTGGTCCAGGCTGGCCTGATAGTCGCGAGGATCAATCCTCACAAGCACCTGGCCGGCTTTCACCGGCTCATTGTCCGTGACCAAAACTTCTGCAACGCGGCCATAGATTTTCGAAGCAATGGGCGTGATGTGCCCGTCGACCTGCGCATCGTCGGTGGTTTCACGATTGTGGTAGTAAACGAAGAGTCCGATCACCACAGCGAGCAACACCAAGCCGCCGACCGCGAGCAAGCGCCGCACTTTGGGGCTCTTTAACCCCTTTGGCGGCTCCTCCAGGAAAATCTCCTCCGGAGCCG
Organism: Candidatus Acidiferrum sp.; assembly: GCA_035602505.1. Classification (GTDB taxonomy): domain Bacteria; phylum Acidobacteriota; class Terriglobia; order Acidiferrales; family UBA7541; genus Acidiferrum. The sequence goes on from DATNMD010000067.1 coordinate 16,397, forward strand.
CTTTGACCCTCGCCGCATTTTCCAAGCCGACTTCGATCTCAACGCTCATCGTCTCCTCGTTTACTTCGCGTAAACCTTTTCCATCTGACCGATGGAGCGCGCCAAATCGGCACGCGCCTGATTGAAGCGGTAGAGTGCGGCAATCTGGTTATCGTTGGCGCGGGCCAAAGAATCCTGCGCTTGAATGACTTCAATGTTGTTGGCCACGCCGGCGTTGAAGCGGTCGCGCGCCTGGTCGACTTCTTCCTTGGAAAGCTGCACGCCAAGATTGGCGACGCGCACCTGGTTTCGCGCGGAATCGAGATTGATCAGCGCGGTTTTTACGTCGAGCGCAATCTGGTTGCGCAAATCGGCTTGCTGCTGGCGCAACTTCTGAATGTCCAGGTCAGCGCGAATCGTTTCAGCGCGAATGCGCCCACCGGTAAACAGCGGGACACTGACGGAGCCCGCGTAGGTGTAGGTGGGGATCACCGAGGAGGGCTCGGTGCCGAATTGCGCCCAGTTTCCGCTAAAGCGCACCGAGGGCAGGCGCAACGCGAACGCCGCCTTTTTCTGATTTTCCGCGGCGCGCATCTGCTCCTGCAGCGATTTCCATTCATGCCGCGCGGACAAACCTTCTTCGATGCTGGTTTCCACGTCGGGCTGCGGCGTGTCAAAGAAACTCAGCGAATCGCCAAGCTCGACCTGTTGCCGAGGATCGAGATTCAGGAGACGGCTCAACGCGAACAGCGAGGTTTCACGCGCGGCCTGCGCTTCCAGCAGGCGCTGATTTTCGTTTTGCAGCTCGACATTGGCGCGGAGCGTGTCAATTCCCGTTCCCACACCTTCCTTCTGCAAGTCCGCGGCCTGGTTGTAGAGCGCCTGAGCCAGGTCTACGCGTGATTGTGACGCCTGGACATCTGCCATCGAACGCAGCGTCCCGATATACTGCGACACCACCAACAGAATGACCTGCTCGCGAGTGGAAAGGCTTTCCGCTTTGCTGGCGTTCGCCGCATGGCGCGAAGCCTGATAGCGCCTGAACAACGTGAGATCGAAGAGGGGTCCATTAAACGAAGGACCTGCGGAAAAGATGGAGTAGGGTCCGACGTGGCCGGGGAATCCGGGAAAGATCCGGGTGCCACCAAATTGCGCCAGGATGTTTACGCGCTGCCATTCCTCGCTGACGCCCAGTTGCGCTTGCGGCAAGAGCTCGGACAACGCGATCTTCTGGTCTTGCTCGCTTTGTGCGGCAGTGAGGACCGCGATTTGCGCGGTGGTATTTTGCTTCAGCGCGAGAGCCACGGCGTGATCGAGCGTCAAGCGCATTACGCCGGTGGGTGCCTCCGCAGGCAGCGGACTTTGCTGCTGCGCCCGGCCCTGCGCCGGCGTTAGCCCGGGAGTGATCAGCAGGCTGAAAAGTGCTATATAAAAAATAATGTGCGAGCCCCTGTCTTTCTTGTGATGTTGCTCGTTACTCTTTTCGGCCTCTCCGGTGATTTCTTTGACTGTCGCTTGGTTCAGGCATCCCTCCGCCACCAAACGTCCACCTTGCCGGTGGATTTCCTTAAGGAGCGTCTTCCCGGCGGCATCAATAAAGCTGACGCCACAAAGGTCAACGTTGAACTTTTCCGTGGGGGAAGCTCCACGCAATTCGCGCCAGCACTGCTCTAGGGTGGAGACAGATTCTCCAGCTAACCGCCCCTCCACTGTCAGGAGCACCTTATAGCGCTTCTTCTGTGTGGTGATTCTAAGCATCAGTTGATTTCATTGCAGATGTGTTTGATGCACTTCGTTCGCCATGGGCTTCATATCCTTTGTAATCTGATAAGCATAGTACATTCAATGACTTAACGGTAGGTTGTACCTTAGAGAGCCTCTGATGTTGTGCCCATATAGCATCACATTACCGATATATCGACATCTATCGATGCCTATATATGGTCACAACCATCCTGATGGCTCACTGGGTTAGAGATGGATAATGCGCCCAAGGTCGGCAGGTGGCTGCCAAATGAGCAGGGACACGTCGCCGCGACGCTGCTGGGATTGGGGAGATTGCGAGGCCCCGAGACCTGGCGTTAACCTTGCGCCAAAGCGATTAAAACAAAGCGGCTGGCGCCAGCCTTAGCGGCGAACGGCGATAGCTTGCAGCTCAAAATGACCGCCGCGCAGGAGCGAGGCTACTCCAATAAACTCGCGCGCGGGCAGGTCCTTGGTAGTGAAGTAGGTGCGGTAGATACCGTTAAATTTGTCGAAAAGAGAGAGGTCGGTGCAGGCAATTTGCACGTACACCAAGTCGTCCATGGTCATACCGGCCTGCTCGAGTGTGGCCCTGATTTGGTCAAGCAGGATCTTGATTTCGTCGGTGATCTCGGCCGGCGGCTTGCCCGATTTATCGAGGCCGATGCGCCCCGCGAGGTAAAGCGTATTGCCGGTCAGGATGCCGCCACTGAACGGCAATTGCGGGTTATCTTCGGGAAGGCGGATGGCCCGGCGGCTGGTCTGCGCGGGCGCCTGGGAAAATGCGCCGCGAACGGTAAGCAATCCCGCAGCGGCAAGCGCCAGAAATACGAAACCTGCCCTTCGATTCAGCACGGCCTTGCTGTTGCTTTGCATCGTGTCCTCCGTCGTTTCCGGTGTCGTGCCGGTTTAGCGAGGGCGCGAGTTTATTCCGGGCTGGGTTGGGATGCAAGCAAGACGGTCAGGGGGATACCGCGTTCGGCCGCGCGGGAGATTTTTCCGGAGTTCCTTTGCGCGGGGCGGCGCCGGAGATTTCGGCGACAATCTTTTCGGTTCTCGCTTTGCTTACGGCGCAATTGCGGTCGTAAATGCGGCACTGCGCCAGAGTGAAATTGCATCCGCAGGTGCAGCCCTCGGCATTGAATTTGTGGAGAGCGGCCTGCTTTTGCTGCGCAGTGAGCCTGGAAAGATCCACGCCGGGAAGCTCGCTGGCGCGATCGGCGTGCGCGAGGAAAATTTGACCGGTGTCTTCAAAGGTTTCCACGCGGGCATCGATGGGCAAGCCCAGCAGGGCGCGGATTTCTGTCTCATAGAGGGCGGGGTCGCGCAAACCTTCATGCTTCTGTACCACGCGACCTTGCGCGTCCAAGACAAACGACGTGGGCAGCGCGGCAATGCCGCCGTATTGGATGCGCACCTCCGGGGAGGACATAGCGACGGGATAGTTGATGTGCGTTTTGGCGACGACTTGCTTGATCATTGCGGCGTCATCGTCGTCCACCGTCAGTCCAATTATCTGCAGTTGATCTCTATATTTCTGTTGTAAGGCAACCAGATCGGGGATCTCCGCGCGGCACGGACCACACCACGTGGCCCAGAAATTCAGCAGAACGACTTTCCCGCGGGCGGCTGCCAGATCCAACGGCTTCCCGTCGAGCGCGTCCAACTTGAACTCTGGCGCGGCATCGGGGTTGCGCACAAACCGAATGACTTTCTCCGCTTGCGGCGACTTGGCGGACGCTCCCCATGCAGCCGGGAAAACTGCTCCTGCGGCGAGGCAGAGGCCGACAAGCAACGGCAATCGCGAGCGTCTCGTGTAGCAATTGAGGTTCATCACGCGTCCAGCTTTTAGGAGAACACAAACGCGAGCCTGGTGCCAAGCAGCAGGTCTCCGTCTGTTCCCTGCCGGGTGAACAACGGCACCTAGGATGCTGAACTCTTGCGCAATCCTTCCGGGGAGCCCTGCGCATAAGCGGGATGACCTGCAGGAGCGCGGTGCGGCAGTTCGCGTTCGAGCTTGCGCAGCCATTTCAGCTCGGTCTGAAATTGCTCAATCATGAGCGTCACCATCCACACCGCCTCATGATGCGGATGGCCGACCTCCTTCAAAATCGCACGCAATGTCTCTTTCTCGCGTACCAGCTCTTGTTCAACGAACTTGCGCCGGTGTCGAAGCTGCCTTTGGAAAACGCCCGGGCGAGCGAGCCAGGAAAGCGCGATCCAGGTGGGAAAAGCGGGATGATCCCGGTGAGTAGTCCAGTCTTCGCGCTCCAGAGCATCGGCGGTTGCGGCGCGGCCGCGCGGCGTGGTCTCGAAGACGATGCGCTCTGGGCCGGAAGCAGGCTCGCTGCTCTGCGTTTTGCGAATGAAGCCGGCGGCGGCGAGCTTTTCCAGCGAATAGTAGACCTGCGGACGAGAAATCTCCGCCCAATCGCGGATGCAGCGGCGCTCCAGCTCCAGATTGGCTTCGTAGCCGTGCATGGGGCGTTCCGCCAGAAGGCTCAGCAACACTAGATCCGGACTGGTTAATTGTTTCTTCTGGCGCATAGCTATCTTGCTTGAATCGCGCTCTGCGTTTTCCTTTCTAAGCGCTTGCGGTTGCGGCTCCAATACCACCATCGGCACTGTTCAACGGGAAGCTGCGGGTCCCGCGCCTGGGCCACGGCAGCGCGAAAAACGTCCAGGCAGCAGATGTCCTGGTGCTGCGGCGTAACGCGGCAAAGCGATTCATACATGTGCTCAGGATTGCGCCGGGCGAGTTGCGGGACGCTACGCACGCCCAGAATTTCAAAATCGCGCAGCATAGCGGGCCCGACAGAGATCAAATCCGAGGGTTTGCGAGAATCGGAGGGCATAAACAATCTCCTTGACATTGGAATAGGGGCAAATCTACACTCTCCTAGTCTAATTTAGACTACCAAACGAAAGCAAGAGGAAAACGCAAATGCACACCGCCTGTTCCGTCATGGGCACTGTCTTAGTCGCACTTCTCGGTTTGCAGCAGCTTAATCATTTGGAGGAAAAGAAAGCCATGGACATGAACGTGAAACGCATAACCCCGGTCCTGTTTGTAAAGGAAATTGAGCCGGTTTTGCCGTTCTGGGTGGAGAAGCTCGGCTATACAAAAACGATCGAAGTTCCGCAGGGGAACAAATTAGGATTTGTAGCCTTGCAAAAGGGAAACACGGAGGTCATGTACCAGAGCTACGCAAGCGTGGCGGAGGACATGCCGCTGATTTCGGACATTCGCAAAGGGCCAACGTTTTTGTATATCGAGGTGGACAACCTAGACGCGGTTCTCGACGCGCTGAAGAATTCGAAGATCGTTCAACCGGAGCGAACCGCGTTTTACGGCATGCGCGAAGTCGGTTTCCAGGAGCCGGGCGGGCACTACGTCACTTTCGCGCAGCCGGTAGCCGCCGCGCAGCACTGAAGATTGCCAAAGAAGTGCCTATTCGGCGGCCAACGCCGCAAGCTGATCTGGCTCCGCTGACGCTACTCTTCGTGGTCGAGCGGCTTGCCGTCGGGGCCGACCTGGACCTCTGATTTCTTGCCGTTCTTTTGTACTTGGGCTTCGTAGGCGACGAGCTTGTCTTTCTTGGTGATGGTTTCAACCTTGACGAGCTTGCCTTCGCCCGCTTTTGCCTGCAGCCCAGCCTTTACTTCCGCAGGCAGCGCATCCATTACAACTTCTTCTTCCACTTCGACTATCGCGCCAGTGGTGTCGATCAGTATGTCTTTGGTGTGCCCGTTCACAATCATTTCCGCTTCGTAGTAGGTCTGCCCTTTTTCGCTTTCCTTTGAAAAGCCCTTGACCGTGGCGCCGGCGCTTTGCGCAGCGACGGTCTTCTCCACCGCGGGCGGAAGATCAGAACGCTTGATTTTCTTTTCCTGCGCGCCGGCTGAAACTGCAAATAGAAGGCCGGCGATGAGAATGATAGTGCTGCTGTTTTTAGTGTTCACGGGTCGACTCCTTTATAAGTCTCAATTGCTTTGGCATCTCAGACAAACAGTATCGTCGGGCAGGGATAAACAGAAGATAAACGAAGAACTTGCATCTAAACGTGTAACCTCTGCCTTGGAGCCGCGGTACTATGACGCGCTTCCTTAAATAGCATCCGCGTGTAGAAACGTTTTGCGGCGTGGGGCGTCTTTACCTATAGATATCTAGGAGAGAGGTGTCGGCCACACCGACACGAAGGAGAGGCATGGGCCAAGGGAAGAGCGACGTTTTGTCGGGAACGCTGGCTTTGCTGGTGCTGAAGACGCTAGCGCGAGGGGCCATGCACGGGTACGGCATCACGCTACATATACAGCGCGTTTCCAATGAAATGCTGCGCGTGGAGGAAGGATCTTTGTACCCGGCTCTGCACCGCATGGAGCAGGACGGGTGGATTCGCGCGGAGTGGGGAGTCTCGGAGAACAATCGGCGGGCCCGGTATTACGAATTGACGGCAAAGGGACGGAAGCAATTGGCTCAGGAAGAAAAGAACTGGGAGCAACTGACGCAGGCGGTCGCGAGCGTTTTGCAGTTCGTGTAGGGGAGAAGGCATGTCGCTGTTGTCGCGTTTGCGAGGGCTGCTGCGGATCAAAAAGCTGGAACGAGAGCTCGATGAAGAACTGCGGGCGCACATGGAGATGCGCGCCGAGGATAACAGGGCAGCGGGTATGACGCCGGAAGAGGCGCGGTACGACGCACGGAGGCGATTTGGCAATGCGACGCTGATGAAAGAGGACGCGCGGGAGATGGACATCGTGAAGTGGATGGAAACGGCAGGACAGAATCTGCGGTACGCGGTGCGGATGCTGCGCCGCAGCCCGGGATTCACGGCGGTGGCCATTCTGACGCTGGCGCTGGGGATTGGCGCGAACGTGGCGACGTTCACGGTGGTTCATGCGGTCTTGCTGAATCCTTTGCCGTTCGCGCATCCAGAGCAACTGGTGCGCGCGTACGACGATCTGCGCGGATCGAACACGCAGGACGTCGGGATGTCGGTGCCGGAGTTCTGGGACTTGCGGGACAAGTCCGGCGTGTTCCAGGGGATTTCGGCGGCGTGGCCCGTGGACGCGAACTTGACCGGAGGGGAGCACCCGGATCGCGTGGAGTTTCTGGGGACGAGCACAAATTATTTCACGCTACTGGGAGTGAGGGCGCAACTGGGTCGGGTGTATACGGTGGAGGATTCGCAACCCGGGTTCACCGACGGAATTACCATCAGCGATGGATTCTGGCGCCGCATGTTTGGCGGAGACCCTAATGTGCTGGGCAAGAAAATTCGGTTGGACCGCGATTTGTACACGATTATCGGAGTGCTGCCGCCGGGATTCCGGCATCCGGGACGTTCTCTTGGTGGCAGCGAGGTGGAAGTCTTCGCGGCAGCGGGATTCAGCGCCGCACCGTTTCCAGTGCCGCCGCAGCGGGCGTTTCGCATGATGCCGGGAGCGATCGCGCGGTTGAAGCCCGGGCTGACCGTGGCCCAGGCGCAAGCGCGGCTGGATGCGTTCACGGCGCAACTGAGCCGAGAGTTTCCGGCGGAGTATTCACCGGCGGCAAACTGGGGAGTACGGCTGGTGCAGGTGCAAGACGACTTGGTGGGGAAGGTCCGGACGGAACTACTGGTGCTTTTTGGCGCTGTGGGCTGCGTGCTCCTGATTGCGTGCGTGAACCTGGCAAATTTGTTGCTGGCGCGTTCGGCCAGCCGCCAGAGAGAAATCGCGATACGCCAGGCCTTGGGAGCGGGGCACGGTCGTTTGATTGGGCAACTCCTTACGGAAAGTATTTTGCTGGCGACGATTTCCGGCGTGGTGGCGCTGATGACGGTAGTAGTGCTGAAGAATTGGCTGCTGCGGCTGGCGCCAGCGGATCTGCCCAGACTGAATGAGGTGAGCCTGAGCCCGGGAGTGTTGCTGTTTGCATTTGCGGTGTCGATTGTGACCGGAGTGATTTTTGGCCTGGCGCCGGCACTCCAAACGGTGCGGCCGAAGCAGGTGACAAACTTACGCGAGGGCAGCCGCGGGTCGGGTTCGAGCAAGCATCAGATGAAGATTTCGCGAACGCTGGTGGCCTCGGAGATCGCGCTTTCGCTGGTGCTGCTGATTGGGGCGGGGCTGCTGTTACGCAGCTTCTGGCATTTGATCGATGTACAGCCTGGTTTTGATCCCCACCACGTGGTGACCGCAAAAATCTGGCTGGCGGTTCCGAACGACCCCGCGGAAGACAATTACCGAACGAACGAGAAGCGCGCGGCATTTCACCAAGAGGTGCTGCGGCGCATCCGCGGCCTCGCAGGTGTGGAAGACGCCGCGGTGGGCGGCCCGAATAGCTTGCCGATGGGCTCGGCGCATTTTCAACTGCGCTTCACGATTGAAAGCCTGGCGGCGGATTCGGAACGCGCGCCTGTGGCGGAGATCGCCGGAGTAAGCCCGAATTATTTCTCGATGTTAAAGACGCCGCTGTTACGAGGGCGACCTTTCAGTGAGGCAGATGATTCCAAAGGGCAGCGCGTGGCGCTGGTGAACGAAACGCTGGCGCGAAAATATTGGCCGATAGGCGAAGCCGTGGGACAGCACATCCTGTTCACGGGATTGCGCCCGCAGAGCCCAAACACCCAGTGGATCACCATTGTGGGGGTGGTGGGCGACATCAAGTCCGACGGACTGGATGCGGCGACAGCGCCGCGCATCTACCTGCCCGTGAACCAATCGCCGAATTACGGCATGGTGGTGTATCTGCGGACGAATGCCGATCCGGGGACGCTGGGCGACACCGTTCGGCGAGAAGTGCAGTCGATTGATCCGAGTATCCCGGTGTTTGGGGTGCGCACGATGGATGAGGTGGTGGCGAAATATCTGGAACAGCGGCGGTTTGCGCTGGAGTTGCTGGGAGTTTTCGCGGGCGTGGCGCTGCTGCTGGCGTCGATTGGGATCTATGGGGTGATGGCGTACACGTTCAGTCAGCGGACGAATGAGATTGGCATTCGCATGGCGATGGGAGCGCAGCGCGGCGACATTCTGAAGATTGCCGTGGGCGAAGGCGCGCTGATTGTGGCGTTCGGCTTAGCAGCGGGCTTGGCGGGGTCGTTGGCGCTGACGCGATTTTTGCAGACGATGCTGTTTGATGTGAAGCCGACGGACCCGATTACGTTCCTGGGGATTTCCGCATTGCTGACGGCGGTGGCGTTAGCGGCGTGTTTTGTTCCGGCACGGAGGGCCACGCGGGTGGATCCGCTGATTGCGCTAAGACATGAATGAGAGCGGCGCGCGTTTTTAGTTGCCTCGCACGATCGTGAATTGGCCGTAGCGCTGCACCTTATCGTCGTCGGGTAGCGACGCTAGTGTTTGTTTGACTGGATCGATCAACCAAAGGCTTTTTTCCTGCACGCACGAGTTTTCTTCAGGCTCCTCTTCACCTTGCATAAAAAAGGGAGAAGCTCTCAGAACGACCTGGCCTTGCGGCGAAAATCCGAGAGGTTCAATGACTACGGCGCAATTCTTGCCCGCGCGCTTGCTGAAAGCCTCCGGAATGAACTGCGTGTCCGACATAATGCCGTGGTCAGCGTCGAATAACCGGGCGAAACTTTCTCCTACATCAGAACCCCACTGAAAGGCACCCTGCGCAAACAGCAGAGTGCGTCCATCGGGCGACCAATCGACGATGCTGATGCTGTTCCCAAGAGCTTCTGGTGATGGCTCGACGACGAGCACTTGGCGAAATTGCTGATCTTTGCCAGCGACAAAAAGACGAGAGGTGTTGGCGCACTCCCAGTCTGATGCAGTGTCGGATTTAGACGCGACAGCTTCCCCTTCTGCGTATGCCTTGTGACGGGAGCCCGATGAAATGAAGGCCGGCGTCCGAACGAGTTGCGAGCCCAGCAGCTTGCCGGTCGCTTGTTCATAGCAGCTCGCAAAAGCGGTTTCGGAAATCTTCAGCCTGGACGGAAGTCGCTCGACTTGCGCCGATGTCGCAACACAACAAAGAAGAATGGCAACCAAACAGTGGATTCGGTGTCGCACGCTAATCGTACGAAGTATGGTCCCCGTTTTCGCGGCGGTCAATTGTTGCGAATGGCCGACAGGCGGCCAACCGGAGCAAATTGCAGGTTTAAACACATAAGGTCTACATCGGTACTGGCGGTCTATGGCTTAGCACAGGGCGGGTGAATAGTCTTCGCAACGCAGAGGGTCGGGTGCCGGGCGTCTCTCCTGTAAGTTGCTAAGAATAAACTAGTTACAGAGAGGCTCGAGAGAAGTTTGCGCCTGTCGGCAACTGCCCTGGATGTCTGGGGGATCAAACTTGAAACGGAACAAATTGTTGCGAGGCATTGCCATCGTCAGCATCGCGGCGCTTGTTGGTTGCCTATCACCGGTGCAGGCACAGGAGCGCGACGGGGAACTGAAGCTGCTGCGTGGCGCGGCAGAGGAAGGCGATAGCGCGGCGCAGTTCACGCTGGCAAATCACTACTATCGCGGCCTAGGCGTGCAGCAGGATTACGAAAAGGCGCTGGCGCTGTACGGCAAAGCGGCGGACCAAGGACTTGCGGCTGCAGAAAACCGTTTAGGGATGATGTACGAGCGGGGGATGGGCGTGCCGCAGTCGTATGGGCGGGCGATGACTTCCTACCGGAAAGCCGCGGCGCAAGGAAACCCTCTGGCGCAGTACAACCTCGGCATGCTGTACGAGACCGGCAAAGGCGGGCGGCTGGATTACGCGCAGGCGCTGGAATGGTTTCGCAAAGCCGCGGGGCAAGGCGAGCCGGATGCGGAAGAAGAGGTCGGTTACTTTTACCAGCGCGGATTCTTAGGGGCGCGGGATTACGAAAAGGCACGGGAGTGGTACAAGCGCGCCGCGGAACACGGATGCTCGAACGCGCAGAACCAGCTCGGTTACATGGCGCAGTTGGGGCTGGGCGAGGAACAAGACTACGTGCAGGCGCTGGACTGGTATTACAAAGCGGCGGCGCAAGGGAATCCTAACGCGCAGGAAAATATCGGTTATTTGTATCAGCATGGGCTGGGCGTGGAAACAGATTATGCGCAGGCGGAAACCTGGTATTACAAAGCGGCTGGGCAAGGAAACTCGAATGCGGAAAATCAGCTTGGCTACATGAATCAGTACGGGCTGGGGATTCCGCCGGATTTTGCGCAGGCGCTGGCGTGGTATCGCATGGCCGCGGACCAGGGTAACAAGACGGCGATTGAAAATTTGAAGGCACTATCGGAACGGCTTCAGGGGGTAGACGCGGAGCTGTGGCAGGCAGCAAACGCAGCGGCTCAGGAGGCAGCGAAGGCACAGGCAGCCCGCCGCGTTCGGATCGCGAATCTGCAGCGGCAGATTGTCGATCTGGAAATGGATGCGCGGCTCGAGGACAGCTTGGCGGAGCCGGGCGTCGCTGCGGTAAATGCTCCAGCGATGGGCGCGGTGAAGTTGCGCAAGGAAGCAGACACGTACCGCGCGGAAGCTGCGCGTTTGCGAGCGGAGCTGCCGGGATTGGATGTTCTTGCGGCGTCGAGCGCGCCGGCGCAATAGAAGGAGTTACTCGAATTGCTTGCGGAAGGCGGCGAATTGCTGCTTCAGATCCGCAATATCCATGCGCAATTCGGCCACTTCTGACTCCAAACGAGAAAGTCTCTCAGCGCTTTCTCGGCCGGTGACCGCGGGCACTTCGTGCACACCAGACGAGCTAACGGGCTCCACATCTCCTGACAACAGATGGACGTAGCGGGATTCTTTTGTGCCGGGCTGCCTGGCGAGCACCTTGACCAGAGGCGGTTGGCGGTTCATCAGACGCTGAAGCGCGGATTGCACTTCACCCAAGTCATCAAAGTTATGCATGCGCTCGGCGCGGCTGCGCAGCTCGCCAGGGGTCTGCGGGCCGCGAAGCAGCAGCTCGCAGAAGATGGAGGCTTCACGGCGATCGAAGTTGAAGGCCTCCTGCAGGCGATGTTCGTACTTGGTGACGCGGCTATCCGCCGCGCTGACGGAGCGCGCCAGGGAATTGTCGTGCAGAACGCGTAAAGCGCTACGAACGGAGTCTTCATCCACATTCATGACCGGATCGCGGTTGGATTTTTGGTTGCACGCGTTGACCAGCGCGTTGAGGGAAAGCGGATAGTAATCCGGAGTGGTGATTTCTTTTTCCAAAAGAGCGGCGAGAACTCTGGCTTCGACTTCATTCAGGACGGGATTCACAGACTGAAATCATACCGGAAGCGTGGGGTACGCCCAAGCAGAGTAAGAATGGCGCTGAATCGTCAAGTGATGTTTCGCAGCAACTATTTTTGCAGTTTTTCGACAGGTCTGGGCGAAAGCGTCTCGCGCAGAACAGTTAGAACATCAGAGATGCGGAACGGCTTCTGCAATTGCCGAATGTGGCCGCCGCTGCCGTTGTCTTCGACGAGATCTCCGGTCATGAAGATCACTTCCGGCTTTGCGGTGCTGCGCGAGGAGGCAACGATTTGCAGCGCAGCTTCGCGGCCGCTCGGCCCCGCACCGCCCCCGGAGAGATTCACATCACACAGAATCAAGTCGTAAGCGCTATTGCTCACCAATTCCAGCGCTTCGCGGGAATTTGCCGCGCAATCGACACGCATGCCGTGAGCGGAGAGGCCTTCTTCGAGCAACATCCGGATGCTTTCCTCGTCGTCCAGAATGAGAATGGAGCGGCCCCTCAGAATATCCCCCGCCGGAGCCGCCGGCTCGGCAGACAATGCTCCGCCATCAAGCGGCGTACCGAACAGTTCGCGCGGGGCAACCGGCAAATACACGGTGAAAGCCGAGCCGCCAGCCGGCAGCGTTTCGACATCGATGGAACCGCCGTGCTCTCGAACGATGGACATGCAAATACTTAAGCCAAGACCGGTGCCGCCGCCGGGACGCTTGGTGGTGTAAAAGGGATCGAAAAGTCTTGGAAGGGCTTCCTGCGCGACTCCCACGCCATCGTCCTGAACGGTGACCGAAATGTGCCCGCCGATGCGTCCGATGCGAATCTGAATGCGCCCAGTCTCGCGAACTTCGCGAATGGCGTGCTCGGCGTTGCTGATGAGGTTTAAGAAAACTTGAATCAACTGATTCGCGTCGCCGATGACCGCGGGCAAATCGGATTGCGGCTGAAAATCAACGCTAACATTGTTGCGGCGAAGCGAATGATCCTGGAGCTGGAGGGTGCGCTCGATCAGACTGTTAACGCCCAGCGCCCTCTTTTGCGGCGCGGCCGGCCGCGAAAACTCGAGCAGGTTTTGAACGATGCGCGCGGCGCGACGGGCCTGGCGATGGGTTAGCTCGAGCTGGCGCTTGGTGTTTTCCTGGACGCCTTCGCTGTCACGCAGAAGCTCCGTAACGCCGAGAATGGCGGTCAGGGGATTGTTCAGCTCGTGCGCGACGCCGGCGAGCATCTGGCCCATGGCGGCAAGTTTTTCGGCCTGGATAAGCTGCTCCTCCAGGCGCTTGAGCTCCGTGACGTCGCGGCCGGAAATCACCACACCATCGATCTTGCCGGTTTCATTGAAAAGAGGACTGAAATGGCAGCGCAGCCGGCGCCACTCGCCTTGCTTGTTGCGGACGCGGACTTCCAGTGAGGCAAATGTTTGCCGGCCACCTACAAGTTCCGCGAAAAGGGCAAGCAGAGCGGGACGGTCTTCCAGGTGCGTGCGGCCGCCAAGCTCCCAATCCTGGGTTTCTTCGGGCTCGTAGCCGAGGATGTCTCTCACCCGTGGGCTGACAAAGGTGTAATGGCCGGCGGTATCCACAACGAAGATCAGGTCTGGGAAACTGTCGATTAGGCGGCGCGCAAATTCCTGCTGTTGGTAGAGGCGGCGCTCCATCTCGCGGCGCTCGGTAATATCCATTAGAGCGCCGTGATAGCGAACAACGCGGCCGCTAGTGTCGCGCACGGCGCCGGCGGTATTCAGGCAGACGAGCGGCCGGCCATCCTTGCGCGTGAGCGTAATTTCGCGCCCCTGGACCGTGGGTTGACTATCCACTTCCTGGCGAAGGGCGCGGCGCTGCCCTTCATCAGGAAGCAAATCGGCGAACGTGCGCGACAGCAGCTCTTCCTTGGAGTCGTATCCGAGCATGCGCGCCAGCGCCGGGTTGACGTCGAGGAGGCGGTCGTCGGGTGTGGCGATGTAAATGCCTTCCTGCAGCGATTCAAATAGCTCGGTAAAGCGCGCTTCGTTCTTGCGCAGAGCTGTAATATCGCGCGCGAGGACGGTGATGCCGTGAACGTCATTGCCGCGAAGCATGGCGTGCGCCACGCAGTCGAAATAGTTGATCGAATTGCGGCCCTTGAGGCGAACTTGAACGATGCCGGTCCAGACGCGACGCTCGAGGAAACGAGGCATTGCGTTCTTGGCGAGTTCGCCGCCGTCGCCGGTTCCCTCTTCGACGAATTCGCTCAAAGGGCGCCCGATGATTTGAGGAAAGGAAGCGCCAACGAGGTCCGCGAAGCTGCGATTGGCGGCACGAATCTGGCCATCAAGCGAGATCGCGAGGAGGATATCGTCGAAGGAATCGATGAGGTCGCGATAGCCTTGCTGGGAGCGCGAGATGACCTCGAAAAGCTGGTCGAGCTGCTTTTCGTTGGGAACAACAGCGTCGCGCTGTTCGATGCCGCGAACCAGGCCGCGCAGCTCAGAAATTTCCTGCGTACGTTTCCACGCGTACAGCCCGAAAAGGACAACGAGGAGAACCAGGCCGATGGGCAGAGCCTCAAAACGGTGAGCGAGGGTGCGGATGGTATCCCAGGACACCACGGCGAACACAATGGAGAGAACGAGCAGCAAGAAAAAAGTGAGACGCCACAGCTCGCTTTGACGCCGCTCGAATTGCTCGAGACGCTCGGAGACGGCCGCGGGGCCGCCAGCGCTCGGCGATGAGCGCTTGGACGGGTCGGAGGCACTTTTCTTGATTTGGCTCATGGATTTCTTGGTGGCCGGCCAATGGCCGGACGACTACACACTAGCTAATATTGTAGGAACGGTTCTCACCAACCAGCAATACAAGCAATCCAGTGGAGTTCCTTACGGATACCTATAAGTAGCGCACAAAGCGAAACCGGCGTCCCCAAGAGGTCTCGGGGACGCCGGGAATGCATTTAGCGGTGGAGTTGCTCCGCGCGTTAAGCCGGACTTAGCCTTCGGCGGCGGCGTCGGCTTCCGTGTCTTTCTGCAGGAAGTCGAGCGCGGCGGCTTCTTCGGCGGTAAGCTCGGCGGCTTCGGGAATGTCCTCGACCGGAGCAGGAGCGGGCATTTCCGTCAGCAACTGAATGCTGCGGTAGTGCTCGAGACCCGTGCCAGCGGGAATGAGACGGCCCATGATGACGTTTTCCTTGAGGCCGCGGAGGTAGTCTACCTTGCCGGCAACCGCTGCTTCCGTGAGGACGCGGGTGGTCTCCTGGAAGCTCGCGGCGGAGATGAACGAGTCGGTCGAGAGAGACGCCTTGGTGATACCGAGGAGCAGCGGGCGCCCCGTTGCCGGGCGGCCACCGTCAGCGATCACGCGATCGTTCTCTTCGCGGAAGCGGAACTTGTCCACCTGCTCCTCAAGGAGGAATTGCGTATCGCCCACGTCTTCAACCTTGACCCAGCGCATCATCTGCCGGGAGATGGTCTCGATGTGCTTGTCGTTGATGTTCACGCCCTGGAGGCGGTAAACCTCTTGAATGGCGTTGACCAAGTAGGATTGCGTGAACTTCTCCCCGAGGACGGCCAGCAAATCGTGCAGGTTCAGCGGGCCATCGATCAAGGCCTCACCGGCCTTGACGTGATCGCCTTCCTGCACGTTGATGTGCACGCCTCGCGGAATCGAGTATTCCTTGGTGGTCTTGCGGTCTTCGCTTTCGACATAGATTTTGCGCATGCCCTTGGCGATTTCGCCGTAGCGGACCACGCCATCAATTTCGCTGATGACCGCGGGATCCTTGGGCTTGCGCGTCTCGAAGAGCTCCACGACGCGCGGGAGACCTCCGGTGATGTCCTTGGTCTTGGTGGTCTCGCGCGGTATTTTCGCGAGCACGTCGCCGGCTTGCACCTCGTCGCCATCCCTGACCATCAAGTGGGCGCGGGAAGGCATGAGGTACTTCTTGCGGACCTTGCCCGCGGAATCCCGGACAAGAATCGCAGGCTGATGCTTTTCGTCGCCGGGCGGCAGCGTAACGACGTCTTGCGAGAGGCCGGTAACTTCGTCCACCTGCTCTTCGATGGTCAAACCGGGCCGCAGGTCGTCGAACTTCACGGAGCCGGCGGTTTCGGTGAGGATGGAGAAGGTAAACGGATCCCATTCGGCAAGAATCTGGCCGTGCGTGACACTCTCCCCTTCGGTGACGCGGAGGCGCGCGCCGTAGACAACGTGGTAGCGCTCCTTTTCGCGGCCTTTCTCATCGACGATGGCGATGAGGCCCGCGCGGTTCATGGCGATGGCGGTACCGCCGCGGCCCTGAACGTACTTGAGGTCCACGAACTTGATAACGCCATGGTTGCGCGCCTCGAGAGTGGAACGCTCGGAAACGCGCGTGGCCGTTCCGCCGATGTGGAACGTACGCATGGTGAGCTGTGTGCCGGGCTCGCCGATGGACTGCGCGGCGATGACGCCGACAGCTTCTCCGAGTTCGACCATGCGGCCGGAGGCGAGGTTGCGGCCGTAGCAGAGCGCGCAAACGCCGCGTCGAGACTCGCAGGTGAGCACGGAACGAATGCGCACGCGCTCGATACCTGCGGCCTGCACGGAGTTAGCAAGCTCTTCGGTGATTTCCTGGTTTACGTCGACAATCACGTGGCCCTCGAAGTCCTTAATCTTGTCGAGAGAAACGCGCCCGACGATGCGGTCGCGCAGCGGCTCGACTTCGACGCCGGCTTCGATAATCGGCTCGACGTAAATGCCGTCGGTGGTGCCGCAATCACGCTCGTTGATGATGACGTCTTGCGCCACGTCCACGAGGCGGCGGGTCAGGTAGCCGGAGTCGGCGGTTTTTAGCGCCGTATCCGCCAAGCCCTTGCGCGCGCCGTGCGTGGAGATGAAGTACTCCAAAACGTTGAGACCCTCGCGGAAGTTAGAGGTGATGGGGGTTTCCATAACCTCGCCGGAAGGCTTGGCCATCAGGCCGCGCATGCCGGAGAGCTGGCGGATCTGCTGTTTCGATCCGCGCGCGCCGGAGTCCGCCATGACGTAGACCGGGTTGATGTTGCCCTCTTTATCCTGGCTCTCCAGGGCTTTGAACATTTCGTCGGCGACTTTTTCAGTGACGTCGCCCCAGAGGGAGATGATCTTGTTGTAGCGCTCGCCGTGCGTGATGGCGCCGTCCAGGTACTGCTGCTGAACCTTAACGACTTCTTTCTCGGCAGCCTCCACGAGCTTGCTCTTATCTCCCGGGATAACCATGTCGTCGATGCCGATGGAGATGCCGGAGCGCGTGGCGTAGGTGAAGCCTAGCTCCTTCATCTGATCAAGCAGGACGACTGTGCCTTCGAGTCCGAAGCGCAAGTAGGCGTAGTAGACAAGCTGCTGGACGCCCTTTTTCTTGAGCAGGCCGTTCACGTACGGGAAGTTTTCCGGCAGGTGCGTATTGAAAATGACGCGCCCGACGGTGGTCTGGATGAACTGGCGCTCCATCTTGACGGGAACAGTGTGCGTGACGTCCTGATCGTCATACGCAGTGGTGAGGTCGATGACTTCGCCGGTGTAGCGCAGACGAATCGGCGTGAGCAGCTCGACTTCGCCGGCTTCGAGCGCGAGAACAACTTCATCGGCGGCGCCGAAGACGCGCCCTTCGCCCTTTGCGCCGGGCTTGGCCTTGGTCAGGTAGTAGATGCCGAGAACCATGTCCTGCGACGGCACCGCAAGGGGCAAGCCGTGGGCAGGAGACAGGATGTTGCGCGAGCTGAGCATCAGCACCGATGCCTCAACTTGCGATTCCGGAGACAGCGGGATGTGCACGGCCATCTGGTCGCCGTCAAAGTCCGCGTTGAATGCGGTGCAGACGAGCGGATGGATGCGAATGGCTTTGCCTTCGACGAGCACCGGCTCGAAGGCTTGAATGCCGAGGCGGTGCAGGGTGGGAGCGCGGTTCAACAGCACGGGATGTTCGCGAATGACGTCTTCGAGAATGTCCCAAACCACCGGCTCTTGCTGCTCGACCATTTCCTTGGCTTGCTTGATGGTCGTGCAGTGACCTTGCGCTTCGAGCTTGTGGTAGATGAACGGCTTGAAGAGCTCGAGCGCCATCTTCTTCGGCAGACCGCACTGATTGAGTTTCAGCTCGGGACCAACGACGATGACGGAGCGGCCGGAGTAGTCCACGCGCTTGCCGAGCAGGTTCTGGCGGAAGCGGCCCTGCTTGCCCTTGAGCGTGTCGGATAGAGATTTGAGCGGGCGGTTGTTGGTGCCGCGAAGAACGCGACCGCGGCGACCGTTGTCGAACAGCGCGTCGACGGCTTCCTGCAGCATGCGCTTTTCGTTGCGCACGATGACGTCGGGAGCGCGCAGCTCCATGAGCTTCTTCAAGCGGTTGTTGCGGTTGATAACGCGGCGATACAGGTCGTTGAGATCGGACGTGGCGAAGCGGCCGCCGTCCAGAGGCACCAGCGGGCGCAACTCGGGCGGAAGCACCGGGATCACATCAAGAATCATCCATTCGGGCTTGTTGCCGCTCTTGCGGAAGGCTTCCAACACCTTGAGGCGCTTGGCGAACTTGATCCGCTTCTGCAGCGAGGGGTCGGCCTTCATTTTTTCGCGCAGCTCTTCGGAGAGTTTGTCGACTTCGACGCGGCGGAGAAGCTCCTTGATGGCTTCCGCGCCCATCTTGGCGACGAACTGGCCGGGGTATTCCTGCGTGAGTTTGCGGTATTCCTCTTCAGGCAGAACCTGGCGCTCGCGCAAGACGGCGACTTCATTGGGGTCGACGACAACGAACGCTTCGAAGTAGAGAATGCGCTCGAGGTCGCGCATGGAAATGTCCAGCAAGTAGCCGATGCGGCTGGGCAGGCCCTTGAAGAACCACACGTGCGAGCAGGGTGAAGCCAGCTCGATGTGGCCGAGGCGCTCGCGGCGGACTTTGCTGAGGGTGACTTCCACACCGCACTTGTCGCAAATCACGCCGCGGTGCTTCATGCGCTTGTACTTGCCGCAGAGGCACTCCCAGTCGGTGACGGGGCCAAAAATTTTGGCGCAGAAGAGGCCGTCGCGTTCCGGTTTGAAGGTGCGGTAATTGATGGTCTCCGGCTTGGTGACTTCGCCGTGAGACCACGAGCGAATTTTTTCGGGACTCGCCAAGCTGATGCGAATGGAATCGAAATCTGCAATCAAACTGGCGCGATC
The DNA here is from genome assembly GCA_035602505.1 of Candidatus Acidiferrum sp. Taxonomy (GTDB): domain Bacteria; phylum Acidobacteriota; class Terriglobia; order Acidiferrales; family UBA7541; genus Acidiferrum. The sequence goes on from DATNMD010000067.1 coordinate 35,427, forward strand.
ATAAGGGCTGCTGCGATACAAGGTTGTTTCCTCCCTCCCCGGCTTTCGCCGGGGCCGCGTCCCAGTAGCGCTTGCTGTGCTACCGAAGACGGCTGAGAACCCATTACAAAAAATCCTGCGAATCAGGAACGTTGCCGAAAGGGCGCAGCATGCTGCGCCCCTACGGGCGATTGTTTCTAGTCGGCTGCTTTCTCTGCTGGCTTTTGCCGCTTCATCAATTCGACATCGAGACAGAGCGACTGCAATTCGCGAACGAGCACGTTGAACGATTCCGGCACGCCCGGCTCGATGCCCGGCTCGCCCTTGACGATGGCCTCGTAGATTTTCGCGCGGCCGTAAACGTCGTCGGACTTTGCAGTGAGCAATTCCTGCAGGATGTGCGCGGCGCCGTAAGCCTCAAGCGCCCACACTTCCATTTCGCCGAAGCGCTGCCCGCCGAACTGCGCCTTGCCGCCCAGCGGCTGCTGGGTGATGAGCGAGTACGGGCCGATGGAGCGCGCGTGAATCTTGTCGTCAACGAGGTGCGACAGCTTGAGCATGTAGATGTAGCCCACCGTTACGGGCTGATCGAACTGATCTCCGGTCATGCCGTCGAACAGGTTGATCTTGCCGGCGTGCGGCAGGCCCGCAACTTCGAGCAAGTGACGGATTTCCGCCTCGCGCGCGCCGTCGAATACCGGCGTGGCGAACGGAATGCCGTCGCGGAACCCTTCCGCGACTTCCAGCAAGTCGTCGTCGCTCAGCTTCGAGAGCATCTTCCAGATCGCGGTGTCCGCAAAAACTTCGCGGAACCAGCGGCGCAGGGCTTCGGCTCGCACTTCCTTGCTCAGCAAACGCTTCAGGCTGTTGCCGAGCTCCTTGGCGGCCCAGCCGAGATGCGTTTCCAGAATCTGCCCGACGTTCATACGCGACGGAACGCCGAGTGGGTTCAGAACGATCTCGACGGGGGTGCCATCGGGAAGATACGGCATGTCTTCCTGCGGCACGATACGCGCAATGACGCCCTTGTTGCCGTGGCGGCCGGCCATCTTGTCACCGACCGAAATCTGCCGCTTGGTGGCGACGTAAACCTTGACCATCTGCTGCACGCCGCTGGGGAGCTCGTCGCCGCGCTTAAGCGAATTGAGCTTTCGCTCCTTTTCGTCGAGCAGGAAGGCGATACGCTCGTGGTGCTTATTGAAGACTTCGGCAACGTGCTTTTGCCGTTCGGGCGAACGGACGTCGAGGTGATCGAGCTTGAAGGCGGCGGCCTGTTCGACCACGGCTTTATCCTCCTTGTCGGTGGCCAGGGTGCGGTTGGTGACCGTGTCCTTGATTTCCTTTTTATCGAGGGCGGCGGCCATCTCGCCGATCATGGCGCGGAACTGGTCGGCGATCTGTTTGTTGAATCGGTTTTCGAGTTCCTTTTGCTCTTTATCGAAGGCCTTGCGCTCGTCGTCGGTCATGCTCGCTCGGCGGCTGAAGCGTTGAGTGTCGATGACGATGCCCTCGACGCCGGAGGGTACTTCGAGGCTGTCGTTCTTGACGTCCTCGCCGGCTCGTCCAAAGATCGCGTGCAGCAACTTCTCTTCGGGCGTCAGTTCGCTCTTGCTCTTG
>DATNMD010000004.1:0-139249 GCA_035602505.1 Candidatus Acidiferrum sp.
TCTGGCCCTTACCGGGCCAAGGTCGGGGCCGGGTAATTTGTCCCAATCGCCTTTGTGGACGGAGACCATTTTGCCGGCGTGGCAGGTGATGCCGCCGTTGGAGAGGAAGTAGGGCGGGTCGGCGAAGACGAGGTCGACGGAGGACGGCGGGATGGCGGCGAGGATGTCGAGGCAGTCGCCTTGGTAAATGCGGAGGTGGTGTTTGGGGTCGTCGAAGGCGGGGGTGGGGAGTGAGTTGGGCATTGGCAAAGGCGCACAGCCTGAAGGCCGTGCCACTGGATCGCGATCGTTGATCAAGTGGGGATCGTTGATCAAGGGGTAAAGCAAGTCAAGGAGGCGGGGAGCGGAGAAGGAATTTAGCCACAGAGGAATCGAGTAGCCCGCCGCCCGCGAAATGCGAGCAATCTGCGAAAGTGTTTCTAAGTGAACAGACAGGTGCGTTCGGGGCTTCTACCATGCTGGGTATGCGGTGTTCTCCCGCGCGCAAAGGTCCGAAAGCAGAGGACGCCACTTTAGCGGCACTACGCGCGGTGGAATCGCCCAGCAGCGGGCGCGCAGATGCTATTCCCAAGAAGTAGTCCTTGTTTTTTGGCGGGCCGTTCCCAGGCGAAGCCTGCCGTAAACAAAAGCAAAAGGAGAATAAGAGATCATGAGGAACCGATGTTTTTCTTTGAGTATGGTTTTGCTTGGTATTTGTCTATTCATTCCGCAAAAATCGCTGGCGCAGTCCACGATTTCCTGCAACTCGGACGACGAGAGAAGGCACTCCTGCGCGGTGGATACGCGAGGCGGAGTGCGTCTAGCGACGCAGCACAGCGGCTCAGCTTGCACGGAAGGTTATAGCTGGGGCTCGGACAACCAGGGTATCTGGGTAGACCACGGATGCCGGGCGGAATTCACCGTCGGTGCAAACAGGGATTACCGGGATCAGAACCGCAATGACCAATACGGCGGAAACGTGCAATCGCAATCGCAAACGATTGCATGCAACTCGGACGATATGGGAAGGCACTCCTGCTCGGTGGATACGCGAGGCGGAGTGCGTCTGCTGACGCAGCGAAGCGGCTCAGCTTGCACGGAAGGTTACAGTTGGGGCGCTGACAACCAGGGTATCTGGGTAGACCACGGATGCCGGGCCGATTTCAGCGTCGGCGGGAACAGGAACTTCCGGGATGAGAACCGCAATGACCAATACGGCGGAAACAAGGATTACCGGGATCAGAACCGCAATGACCAATACGGCGGAAACAGGCAATCGCAAAGGATTGCATGCAACTCGGACGACATGAGAAGGCACTCTTGCGCGGTGGATACGCGAGGAGGCGTCGGCGTGCGTCTATTGAACCAACGCAGCGACGCACCGTGCACCAAAGACTATAGCTGGGGCACGAATCGGCGCGGAATTTGGGTAGACCACGGGTGCCGGGCCGATTTTGTGGTCACCACCAAATACCGCCAAGATTCCTGGAGGTAACGGTTGATTGCAGCAGCTTTCCTTGGCAAGGGAGGGGGCGAAGTTTGCCCCCTCTTTTTGTTGGTCGAGACGATGGAACATTTGAGGCACTTCGACGCCGCTCAGTGTAAACACTTCGAAGCTCAGTGCAAGCGGTAGGGGCGGGGGCGCTGTGGGTAAACTGAAGCTCCGCCGCCGCAAGCTGGTATAGAATGCGAGAATCTCGGACGAACTACGAACCAGCCCCACCGGATTTCTGAGCCAGATTGCTGAGGAGGACCAAGACAATGATTAGGCGCTTGACCGTTTTGTTGGCGGTGGCAGTGGCGCTGTGCGTGCCGGCGTTTGCGCAGGAGCATGCGGCTCCGGCGAAGAGCAAGCCGGCGACGTTGATGACGGGATTGGGGGATTGGCGGCACCCGGTGTCGACGAAGAATGCGCAGGCGCAAGCGTTTTTCGATCAGGGGCTGCGGCTGATTTACGCTTTCAATCATGATGAGGCGGCGCGGTCGTTCCAGCGCGCGGCGGAGTTCGATCCGAGGCTGGCGATGGCGTATTGGGGCATCGCGGAAGCGGTTGGTCCGAATTACAACGATCCGGCGAGCGAAGATCGCTTCGTGCAGGCGCACCAGGCGATCGAGAAGGCCGCAAGCCTTGCGGAAGACGCTTCCGAAAGCGACCGGGCATACATCGCGGCGCTGGCGAAACGATTTCCCGCGGACCCGAAATCCGATTTGCGCGCGGCGTTGGAGGAGTATCGCGACGCCATGCGCGAGGTGACGAAGCAGTTTCCGGATGATCTGGACGCGGCGACGCTGTTTGCGGAAGCGGGAATGAATTTGCATCCGTGGGGACTGTGGCACGTGGACGGTTCGCCGGAAGAAGGCACAGAGGAAATCGTGGCCACGCTGGAATCGGTGATTCGCCGGGAGCCGAATCATCTGGGCGCGATTCACTACTATATTCATTCGGTGGAGGCGTCGCGTTCGCCGGAGCGGGCGCTGGCCGGAGCGAATCGGCTGGCGCAACTGGCGCCCGCGGCGGGGCACGTCGTGCACATGCCGGCGCACATTTACATCCGCACGGGGGACTACGAAGCCGCGGTGAAGACGAACCAGAAAGCGGCGCAGGCGGACCAGGCATATTTGGCGGCGAGCGGGGCGCAGGGCATCTACTCGATGATGTATTACAGCCACAATTTGCACTTCATCGCCATGTGCGCGGCGATGAACGGGAATTATGCGGAATCGAGGCGCGGTGCGCAGATGCTGGCGGCGAATGTGGGGCCGCACGTGAAGGATATGCCGCCGCTGGAAGGATTCATGACCGTGCCGCTGGCGGTGGAGGTGCGCTTTCACAAGTGGAACGAGATTTTGAAGTCGCCGCGGCCGGATGCGTCAATGCAGACGGCGACGGTTTTCTGGCACTTCGCGCGCGGGGTGGCGCTGGCGGCGACCGGGAATGTGGAGGAAGCAGAGGCGGAGCACAAAATTATTGCCGAGGCCGAAGAGAAGACGCCGCCGGACATGGTTTTCCAGATGCCGGTGAACAACAAGACGAAGGATATCTTGAAGATTGCGAACAATGTGTTGGGCGCGAAGATTTCGCAGGCTAAGAAAGAGAATGAGGCGGCGATCAGCCAGTTGCGGGAAGCGATTGCGGTGCAGGACACGCTGAAGTACGACGAGCCACAGGACTGGTTTTATCCGGTGCGCGAATCGCTGGGCGCGGCGCTGCTGATGAGCGGGGATCAGGCCGGCGCGGAGCAAGTGTTTCGCGATGATTTGGAGCGCAACCCGCGGAATCCGCGGTCGCTGTTTGGGCTGGAGCAGGCGCTGAAGTCGCAAAACAAAGCGTACGACGCGACGTTTATTCGCAAGCAGTTTGATGCGTCGTGGAAAGGCGCGGCGCCACCGAAGGTTGAGGATTTGGTTTAGGGCGCGTCGGATGTATCGCCGACGCTGAAGTAGGTGCAGTCTGGGTGATGGAAGACGAGCGCGCTGACGCTGGCTTCGGGATCCATCATCATGCCTTCGGTTAGCTGCACGCCGATGTCGTCGGGGTGGAGGAGCTTCCAGAGGCCGGACTGGTCTTCGAGATCGGGGCAGGCAGGATAGCCGAAACTGTAGCGCTTGCCGCGATAGCGGGAAGTGAAACGCTGCGCCATGGTCAGGTCGGGAGGATCGGGGAAGCCCCAATCTTCGCGGATGCGGCGGTGCAGCCACTCCGCGCAGGCTTCTGCGGACTCGATGGCGAGGGCCTGGAGGCCGTGGGATTTGAAGTAGTAGCCGTCGTTCTTGGCTTTTTCGCCGCGCTCGCGAACGCCTTCGCCGGCGGTGACTACGAAAAGGGCGACGTGATCGCGCTGGCCGGCTTGCGGCGCGAGGACGTAGTCGCTGAGGCAGAGAAAATCGCCGAGGCGCTGGCGCTTGAAATTAAATGTGTGCAGCGGGGCGGCTGCGCCGGGCGCGAATAGATGCAGCGCGTTGCCTTCGGACTCGGCTTCGAAAAATTGCCAGGTGGCGCGAACCTTCATGAATTCGGCGGCTTCGTTTTTCACTGCTTCCATCGATTCGAATAGCTCGACGGCTTTGGGCTCGCGCTCGGCGAAGCGCTTTTCGAAATCGCCGCGGAAGCCGAGATGTCGGCCGAAAAGCATGAAGGGATTAATGTAGCTCCAAATTTCGCGCAGGTCGGGAACCAGGCGAATCTTGCGGTCGAGATAGTGCACCGGCGGAATGGGGAGATCGGAGCGGACTTTGGGCGAGCGCGGAGGTAGCGGCGAAATTTCTTTCACTTTTACCGTAGTGGTGACGCCGGCGCCGTTGCCCGAGGCGGTGTGGGCGCTGACTACGGTTTCGCGCGTGGCGGGGTCCATGAGCTCGTTCATCAGGCGCAGGCCGGTCATGGCGTCTTTGGCGTAGCAGACGGCTTTGCCGTAGCTGGGCGCGATTTTCGTCTGCGTGAATTTCGCGGAGAGGGCGGCGCCGCCGACGAGCAACGGAATTTCGATTCCGGCGTCGCGCAGGTCGTTGGCGGTGATGACCATTTGCTGCGCACTTTTCACTAGCAGGCCGGAGAGGCCGATGGCGTCGGGCTTGTGCTGCTGATAGGCCTTGATCAAATCTTCGGGCGGAACCTTGATGCCGAGGTTCACAACGTCGTAGCCATTATTTTTCAAAATAATTTCGACGAGATTTTTGCCGATGTCGTGGACGTCGCCTTTTACGGTGGCGAGGACGACGCGGCCGCGCTTGGCGGTGTCCGCTTTTTCCATGAACTGCTCGAGATGGCTGACGGCGGCTTTCATCGCTTCGGCGGATTGCAGGACTTCCGCGACGATGAGCTCGTTGGCGTTGAAGAGGCGGCCGACTTCGGCCATGCCGGCCATGAGCGGGCCGTTGACGATGTCGAGCGGGGCTACGCCTTCGGCGCGCTTGCGCTCGAGATCGTCGATGAGGCCGTCGCGGGTGCCTTCGATGATGTAGCTGGCCAGGCGCTGGTCGAGCGGAAGGTCGGCGGCGCGCGTCTTTTCTTTTTTCTTGGCGGTGCGGAAATGTTCGGTGATGGCGGCGATGTGGAATTGGTTTACGGCGGCGCGCTGCTCTTTGGTTTGCTCGCGCCAGTCCGCCGGAACGTTGCTAAGGAGCGCGGCTTTTGAATGGTCGGCGGGGAGGTCCGCGGGAGGATGAGAGAAGAGAAGATTTTCGGCGAGGCGGCGCTCGTGCTCGGGGATGGAGGCGAAGCGCTCCAATTTTTCGGTGTTGACGATTGCGAGGTCAAGGCCGGCTTTGGTGCTGTAATAGAGGAAGACGGAGTTTACGACTTCGCGCGCGCCGGCAGGGAGGCCGAAAGAGACGTTGGAAATGCCAAGGATGGTGCGCGTGTCAGGAAGAGCGCGCTTGATGAGGCGGATGCCTTCGATGGTTTCGACGGCGCCGCCGATGTAGTTTTCGTCGCCAGTGGCGCAGGGAAAGACCAGAGGATCGAAGATAATGTCTTCGGGAGCGAGGCCGTATTTTTCGGTGAGCAGCTTGTAGCTGCGTTGCGCGATAGCCAGCTTGCGTTCGCGGGTGAAGGCTTGGGCCTGGAGCTTGTCTTCATCGATGCAACCGCACACGACGGCGGCGCCGAAATCGTGGGCGATGGGGACGACTTTCTCGAATTTTTCCTCGCCATCTTCGAGGTTGATGGAGTTGATGATGGCTTTGCCCTGGCAATAGGTGAGGGCTTGGGCGACGGTGCTGGGATCGGTGGTATCGATCATCACCGGAGCTTTTACTTTGCGGATCAGCTTTTCGTAGAAAAAGGGAATGTCTTTTTTTTCGTCACGCTCGGTGCTTTGCAGGCAGACGTCGACAATGTGCGCGCCGCCGCGAACCTGGCGGCGTGCGATTTCGCTGGCTTCTTCCCACTTTTCTTCCGCGACTAGATTCTTGAAGAGGCGCGAGCCGATGACGTTGGTACGCTCGCCCACGAGCAGCGGGCGCGTGCTGTCCTCGGCTTCGATGGTCTCGATGCCGGAATAGATGGCACGGTGCTGCTCGGCGGGGCGCTGGCGCGCTTTCTTGCCCTCAACCATTTGCGCGAGCGCGCGGATGTGCTGCTCGGTAGTACCGCAGCAGCCGCCGACGAGATTGAGCCAGCCGTGGTCGACGAATTTCTCGAGCTGGGCTGCGAGCGATGTTGGCGTCTCAAGGTACTTGCCTTCTTCGTCGGGCAGCCCGGCGTTGGGATAGCAGGAGACAAATTCGCCGGTGAGCTGGCTCAGCGTGCGAATATGATCGGTCATGAATTCCGGGCCGGTGGCGCAGTTCATGCCAAAGCCGAGAGGCTTGGCAAAGCGCAACGAGGCCCACATGGCTTCGATGGTTTGTCCGGCGAGCATGGAGCCCATAGGCTCGATGGTGACGGAGATGATGAAGGGAACCTGAGCGCCGATTTCGCGGGACAGCCGTTGAATGGCGAGCAAGGCGGCTTTAATGTTGCGCGTGTCTTGACTGGTTTCGATAAGGAGGAGGTCGACGCCGCCCTCCACCAGGCCCTTGGCCTGGATGTAGTAGGCTTCGCGAAGCTGTTCGAAGGTGACGCCGCCGGTAACGGTGATGGCCTTGGTGGTGGGGCCCATGGAGCCGGCGACGAAGCGCGGCTTGGCGGACGTGGCGAACTCATCGGCGGCTTGGCGCGCGAGCTCGGCTGAGCGGCGATTGAGCCAGTGCGCGTCGGCGGCCAAGCCGTATTCGGCGAGGACGATGGGAGCGCCGCCAAAGCTGTTGGTTTCAATGATGTCGGAGCCGGCATCGAAGTATTTGCGGTGAATGTCGAGCACCACGTCGGGCCGGGTGCGCACGAGATTTTCATTGCAGCCTTCGAGTGCGGCGCCGCCAAAATCGTCGGCGGTGAGGTGGCGCTGCTGCAGCATGGTACCCATGGCGCCGTCGAGCACAAGAATGCGTTGCGACAGGAGGTCGCGAAGGGCTCTGGCGGATTCCGTCAGATTGCGCATGGGTGAAAAGTGGCCATCTCCTTGCCGGTCAGTTGTTCGACGCTAGTAGAGGCTTAGGTTTATTTTACCTGGGTTTCCCACCGGGTACGAAGCGGGTTGCATTGAAAGGCGCTTTTTGGGGTTGAATGGCGATTTGAGGGGTGCGGAGGAGGCGTAGGCGTCAGTAACAGTTCGACAACAGAGGCTTTCGTGGGACTTGCCCGTTAGGACAGTTTTCCCCTACGCTGGAAAAACCGTGGCTACGAAACGCGCTAACTCTAAATTGACGGTTTGCATTCTTTCGCCGCACCCGCTGGTGCTGAGCGAATTCGAGCGGCTGCTGGCCAAGTCGCAATTCAAGGTGATTCTGAAGCAACTGGAATCGACGCTGGCGCCGGACCTGCGAGCGCTGGATCCGCCGAAGGCTAACGTGTACGTGGTGGATGCCCATGCGGCCAGGCCGGCCACCGGGGCACTGCTGACCAACTTGCTGGAGCGCTGTCCGGAATCGCGGCTGATGGTGGTGGGCGAGCAGCACAATGACGCGAATAGTTTTTCCCTGCTGCGGCTGGGTGTGAAGGGATTGCTGACGTACGTGGAGGCGCGAGATCAATTGGTGCGCGCCCTGCCGCTGGTGGCTGCGGGAGGATTCTGGGTGCCGCGGTCGGTGCTGTCCGGCTTCGTGGACTCGATTCTGACGGGGCAAGGGCGGCGGTTGAAGACCGATTCGGTGACCAATCTGAGCCGGCGCGAGCAGGAAGTGCTGGATTCGCTGCTGGAGAATTTGTCGAACAAAGAGATTGCCAGCAAGCTGAATATTGCGGAGCGCACTGTGAAGTTTCACGTGTCGAACTTGTTGAGCAAGTTCGGCGTGCGGCGGCGCGCAGATTTGATTTTGCTTACGTTTCAGCGGCGCATGGCGGCGCCTTAGCCGCGGCCCACAGACCAAGGTCACTTGGTCGCAAGTACTCAAAGTTGAGGTTCTTCGGCATCCTCGTCGGATGCCCTCAGAATGACACCCACTCCCAGCTCTTAACCATCAAAGTTGCTCAAAAATTCAGCGCGAGCCTCAGTCGGAGACTTTGAAGCGGATGATGCACCAGAGGGCCTGCACGCCGTCTTTCCACGTAATTTTTTTCCCCTCTTCGTAGGTGCGGCCGGCATAGGTGACGGGAACCTCGTAGATGCGCCAACTGTGCTTGGCGATCTTTGCGGTGATTTCGGGTTCGAAGCCGAAACGGTCAGAGCGAATCTGAATGCCTTGCAGGACTTCCTTGCGAAAAACTTTGTAGCAGGTCTCCATGTCGGTGAGTTTTAAATTGGTGGAGATGTCGGAGAGCAGAGTCAGGAATTTATTGGCGACGTAGTGCCAGAAATAGTGAACGCGCTGCGGGCCGCCGAGGAAGCGGGAGCCGTAGACGACGTCGGCGCGGCCGTCGAGGATGGGTTCGAGAAGCTTGGGATAATCGCGCGGGTCGTATTCAAGATCGGCATCCTGAACGATGATGATTTCGCCGGTGGCTTCGGCGAAACCGCGGCGGAGAGCGGCGCCTTTGCCCTGGTTTTGCGACTGGAAGAAAAAGCGGAGATCGCGGAGTTCGATGGGGTCGTCGCCGTCATTGGCGGGGGCAGAGCTTTCGCCGCGGGATTGGTGAGCGGCTAGATTTTCGAGGATTTGGCGGGTGCCGTCGGTGGAGCAGTCATCGATGACGAGGATTTCCTTGCGGATGGGAGAATCGATTACGCGGCGGAGGATTTCGTCGATCGTGGGCTTTTCGTTGTAGACGGGGATGACCACGGAGAGCTTGGGGTCGTTGAGGCCAGAGGGATTGCGGCGGCGCGTGGTCATGCGGAAAAGGATTGTAGCGGCGGGATAAAGGGGAGTAAAGCGAACTGTCTTCGAGCTATCATGGTCTGGCGATGACAACGTTTTACATCGAGCAGTTTGGGTGCCGGGCCACCCAGGCGGATGCGGCGGCGATTGAGCGGCAACTACGCGAGCGGGGATTTGCGGCGGCGAGCGAATCGGCCTGCGCGGACGTGGTGATTGTAAATACTTGCACGGTAACGGCGGCGGCAGATGCGCAGGCACGGGAGGCGATTCGGAAGCTACATGCGCGGAACCCAGCGGCACGAGTGATTGCGACGGGCTGCTACGCGCAGCGGGCGCCGGAGGAGTTGGCGGCGTTGCCGGGCGTTTCGTGGGTGGTGGGAAATTCGCACAAGCCAGAAATTCCGTGGTTGGCGGATTCGATAGCCGGAGGAGGGGCGGGGGAATCAGCCGGTGGATTTGTGCCGGCGAGCGCCCTCGGTGAAGAGAAACTGTCGTTGCTGCATGGGCCGGCAAAGATTTTGACGGGGAATATTTTCGAGCAGAGGGATTTGCTGGCGGCTCCGGTGATGGGGGGCGAGGGAAATCACACGCGGCCGGTGGTGAAGATACAGGACGGATGCAATAGCCGGTGCGCGTACTGCGTGATTCCGTTTGTGCGCGGCAGGAGCCGGAGCCTGGAACCGGCGCAGGTGATTGAGGAGATTGCGCGGCTGAGTGTGTCGGGTTACCGGGAAATTGTTTTGAGCGGAATCAATTTGGGGACGTACGGGCGGGATTTGTCGCCGCGGGTGGAGTTGATCGAGCTCTTGCGGCGGATTTTGGAGGAGACGGGCGTGGAGCGGCTGCGCATCAGCTCGATCGAGCCGATGGATGTGACCGAGGAGTTGATTGCGCTGTTCGCGTCGAGCGAGCGGATGGCGCAGCATTTTCATATGCCGTTGCAGTCGGGCTGCGACCGGGTGCTGGCGGCGATGCACCGGTGGTATCGCGCGGAGCATTATGCGCGGCGGGTGGAATTGATTCAGGAGCGGTTGCCGGACGCGGCGATTGGCGCAGACGTGATTGCGGGGTTTCCGGGCGAGACGGACGCGGAGCACGCGGAGACGGGGGCGTTTATTGGGAGGCTGGCATTCAGCTATTTGCATGTGTTTTCGTTTTCGAAGCGGCCGGGGACGCGGGCGGCGGAGCTTTCGAATCAGGTGCCGGCACCGGTCGTCAAGAGCCGCGCGCGGGAATTGCGAGCACTTGGCGAAGTGAAAGCAGGAGAATTTCGGCGAGCGCAGGTTGGGCGGGGGTTGCGAGTGCTTACGCTGCGGGCTGAGCGGGGATTCGTAGAGACAACGCCGGCGTTGTCGAGCAATTATTTGCGGATTGATGTGCGGGGGGAATTTGCGGCGAATGAGTGGCTGGACGTGACGATTGCAGAAGCCGATGGATTAATCGGCGAGCCTGCGCTCTCGACGCTGCCGAGTTGCGGTTAAGGTCCTTCGGCTTCGGCAAAATGCGCCGAAGCCTCAGGATGACAGTTGCATCTGTAGTTTTTAATCCTCGAAAATGACTTGGGCCAGGGCTTGCCCTTCTGTGTGGGTGATGCTGATAGAGATGCGCTTCACGCCGAGGTGGGCGGCGATTTTTGCGGCTTCGCCGGCGAGGGCGATGGTGGGGCGGCCGCTTTGTTCGCGGACTACTTCGAGATCCACCCAGCGGACTCCACGGCTCCAACCCGTGCCGAGGGCTTTCATGGCGGCTTCTTTGGCGGCGAAACGGCCGGCGTAGCGTTCGAACTTATTCTTGAAGCGCTCGCAATATTCGACTTCGTTGGGTGTGAAGACGCGGCGTAGGAATGGCTGGCCGTGGCGTTCGATGGCCGCCTTGATGCGCGGGACTTCGGCAATATCCACACCCAAGCCAATAATCAAGAAATTTTCCTCGAGCGCGAGCGGCGGACGCTCGCAAACTGTGATTATACTTATACCTTCATGGCGGCGACCAAGGGTTCCAGGGCCAAGGGCAAGAAACGCAAAAAGCAAACCCCGCGTCAGGCGGGCGCATCGCGATGGACACAGCGTGTTCAGCGCGGGGTGCGGATCTTGCAGGTTCCGGCGCTGGCGAAGCTGCCGTGGCTGGTGCATGGGTTCAGCACGCGCGCTGGAGGGGTGAGCAAGCTGAATGGGAAGCGCGTGTTGAACTTGGGATTTACGGAATGGGATGCGCGGGAAAATGTGAAGGAAAACCGGCGGCGCTTGCAGGCGGCGATTGGCGCGCAGAACTTGAAGCTGGTTTCGCTGCTGCAATTTCATTCGGATGCAATTTTGCATTTCGAATCGGCGCCAACGGAGCCTTCGCGGGGGGATGCAGCGGTCACGAAGAGCGAGGGGCTGCTGCTGGCGGTGCAGACGGCGGACTGCGTGCCGATTTTATTGGTGGATCCGAAGAATCACGCGGTGGCGGCGGTGCACGCGGGATGGCGCGGGACGCTGGCACGTATTGTGGAGAAGGCGATCGGGCGGATGCAGATGCAGTTCGGTTCGCGGGCCGGGGACTTGCTGGCGGCGATCGGGCCGGCGATTGGCGGATGCTGCTATGAAGTTGGAACGGAAGTGGCCGCAGCGTTCAGCGGGCAATTTGCGAATGCGGCGGAATTTTTCGATGAGCTGCGCACGGGCGACGAGCCGAATCCGCTGCAGTGGCTGAACATGATGCCGCCTGGGCATCAGCCGCCGCCGAAGAAAGCGCTTTTGGATTTGCGGAAGGCGAACCGGTCGCAGTTGGAAGGGGCGGGCGTGCCGGCGGGCAATATTTTTGTGAGTGACTTGTGCACGGGGTGCCGGCGGGATCTTTTGTTTAGTTACCGCAAGGAAGGGGCGCAGACTGGGCGGATGATGTCGGTGATTGGGATTCGGAGGAGAGAAAATAGAGCGGTAGGCCGGTAGAAAACCTTAGGGTTGCGTCGCGGCGATGTTGGCGTTTGCCGGCGCGATGATATTGAGGAGCGCGAGCTGGCCGCAAGCGGCCATTACGTCGCGGCCTCGGGAATAGCGGACGAAGGCGGGTACACCGCGGTCCACCAAAATTTTGCGAAACTCTTCGATACTTTCTGGGGTCGATTCGCGATAGGGAAGCTCGCCGGGATTCCAAGGGATCAGATTCACCTTCACGGATTTTAGATTGGCGAGGAGACGCACGACGCAGCGGGCGTCTTCGGGAGAATCGTTAACGCCGCCGAGCATTACGTACTCGAAAGTCAGGTGCTCCCAGGGGCGGAGCGGATAGTTGCGGCAGGCTTCCAGAAGAGCGGAAAGCGGATATTTGCGGTTGATGGGCATCACGGCGTTGCGCTGCTCGTCATTGGAGGCGTTGAGGGAGATGGCGAGCTTGGGGCGGATTTTTTCCCGACCGAGGCGCTCGATGCCGGGGACGATGCCGCTAGTGGAGAGCGTGACATGCTTGGGGGAGAGCGCCAATGCTTCGGGATCGAGGATGATGCGCAGTGCGTCCATGACAGCGTCGAAATTGAGGAGCGGCTCACCTTGGCCCATGAGGACGAGATTGGTTTGCGGCGCGAGTTGAGATTTGTGCTGCTCGAGCGGGAGCAGGACTTGGGCGAGAATTTCCGCGGTGGTGAGATTGCGGATTAGGCCGAGTTGCGCGGTGAGGCAAAAGTGGCAGTCGACGGCACAGCCTGCTTGCGTGGAGATGCAAATGGTTTGGCGGCCAGGACTGGGCATGAAGACAGCCTCGACGGAGGCTGGCCCTGACTTTCGTTTTGCATCCGCCCCCGAATCCGGCAAGCCAAATAAATAGCGTACCGAGCCGTCTTGCGAGGCGTAGGTTTGCCGCACGGTCGGCAAGGTGATTGTGGCTCCGGCGGCGAGGCGTTCGCGCAGGGCGGCGGGAAGATTGGTTATCTCGTGCAGCGAGAATTTTCGCTCGGCATAGAGCGCGTGGTAGAGCTGGCCACCGCGGTAGGCGGGTTCGCCGAGCGAGATGCAGAAGTCGCGCAGGTCGTTTTTGGATTTACCGAGAAGCTCCATCGCCGTCCTTGCTAGTCCATTATTTCACGAAAGTGCGGAGATGTTCGCGCGGCGGACCGCGCGGGGGACTAGGCGCTCTACTTTTTTGCCGGTGCGCTATAATTCCGCAACGGACCAGCTTTGGAACACCCGAGGCGCAACATGCACAAACAAGTGAAAATTGCGACGCAACAACTGCCCGTTGGCGAGTGGGTGAAGGGGTTGGCGGCCATGCGCGAGCGGGAGTTCTCGCTCGAAGCGGTGCAAGATTACATTTTGCAGCATGCGGTGCGCCCGGAGACGCTGGAGAAATATCTTTTCTTCTCTAAGGGAAACTACACGCGCAATCTTATTTTCAAAAACGATGTGTTCGAGTGCATGACCATTTGCTGGGAAATCGGCCAGTTCAGCCGGATTCACAATCATCGTGACCAGAATTGCTGGATGTCCGCGCCCGTCGGGCGGCTGCGGGTGCAGAATTTTCGAGTGGAGGAGCGCGACGCAAACTGCGGCACGTGCCACATCGTTCCGACGGACACCTACGATATGGACGCGGCGCACCCGGCGTACGTGAATCCACTCGAGCCAGTGCATCAGGTGCTGAATCTGGCGGAGTTCAATCAGCGGGCTGTGAGCATTCATGTGTACTCGAAGCCGTTCGACACGTGCGAGATATACCAGCGGGAGAAGGGGACGTACGCGGATGTGCCGCTGCACTACACCAGCGAGTACGGCAAGCTGAATCCGGCGGAGAAGCTGCTGTAGCTACTTACTGTAACTGGGGAGGTAAACCATAAGTTATTGGCCGAAAGACCTTTAGGGCTCTTGCGCCGGTCATTTCTCACTTTCGGCTGACGGCCTAGACGGACTCAGGATTTTGTTCCTCTGCAACTGTAAGTAAACAGGCAGGTTGCGGTCCTATTTTCCCCTTGATTTCTTCTTTCCTCTCCCCTGTGTCACAATTCCTGCATGGCGACGGAGACTCGCGACATCCGCAAGCAGGTGCTGCCCAATGGCCTGGTAGTCATTACGGAGACGATGACGCACGTACGCTCGGTCTCGGTAGGCGTGTGGGTGCGCAACGGCTCGCGCCGGGAAGTGCCGGAGGAGAACGGACTGGCGCACTTTATGGAGCACATGGTGTTCAAGGGCACGGAGCGGCGCTCGGCGGAAGCAATTGCGCGGGAGATGGATTCCGTGGGCGGGATGCTGGACGCGTTCACGTCGAAAGAGCAAATCTGCTTCAACGCAAAGGTGCTGGACGAGCATCTGCCCATCGCCTTTGACATCATTGCGGACTTGGTGTTGCGGCCAAAGTTTGATTCCGACGATGTAAGGAAAGAACGCCAGGTGGTCTTGGAAGAGATCAAGATGGACCTGGACAACCCGGAGTATTTGCTGCACGAAATTTTCACGCGCGGCTTCTGGCCGAGGCATCCGCTGGGGCGGCCAATTTTGGGGACCCCAGAGACGGTGCGAAAATTCAACAAAGACGCGCTGCGGCAGAGATTCGAGTCATGGTTCGCACCGGACCGGTTGGTGCTGACGGCGGCGGGAAATGTGCCGCACGAAAAGGTGCTGGAGCTCGTGGAACGCGAATTCGGCGGACTGAAGGCGGTGGGCAAAGTTGAGGGGCACGCCGCACCTTTGACGGAAGCGCCGATTCATCTGGAGACGAAGCGCGATCTCGAGCAGGTGCACGTATGCATGGGTGTGCCCTCCTATCCACTGGCGCATCAGGGGCGGTTTGCCGTGGCGGTGATGAATAATCTGCTCGGCGGCGGGATGTCTTCGCGGCTGTTCCAGAATATCCGTGAAAAATTGGGCCTGGCGTACGCGGTCTTCAGCGAATTGACGCCGTATTCGGACGCGGGAATGATGACCGTATATGCGGGCACGGCGCGCGAAACGGCCGGGCAGGTGATCGATCTGATCGTGAAGGAATTCCGGGACTTGAAGGAGTCGCCGGTCAGCGAGGAAGAGCTGCTGCGCGCCAAGAATCACCTGAAAGGCTCGCTGATGCTTTCGCTGGAATCGACGAGCGCGCGGATGTCAAACCTGGCGCGACAGGAGCTGTATTTCGGACGCTTTTACTCGCTGGACGAGATTCTCGAATCCATCAGCACAGTGACAAGCGAGGAAGTGCAATCGCTGGCGCAGGAATTCTTCCGGCCGGAGCAGATCGCGGTGACGGTGCTCGGTCCGCTGAATGGTTTCACGCTAGATCGCTCACGCCTGGCGTGCTAGGCCGTGCTTCAAACCTCCACTCTGTAGCGGAGTCGGAGTTCCGACTTCTGAAGAGAAAAATTTCCAGACAACTCCAATGCTATTTCGTTGACGCCAGGGTTGCGCTCTGCGATGATTTTGGAAATTTGTTGCGCTGTACTGGGGGAAAGCGATCGGCTTGCGCGTGTCCATACTGGCGTCGGGGAGCTCGGGGAACATCACTTTACTCGAGACGGAGAGCACCCGCCTCCTTATTGACGCCGGACTTGGCAAGCGCGAAACCCTGGCCCGCCTTGCGGCTGTCGAGAAAAACGTAGACCGGCTCGACGGCATTCTGATCACTCACGAACATAACGACCACTGCAGCGGGTTGCCGCAGATGCTGGGCTTGTGGAAGGCGCCGCTCTATGTGACCGAGCCGACCATGGATGCGCTCGAGCGCACGCTGCCGGAAACGCTGGGCAAGCGGCTGCGCGGGGTGGAAAAAATTCAAGCGGGGCAGCGGTTTTGCATTGGCGACATCGAGGTGCACGCGTTTGCGATTCCGCATGATGCCGCGGACCCGATTGGATTCACGTTTCGCGCGGATGGAATCAAGCTGGCGTTGGTCACGGACCTGGGATATATGCCAAATCATGTCAAAGTTCATCTCCGAGGATCTGATTGCGTAGTCTTAGAGTCAAATCACGATCCGGATATGCTTAAGGCGGGTCCGTATCCATGGGTGGTCAAGCAGCGAGTATTGAGCCGCACCGGCCATCTCTCCAATCATGCGGTCAGCGAGTATCTGGCTGATCCAGACGGCTTTGACGCCACCGCACGCTATCTCGTCCTGGCACACCTCTCTGAAGAAAACAACAATCCCCATACCGCCAGAATTTCAGCCGAAGAAGCCTTGGGCCGGCGACCGGCCGAATGCGCGTTTTGCGGACAGCTTCTGATTGCATCGCAAGGGGTACCTCTCGCACCGATCCAACTGTAATGGCAGTAGCAAGTATGCGGGGTCAAGCACGATTTACGACCGCTAGCGGCCTTTTCGGAGATAATCGTCGGTCTTATTCAGCCAGTCTTCGCGCGGTGGATCGAAAATATCGAGGTCCACGGTATCTTCCAGGGCCCAGGCTTCGTGCGGCATGTGCGGGGGAATGCACAGCACCTCTCCCGCGCGCACGACAATTTCTTTTCCGTCAATGGCAAATTTCAGAGCGCCTTCCAAAATGTAGGTGACTTGCTCGTTGTGGTGATGGTGGAGCGGAACGTGCGCGCCCTTCTTCATGAGCACGCGCGCGAGCATAACCTTGTCGCCGACGAGCATCTCGCGGTCGATCAACGGGTTGAGTGTTTCGCGTTCGACCGTTTTCCATGGGATGTGCTTCATCTTCGCTGCTGCGCTCATTTTGTTCCCCCGTAGAGCTGCGCGGCATTGTCGTGGAGATACATGCGCGCGAGTTGGAGTGCTTTTTCTTCTGTGAATGCGCCTTCGGCTACAAGTTCGGCGAGGGCCGCGGCGACGGCGGTGCGCGCGGAACGCGCCGCGAGCCAGAACGTTTCCTCCGCGCCCACGGCGTCATTGAATGGGAAGGCGTCGGAGCCGAACATCATGCGCTCGGGATAAAGCGAAATCCACTGCTTCAAAATGTTTTTCAGCTCGGAGGGATAGACGTAATAGCCGACCAGCGACGAATCGGTGTAAACGTTTTTCGCCGCGGTCAGCCAGATCATTTCGAGGGTGTAGGGATAGCCGCCGTGGATTAGAACGAATTTTGTTTTGGCGTAGCGCGGATCGCGCAAGACATTTTCGAGGTTGAGCGGGTTTCCGTTGCGCAGGCTGAAATAATCGCCAATGCCCACCGCGCTGTGAAAGTGCACGGGCAGGTCGAGTTTGCCGGCCTGATCGATCAGGACGCGAAAGACGTAATCCTGAAACGCGCGATAGTCGTCTTCTGAGGGAACGCCGCCAGCGTGGTATTTCGTATAGATAGCCGCAGCCTGTTCGCGCGGCGGGTCTCGGAAATACAGCGTGCGAAAGTATGCCACCTCAAACTTCATGGCCACGCCGCCTTTTTTCTGGTTGTCGGCCAAGGTCTGGCGCACGAACGCTTCGTAGCCGGCGAGATCAGTGGGTAAGCCGCTCACGTTTTCCTGCTGCATGTACCGCTTCAGCACTTTTTCCTGCAGCGGGATGTACACGCCCAAATCAGGATTCTTCCCGCTCTGGTCGCGGTTGTCGAACGGGTATAAGAAGGAATCGACGAAGAACACCCAATGAAATCGTTGGTGATTCAGATAGGGCCCCAGCGCGACGCGATTGGCCAGGCACGTTTCGATATTGAGCTTGTCGAGGATACTGTCCCAATATGCCGTTCCGCCCGCTTTCTCCGCGGCTTTCTTTTTCTCGATCAGCCACTTGGCGTGCTCCGGCTGAAAATCGTCGTAGGGATAGGCGAACAGCGCTTTCGCTCCCGCGACGAATTCCGGATTGGTGTCGCGCAGCCGCAGGACGGAGCTTTCATCGGGCGGAGCGGCTTGCGCGTCCATGTCGGAGTCATCGGGAAAAGTGGCGTGAGAATGATTGTCGTAGATGGGGATACGGTCGATCTGAGGAAGCAGCTTCTCGTAGATTTTCTGGACGTCGGCGCCAGACGCCAACGGTTTTGCCTGTGCTGCCGCGGAAGCCGCGACAGCGAGAGTGATTAGGAACGCGAAGCCAAGCTGAACGAAACGTTTCATTTTCCCCCGCTCGAAGCCTTTAACGCGAAACAGTTGCTCGCCAACGCACGGAAATTCGCTCGATGCGCTCCAGCGCTTCTTCCAACAGAGGGCGCGCGCTCACTAGCGAAAACCGCAGGTAGTTCTTTCCGGCAGAGCCAAACGCAGAACCGGCGATGGCCGCGACTCCGGCCTCTTCGAGCAAAACCGTCGCCAACTCCTGCGCCGAGAGTCCCGTGTCTTCGATGTTGACCCACGCGTAGAACGCGCCTTGCGGTGGCTGGCACCGGAAACCAGCGATGCGATTGAGCTTAGCGACGAACAGCTCACGCCGCTTACGATACTCCGTGACCATCGCGCTCACTGCGTCCGTGGAATCCCGCAAGGCTTCGATCGCCGCCACCTGCGTGAATTCCGCCGTGCACGTGAAGGTGTTGAGCACCAGCAGGTCCATGGCATCGATCACCGACGGCGGAGCAACCGCGTATCCCAGGCGCCAGCCGGTCATGGCGAAGCTCTTGGAAAAGCCATCGATGATGACCGTGCGTTCCGCCATCCCAGGCAGCGACCAGATGGATTTATAGGCTCCGTTAAACAAAATGCGCGCGTAAATTTCGTCGGCAAGAATCCAGAGGCCGTGCTTGGCAGCAAGCTCGGCAATTTGCGAGAGCGCGGTTTCGCTGAAAACGGTTCCGGTGGGATTATTCGGCGAATTGAAAATCAGCATCTTGGTGCGCGGCGAAACCTTTCCCGCAATCTCCCGCATATCCGGCTGAAATTGGTTTTTCTCTTCGAGAAAAAATGGAACGGGCTTGGCGCCGAGTCCGCGCACAAACGACGGATAAATGGGAAACCCAGGATCGGGATAGAGGACTTCGTCGCCCGGCTCGATGAGCGCCATCATGGCGAGCGAGAGCGCCATCTTGCAGCCCGGGGCGATCAAGACCTGCTCTGGTGGAGCCTCCACGCCGCGAGTGCGCTTCAAGTAATCGGCAACCGCGTCGCGTAGGGCTGGAATACCGCGAGGCGACACATAGCGGTCACGGCCCGCGGCAACGGCGTTGCGCAAGGCATCCACAACGGGCGCGGCGGGGTGAAAATCCGGCTCGCCCAACTCCAGGTGGATGATGGAGCGGCCCTGTTTCTCCAGCTCCTTAGCGCGCGCAAAGACGGAAAGCGCGCCCTCGCCGGTCAGCTCTGATATGCGTGATGCAATCCGCCCCATGGTCGAGTCAGAATCCTACCACTTGTGGCACCGTGGGTTGCGGCGGCTCTTTGGGCAGCCCAAGGCCGAGCAAGCGGTGGCCGCAAGTCTAGTTCGAGAAACGGGGAGGGATGCCTCCCGCACGGCCTAGAACGCGTAGCGCAGCGCGAACTGGATCAGCCGCGGCGTCCCCACGGTGGAGAAGATTTTGCCAAACGCACCCGGGTTTTCCACGTCGTTGATGGCCGGGTTCGCGAAGTTGGCGTGGTTCCAAATGTTGAAGAAGTCGGTGGTGAAGCGGAGCTGTTGCCGTTCGGTGATGTTGAAATTCTTGATCAGCGAGAAGTCCCAATTCTGCTGAAACGGCCCGCGGTAGATGTTTCGTCCCAAATTGCCGAAAAAGGTTACGGTGCCGTCGCCGCCCTGTGAGGCAGGAACCAAAGGCGCGGCGGTGAAGTTGGCGAGATTCAGATAGCCATTGTTCACGCGGTCGTGGACACTGCCGCTGGTCAAGCCGGCTGATAGCGAACCGCCGGAGGCGAGTTGCGCTCCCAATGTGCCAGGCGTTAGGCCAGGACCGAGGAAGGCGCTGCCTGCCGCGGAATCGGTGACGGAGAAGGGAGTTCCGGACTGAAAGATGGTGATGCCGCTAATCGCCCAGTCCGCCAGAGCGGCGTGTTTCCAACCATCAGTTTTCGAGAAGAAGGGTAACTCGTAGCGATAGCTGACGGTCAAGCGGTGCGGACGGTCAAAGTCCGAAAGGCCGCGCGAACCATCCAGAGTGGATTCATCGTTGAACGCTGTGTTTAGCGCGGTATTGCCGCTGGAGGTGGCGTCGGTGGACTTCGAGAAGGTATAGGCCCCCTGGAAATAGCCGACTGCCGAGCGCCGCGACAGCGTCACTTGCAAAGAGTGATAGTGGGAATACGCATCGTCGGCAAACAACTGGAAGCCGTTGTAACCGTTGATCCCAGAGTTGTTCGAGCGTGCCGGACCGTTGGATGTGGTGTTAGTCGTGATCGTAAACTGCTTGCCACTCGTGTCGGTGAGGACGATCGGGTTTGAAGGGCTGGCGAGCCGCGCCTGGATGCTCGTGCGCGTTTCACGCAGGTGCACCGCGTGCGTGCCCACGTAGCCGACTTCCAGGACCCATTGTCTGCCGAGGGCGCGCTGCATAGTCAGGTTCCACTGTTGGGTGCTCGGGGCCACGAAATGGCGAGGCACGGTCAGACCAAAGAGAAACTGGGATGGAACCACGCCAGGGCTACCCGCTGCGCATGCGTAGTTTGCCGTTTGAGTCGTGTCGTTAGTCGGAGTGCTGGTCCCGTTAAGAACAAATCCGGCGAAGGTTCCCAGGCACGGAACAAAGTTGGGATCGAGAACGCCACCCTGGGGCAATGTGTTGGGCGGGGTGAGGAAAAAGTTGCTCAAGCTGCCTGGAGGCCCGCCCGAGAAGGCAACGGGCAGAAATGGGGCCTGGAAGCTGAGCTGGTCGACAGTGCCGACGTCTTCGCGCGCGAAGTAGATGCCAAAGCCGCCACGAATGGTGGTGGTCTGGTGTCCGCCGATGTCGTAAGCGAAACCGACACGCGGAGCGAGGGCCGTGGTGTAATTGTTTTTATATGTCGTGTCGCTGCCCGTGGCGCTTAGACCGGTGAGGTTGAGCCCTTTCACGCAGTCGCCATAGATGAATGGATACTTGCCGCTGTTGGCCAAGTCCTGGTCCAAGTTGCCAATGTGGCATTTGTTGTCGTGAAAGCCGCCGAGGACTTCCACGCGCAGGCCAAGATTGAGGGTTAAGTTGCGGCGGGCCTTCCAATCGTCTTGACCGTAGACGGAGAAATCGTTTGTGCGGTATTCGTGATTAAAGACGCCGCCGCCGCCGAAGCTGAAGTCTGGCGCGCCGACAAGCAACTTCTGGAAATCGGTAGCGCCTCCGGTGGCATTGACGAAGAACAGTTGGCCGTTGAAGACTTGCGGAAACAGTTTGTCAAGATTGACGCGGGTGAATTCTCCGCCAAACCGCCAAACGTGAGCGCCTTTCACCCAGCTCACGGTGTCCACAAAGTTGTAATTGTTCTGCGTCTGGAACTGATCGGCCGGCGGCGTGGGCCCGATCTGGAATCCGGAACTTCCGAGGGTGAATTTATAGATGGATGTTGTGATGTTGTTGGTCGGGCGCTGAATTCCGAGGTCCGTGGCGGTCACGGGTGGAATGTTGAGGAGACTATTGTTGATCCTGACGTAGCCGAAACGGAAATCGTTGACCAGCGCGGGGGAGAAGAGGTGGGTCTCATTTACGGTGAAAAAGCGCGCCGCCACGGGCAGATCGTAGGGGAAATTCAAGTCTGTGGCGCTGATGCTGCTGGAGAGAGTACCGCCCAAAGAGGCTTGCAGGCCGCCCGCGCCAAAGGGTAGAAGCGACTCGGCATCGGAGAAGAAGAATCGGACGGAGACCTTGTCGCGGCCCCCGCCGAACTCGCGGTCCCAGTTGGTGGTGAACTGGTCGTCGGTGTACTTTCCGGGCTTGGTTGCGATGAACGGAGCGGTGGCGTAAGCGGCCTTAGCGGGATTCAAATTGGGGGTCCCGACGGATGGGATGAGGAAGCCGTTTGGATCGCCGAATTGATTGCTCTTGAACTGGAGCAAAGCGAGTGCGACGGGATCAATATTCGCGGCGCTGATGGGGAAACTTGCCGTGCTAAGTGCGGCGGCGATGGAGGCGGCAGAGCGGTCGGTGGGAAGCGACGGGAAAGCTGGGTTGTTGACCTGCGTGCCGGGAGAGAGGGCGCTGCGCTGCCGCGTGCCCTGGTAATTCACGAAGAAATAGCCGAATTTCTCCTTTACAACCGGGCCGCCCAAGCTGCCGCCGAAAATGTTCTGCTTGACGGATGGGCGCTTCTGGCCCGCGGCGTTGAGGAAAAACTCGTTCGCGTTCAGGACATCGTTGCGGAAGAACTCGTACGCATCGCCATGAAATTCCTTAGTGCCGGATTTCAGGATGGCGTTGACGTTGCCGCCGCCATTGCGGCCCTGGCTGGCATCATAGAGAGAAGTTTGCACTTTGAATTCCTGAATGACGTCGGGATTCGGCAATGGCACGTTGGTGGCTTGCGCGACGTTGTAGTCGGTGGCGCTGATGCCCTCAATGAGGTAGTTGTTGTTGTCTTCGCGCTGGCCGTTGACGATGACGCGCACGTTGCCGCGCCCGAGCTGTGCGGAGGCGTTCAGCTCGCTTTGGGCGCCGCTGGAGAGGGTCAGAAGCTGCTGATAATTCTGGGTGGCCAAAGGCAGCTCGCGGATTGTCGATGTGCCGATGGATTCTCCGGTGGCGGCATTGGTGGTCTCCACGCTGCTGACGTGGGCGGAGATTTCCACGCGTTCCGAAACCGTGCCGGGCTTGAGGGTGACAGTGACGCGCGTGGTTTCCGTCACACGCACCTCGATGCCTTCGGCTTTGGCTTCCCCGAAACCCGATTTGTTCACCACTACGTAGTATGTTCCGGGCGGCAGCAGCGTGGCGACAAAGTCGCCGTCCGCATTGGTCGAAAGTTTCCGGACTATGGATTCCGTGCTCGCGTTGACGATCTGTACTTCCGCGCCGCCGATGGATGCGCCGCTGGTGTCCACCACTGCGCCGCCAATGGCGCCGGTGGCACCGCCTTGCCCATAGGCGCGGGCTCCGAACAGCAGTGCAGCGAGCAGCGACATGGCTCCAAAAATTTTATACACTTCTCGCATCATCATCCCCCATCCCCGAACTAATGAAAAAGAAAGGCACTCCCACAAATCGTGAGTGTTTCCCGTTAGTTCACCAACGCCCTGTGCAAGACGATCGACTCAGGACCACCACGCGGGATTCTGCCGAACACTTCCCCTCTTGAACGTAGCGATTCACCCCGACGGTTGTCAAGAACAGTAAGAAAGCTGATTTCTCGGGCGCAAATTATGCATCGTAGACCGTGCTCACCTTGTGTTGCCGCGTGCGTCGCGGAGCTTGACGCGAGCGAGGTGACGCGGGACTATGGAACTGGCCGCAGGGCCTTGCAACCCGCAGGGTCAGGCGGTCGTCTTATTGATGTCGCCGCGTCCCCTCAGGGGGTGACCATGAATTCCCGCATTCTGCTTCGTTCTTTCTTTTTGGCCGCTTTGCTGTTGCTGTTTGCCGGCTGGCTTCGTGCCGATTCCAGCCACGCGCGCATCATTCGCCTGAGCCTGGTGCAGGGCGACGTGCGCTTCACGCGCGACGTACACGGCGATCCGCTGACCAGCGACAAAGCGACGTGGGAAGGCGCAACGCTGAATCTGCCGATCCGCCAGGGCTACGTTCTGGCCACCGATCACGGACGAGCGGAAGTCGAGTTTGAAAATGGGGCGATGGCGTTTCTCGCCGAAAACACCGTGCTGGAGTTTTATGATCTTTCCTTAGAGGACGGCGCGAAAACCACGCGCCTAGTGCTGCGTCAGGGCACCATTTCCTTCTACGTAAATCCCGGGAGCGGGGATTATTTCAGCGTCACGGGCGGCGATTTCACGGTGGAAGCCGACGGACGCGCGGGTTTCCGCCTGGACACTTTCGATGATGGCAGCGTCGTCGACGTGACCAAAGGGCGCGTGAGCGTTTTGCGGAAGGACAAGGCTACGGCGCTGGTCAAGGGCCAGTCTCTCTCGATGCGCGCAGGCGACAAGGACTCTACTAACATCGCGCGGCTTCCGGAAAATGACGATTTCGATCGCTGGGTTTCCGGACGCGAGGATGCGGTTGCGACCGCAACCACCGCGGCGCAGCAATACGTCAGCTCGCCCTACTACAGCTCAGGTATAGCGGACCTCTATACCTACGGCTCGTGGTACCCGATCAGCGGCTACGGAAATTGCTGGCGGCCGTACGGAGTGGGACTCGGCTGGTCGCCCTTCGCGAGTGGCAGTTGGTTCATGGATCCAGCCTTCGGCTGGGCGTTTGTCGGCTCGCAGCCCTGGGGCTGGTTGCCGTATCACTATGGGGGCTGGGTATTCGACCCGTTTTTTGGATGGCTGTGGTCGCCGGGGTTTGGATTCGGCCTGGGCTTCAACGGAATTGCGCCATTTCGGCCGGTGACTGGCGTTTTCATCCGCTCGAAGACAGGTTTGCTCGGGCTGGTGCCGGCGCATCCGCTAGATGTACGGGGCAAAGCGCCAATCAACCTGGCCAAGGGAGTTTTCCCGGTTGCGGGTGGCGCGGTTTCGGGGCAAGCGCTCGCAGGTGCGGGCGCGGCTGCGGGAGAGAGGTGGAAAGTGATGAAAGCGCCGCCGCGCGAGTCGCTGATGAATACGGCGGTGGCGGCATCTGTCGCGCCGTCACGTGTTTCCCGAACGATCGTCACCGGAGGCAGCAGCGCGCGCGTGCTCACGTTAGACCGCAACTCTTCCATTACCTACGATTCGCGCGAACATCGATTCGTCAATGGGGCCTCCGCCGCGCAGGGTGCATCGGCGAAAAGCACTGAGAGAAGTAACGCGACAAAAGAGGCACTGGCGGGCGAACGTGTCGGTCAAGGCCGCGCCCAGGCCGGTGCGACAGGAAATGTGCGAATACCAGCGGCGAGCGTGCGCGCCGCTCCTCCGTCGCGTGCGATGGCTCCCCCGGCACCGCGCCAGTCAACCGAAATGCGCGGACCTTCCTCCTCGGGCTCGCCGGGCAGAGGTGGTGGCTGGAGTCAGGGCGGCTCGTCGCGAGGCTCGGCTGCAGCGTCGGCGCCTCGTTCCGCGCCGGCTGCCGGCGCATCGCACCCCTCGTCCTCGGGACGTCCCCACTAACGATACCTGAGCAGCGGAAGGCGTTGCTCAGCAGAAAATAAAACCGGCATAACCGACGACGCTGCTCGTGTCGCCGGACACGTCCGCGGACGTTGCGTAACGCACCAGGTTGGCCTGCTGCGCAGTGAGTGTGCGAAGAGCGGTAAGCATTGCCACTGCGGGACCCAGGCCGCACATCGAAATTCCCTCGTTTCTGCAAACGTCGTAGAGGCCGCGCGGGTTCAGCGCGAGAATCTGGTCGACGGCTTTCTTGTCCTTGAGCCGCGTAGTCGCATCATTTTCGTAGTGATTCAAATCGGAAGTCGTCAACAACAGCACTCCGGGATTGGCGGCTAGAACGCGTGCAAGCGCTTCGCCGACGGCGACCAAGTCCTCGAAACGCACGGTGCCGAGCGCAATCGGCACAAAGGAAAACCCGGGTGAAAGCACCTGCAAAAATGGAAGTTGCACTTCAAGCGAGTGCTCAGCACTGTGCGCTACGCGGTCTTCGCGGAGAATGGGGCATTCCTTTTGGAGTGCAGCCGCCAACGCCTCGTCAATCGGGGCATCGCCGAGCGGCGTTCTCCAAGCTCCGCTGGCAAGAGTAGCGATAGGTTCGCCGCGCGGAAAATGCCGGACACCGAGGATCACAATTTTTTGGGGCAGAGCTATGCGGGAGAAGACCGCTCCTGCAACATGGCCTGAGAACACATAGCCAGCGTGCGGCACCAGACAAGCCTTCACGCGCTGCGGTTTGGTGTCCGGCTGTGGTTTCGCGTATCCACGAACCAGCGCCGTCAATTCGTCAGGATTGTCGGGATAGAAGCGCCCAGCGACGGCAGGAAGACGAAGCACAGCAGAGCTCGAAAGAAATCAAAGGGCCTTGGAAGGCTTCCCTTTGATCTTGAGGGCTTTTTCCGTAGTTGCGTCATACAGCACGGTAACTTTGTCACCGTACTGATAGCCACCTTGATCAACGATCTTCTGCATTTTGCCGGCGGCCACTTCAGAGAGCGGGAAAGTGCGAATGGCGAGGTCGTTGCCCTTGGCGCGCACGGTAATTTGCGCGATGTTGGCGTGCATTACGAAGCCTTCAAACTTGGCAACTCCGGGTTTGGGCTTGGGCTTCACGGCGCTGACAATGATAGGCACGGCGGTGTCGACCACGATGGGCGCTACGACCGGAACCGGGCCTTGCGCCCGGGCGAGCGACGGAAGTCCAACAGCCAGCAATGCTGCAATCCCCGGACCTGCGATTAGTTTCAAGGATTTCATTCCAGATCGTCCGTCGCGATTCGCAAAGATTTGAGAAAACGTACATCCTGAGGTGTCATGGTCAAACGCGCCACAGGCCTTTTGTCGGCGTCTTGCTCGAAGGATTCCTGATCCACCTGAATGCGCAGGGATTCCAAAAAGCGGCGATCCTGCGTGGTCAACTTGGAACCTGCTTCCGCTGCCGCGGCCGCGTCGCGCTTCGCCAACCCGATGGTGGCGTCGAGCTTCAACACAATATCGTAGCCGTGCGCGCGTACGCCGGCGATGGCTCCAGTGATGCGGTCGGACTCCGATACGGTATCGTTGATCGCGTGTCCCAATTCACGTAGCAGGTTTTTCAAGTGGTCGTCGAGTTGCAAGGGCGGTCTCCCCTACCTCTGTAAACATTTTAGGCTCACCTTGTATTGGATACAAGCAAGGTTGGGGATGTTGTCTCCAAAGTGTTCACAGCCCTTGGCCAACGAACTTGTGCCTTCCGCGAGATGCTTGGCAATACATTGCGTTCCTGATTCTGCGCTAAGATATTCCTGTGGGCACATTGAGCCGCGCCGCGCAGCCAGCTCCTCAGGAAACAGGTTTTCGCCGACTCTGGCGCGTTCTAAAGCAGCTTTTTCACGAGATGACCGGTGCGGTCTTCGCGGTTTTGGCGCTGGCCTGGCTCAACGCCGCGGTGCGCGCGTGGACACGCGACGTTGCACACTGGCTGATCGCGCTGGCGGTTTGCGTTGCCGGGCTCTTTGGCTTCTTTTCCGTAACGCAATTTCTTCGCGCCCGCAAAGTGCGCTGACAGCATGTCTGAAGCGAAATCACTTCCGAAAGAAACGAAAGAGCGGCGGGAGCGCTTCAGCACGCCTTCTGGGCTGCCGCTAGAACGTATCTACACCGAAGAAAGTCTCGCCGGCTGGGATCCCGAGGACGCACTCGGCTATCCCGGCGAATTCCCGTACACCCGCGGGATTTATCCTTCGATGTATCGCGGCCGGCTGTGGACCATGCGGCAATACGCGGGCTTCGGCTCGGCGGCGGAATCCAACCAGCGTTATCGGTATTTGCTCAGCAAAGGGCAGAGCGGCCTTTCGGTCGCGTTTGATCTGCCCACACAAATCGGAATGGACTCCGATCACGCGCTCGCGTTCGGGGAAGTCGGCAAAGTTGGGGTGGCCATCGATTCACTGGAAGATATGGAAAGGCTGTTCGACGGCATTCCGCTCGAAGGAGTTTCGACTTCGATGACCATTAACGCCACGGCGGCGATTTTGCTCTCGCTTTATGTGGCCGTTGCGAAGAAGCAGGGCGCCAATCTCGCGAAGCTTTCCGGAACGGTGCAGAACGATATCCTGAAGGAGTACATCGCTCGCGGAACATACATTTATCCGGTGCGGCCGGCGATGCGCATCGTGACGGATATTTTCGAGTGGTGCCGCGACTCGCTGCCCAAGTGGAACACGATTTCGATATCTGGCTACCACATCCGCGAAGCCGGTTCGACTGCGGTGCAGGAAGTTGCGTTCACGCTGGCGGATGCTATTGCGTATGTGCGAGCGGCGCTCAATGCCGGGCTGGACATCGACGATTTCGCGCCGCAACTCTCGTTTTTCTTCAACGCGCATAACGATTTGCTCGAGGAGATATCCAAGTACCGGGCAGCGCGGCGCCTGTGGGCTCGACTGATGCGCGAACGTTTCCAGGCTCGGGATGCGCGCTCGTTGCTGCTGCGTTTTCACGCGCAGACCGCGGGTTCGTCGCTGACGGCGCAGCAGCCGGAAAACAACATTGTGCGCGTGGCCATTCAGGCGCTGGCGGCGGTTCTCGGCGGTTGCCAATCGCTGCACACGAATTCTATGGATGAGGCGCTGGCGCTGCCGACTGAAGACGCGGCGCTGATCGCCTTGCGCACGCAGCAAATCATTGCGCACGAAACAGGCGTGGCCAACACCATCGATCCGGTCGCCGGTTCGTACGCTATCGAGCACCTGACCAACGAAATCGAGAGTGGCGCGCTGGCCTACATCGAGAAGATTGATTCGCTGGGGGGCATGCTGCACGCCATCGAAACCGGCTTTGTGCAGACCGAAATCCAGAAAGCCGCTTACGAATACCAGCGGGCGGTGGAAACAAAAGAGCAAGTGGTTGTCGGCGTGAATGATTTCATTGCGGAAGAAGAGCGGGCCATCCCTACTTTGCGAATCGATCCGCAAGTCGAGCGCGAGCAAATCCAGCGGCTGCAAGCCCTGCGCGCGAAGCGCGACACTAACAAAACCCAAGCTGCCATTGCCGAGCTGGAGCGCCGCGCTGCGACGAAAGAAAACCTTCTGCCCGCCATTCTAGGAGCCGTCGAAGCCTACGCGACTGTCGGCGAGATTTCGGATACGCTGCGCCGCGCCTTCGGCGAATACCGGGAATCCGTCGTCATCTGAGCCAGACACATCATCTTCGCCTCGCGCTGTAGTATGCTCGCCGTCATCAATTCGCCATGAAGTTAATTCTTGCTTCCGCATCAGCCCGCCGCGCTGAAGTTCTGCGTGATGCCGGGCTCTCCTTTGTTGTGCTCTCTTCGGCGGTGGATGAAACTCTCTTGGCGGGGGAATCGCCGGCGGAGTTAGTGCAGCGGCTCGCGGATGCCAAAGCGGAACTGGTGTCGGCGCGCGCCGTCGGGCCGGCCATCATTATTGCAGCGGACACCGAGGTTGTGCTTGACGGCCGCGTGCTTGGCAAGCCGCGTACCAGCGAAGACGCGCGGCAGATGCTGGCGAAACTCTCCGGGCGCAGGCATTCGGTGCTGACCGGCGTCACGCTGATCCGCCTGCCCGACGTCGAGCGCCGGAGCTTCGTCGAAACCACGCACGTACACTTCGGGCAGATTCCGGACCAAGAGATCACGCGTTATCTCGCGAGCGGCGAACCGTTCGATAAGGCCGGCTCGTATGCCATTCAAGGCCGCGCGGGCCGCTACGTTCCGCGCATCGAAGGCTGCTACTTCAACATCGTCGGCCTGCCGCTGGCGCGGCTATGCCAGGCCCTCACCGAGCTTGGTTGGTCGGAAGACTAGCGAGACTAGCACACGCCGACGCCTCGGATAGATGCAGCAAAAAAAGAGGTGCCCTTCTCGCGAAGGACACCTCGGGGTGGTTCAGGACGGAGAAAAGTTCTTACTGCTTGGGCTTCGCGTCGCCTTGCGTCGCGGCGTTGTGCTTTTTGCGGTAGATATTGCGCGACGCTTGGTTCTGCTCCCGGTTGACCTGCTTCTTTTCGCTCGCGGTCAGCGTGCCGCCATTGGCCTTGCGGTCCTTGGCGACTTGCTTGTTGATGCCTTGCTGCTGTTTTTCGAGCTTGGCGGTTTCGCCCGGCGTGAGCTGCCCGCTCTTAATGCCCTGCGCAATTCGGTCCTGCTGATTTTCACGGCGCCGCCCCACTTTGTTGTTGCCGTAGTGCGCAGTGTTAGCGTTGTGCTTGTCGTCGTGAATTTGCTTTGAGAGCTGATTCTGCTGATGATTGACCTGCGCTTTTTCCGCCGGGGTCAGCTTTCCGCCGTTGGCGGCGCGGTCTGCGCGGGTTTCTTTGTTGATGGCTGCTTCTTTCTTTTCGAGGTTGGCGGTTTCGCCGGGAGTCAGCTGGCCGCTCTTCACGCCGTTGGCAATGCGGTCCTGCTGATTTTCCTTGCGCTGCTCGACCTTGGGTTCAGCTTTCTTCTCAGGTTCCTGGGCCGGTGTTGCTGCTGCTGGCGAGCTCTGCGACGAAGATTGGTCTTGGCCCAATACCGTCGCAGCACCCGCCGCGCTCACGAGCACCGCCAGCGGTACCGCACCCCACTTCAGAAACGTAAGTTTCATGCGTTCTCTCCTATATTGCTTGGAAAGCGTGTAAGAACCGAGTCACCCTGGGATAGCGGAATTGTGCGAGGTAAGTCGTTAGCGTGCTACTGCTCTGAAGGGCAGGTTTTCGCGGTTTAGCGTAGCTTTTTAGTACCGATTGGGCACAAATCGCGGCGTTCCGGCATGGTGAAAAACAAAAAAGGGCGGCATTAAGGCCGCCCTAATCAGAACAGGGATTATCGATGGAAAGCATCTATGCCTTCTTGTCTTCCGAAGGCTTGTCCTTGTCCGCCGGAGGCGTGTTTTGCTGCGGCGGAGTTGGCGTCGGGTGCGATCCCCCAGACATGCCTTCTTTGAAACTGCGGATGCCCTCGCCTAAACCTCGCGCTAGTTCAGGAATTTTCCGGCCACCGAACAGGAGCAGGATAATCGCCAAGACTATCAGCCAATGGATAGGACTAAACTCACCCATGAATCGCCTCCACGCACCATCTACGGCGCGCTAATTACAACCCTAACTCAGGATGTCTTGCGCGGCAAGCCTGACTCGCTACGCCTCTACAGGATAACACGCTCGTCGCCGGCGCGGCGGGTTACCCGCTCGCGATCCAGGTATTCGAGGAGCGGAATCGCGTATTTGCGGGTGATGCCGGTCAGCTCCTTGAAAATCGGCACGGAGATGCGCTCGCCCTTGGTCTTCTTGAAGACGGAAAGACGGTCGCGGAGCTGCGCCAGCGCATCGCGATGGAAAATCAGGTCGGGCGTGACGCGCACCAGGCTCTTGTCGCGCAAGAGGATCTGAAGGATCTTCTCCGCGCGCCTTGCTTCCACGGGCAGCTCGTTCAAGACCTCTTTGACCGAGGGAACGGCCAGGCCGGCGGTCGCGAACGCCTTCTCGATCTGTTCTTTGGCGCGCGCTTCCGCGGGATCAAGGTTGATGGCTGCGCCGGCGCGCTTAACGATTTCGCCGTGGGCTTCGAGCTTCTTTTGCGCCAGCAGGTCATCGAGCGCGGCTCGAAACGTTTCGGGTCGAACACGCCGTCCAAGACTGGACCGCAAATCTTCGCGCGACATTCCCGGAAGCAGCGGATTTTCTTTGTGAAATTTCTCGATTCTTGCCGCAATCTTCTGACGCACTTCGTCGAAGTTTTTTCCGGAGAGCAATACCAGCGGCTCCGCGGAGACAATTTTGGCGCGGCCGGTGTCCGCGAGCGTCTTTGCAACTGTGCAAATTTCGTTTTCGAGCCAGCCGGTGCGCGCGACTATTTCCTCGAAGCTTATACCGAGCACGGCGCGTTCGGTCATTGCGGCGAGCACTTCGATGCGATCGCCGCGCTCCAGTGTTTCGAGGAAGGTTGCGCGGCCCGTGTCGCGAAGAGTAGGGCGGCGCGCCAGCGGATCGAGGACCAGGCCGCCGCCGATTGTGGTCACGGGCGAAAATTGCCGGATGATGAAGCGATCGCCGGGCAGAACCAGCACGTCGTCCTGCAAGCGGAGCTGCGCGAATGCGCTCTGCCCGGGCGCGAGTTCCCTCTGAACGTAGAAAACCAACTCCGCGACGGTCTCGCAGCTCCCAGAATGAAAATGGACGCGGCTGCGCTGCTTCATCTTTGGCGTCGAGCGCAGAAGCTCGAGCCGGGTATCAATCCGTCGCGTCACGCGAAATTTCGCAGGAGTACAGAGCACCATGCCACGGCGCAGCGCAGTATGCTCGATTCCAGCAAGGTTTATGGCGGTTCTCTGCCCAGCGATAGCGCGCTCGACTGTTTTGCCGCCGGATTGCACGCCGCGCACCCTGAGCCGTTTGCCTGCCGGGAACAACTCAACTTCATCGCTGGGCGCTACGCTTCCGGAAATCAGCGTCCCAGTGACAACCGCGCCAAAACCTTTGATGGCGAAGGCGCGGTCAATCGGCAGGCGGAAGTAGCGCGCGACATCTTTTCCCGGAGACTGGTGGGCTACCGCGAGGAGAGCCTGTTTCAGTTCGGGCAATCCAGCTTGCGTTTTTGCGCTCACGGGAATGATGGGAGCACATTCAAGAAACGAACCGCGCAAGTATTCTTCGACTTCCAGGCGCACCAGACCGGCCGTATCGGCATCGACGAGGTCGCTCTTGGTCAGAGCCACGACGCCGCGCTTCACGCCGAGCAGTCGGCAAATGTCGAAATGCTCTCGCGTTTGCGGCTTGATGGATTCGTCAGCAGCAATCACTAGCAGCAGGAGATCGACTCCTGCGGCGCCCGCGAGCATGTTGCTGACAAAACGCTCGTGTCCGGGCACATCGACAAATCCAAAGCGGACGCCGTTTTCTTCTAGGAACGCGAAGCCGAGGTCAATGGTGATCCCGCGGCGCTTTTCCTCCTCCAGGCGGTCGGGATGCGTGCCGGTTAGAGCTTCGACCAGCGAAGACTTGCCGTGGTCAATATGTCCGGCAGTGCCGACAATGATGCTTTTCGATAGGCCAGCCATGGTTGGTTGAACGATCGCGAAGCGTGACTCGTGAACGTCGCTCGGTAAAGGTAGCACAGGCGCTCTACCGGCGCTTTCGTCCACTCTGCCAAGCTGGCCGTTTGGGATTTCTAGTGGGAAGACTGAATTTTATTTCGCGGCCGTGATTTCGTCGACGATGGCCTGCGTGGCCGTCCGCGGATCGGAGGCGGCGAGGATTGGCCGGCCAACGACAAGGAAATCGGCACCTGCGCGAATTGCTTCGCTAGGAGTTGCGGTGCGGGCTTGATCGTCGTCCTTGGAGGCAGAGGCTTTGTCCTTTGGCCGGACACCTGGCGTGACAATCAGGAAATCGCGCCCGCAAGCTTTGCGAATGGCCCGCGCCTCTTTCACGGAGGCGACCACGCCATCGACCCCGGCTTTCTTCGCCAATTGAGCGAGTTTCAGGACGCGGGCTTGCGACGTGCCGCCGATGCCGACTTCGCGCATCGCTTTCTGGTCCATGCTGGTGAGAATGGTGACTGCCAGCAGCCTTGGCCGGTCAGCACCCATCGGCTGCGCCGCGCTGATGGCTTGCGCTGCAGCATGAAGCATCGCGCGACCGCCCAGCGCATGCACGTTCACGAGCTGCACTCCGGGCATGGCGGCGCAAGAAAGTATGGCGCCCGCAACTGTGTTTGGAATGTCGTGGAATTTCAGGTCCAGGAAGATACCTGGGCCGAGTGCGGCTATCTCGCGCACTGCTTGCGGGCCTGCCGCGGCAAAGAGTTGGCTGCCGATCTTGAACATACCGACAAGATCGGCAACCTGCTTTGCGAATTTCAGAGCGGAAGATAATGAATCAAAATCGAGAGCTACGACTAAGCTGCTGCGGGGATGGGCGTCGAAGCTCAACGTTTCTGTGGCAGCTCCATTAGTTCGAGCCGGACCTGGCCCACGCCCGAATGGATGAGGCCGATTTTCCGGGCGACGCGATAGGATACATCAATTTCGCGTCCTTCTTGATACGGACCCCGGTCATTGATGCGTACCAGCTCAAATTTGCCGTTGCGCGTGTTTACCACGCGCACCAAGGAACCGAACGGCAGATGCGGGTGCGCGGCGGTCAACGCCTCGCTGTCAAAGATCTCGCCGTTGGCCGTCTTGCGGCCGTTGAAGCCAGGTCCATACCAACTGGCGTTGCCTACCCAGGCTTTGATCGCCTTTCGGGGTTGGCTTAAGCGCGCCACGAGAGGAGCTTCCATCGCCGGTGCGATGAGGAACAACAGGGGAACCCAACGGAGTGCAGCCCAAATCACGAAGAGTCGGTTTCTCATAGTGTTGTTTTTGTGCTACAACTTCCAAAAAAGTGTAGCGAAAACGAGTCATTATGTCAACCAATTTCTGCTATTAATTTGCCACGTATGTCATTGATGCTGCTAAGTTTAGCTTGTACTAGAGCATTCGTAAGGCCCCTCGCCAACCTCTCACTGGCCCTCGGGTCAGCAAAACTGGCCGTCCCTATCTGCACGGCCGAAGCCCCTACAGTCAGGTATTCAAGCACGTCTTCCACCGTCTCGATCCCGCCTAGGCCTATCACCGGTATCCTTACTGCTTTCATAGTTTCCCAGACCAAGCGAAGGGTGATGGGTTTAATGGCGGGGCCGGAGAGGCCTCCAGTTAGATTCCCCAAACGTGACTTTAGGGTGCGAATGTCTACCGCCATCGCGGGATAAGTATTTGCCACGGTCAGGGCATCGGCACCGCTGTCTTGGGCGACCCGGGCAATAAGTCCCATGTCTGCAACAAGAGGCGACAATTTCACCCACAGCGGCCGCCGGGGGGCGGCTTTTCGTGCTGCTGCCACTACCTCAGCCACTTGGGCGGGGTCATTTCCGAACTGAATTCCGCCTTTTTTCACGTTTGGGCAGGAGATGTTAAGCTCATAACCCGCCAAGCCTTCGGCGTCCTCAAGCGTGCGGAGTACTTCTACATAGTCTTCGAGGCAGTAGCCGAAGACATTGGCCAGAACGGCCGTATCGTATTTCCGCAGTAAGGGCAGCTTTTCCGCGACGAAGGCGCGGACACCCACGTTTTGCAGGCCAACTGCGTTGAGGATGCCGGCGGGAGTCTCACAGAGCCGTGGCGCCGGGGCGCCTTCAATGGGTTCGCGGGAAAGGCCCTTCACGACGAAGCCGCCGAGGCGGTTCAGATCCACGAGGTGGGCAAACTCGACACCGTAGCCGAAGGTTCCGCTGGCAGCGAGAATGGGATTCCGCAGGCGCAAGGCGCCAATCTGTACGCTGAGATCGACAGCGTCCGCGGCACTCACTTCGGCAAAAAGCTTACCACGAAGCGGTCTGGGCGATGAAATGTGCTACTTCGCGAGCGCTTGCCGCAGGACGTGGCCATCGCGCGAGGCTAAGGTGACGCCGCAGAGGGAAGCAAGCGTCGGAGCTATGTCAGCAGGGGTCACGGCCTCAAAGTATTCGCCGCGCTGGATGCCGAAGCCCATGAAAAGAACGGGGACATGCTGGTCGTAGTTGTACGGGGTGCCGTGGCTGGTGCCGTAGGACCGAGCCTTTCCGGCCGGCGTCCGGTCCATCAGCCAGTAGGGCTTGGGGACGATGAAGAGGTCGCCGCTGCGTCCAGGGAAATAGCTGTCGGCCATGGCGCGGCGCGTGGGACTTTGCGTGGCTGGGCGATTTTGCAATTGCTCGGCGCGGAAGACTTCCGCTACTCCCGGTTGCGCTAACGCGGCCTCCGTCACAGCGCGCATGGCCTTCGGGTCCTGTTTCAATTTCTCGTAGACGTCAGCAGCAAAATAGACGTCACGGCTAGTAAACCGCCCGATCGCAGGCTTCGCCAAGTTGAATGGCTCCAATGCTTTTTCCATTTTGTCTTGCAGTTCAGCGAGATGAAGTACGCCGGCATCGACGCCCATTTTTTGCATATCTTCTGGAACCGGCACAACACCGTGGTCGGCGCTGAGGGCCACAACGTAGTTGCCGCGGCCGACCTTTTTGTCGATGTAGGCAAAGAGATATCCTAGATCTTTGTCTAAACGCACCAGAACGTCTTGAATCTCCCAACTGCGCGGACCGAATTCGTGGCCAACATGGTCGACGGAGGAATAACTTACGCCTAGAAAATCCGTGCCGGCGCCTTGGCCGAGACCTAGCGCATCCACGGCCGTTTCTGCGAACCTGGTCAGATAGGTGTCCGCAAAAGGGCTCGACGCCCACTGCTCGTAAAATGCGGCATCCGGCTCGTTCGCGGCGGTTTTACCTCGTAGCGGATGCGGAAAAGTCAGGTTCCAACCCTCGGGCGCGATAGCGCCGGTCGCTCTTTCGTCGTACCAATACGAGCCGTCCGGGAGCGAACGCGTCCAGGTCTTCCCGTAATCGTCCTTTATGGGATGAGCCTTGGCGTACTGCTCAACGAACGGCACGGCGCCGTAAACGCCGGAAGTCACCCAACCGCCGCCATCGGCCCAGGTAACGGCGTCGGCCTTGTGCCCGGCCATGGTAATGGCGGCACGGGCCTTCAGCGAAAACGTGACTATGCGAGTGGAGCCGTTGGTCTGGAATTTCAACTCCTCGGCAAAAGCGGGCAGTTCCATGCGCCAAGCGCTATCGCCACCCTTCGCGGGCACGCCGGCGTAACCCGAATTCTTTGCGTTCGGATCGGAGGTGCAGGTCACGAGCTCTTGGGCGTCCCGGTCCCACCACGCGTTGGCCACGATGGCGTGCGAGGTGGGAAGCGCTCCCGTGGAAATAGTCGAGTGGCCCACGCAAGTGTCGGTCGCTGCGTAGGGATAGGCTGCGTCGCGAAACCAGGCTCCATCATCCACAAGGCGGCGGAGACCACCGGTCCATTGCGGCAGGAACTTATCCACGTAGTCGCCGCGCATCTGGTCGACAACCAGTAGCACCACCAGTTTGGGATGCGCGAGCGCTTTCCTGGGAGGCACGACGGACAGTTTCTTCGTCGGGGCTGCCTTCGCGGGCGAAGTTGCGGGTGTCTGCGCGAGCAAGCTCCCGGCTGCAGCGGCCAGTGCCAGGATTGCCATCATATGTCGCAGGAAGGTTTTGTTCGTGCCGGAAATCTGGTTCGGGTCTCGGTCGAGCATAGGCGTCTCCATTTTTGCAGCGCGGCAGTTTATCACGTGAGCTTTACGCGCTGTTGTCTTCTCCGCGAAATCCCGCGTTCTTCGCATCTCTGCGTCAGCCTCTTTTCTTGTGCTAGGATTACGCGACCATGCGCATTGTTGAAAAAGCACAGCTTATGTCCGCGTCGGAAATCGACCGGACGCTGCAGCGGCTGGCGCACGAAATCGTGGAAAAGAGCGGCGGCACCAAACATCTGGCGCTCATCGGCATTCGGCGGCGCGGGGTCCCGCTGGCGCAGAGGATTGCCTGGGCGATGCGCGGTATTGACGGAGTGGATGTGCCGGTGGGCACGCTGGACATCACGCTGTACCGCGATGATTTATCGAAGGTTGCATCGCACGCAGTGCTGCAGAGCTCCGATATTCCGTTCGGCGTGGACAACATGGACTTGGTGCTGGTCGACGACGTTTTGTATACGGGCCGCACGATTCGCGCAGCGATGAATGGGCTTTTCGACCTGGGCCGGCCGAAGCGCGTGTCGCTCTGCGTGCTTATCGACCGTGGGCATCGCGAGATGCCCATCGAGGCGCAGTTTACGGGACGCGTAGTGCAGACAAGCGACACAGAGATTATCGAGGTGCGGCTGCGAGAGATCGATAGTGAAGAGAGAGTTGTGTTGGTCGACCGCGTGGACCGATAGCCGATGCCGTTGAAGTGCTCGCCACTGTTCAGGTTGAGATCCTTCGGCTATCCTCGTCGGATAGCATCAGGATGACATGTAGAGTGAAAATGTGACGCACCGTTTCCGCGACCTGCTCGCTTTGGAACCGCTCACGGCGGACGAACTCACTTTTCTTCTCGATCAAAGCAAGCCGTTCCAGGAAATCCAGAAGCATCCCCTGAAGAAATTAGCTACGCTGCGCGGCAAGACGGTGGCGCTGGCTTTCTTTGAGACTTCCACGCGAACACGCATCAGCTTTGGAACCGCAGCGTCGCGCCTTGGCGCGGACACCATGAACCTGCAAGCGGAAGCATCGAGCCTGAAAAAGGGCGAGTCTCTGCTCGATACCGTGCACACGCTGAATGCCATGAAGCCAGACAGCCTGGTGATGCGCCACGCAGCCTCCGGCGCTGCGGATTTTGTGGCGCGGCACCTGGATATTCCAGTGATCAACGCGGGCGACGGCACGCACGAGCATCCTTCGCAGGGCCTGCTGGACGCGCTCACGATTCGCGACCGGAAAGGCAAGATCGACAAATTGAATGTCACGATTCTGGGGGATATCCAGCACAGCCGTGTGGCGCGCTCCAACATTCATTTGCTCGGAAAATTCGGGTGCCGCTTTACGCTTTGCGGGCCGGCGATGTGGGTTCCTCGGGAGCTGGAGCAAATCGCTCCGCAGGGAGCATCGATCCGGCGCGTGTTCAATATTGAAGAAGCGCTGGACGGAGCGGACGTTGTCCTTGTGCTCCGCGTGCAAACCGAACGGCTTCACGAGCCGGCGCTCTCGGCGAATGATTATGTTTTGCTGTACCAACTGAACGGCGAGCGCCTACGCCGAGCAAACCCGGATGCCATCGTGCTGCATCCGGGACCGATGAATCGCGGCGTTGAGATTTCGCCGGAAGTTGCCGATGGCCCGCAATCATGCGTGCTAGATCAAGTAACTAATGGCATCGCGGTGCGCATGGCGCTGCTCTTCTTGCTGATTGCCGGTTACACCGAAGAGGGAACGCACCCGGCTAATGAAGCAAAGCCGCCGCGGAATCGACGCGCCACGGATACAAAGGACCCCTCGCATGCTTCTCGTTAAGAATGGACGCGTGGTCGATCCGGCGCGGAACACGGAAGCGTCGCTGGACATTTTGCTGGATGGCGAGCGAATCGCTGAGATTGCGCCGCCCGGGAAAATTTCTTTGACCAACGGCTTCGAGGTCTTTGACGCCAGCGGGTTAGTCGTCGCTCCTGGCTTTATCGATCTCCACGCACACCTCCGCGAACCTGGGCAGGAATCTTCGGAGACGATTGAAACCGGAACGCGCGCGGCGGCCCGCGGAGGGTTCACCGCGGTTTGCTGCATGCCGAACACAAAACCGGTGAACGACAGTGCGAGTGTCACGCGATTCATTCTGGATCGCGCAAAGACGGGCGCAAGCGTGCGCGTGTGGCCAATTGGCGCAGCGAGCGTGGGGAGCAAAGGCGAAGCGATTGCGGAAATCGCGGCGATGAAGCAAGCGGGGGTTGTGGCGGTCAGCGACGATGGAAAACCTATCGCTACAGCGAAACTTGCGCGTCAAATCATGGACTATTGCCGTTCGCTCGACATTCCGGTGATCGAGCACGCCGAAGATGTCTCGCTGGCGGCGGGGGCGGTAATGCGTGAAGGCGTAACGTCCACTCGGCTGGGCTTGGCCGGCATGCCCGCCGCGGCGGAATCTGTTTGCGTTGCCCGTGATGTCCAGCTTGCCGAGCTGACCGGCGCGCGGCTGCACATCGCGCATTTGTCAGCGAAAGGGTCGCTCGAACAGGTGCGCTTGGCGAAGCAACGCGGCCTGCGCGTCACCTGCGAAGTGACGCCGCACCATTTCACGCTGATTGATGAAGACGTGCAATATGATTCTCGCTACAAAATGAATCCGCCGCTGGCGGCTCGCGAAGACCGCGACGCACTGCTTACCGGCTTAGCTGATGGAACAGTCGACGCGATTGCTACCGATCACGCGCCTCACGAGCCGGCTTTGAAAGATGTTGAGTTTGACCGAGCGCCTTTTGGCATCACGGGGTTTGAGACGGCGCTGAGCCTTGCGCTGGAGCAACTGGTGCACACCGGGCGCATTCCGCTGATGCGCATGGTGGAACTGTTCACGTCGGGACCGGCGCGGGTCCTCGGGCTCGAGCGAAGCATTGCCGCAGGCCAATCTGCGGACCTTACGATATTTTCACTGGATCGCCAGTGGACATTCCGCGCCGCGGAATCCGTCAGCAAGTCGCACAACACGCCCTTCGACGGACACAGCTTCAAGGGTGGTCCGGTGGCAACTGTTGTTGGCGGCCGCTTCGCTCACAGAACGTAACGATCGCAACCCCCAAAAAAATTGTTGAAGCGTATAGATGCCCAGAACGCAGGGGTTCGCGAGGCGTTTTCCAAGCGACGAATTCAGTGCGCGGCAGGTTCCGCGGCAGGGTGCATGCCGTGCTGCGGAACTTCGTGGAGGCCTCGTGCAGGTGGCTCGATCTTGTGACGATAGAAATGGTCGAGGGGGATCCGCCCTTTGCCGATGGGGTAGCCTTTCTCGATCGCTTTCGTGACGTAAGCTTTGGCCAGCGTGGCGGCCTCAAACAATGAACGCCCTGCCGAAAGGTGAGCGGCAATCGCACTCGCGAAAGTGCAACCGGTGCCGTGCAGGGCTTCTTCCTTACCCTTGTCTCCCGCAAGAGGCATGATGTCGTTGCCGTCGAACAAAATGTCCACGGCTTTGTCCATGTGGCCACCCTTGACGATAACGGCGCGAGCGCCCATCGCGACAATTTTTCGCGCCGCGGCTTCCATGTCGCCGGTGTCCTTTATCGTCAGCCCGGTGAGAATTTCGGCCTCCGGCACGTTAGGCGTGATGACGCTCGAGCGCTTCAGCAGCTCGGTAGCCATATATTTGATTCCCGCGGCGTCCAGCAATTCCGTTCCAGTGGATGACTTCATCACCGGATCGTGGACGACATGGGCAAACTTGTTGGCATCCAAAAATTCCGCCACCGCCATGGCGTTGCCACGATTCCCCAGCATACCGATTTTCACCGCGGCAATGTCGCAGTCTTTGGCGAGCGAATCAAGTTGCGCGCGTAGAGTCGCGCTTGGCGTGTTCTGCACTTCTTGCACGCCCTGCGTATTCTGCACAGTCAGCGAAGTGATCGCCGCGACGCCGTAGCAGCCGTGCGCTGCAAAAGTCTTAAGGTCCGCCGCCGTACCCGCGCCGCAGGATGGGTCGAATCCCGCAACGCTCAGCAAAATCGGTGGAGTTGGGTTGGAATGATTGCTGTGATTGCCCATCTTTCCGCGCTTTGCACCCTCGTAACTCGGATTCCTCTCCGGTTACACCGAACTCTAAGCATCGCTACAGCGAAGACCGCAGTCTTCGGCAGCACTTAAGTGAAAAGAGCCGGCGACGCCTGAAGAGGCGCACCGGCAATTGCGAATGTACGCACGTTTTGACTCGCAGCGCAAGAAAAAATTTGAAGAAAATCGCGGCGCGAGAAGAATTCTGCGGCCGATATTCTTACGGGAATAATCCGCGGACGAGAGTGGCCTCTGCGACGCGCCCGACGGCGAGAATCATGGCGCCGGCGCGCGGAGGCACGTGGTGCTTGCGCATGGTGTCCACCATTTCATGGAACGCGCGCACCATGATGCGTTGCAGGCGCTGGTTGACCTCCTCGGTGTCCCAGAGCAGCCCTTCCTGGTTCTGCACCCACTCGAAATAGCTGACCGTGACACCGCCGGCATTCGCAAGGATGTCTGGCAAGACGGTGATGCCGCGGCGCGCCAGTATCTCGTCGGCATGCGGAGTGGTCGGACCGTTTGCGGCTTCCGCCACGATGCGGGCCTTGATGGCTTCAGCGTTATTTAGCGTAATCACGTTTTCCAGCGCGGCGGGCACCAGGATGTCGCACTTCATAGTAATCAAATCTTCGTTGGAAATACGGGAAGCTCCGGGCATGCCCACAACGGTGCCGGAGCGCTCCTTGTAGCGGATAGCTTTGATGGGGTCGATGCCGCGTGAATTGGTGACGCCGCCGCGCGTGTCGCTCAGGGCGATGACTTTTGCCTTTTTTTCGACGAACAGTCGCGCCGCCGTGGCGCCGGCGTTGCCGAAACCCTGAATGGCGACGGTAGCGCCGCGCAGCGAAATCTTCTTCACTTTGCAGGCTTCTTCTACTACGAAGACTAGACCTCGAGCCGTGGCTTCGGCGCGCCCGACCGAGCCGCCGACGGAAATTGGCTTGCCGGTGACCACGCCGGGAACGGTATGGCCCACCATCATAGAGTACGTGTCCATGATCCAAGCCATGGTCTGCGAGTCGGTGTACACGTCCGGAGCAGGGATGTCCTGATCCGGCCCGATCAAAGGGAGAATCTCGCTGGCGTACCGGCGCGTCATGCGCTCCAACTCGCTCTTGGACATGCGCTTGGGGTCACAGATGATGCCGCCCTTCGCACCGCCGAAGGGTACGTTGACCACGGCGGTCTTCCAAGTCATCCAGGCGGCAAGCGCTTTCACCTCATCAAGTGTCACGTTGGGATGGAAGCGAAGGCCGCCCTTGCCCGGCCCGCGCGCGACGTTGTGCTGCACGCGGTATCCAGTCAGGACTTTCACCTGGCCGTTGTCCATCTTGGTGGGTAGCGAGACCTCGAGGATGCGCTTGGGCGTGCGCAAGATTTGGCGCAGTCCCGGGTCAAGCTTCAGGAACTCCGCGGCCATGTCGAATTGAATCTGCGCGATGCGGAACGGATTCAGATCCTCTCGCGGCGCAATTCGCGGGATCATCGGTGCAACTGTGGGCTTCGCGACCGTGGCCATTGGCTTCGGTCCTTTCGTTTGGGCGGCGTGACGCGGATCCGCCCGCCGGTGCTTCTGTTGCCTTGCTTTTCTGGGTTACCCGAAATCAAAAATTGCGGCCGGTATTTTCAGCCATTGGCGGCGAACCTGTGTTCGCGGCCCGCGTACTGATCGCGGCACTTCACTGAGCAAAAGTGCAGGAGCTCGCCCTCGACACGAAGCGGAATCGCTCGTTCCTCCGCCACGTGCACCCCGCAGACTGGATCCCGCACTAACTGCCGCGAGGTGATAGCAGGCTGTTGGTTAGTGGGCGCACTTTCGCGGCGTGTAGGCGAATTCAGGACTCCACGCAGTATCCAAGCCACCGCGCGGCGCAACATTGCCACGATCCAACACAGTACCACTAGCCAAATCAAGAATCGCATAATCCGGGAAGAAAGCTCGTTCAGCTTTGCCGACCCTGCTGTCATCGTATGCAAGGGGAAAAGCCTGAGTCAAACGAAATCCTCTGATTTCAATAGCTTGCGCAGCAAAGTGATTCTTGCTGGCGACGAGGCGCTGCTGTTGATGGCCAGGTAAGTCATTATGTATCAGCAACATACACAGAGTGGCCGGTTTCGAAGACGCCGAGCGGTCTAGGCCGAGAAATTTCGCTACGA
Organism: Candidatus Acidiferrum sp.; assembly: GCA_035602505.1. GTDB lineage: Bacteria > Acidobacteriota > Terriglobia > Acidiferrales > UBA7541 > Acidiferrum. Next base: position 42,538 of record DATNMD010000004.1, read on the forward strand.
CGGACTAACAGCTGGGATCCGGTCGGTGCCCATGTATGGGCGCAGCACATCTGGAATGACGATTGAACCGTCGGCCTGCTGATAATTTTCCACAATGGCGATCCATGTGCGCCCTACCGCTAGGCCGGAACCGTTCAACGTGTGCACGAACTCGCTCTTTCCACCGCCTTTGGGCTTGAAGCGGATTCCTGCGCGTCGCGCCTGAAATGCTTCGCAATTTGAGCAGGAGGAAATTTCGCGGAATTCATTGCTGGAAGGCAGCCAGACTTCGATGTCATATGTTTTTGCCGAGGCAAAGCCCATGTCGGCAGTGCATAGAAGCATCGTACGGTAGTGCAGACCAAGTTTCTGGAGTAAGGCTTCCGCATTTCGGGTTAGTGATTCATGCTCGTCGTAGCTCTTCTCCGGATGCGTGAACTTGAAGAGCTCGACCTTTTGGAACTGGTGCTGACGCAAGATTCCGCGCGTGTCCTTGCCGGCTGCGCCCGCTTCGGAGCGGAAGCAGGCGGTCCACGCGGTCACGTTGATTGGCAACCTGTCCTCGGGAAGTGTTTCGTCGCGATAAAGGTTGTGGAGCTCCACTTCGCTGGTCGGTGTTAGCCAGAAATCGGTGTCCTGGACCTTGAAGAGGTCCGCGGCAAATTTTGGCAATTGGCCGGCGGCAAGCAATGAGGCGCTATTGACAAGGAATGGGGGAAGAATCTCTTTGTAGCCGTGCTCGCGGGTGTGCACGTCGAGAAAGAAATTTGCCAGTGCGCGTTCGAGCCGTGCTCCCCAACCTTTGTAAACCGCAAAGCGTGCCCCCGTAATTTTTGTGGCTGCCGCGAGATCGAGAATTCCCGCACGCTCACCGACTTCCCAGTGCGGCTTCGGCGCAAAATCAAACTTGGGCGGTGTTCCCCAGCGACGCACCTCGATGTTTTCCGCCACGCTGTGTCCGACGGGGACGCTTGCGTGCGGCACATTGGGGATCGTCAGGAGCAGCTCCCGCTGTTTAGCATCCAAGAGCGCGATGCGCTCGTCGGCTGATTTGATGCGCTCGGAGACCTGTTTCATTTCCGCGATCAACGCGTCAGCGTTTTGCTTCTCTTTTTTCAGCCGCGCAATTTCGTCGCTGGCCTTGTTACGCTGGGCCTTGAGTTGCTCAGTTGCGGTAATCAGCTCCCGCCGTTCTTTATCCAGAGAGCGAAATCCGTCGAGATCCAGGACGATTCCGCGGCTCTTGGCCATCTCCGCAAAGACATCCAGATGCTCACGGAAGTAACTCAAATCGTGCATAGGCTTGTCTTGTCAGAATAGCGGAAGAGAAGCTCTGGAGTCGACAGCAAGTCGGAAGATCTAGCAAAACTCATGCGCGAAGCAATTAGCTCTTCTTCAGCGTGGCCTCGATCGCCGCGTGGGGCTCGTCCGTGGGCAGGAAGACCGCGCCGGGGTTATCCATGCCGAGCGGCGCGAGGTCTGCCAGATGAAAATGCTTGCTGGGCAGCGACAGATGAATTTCGCTGATGTTCTCGAAATTGTTGAGGATGGCCTCGCCCATCGCGTAGAGGGCGTGCTGGGGCGATTGACTATGGTGCTCGGCAAAAGTCTCGAGCAGCATCTGTCTCACACCGTGCCATAGCGGGCCGAACTCCGCTTCATCGTCGGTGTATAGCCAATCAGCACGGATTACCGTGGAAAGGATACTCTCGCCTTCCTCCCGCAAAGTTGTGTAGGGATCCTTCTTGAAATCCTCAAAAGCGGAGTTAGTCGTTTTGAGAACGATCAAATTTTCGATGCCCGCACGCACCTGTGTGCCTTCGCGGGTTCCACGCAGGAGAGAGGTGCGCTCCTCGTTTCCGGCGCGCACGAAGGCGGAAGCGTGGGGCTTGCCGCCGTGCGGAAGCCGGGCCCAAATGTTCTCACTCGCTTCGATAAGCACGCGTGTGACCTGGGGGTTGTAGGTCAGGAAATGCTCGATCAGGTGCAAGCCAAAATTCTCCAAGGGCTCAATGGAGTGCTGGCGGGCCAGGGCGTACACGGTGTTCTTCATGGTGTCGGCCGGGAGGATCTTGCGGTTGTCGCCCTTGATGTGCGCAGCTTCAAAGTCACCTTCAAAGCGTATCGACAATCCTATCTCGCGGATGTCGTGGCGGCCCTGCTGTTTGGCGACACGCAGCAAATGAATTCGCGAACTGCCATAGTGGTTTTCAGCGAGCCTTATCGCCATAGGTAGCTCCCGAGGCCAGGATGGTTGGCGAAGAGATTCTAGCGCAGCAGGGAACGCCCAAGGGGGATGCGAACTGGAATCCGCTGCTACAGGCGCTCGGGTGTAAGAACGGCGGTCATCTCTAGCACGCGCTGGTAATATTCTTGCTGCTTGAGTTGGGCGCCGGCTTCCTGGTCGACAATAAACGTGACATCGCCATGCAACTGCAGAGCAGAAGCGGTGACAGAGGCGGTCAGCGGTCCCTCGATGGCCTTAGAAATGGCAGCCGCCTTGGAGGAGCCATTGGCGAGAAGGAGAATTCGCTTCGCTTCGAGAATGGTGCCGATGCCCATGGTGATGGCGCACTGGGGGATATCTTCTTCGGCGGCAAAGAACTTGCGGTTGTCTTCGATGGTTTCTTTGCTGAGAACTTTCAAACGGGTTCGCGAACCGAGGCTGGAGGTCGGTTCGTTGAATCCGATGTGGCCGTTGCGGCCGATGCCGAGAATCTGCAGGTCAATTCCGCCAGCGTCGCGAATGGATCGCTCATAAGAAGCGCAATATCGTTGGTAGTCTCCCTTGATAGAACCATCGGGGATGTGGGTGTTGTGGGGCGATACGTTCACATGAGCGAGGAAATTCTGCCGCATGAAATGATGAAAACTCTGTGGATGATTCGAGGGGAGGCCCAGGTATTCATCCAAGTTGAATGTGACGACGCGAGAGAAGTCCAATTTCTCCTCCCGGTGCAGGCGAACGAGCTCCCGAAACATTCCGAGCATGGTGCTTCCTGTGGCTAGTCCCAAGCGCAGCGCAGGATTCCTGCGTACGGCATTGGCCACAACGCGCGCTGCTTCGCGGCCGAGCTCTTCCGAATTTGGTTTCAGCACCAGCAGCATCTTTTTGCCTTTGGAAGCGCGCACGGCACATAGCGCGCCGGAAGCGCAATGAGTTTATCGGAACCGCCGAATCAAGAGCTTGTGGCGGTCCGAGCGATAAAAGCCAAGAACGTAGGTGATAGCTTTACCCTTGGTAGAGTAGATCAACTGGCGTATGCGCATGAGCGGCTCGCCTCGCGGAACAGAGAGCAGCTCGGCAGTCCTAGCGTCGGCGGCAGTGGCGTCGACTTCTTCGTCGGCGTAACCAAGTTCCACCTGGTATTCACGCTCGAGGATTTTGAAGAGAGATTCGCGATTGAGAGGAGCGGAGAGGAGATTTGGGAATTCTGCGGAAGAGAAGTAGCACGTTTCCAACGCGAAGGGCTCGTCGGACGCGTGTCGAAGACGTTCCAGTTTGATGATGCCGGTATTCGTAGGCAGGGCCAGGCGGGCCGCGATCTCCTGCTCGTCATGGATAATTTTCGCGAACAAGATTTTGGATCCAGCGGTGAGACTCCGGCTGGCCATCTGCTCGGTGTAGCTCATCAGTTTGTTGAAATGAATCTTGGGGGCTGCTACGAACGTGCCGATGCCCCGGCGGCGTTCGACGATGCCCTCGCGTTCCAAAGTGGCCAGCGCATGGCGGGCGGTCATCAAGCTGACCTGATGAATCTTGGCGAGGTCGCGTTCGGACGCGACAGGGTCTCCCGTGCGCAACTGTCCGGATTCGATGCGCTTGCGAATGGCGCCCTGAATGCGCTGGTACGCCGGTATGCCATTGCCACTTTTCTGCTTCTGCGGCATTCGATCTCCGGTCGACGTGTTATAGAGCGCTGGCAGCGCCAGCCGTAGAGTGTAACGCTTAATCCGGTTTAAGTCCGTTGCAATTTGTTGACAACCTCTTTGCAGAGCTATATAGCTATCTCGCACACGGACCGGACTCGTCGAAGCGAGAATAAAAATGGTGCTCAACTCGACCGATTGGATCGTGATCGGAATTTACCTGGCGCTGAACCTGCTGATCAGCCTGTACTACCGCAGGCGGTCTTCGGGCAGTACCGAGGAGTTTTTTGTTTCCGGGAGAAATGTGTCGTGGTGGCTGGCGGGCACGTCCATGGTGGCCACGACATTTGCGGCGGACACGCCGCTGCTGGTCACAGGACTGGTAGCGAAGAATGGAATTTCGGGGAACTGGCTGTGGTGGTCGCAATGCCTTTCGGGGATGATGACCGTTTTTTTCTTCGCCCGTTACTGGAGGCGCTCGGAAATCCTCACAGATGTGGAGTTTGTGGAGCTGCGCTATGGAGGAAAACCCGCCGCCTTTCTGCGCGGCTTTCGCGCCCTCTATCTGGGAGCGCTGATGAATTGCCTGATTCTCGGCTGGGTGATCAAGGCGATGATCAGCATCACCACCGTGTTGCTTGGCGATGCTATCGCGCAAGGCCGCGTGCTGGAAGTGGCCGCCGGCGGACATGTGCTGATGCACTACACACTTGGAGATCCGGCGCACACGGCACTGCTCATCTGCGTGCTGATACTGGTTCCGTTCACGGGCATATATACGTTCATCGGCGGACTCTGGGGCGTCCTGGTCACCGATTTGTTCCAATTCATCCTGAAGATGTCCATGATCATCGTGCTGGCGTGGGTGGCGGTCGCGAAGGTCGGTGGAATGACTCTGCTGAAGATTCAGCTGTCGCATGTCAATGATGCTGTGCGGCAGAGCGGCCAGCCCACAGGTTCGGTGCTCTCCTTCTTTCCCTCGTTTCACTTGGGCTGGACCACCGATGCGATTTGGACGCTGCCGGTAATTACCTTCGTGCTGTATTTAGCGATGCAGTGGTGGGCAAGTTGGTACCCGGGTGCGGAGCCCGGCGGAGGCGGCTACGTGGCGCAGCGCATGTTCAGCGCGAAAGACGAGAAAAATTCGCTCGGCGCCACGTTGTGGTTCAACATCGCGCACTACGCGATGCGTTCCTGGCCGTGGATTGTCACCGGCCTTGTCGCCGTAGCTGTGTATTCGCCCATAGGAGGATTACATCCCAGCGCGGAGTTTGCCGCTGAGCCGGAAAAGGGCTACGTGATGGTGTTGCGGGACTTCCTGCCGCCGGCATTGCGCGGCTTGATGGTGGCGGCATTTCTCGCGGCATTTATGTCTACCGTTGGCACGCAGCTCAACTGGGGCACGTCTTACCTCATCAACGATTTCTACCGCCGCTTTGTGGTGCGTAAAGGCAGCGAGAAGCACTATGTCCTGGCGAGCAAGCTATTTATCGTGTTTCTGGTCGTTTTGAGCGGCTACACGGCGGCGCACATCAGCTCAATTCAATCTGCCTGGCAGCTTTTGCTGGGCATGGGCGCCGGAACGGGCGGAGTGTTGCTGCTGCGCTGGTACTGGTGGCGGATCAATGCGTGGAGTGAAATTTCTTCGATGATTGCGGCGTTCATCGTCTCGATGTCACTGCAGTGGGTGCACTTTTCGGGGAACAGTTCGGTGGTATTCGCCAAGAGCACCATGATCACCACCGTGATCACCACCGCCGTCTGGTTGGTTACCACACTTCTTACACAGCCGGAGAGCGATGAGCGCTTAGTGAAATTCTACCGGCGCGTACGGCCGACAATCCACGGCTGGAAGCGCATTGCCACGCTCGCGCCAGAAATCGCGCCGGTTCGCGATTTTGCGGCGAATACATTTGATTGGGTGATGGGCTGCACCTTGGTGTACTGCACCATGTTCGGCATCGGCGAATTAGTGCTGCAAGCATGGCTTGCTGGATTCGTCTTATTGGCTTGCGCCGCGATAGCAGGCTATCTGATCTACTGGAGTCTCTCGCGACGCGGTTGGCAGACACTATCTGGAAATGTCGACAAACCTGTGGCGGGTTCGGCCACCGAGGTCAGTCTGCAACATACGGACTAGAGCCAGGAGTATTTTCAGGGCTACACAAAAAATTAGGGCGGAGATCCCTCTCCGCCCTTTGCTAATCCAGAACCGCTCCGAAGTTACGCCTTCAAATGTGGTGAAGCCTTCTGCAAAATTGCGATCAGTTCGCGTGCCGCGGCAGGAGCTTCCACCCTCGACTCCTTAATGATCTGCTGCGCATTCACATCCCGCCCGTAGAGGCGACGGTTGGCGTCCTCATCCGGGCGAATCGTAGAGCCTTCCAGCGAAACTCCGGCAAATACGCCGCGCGAACGGGAGTAGCTCAGCATTTCGGCGCGGAACGTTACGTCTGTGGCAGCTTGCGCATCGCGGCCCTTTGGACCGGCGGCGATTGAGGCATCAGCGCCAAGCTTCACTTTGCTGTGGAGCAGGCTGTCGGCCCCGCGAGCATTCATCACCAAAATAACGAAGTCAGTAGCCTGGCCGCCGATTTGGAAGCCAACACTCCCGCCTTCCAGGGCCATCATCGCGGGTGCGCCCCATGGGCCTGTGAAGTCTTTACCGGTGCGGCAGACCATTACGCCGCGTCCGTAGCTGCCGCCAACAATGAAAGCGGCCTTAACGACGGACGGGAACACTATTACGCAGCGCGCTTTATCGAGCAAATCCTGTGGGATGTCATCCGGAATATCGAGAATCTCTTTCAGTACCGTTGCGGCATTTTGTATTCGGTCGATTTCTTTTTCATCTTTGTCCTTCGCCGAGGAAATCGAGCACGACAAGGGGATCAGCGCCAGCACTCCGGCTATCAGCACTGCCAATCGCTTCTTATTCATCAGAACTGCCTCCTTTTGAAATCGACCATGACTAGGATCTGAAAGGCACGGCTAGGGAGTACGGCGATCGGACGCGAGAATGACCACGCCGCCGATCAATGCCAGGACGCCGAGAATGGGCGGTATAGGAATCGTGTTGTGCTCTTCTTTGGTGGCTTGGATCGGCCCGATATCCAAGACCTTCTTGTGCGTCGTGTAGGTGATGCCTTGATAGGCCAACGCGAGAATTCCAATCACTACCAACGCAATGCCAATAATTTTCATGAATTTTTTCCGCTAAGACCTGCGAAGCAAATGACCCATCAATGTTACTAGAAATAAAATGAGGAAGAGATAAGAAAGAATCTGGGCGATTCCCGCCGCGGCCACCGAGATTCCCGTGAATCCCAACAAAGCAGCGATCAGCGCGACGATAAAAAATCCAAGTGCCCAGCGCAGCATGTGCCCTCCTGTACGCTTCTGCCGTTGGATGGAAGTGCCCAATATCGGAATCGGGCTGTGGAATGGTCCCTTGCAATACGTGCTTGGGCCACGATTCTGCGCTAAGAATCGCACAAAGGTTGGGCCTCACTCCATACGGAGTACACCCTAGCCACCGTCAAAGCATCGTGTAGGCACGGGAGCCAGAATTGGTTGGCTCTGTTTGATGCGGACCCCTCCTCGCGCTGAACTTCCATGCGGTAAAGACTGCATGCCGCGAGGTGTCAAAATGTAAAAACTTCAGCGATGCCTCGGGGTCTGAAGGCCGTACTAGAACCTCCCCATCTTGTAAATGTATAGATTGCAGGAATTTGGCGAATTTTAGCCTGAGCGGTTGCGAATGGCTGAAAGAATGCTCCCGCTAACGCGTTATTCGAAGTGTGTAAAAGAACGTAAAGCGCTAAGGAACAAACTCAACCGCTGCACAAATCACGACCACTGCCCCGGAGGTAATCATGGAATCTTTGCGATTATTGTTAGCGGACGACCACGAGATTGTGCGCAAGGGGCTGCGCTCACTTCTGGAAGCGCAGCCCGGCTGGCAGGTCGCCGCCGAAGCCAGTGATGGCCGCGAAGCGGTGGAAAAAGCGAAAGAATTGAAGCCGGACATCACGGTCCTCGATATCGGTATGCCTTCGCTAAACGGGCTAGAGGCTACGCGCCAAATGCTCAAAAATGATTCGCGTGCAAAGATCCTCATCCTGACCATGCACGAATCCGATCCCCTGATTAGAGACGTGCTGGACGCGGGCGCGCGCGGGTATGTGCTAAAGACCGACGCGAGCCGCGATTTGGTGACGGCGATAAACGCAGTGCGCAGCAACAAAACATTTTTCACGGCCAAGGTGGCGCAGATGGTACTCGATGGCTACCTGGACCAAGGGCCGAAAAAGGAGAAGCCGCCAGTTGAGTCTCCGAAAACGCGACTCACTCCGCGTCAGAGGGAGATTGTGCAACTGCTTGCGGAGGGCAAGAGCAGCAAGGAAGTGGCAGTCCAGTTAGGTTTGAGCGTGAAGACTGCGGAAACGCACCGTGCCAATATCATGCGGCGACTTGATTGCCATTCGGTCAGCGAATTGGTGCGCTACGCCGTTCGCAACAACATCATCGAAGCTTAATCTCATTTCCCTGTCGGTAGGACAAAAAACATCGTATCCGGGGAGCCATCTAAGGCCTCCTCCATGCTCGGCCGTATTCCATCTTCGGCTGCTCCATGTTTCCCTGAGTGCGGACTATCGAACAGGAGGTTTCCATGAACTGGGACCAAATCGAAGGCAAGTGGAAGCAAGCGGTCGGAAAGATCAAGGAGAAGTGGGCCAAGCTGACCGAAGATGACCTTCAGCTGATTCGCGGGAAGCGCGATCAACTTGTGGGCAAGATCCAAGAGCGCTACGGCATTGCCAAGGAAGAGGCGGAACGCCAGGTAGACGAGTTTTCGCGCACGTACGGCACAGAGGAACCTACCACCCGGGAAAAAATCCGCAGCGCGGGACAATAGGCAAATAAGCGCGACGAAGGAAAGACGAACTGCATTTGCATTCGAGAGCCGGGGCATGATCGCCGTTCCGGCTCTTTCATTTAGTTTGGCGGGGACGAGAGCTTTCTTATCGCAGCGCTTCGACCGGGCGGTCATATCCGGTCATTTCCAAATATCCGACGCCGGCGATTGGCGACCCGCCTTTAAGTCCAGCCAAGACTATGGCGCCTTCCCAATAGGTAGGCACGAATCCTGCCGAGGACGCGAGTTCCTGCGAAGGCAATAAGGTTGAGCATTCTAGTGCAATGGCGAACTTTGGGACGGAAATTCTCCAGCGCACCGGATAGACCGCACGCGTGGCTGGACTCGCCCACGTAGAGCCCTCAGGTTCCAGCGTGAATTCGTCCCTGCGGAGATGCGTGGTTTCGCCGCGGGCATCCACGAACGTCCCCGCAGAATGCGGATCGTAGTCCTTGGTGACGTTCTGGAGAGAGAGGATCGACATCAGGAAATGATGGCCTAAACGATTGTGGCGCAGCAACCATTGCTGCGCCACGAAGGCTGCGAAACACTCAGAATCGTAGGAGCGGTGCGTTAGTGCTTCAGCGAGGCCAGCGCTTTTTCAATCGCTCCAGTGACCTCCGGCGAGTCGGGAGTCACGGCAGGCTCGAAGCGCGTGATGATCTGACCGTCCGGCCCGACTAGGAACTTCGTGAAGTTCCACTGAATGTCGCCGCCAGTCTTCGGATTCGCAGACTTGTCCGTCAGGTACTGATAGAGCGGAGTTTTGTCGTCGCCCTTCACGGAAACCTTGGACATCATCGGAAAGGTCACGTTGTATTTCGACTTGCAGAAGGTCTTAATTTCGTGATTCGTTCCCGGCTCCTGCGCGCCAAAATTGTTCGCAGGGATGCCGATGATCACAAGGCCGCTATCCTTGTACTTCTCATAAATCGCTTCGAGCGCCGTGTATTGTGGTGTGAAGCCGCAGCGGCTGGCGACGTTCACCAGCATCACCACTTTGCCTTTGTACGCGGAGAGCGGCGCAGGCTGGCCGTCGATTGCGCTCAGTGTGTAGTCGAAAACACTTTTCTCGCCGCCAATAACTACCGCAGCGCAGAAGAGCAGGCAAAGCATCGCCGAAACACATAGCTTGGTCATTTTTCCTCCGTCATCTTTGTACATGGAATTGTCGCCGGCTGCAAATTGGTCGCACCCCAACCTGCCTTCACCCTGCCCATTGAGCCTGCACCCTCAGTGTTATAGACTTCGCGCGCGTCAGCTTTCGGAAGATTTCCCAACTCAAGGGGACCGGTTCTCCCGCGCCGCTCGCTCAAGGCGGCATTGAGACTCGGCGCATGCCAAGTGGAGTGGCAAGCTAGAGGAGGTGTAGATGCTGTATGCGTCTGAGGTCGCGGTTGCGCACCGCAACCTGGCAACGATAGATCTCGTCATCATCGGCGTCTATTTCGCTATCGTGTTTGGCATCGGCTTGTACTTTGCTCGGAAGGAACGCACTTCCGAAGACTATTTCCTTGCGGGCCGCGACGTCAGTTGGTTCTTCATCGGCGCATCTTTGTTCGTATCCAATATCTCCACTGAGCACTTCATCGGTCTGTCTGGGACAGGCGCATCTTCCGGACTGGCCGTCGGCCATTTCGAATGGCTGGCCTGTTTGATTTTGCTGATCCTCGGCTGGGTTTTCGTGCCTTTCTACCTGCGCAGCAACGTCTTTACGATGCCCGAATTCCTGGAGCGTCGTTTCAATCGACAGTCTGCCGTATATCTGGCGGCAATCTCCATCATCGCGTACATCTTCACCAAAATCTCCGTGCAACTCTACGCCGCCAGCGTGGTCCTTGAACGCGTAGCTGGTTGGCCACTGTGGAAGACCGCAGTGGTTCTGGTCATTGCCACTGGTATTTACACTGTCGCCGGCGGTTTAGCCGCGGTCATTTATACCGACACCGTTCAGACTCTGATCTTGATCACCGGCGCGGTCGCACTTACGGTCATCGGCCTGGGACGCGTCGGCGGCCTCGAACATCTCCGCACCATGGTGCCGCCGGACTATTTCCACATGATCAAACCTATTTCCGATCCGAACTTTCCGTGGACCGGTATCTTTTTCGGCGCGCCCATTCTTGGCATCTGGTATTGGTGTACTGACCAGGTCATCGTGCAACGCGTGCTCTCCGCACGCGACGAAGGCCACGCCAAAGCAGGAACGATTTTCGCCGGCTTTCTGAAAATCCTGCCTGTCTTCATGCTCGTCCTGCCGGGTATCATGGCCTTCGCACTTTTTCCCGACCAAGTCAAAAAACCGGACTTCGCCTATCCAACCCTCGTCCTCAACCTCCTTCCGGTCGGCCTCGTCGGCCTGGTGATGGCCGCATTACTCGCCGCAGTAATGGGCGCCATGAGCTCGGTCTTCAATTCCGCTTCCACGCTTGTCACGCTGGATTTCTACAAAAAGATTCGTCCGCAAGCGTCCGAAGGGCAGCTCGTCAATTTCGGCCGCGTCGCCACCGCCGTCATGGTTCTCCTCGGCCTCCTCTGGGTTCCTTTCATTAAGTACATCAGCAGCCAGCTGTACATTTATCTGCAAAGCGTTCAGGCCTATATCAGTCCGCCGATTACTGCATGCTTCATTCTCGGAATCCTCTGGCCCAGGCTCAACGGTGCGGGCTCCATCACCGCGCTTCTGACGGGATTTGTACTGGGCGCTACACGTTTCGTTCTTGAGCTTGCCGACCGCGCCGGCGGCAGCCACTTCCAGTCGCCGGCTGTCCGCTGGCTGATTGACATGAACTTCTTGCATTACGCAATTTTCATGTTCGTGGTCTGTTCTGGCGTGCTCATTGGAGTGAGCCTGATGACCCCCGCTCCCGATCGCAAGCGCCTGGCTGGACTCACGTTCGCCACCGTTGACGACAAAATGGAGGCCGTTGCCGTCGGCACGCCAGTGCGCAAGCCCGCGCGTGAGACTCCTTTGGAGCGCCGCCTCAACGTCGTCTTCAGCCTCTTGCTCGTGGCCACAGTAATCAGCCTGTGGATTTACTTCCGCTAGGACTGGAGCTGGGCACCGACGCAAAGTCCATGGGCGCAACCTACATCCAGACTCTGAAGCCGAACGTCACACAGCAAGAAGCGCTGCGCACGTTTTCCGCCGCCGGGCTTTCCACTCTTTACTGGAGGATACGCAGCGGCCCGTTGCGGCGAATCGCTGACGTTTACGTCCCATACTGGCTCTATCGCGTGCACTACAACATGGGCCGCGCCGCGCATACTACCCTTTTCGCCATAGATGCCGTGAGCGGTTCCCTGGACCTCTTCACATTTCCTCACGTGCCCGCCGCCGGTGAACTCGTCAGCATCCACACGCGAAATCGCGTCGCGCCTTTGCTGCAGCATCCTTGCGCCGAGGCCTTGCTCCGCCAGAAGGTTTTGCGCGCCATTTTTCAGCAAGGCTTCTTTAAAGTGCGCCATCTGAAATTGGAAATAGCGCATGAACCTCTCGAATTGCATGTTCCGTATTGGCTTGGCTTCTACGGCAACGCCACCGTGCGCTGCCGCGCGATGGACGCCGTACGCCGCCGCATTGAGGGCGCCAAAGCTTCCGCGTTGTTCGAATCGTGGTTGGCGGCTTAAGGAACTCACATTTGCTATACGATCGAGTTCCCTTCAGATATCGTCATCTCGGAGCACATACGGGGAGAAATTTCATGCTTGTTCTTGCAAGACGCTCCGCGCTAGCTTTGTTTGCGTTTGCATTGGGCGTCATATGCGCCTCCGCGCAGGGCTGGCAGCATCTCGGCCCAGTGCAGCGAGTGGAAAAGCTGAAGGATGGCGTGGAGTTAACCGCCGGCCGCTCCAAAGTGCGCATCACCGCATTCAACGACGCCACCGTGCGCGTGCGTGTGGCGCCTCAGGGCAATTTCCCGAAGGATTCCTCATGGGCTGTTGTTGCAGCACCGCAATCCCCAGCAGTGAAAATGGAAGACACAAAGAACGAGCTAAAGATGACCGCTGGGAATACCACGGTGCTCATTCAGAAATCGCCGCTGCTCATCCGCTTCGCCGATGCGGCCGGAAATGTGCTCCTCGCCGACGAGCAGCGCCTTCCGATGGCGTGGGACGGGCAGCGCATCCGCGTCTGGAAGAAGATGCCCGCCGACGAAAACTATTACGGCCTTGGTGACAAAACAGGTCCCATGAATCGTCGCAACCGCGCCTTCACCATGTGGAACAGTGACGTTTTCGGCTGGGGCGAGTCCACCGATCCCATGTATAAAGCCATCACTTTCTTCATGGGCCTGCGCAAAGGCACCGCCTGGGGCGTGTTCTTCGACAACACCTACCGCAGCAGCTTCGATTTCGGCAAGGAATCGCCAGATTATTTTTCCTTCGGCGCCGAAGGTGGCGAGCTCAACTACTATTTCTTCGCCGGTCCTGAACCCAAAAAAGTCGTCCAGGAATACACCGCGCTGGTCGGCCGCTCACCCCTGCCGCCGCTCTGGAGCCTTGGCTATCAGCAGAGCCGCTACAGCTACTATCCCGAGGCGCGCGTGCGCGAGATTGCCGCCACGCTGCGCGAAAAGAGAATTCCCGCCGATGTCATCTATCTCGACATCGACTATCAGCAAGGCAACGCTCCCTTCACCATCAACCGCGAGTATTTCCCGCACTTCGAACAGATGGTCGCCGACCTGCGCGCACAAGGCTTTCGCCTCGTCACCATCACCGACCTGCACATCAGAAAAGATCCCGGCCACGGCTACTTTCCATACGACTCCGGCATCAAGAACGATGTCTTCGTAAAAAATCCCGACGGCTCCATCTTTGTCGGCATCGTCTGGCCCGGCGAAAGCGTATTCCCCGACTTCACGCTAACGCGAGTGCGTGACTGGTGGGGCACCCTCTACAAAGACTTCGTCGGCATGGGCGTAGCCGGTTTTTGGAACGACATGAACGAGCCCGCGCTCTTCGAGCGCGCCGATAAGACCATGCCGCTCGAAACCGTACACCGCCTCGATGACGGCACGACTCTCGATCACCGCACCATCCATAACGTGTATGGAATGGAAAACGTCCGCGCCACCTACGATGGCCTACGCAAACTACGAAACGATGAGCGACCGTTTGTGCTGACGCGTGCCGCTTACCCCGGCACGCAGCGCTACGCCGCCACTTGGACCGGCGACAACAGCAGCACCTGGAATCATCTTAATATGAGCACGCCCATGCTGCTCAGCCTGGGACTTTGCGGCTACACCATGGTTGGCGACGACATCGGCGGATTTGCCGGCTCGCCGCCTGCCGATCTCCTTACTCGCTGGTTCGAGGTAGGCGCGCTAAATCCCATTTACCGCGATCACACCGCAAAGGGCACCGCCGACCAGGAGCCCTGGGTGCATGGCCCGCGGCACGAAGCCATCCGCCGCCGCTACGTGGAGCTGCGCTACCAATTGCTCCCTTACATTTACACCGCCGTCGAGGACAGCACGCACACTGGACTTCCGTTCATGCGTCCCGTTTTTCTCGACTATCCGCAAGCTGAAGATTTCTACGGCAACAATCGGGATTTTCTTTTTGGCAGCGACCTGTTCGTCGCACCGGTCACCACCGAGATGGTCGACCCGGAAGAAGTGCAACTCCCGCCCGGCGACTGGTACGATTTCTGGACCTCGCAGAAGTTCGCGAGCAAAAACAAAATCACCCTGCGTCCGGCGCTCGACGAAATGCCTCTCTACGTTCGTGCCGGCGCGATTATTCCCACGCAGCCCGTCGTGCAAAATACCGGCGAAAGATCGAGCGGGCCGCTGGAATTAAAAGTTTATTCAGGGACTGATTGCCACGGCTCGCTGTATCAAGACGACGGCCACACGTTCGCCTACCAAAAAGGCGAATTCTTCCGCGTGAAGTATTCCTGCGAAGTGTCGCCCAACTCCATCTCTGTCAGGAGCAGCACCACGAACGGGGTCTTTCAGCCCTGGTGGACCAGCGCCAACGTGACCGTCTTCGGCGTCGCCGCGGAACCAAAAGAAATCCGCATCGGCGACCACGCCATCAACGAATGGCATTACGACGCCGGCGCGCGTTCGGTCACCATCAGCGTGCCGGAAGCCATGAAAGACTGGGCACTACAACTAAACTTTTAATTCTTAATTCAACACGAAAATCGATATCGACTGCCCGGGCGCGCGGGCATGAACTTCCTTTCCAGCGATCTCCGCCGCCGCGTCCCCAAACAATCGCGATACTCTCGCCGCACCTTGCGCACGCGTATCGTTCACCGGAATCTGGAGCTCGCGAGCCTGCCCTGCATTATTGAAAACGATCAGCAAGCGCTCCTCGTCCGTTTCGCGGAGGAATACGTACGCTCCCTCATCTGAAAAGAGATGCCACAAACGCCCGCCGCGCAGCGCCTCGTGCTCGCCACGCAAACGCAACAGCGTCTGCATGTAAGCGAAAATTTCTTGCTGTTTAGGCGTTCTGCCAGGCTCCGTGAACGCATTCCGCACATCCTCACGCCACCCGCCCGGAAAATCCCGCCGATTGTCCGGATCGCCTCCACCCGCCATGCCAATTTCATCGCCGTAATAAAGCTGCGGAATCCCGCGCAGCGTGAGCGTCAATCCAAATGCCAGCTTCAGCTTCGCCGCGGAGCTTCCTTTGTCGTTCGCAAACCGCGTGACGTCGTGATTTCCAAAAAAGGCGACTAGCTCATCCGGTCGGGGATAAAGCGCATCGTGCCGCAGCACATCTACGATGCGTCCAACGGGCGCGCCCTTAAGCAGGACGTCGCGCAGCACAAAGTACATCGGATAATCGAAAAGCGTGCTCACTCCGCTGTCGATTCCGTCGTATCGCTTCTGCCCGCCGGCAAAGAACGAGGTCACGCGCGCATCCGGATGAAACACCTCGCCGATCGTGGTCAAACGCGGATAAATCCTCCGCAAACCTGCGTGCCAGCGCGACCAGAATTGCCGCGAGACATGCGGAAACGTGTCGACGCGGAATCCGTCTAAACCCGACGATTCCGTCCACCAGATCGCGTTCTGCAGCAAATAGTGCGCGACTACCGGATTTTCCGTGTTCATGTCCGGAAGTAGGTCCACGAACCATCCTTCCGTCAGGTTCCTCGAAAGCCGCGGCGGCGCGTGCGGATCGACGATGGCTTCAAACAAATCGTGGCCATGGTTTTCCGCTTCGCCGTAGAAAACTCCGCTCACCGCCGCGGAAGCATTCATGTGGCGCTGCACTGTTCCGTGAAACCAGTCCGGCAGTGGCGGCTTGGCAGCCCACGGGTGCTTTGGCCCGACATGGTTTGGGACAATGTCGAATAAAACCTTCATGCGCTGCTGATGCGCTGCTGATACAAGTTCTTGGTACTCCCGCAAATTGCCCAGGTGCGGCTCAACCGCATACTGATCTACCGCGCCGTAACCGTGGTAATCCTCAGTCGCGCCGTTCTTGACGATTGGCGTCAGCCACAGTGTTGTGACGCCCAAATCCTTCAAATAATCCAGGTGCTCGCGAATCCCGCGCAAATCGCCGCCATGATAAGCGCGCGCCTTCGAACGATCATGCGATCCCGGTGCTTCCGCAGGCTGGTCATTCGCCGGGTCGCCATTGGCAAAACGGTCCGGCATGATCAGGTAAATGACGTCTGCCGCCGTGAGTCCTTGAAACTTGTGAATCGTTTGGTCGCGTGCCGCGAGTGGCAGTTCGAACGAGGTCGTGCCCGTCGGTGTGCTGATGCGGCAGACCGCCGTTCCCGATCTCATCTCCGCTCCGAATTTCAACCACACGAAAAGGTAACTCCCGCCCGCAGTCGCCTGCGTGCGTTCCACCACCAGATTCGGAAGATTGCAGGCAACTCCGGTCGCTTCCAGATGACGTCCACTTAGCAGCACCATGAGCTCCGGCGTCAGCCGCAGCCACCAATTCGGCGGCTCAACCTTGGTCACGACCGGAGAATTGTCTGGAGAGTCTGTAGCCTGCCGAGGCCGCGCTACTAGAACATCTGCGGCAAAGCAACCGGCCAGAACGCCGAATAAACTAAACAGCACCAACAATCGGAATCGCAGCGCGCGTGGCACGTCGATGAGTGGCACATCGAAAGGATAAGAAAAAAGGATGTCCTTCGCTAGCCCCGGATTTTGCTGGCTGCTTCCGTGAACACCAGCGCCCCAAACGCTTCCGGCACATGAAAATTTGGCGTCGGCGTATTTGTCGGTCGCCACGCCGAATAAAAACGCGGCTCCGCAGCCCCTTCCACTCGGAAAAAATTCACTCCCCACACACCGGACATCTCGAAATGCTCAACGAAGCTCTTCATGGGCAGCGCCAGCACCGCATACCACTGCTTCTTGTGTTCATCGATATGCACCCGTCGCCGCAAGCCGCCCTGTAAATCGCGTTTTTCTCCTGGAGCAATCTTGAGATCAATCCAGAATCCATTTGGCGCCACCTCAATTTCCTTGTAACAGCGCGAATCCGAGCACGGCGGCTGAAGAAAAGCTTCGCAAACGTCGCGATCCCAAAGCGCGTCCCGTCTCCCGGAGGGCTCCGCATCCGCAAAAACGGTAATGCTCCTGTACCAAGCGTCAAATCGCAAAAACAAAAACTCCGCATTCCACAGCAGCCGCACCTGCGTTTCCCTGTGCCTGTCCGCGTTCTTGCCTTGCCAGTCGGCGCTAAAGCAAACGGGCGGAGCCGTTTCCCAAGCCCGCTCCGGCGGAAATCCCTCTACGTCAACCGCGCCAACCAAGCGAACCGCAAACGCGGCATCTGTTCTGATGTCGGCCATATTTAGCGCTTCTGATGTTCGCATGACTTATCGATGCTCCCGCAAAGCGTGCTCAATCGATTACACCGCCGCGTGCCATCCCCGGTTCATCCGCAAACTGTTTGCGCACGCCCGCCGCTCACGCCAAAAGCAAGGCACTAACCCTGTGCTAGCATCGATTTTGCCCAATTTTCCGCCGCTCTTAATGCGCCGAACGGTTCAGGAGGCCACAGTATGGTTGAGACGGTTAGCACGGAACAATTCACAACCGGAGCGGTACGTCGCAAACCAGAAGATTTTGAGTTCGTAAAATTTCGCATCGACGAGAGCGTCGCTCGGCTCACTCTCAATCGTCCGGATCACAACCTCCTCAACGAGGCCATGCTCCGCGAAATTGCCGATGGTATTGTTTTCGCCGGCGAGCGCGATGACGTCAAGCTCATCGCGCTCGATTCCGCATGCAAAGTCTTCAGCGGCGGCGTGGATATCGGCGAATACACTACGCAACGCGTCTACCAGATGCTGGATGCGTTTCACGCCGCATTCGCGGGAATGCTGGAGGTCAGCAAGCCCGTCCTCTGCGTTGTAAACGGCCCGGCCATTGGCGGCGGCGCCGAGCTGGCCGCTTTCGGCGATCTCGTCATCGCCACGCCGAAAGCCCGCTTCGCGCAGCCGGAAATCACCATCGGCGTGTTCCCTCCTCTCGCCTCCACGATCCTGCCATTCCTGGTCGGACCAAAGCGCGCTCTCGAAATCATTTTGACTGGTGAAGCCATTACCGCCGAACGTGCGCTCGAACTCGGCCTGGTTACCCGTCTGGTCCCCGAAGCCAAGCTCGAAGCCACCGTCAACGAGCTTGTGACGCGCATCACCGCACACTCCGGCCCCGTTCTCGCCATGGCCAAAAGGGCCATCCTCGGAGGTATGGGACTTTCCCTCCGCGAAGGGCTGAAGAAATCGATGAATATCTTCCTCAACGAACTCTATCGCCTCGAGGACTCTCAAGAAGGCCTTCGCGCACTCGTCGAAAAGCGTAAGCCCAACTGGAAAAATCGCTGATGCGTCCTCAAACGACGGACGTCCGAGCAGCTCAATTGACTCCGCCTGTCGTGCGGCATACACTCATGGTTCTATTTTGCGGGCAAGGGAAGCGGGGAAGGCCGTGCAAATCGGCCGCGGTCCCGCCACTGTAATCGGCTGAAAAGCCGTAAGCCAGGCTACCCTCCCATGCCGCGGGGATTGCGCCTTTCGCGAGAAGAGGTGCCGTCTTTGAGCCCCATCGCTGCTCGCATGGGGCTTTTTCGTTGGAGGGCACTTCTCGCAAACGGGGACTCGTGTTGCGAATGTTCATTCACTCGAAGCTAAGACGTGTCGCTGCGGCCGCGGTCGTCTTCTTGTTTTGCGACGCTGCAATTCGTGCTGCGCAAGCAACCGCCTCGCCGCTCCAAACGCCTACCACTTATCGGCAAATCACTGACGAAGTCGGCCGTACGATCCGTGTCCCGCAGTCCATCCACCGTATCGTCTCCCTCGCGCCCAACCTTACCGAGACGGTCTACGCTCTGGGCCTGCAGGACCGCCTGGTCGGCGACACCGACTACTGCGATTTCCCGGCGGCGGCGCAGCAAAAAACCAAAGTTGGCGGCGCCGTTAATCCCAGCCTCGAAGCCATCGCCGCACTCCACCCCGACCTCGTGCTGGTCACCAAAAATCTGAACCGCCTCGAAACTGTCCAGGCCCTCGCAGACATCGGAATCCCTTCGTACGCCACCGATCCTCATACGGTCGACGCCATCATTACCTCAGTCGCTCGTCTTGCCGACCTGCTCGGCGTCCCGGAAACCGGAACCGCGCTCGCCGCCGATCTCGAGCGCCAATTAGCGGCCCTCCAGGACCGCCTCTCTTCGCTCCCTCCCCGCCGCGTTCTCTTTATCGTTTGGACCGAGCCGCTCATCTCCATAGGCAAAGACACTTTCATCACAGACGCACTGCGCCACGCAGGCGCCGTCTCTGTCATCGATTCGTCGCAGAACTGGCCGCAGGTCAACCTCGAGGAAGTCGTCCATCTTCAGCCGGAATTTCTCATTTTTGTGGAATCCCATTTCGGCGCTGCGCCGCATGGTGCTGATGCCCTTGCTGATCTTCCCGGCTGGCGTCTTCTCAATGCTGTGCGCAATCGTCGCTACGCCACGATCGGCGATGCCATCAACCGTCCCGCTCCGCGCCTCGTCCGCGCCGTTGAAGACCTCGCGCGGCAACTGCACCCTGAGGCCTTTGTCGAAAAGCCGCAGAACTATAAAGAGCAGGTAAATCCACCGGCACCGAGCTCGCCGCCGCGTCGCGCATCCTTTGCGTCAACATTTAACGCAGAGATCTTGAAGGAGCAAGCATGCGCCCTCTGACGCTGCAACGCCTCTTCCTTCAGTGCAGCCTGTTGGCCGCCATCCTTTTTGTTGTCGTTGTGGTCGCACTCAAGCTTGGCGCCGTTCCTGTTTCCCTCTATGGCCTCGGACGTGACCTGATTAGCGTTTTGCTCCACCAGACCAAGGCCCTCTCCAGCGATTATGGGATGATCGTCATTGAGATTCGCTTGCCGCGCATTCTCCTCGCGATTGTCGTTGGTGCGTCTCTCTCCGTGGCCGGCACCAGCTTCCAGGCGCTGCTACGTAATCCGCTCGCCGACCCTTACGTGCTTGGCGTGTCCAGTGGCGCTGCCCTCGGAGCCATCCTTGCGCTCATCGCCGAGCCTCATCTCGCGCTTCCGGTGTGGCTCGCCGCGCTCTTCACTCCTTTTGGTGCATTCCTCGGCGCCGCAGCTACCATCGCCGCCGTCTATTTCCTCGGCCGCCGCCAGGGGCAAATCGACAGCGCCACTCTGCTCCTCGCCGGCATCATCAGTGCTTCCTTCCTATCCGCCATCATCATGTTCCTGATGACTACCCTCAGCGGCCGCGATTTCCGCGGCATGGCTTTCTGGCTCATGGGCGACCTTTCCAGTCCCTTGCAGGCAAGTCTGCGCTGGGTCCTGGGAGTTGGCTTTTTCGCCGCCGCGGGCGCCATCTACACCACTGCCTCCGATTTGAATCTGCTCCTCGCCGGAGAAAAAGAAGCCATGCACCTCGGCGTCGATGTTCGCCGCGTCCGTCTCGTGGTCTACATCGCCGCATCGATTCTCACCGGCCTCGCCGTTTCTGTCAGCGGCGCTATCGGCTATGTAGGCCTTCTCGTCCCGCACGTCATGCGTTTGCTCTTTGGCTCTGACCATCGCACTCTGCTGCCCACCGCAGCATTTGGTGGCGCCATCGCGCTGGTCCTCGCAGACACGCTGGCGCGTACCGTAGTCGCACCCTCGGAGCTTCCCGTGGGGGCAATGACCGCGCTCGCCGGCGCCCCGCTCTTCATCTATCTCTTACGTCGAGGCTCGGCATGAGCAGCCCTGCGCACTCGTCATGGCCGAACCTCGGCGACGCTCCTCGCCCAGGCAGCGAAGTCCGGCTCAGTGTCGAGCAGGTCAGCTACGCCTACTCCGCCAATCCCTCGCAAGCCCCGCTCTTCACCTTGGAAGCCAACAGCTTCCAAGCTCGTCCCGGTGAAATAGTCGCCATCCTGGGCCCCAATGCCAGTGGCAAGTCCACTCTCCTCAAGTTAATCGCCGGCGCGCTCGCGCCCCTTTCCGGCCGCGTCCTGTTGAACGGCTTTGTCACCCACACGCTCGCGCCGCGAGCCCGCGCGCAACGCATCGCCATGGTCCAGCAAGAGACTCCGCTCCTCTTCCCTGCGCGTGCCTGGGAGTTCGTCCTGCAAGGCCGCCATCCCTACGGCCGGCACCTACGCTTTGAAAATGAAGATGATGTCCTGATCGCGCGCAACGCTCTAGCGCAAGTAAGCGCTGATCATCTCAGCGATCGCTGGATGAATGAGATCTCCGGCGGCGAAAGGCAGCGCGTCATTCTCGCTCGAGCTCTATGCCAGCAGCCGCTGCTTCTCCTGCTCGATGAGCCCACGCTGCACCTCGACATCGGCGCTCAGGTCGATCTCCTCGCCACACTGCGCCGTCTCGCCGCGGAAAACCGCTACACCGTTGTGGTCGTTACCCACGAGCTCAACCTCGCCGCGGAATACGCCGATCAGGTCGTGCTGTTGCAAAAAGGCAAGAGTTTGCGCGTAGGTTCTCCCGCGAGCGTCTATCAACGCGATTTGCTGGAACAGGTTTTTCACACGCCGCTCACCGTCGAGCAAGGCTCGAACGGCCGCCCCCGTGTGAATTTGCTGCCAACGTCGTAGGAATTTTTCTCGTTAACCCCGGCGCTGCGGATTTGCTCGCGGCACACCATCATCCACAGCGGGCCCAAGCCCCTCACAATCACCGCGAACTTCGTGCTCGGGAAGACGGGCAACCTCATTCTGGTTGCGCTTGTGCCGCCCTCGACCTCAATCGAGAGGCAAACAACAAGAAAGCCGTCGCCGACGCGCGACTGTACGGCGGAACCACACTGCGCAGGTCACTGCGGCGAAGCGCTTGCTGTTCAGGCGGCGTCGCGGGAAGGCCACGCACAGGCCCGCAAACCGGGCCGCACTCCCCGCCAAGCCAGGAGACCGGCGAAGTTCGCAGCCCGCGCGATCAAGCGCAGGGCCAACCTTCAAGCTCCCACGCGTGCGGAGCGGAGGACAAAAATGAAAACAATCTCTCTTCGTGCAAGCTTTTTCACCTTTCTTGCCGTCGCAATTCCCTTGTCATCTTCAGCACAAGCCAGCTCACCGGACGCGCATCTTTCAGGCACGCTGTTTGATCCCAACGGAGCCGGCATCGCCGGTGTTCGCATCACGGCGCAACTCGAAACCGTTCCAAATGCGCCTGTACTCGCTGCCATATCCTCAAGCGACGGTGCTTACACCCTGGATCTGCCCGCAGGCCGTTACCACATTCAGTTCACACGGCCATCCTTCGTTCCGCGCGACTTCACTCTAGAGCTTTCGGCCGGCGAGTCGCGTAACCTCGATCTCCGTCTCGGGCTCGAACGCCTCTCCTCCAGCGTAGTCGTAAGCGCGCAAGCCGAACCCGCGCTCGCTCAGGAGACGTCTGCATCCGTCTCCGTTATCACGCGCGAAGAAATCGAGCGTCGCCAAGCGGTTCCGCTCACCGACGTTTTGCTCTACAGCTCAGGAGTTGCCATCGACCGAACCGGTCCCGAAGGTGGTTTCGCCGGAATTTTCTTGAACGGTGGCAATTCCTACCAGACCAAAGTGCTTGTCGACGGCACGGCGGTAAATCTGCCCGGCGGCACCTTTGACTTCTCCAATTTCACGCTCGACAACATCGACAAAGTCGAAGTTGTGCGCGGCGCCGAAAGCGCGCTCTATGGCACCGACGCCGTCTCCGGCGTCATCCAGGTTTTTACTCATCGCGGCGAAACTCGTGTTCCTGCTGTCAATCTCTTCACCGAAGGCGGCAGCTTTTCCACCGCGCGCGGTGGCGCGCAACTCAGCGGCCTGCTCGGCTCTTTCGACTATTCCGGCGCAGCTTCTTACTTCACCTCCGATGGACAAGGCCCTAACAACTCCTTCCGCAATCGCACCGTGTCCGGGAACTTCGGCTACGCCTTCAGCGAAACCAATCAGCTGCGCCTAGCGCTCCGCAACAACACCAGCGAGGCTGGCATTCCCGGGCAAACTTTGATCACCCCTCCGAGCCTCCACCAGATCAACGATCTCCACGATTTCAGCGCCAACGCCCGCTGGGATTTCACCAGCGGAGCGCACTGGCACCATCAGGTCAGCAGTGCGGAGTCGTACCATCACATGTTCACCGCAAATCCCATCCAGAGTTTTTTTGCCACCGATCCCTTCGCCGGCTGCCCGCGGACCGATCCCGCGGCCGTGCCCACCGCTGAGTTTTGCGATTTCACTTCGGCGGGTGCAAAGAGCGAATACAATCGCGCCAGCATCAACGCGCAGACCAGCTACATTCTCCGCAAAATTAGTGCTACCGCCGGATATCAATACGAAGTCGAGAATGCCGACATCTCGTTCCTGGGCATAGGCCATCTTCGCCGCAACAATCAAGGCGGCTACCTCGATCTTCGCTACCTACCTCATCGGCGTGTGTCGCTGGATTTTGGCGCACGGGCGGAAGCCAACGGCAGCTTCGGCACGCGCGTCGTGCCGCGCGTCGGGGCATCGCTTGGCCTGCGGTACGGCAGCGGCTTCTGGGGCGACACGCGTTACCGCTTTTTTTACGGAGAAGGGATCGTCGAGCCGCGTTTCGACCAAAACGCGGGCTTCAGTCCGTGCTTCCCGGGCAATCCCTCCCTTAAGCCCGAAGCCAGCAAGACCTGGAACACCGGAATCGAGCAAAAACTTGCGGACGATCGCGTGAAAATTTCCGCCGACTATTTTTCCAGCCGCTTCTACGACATCATCAGTTTCACGTCGTGCTTTCCGTTCAGTCCTTGCGCGATTCCGCAGCCCGCTGGCTGCCCCGCCTTCTGGGGCAATTTTTTCAACACCGATCTGGCTCGGGCGCGAGGAACCAACATAGCCGTCGAAACTCGCCTCGTTCGCTGGCTCATGCTCGCGGGCAATTATTCGTATGACGACAGCCGCGTCCTCGTGTCGCCCAACGCTTTCGACCTTGCGGAAATCGCCGGCAACCACCTGATCCGCCGGCCGACGCATTCCGGCTCCCTCACGCTGAGTTCTTCATTTCGCCAATTCAATTTCATTATCGCCGGTTACTTCAGCGGCGCGCGCACCGACAGCGATTTTCTCTTCCTCGGCCTAACGCGCAATCCCGGTTACGCTCGCTTCGATATTTCCAGCAGCTACGCCATGGGCCGCGGCATCTCGCTGTACGCTCGCGCCACCAATCTCTTTGACAAGCACTACCAGGACGCTATCGGTTATCCGTCTCTCGGCCGCGACGTCCGCGTAGGCATGAACTACCGCTTCAGCGGCAAAAACTAATGCAATCGATCCCGCTCTTCTGTGCAGGGCGCAGCACCGCGGCACCCCATCTAGGCACGATTTGTAGCAGCGCACATGGCGCGTCAGCATTCCAACCCCGATGAACTTGTCGTTCCCTTAAGGAGCTTGCAGCCGTGACCACTCCCATCCTCTTCTGCTGGTCCGGTGGCAAAGACAGCGCCATGGCTCTTCATGCGCTCCTTCAGGACAACGTCCCTGTCGCCGCCCTTCTAACCACGGTCACCGAAACTTACGATCGCATCAGCATGCACGGCGTCCGTCGCGAACTTCTCGCGCAGCAGGCCCAATCCATCGGTCTTCCACTGCACGAGGTGCGCATCCCGCCGCAATGCGTGAATCCGATCTACGAAGCTCGCATGGAAGAAGCCTTGCGCGTCCACTACGAGGCCGGCGTGCGAACCGTCGCCTTCGGCGACATCTTCCTCGAGGATCTCCGCGCCTACCGCGAGAAAAATCTCGCGCGCATTGGCATGACCGCGCTCTTCCCCATCTGGAAGCGCGACACCCGCCAGCTCATCCGCCAATTTCACGCGACCGGCTTCCGCGCTGTCGCCGCCTGCGTCGATCCCAAAGTTCTCGACCGCAGCTTCGCCGGTCGCGAGCTGGACGCTTCCTTCTTCCGCGATTTGCCCGCCGCAGTCGATCCCTGCGGCGAAAACGGCGAATTCCATACTTTCGTCTTCGATGGACCCATCTTCCGCCACCGCATTTCCGTTCGCACCGGAGAAGTAGTCGAGCGCGATTCCTTCATCTACTGCGACCTGCTGCCACGCGCAGCCGCTGTAGGGGGCGCAGCACCGCTGCGACCCAGCTAGGCAAGCAGATACCAAATAGCAGGAGCCGAGTCTTGAGCCCGGCCAAAGGAGAACAAAATGAAAATGGAAAAATCCGAGAAGGAAGCAGTAATGCTCCGCACCTTTGTCATCTTCGCTACGATCGTTCTCGCGGCTGCTCTGCGCCTCGCTCCGCATCCCTGGAACTTTACTCCCGTGGGTGCCGTCGCTCTCTTCTCTGGCGCAATGGTGCGCGACCGCCGCCTCGCCTTCCTGTTCCCGCTGCTGGTGATGTTCGCCACCGACCTTATCATCGGCTTCAACAAGCTCAGCCCGTTGGTCTACGCCAGCTTTCTACTTAGCGTCCTCATCGGCCGCTTTCTAAATCGGAGGCGCAATCTTCTGCGCATCGGAGGAGCGACGTTCCTCGGCTCTCTTCAATTTTTCCTGATCACCAATTTCGGCGTCTGGGCGTTCCTCGACAGTTTTCCCTACACAACGGCCGGCCTCGTCGCTTGCTACATCGCCGGCTTTCCCTTGTTCTGGAATACGCTCGCTGGCGACGCCCTATACTCCTCCCTGCTCTTCGGCGGCTTTTTCCTGGCAGAGCGGCTCGCACCGCGTCTGCGCCAATCCGTAGTGGCGGGTCTTTAGACCCGTCACTCGCCACAATCCCTAGAGTTGCCTTGCCAGCCCGGGTGATGAGTTCCTCAATCTTTCGCTGAGGCAGTCCGCTATGCGCAACCCGACATCTAAATTTCGTGGACAACGGTGCTGCGGCTTGTTTACCGTAACAGAGTGGCTGGCTAGCGCCCCGGGGTCTATCCCTCTGAGGGGAAAAATATGAATAGGCTACTTTTAGTCGCCGTGCTGGTGCTTGCCGCTACGAGCATCATGCGGGCGCAAGACGATCGCACCGTTTCCTCACAAGCGAATGCCAACGTGGCCGAGGATTTTGCAAATACCTCCGCGGCGGCGGCCTCACCTAAATTATCAAACGCCCTCTTGTCGCCGTCAGCTGAGCCGCGGTTTGCAAGCGCATCCTCGCTTGCTGAAGCACGCTCGCTCGCGGGACCGCCCGAAGCTTTGCCGGCCGCTCCCGAACCTAAATTTGTGTATGGCAGCCGCGATGACTTCCGCTGGCAACTGGCGTTGGGCATTTCGCTGGTGAGGTTTCGCTCCTCGCTATACTACGCAACGGGCGTGGGCACCAACACTTCCGTCACCTATTTCACAAACGAGTGGTTTGGAATCGAGGGCAACGTCAACACTTCCTTTGCGCCCACGATCTACCAGAACGAGCACGTCAAATACATCAGCTACGGTGCCGGCCCGAAAATCGCCTGGCGCGCCCGCAAATGGGAACCGTGGGCGCACGCGATCGCCGGCGGCGTGCACATCCTGCCCCAGACAGCGGGTAACAGCAAGAATGGTTTTGGTTTGCAGGTGGGCGGAGGAGCGGACTACCGTATCTTTCCCCATCTCTCTGCGCGCCTGGAACTCGATTGGGTGAGGACCCATCTGTTCGGCGAATGGCAAAACAGCGCGCAGGCGAACACGGACATCGTTCTTCACTTCTAAGCTTCCGGCTGGCGATACGCGTTGGGTTCCTACCAGATCTTACAAGCTTGCCCGCGCACCATCGTATCGCCCTTTTTGCAGCCGAACGCTTTCGCAAATTCCGCCATATTGGAAAGCGGCCCGTTTGCGCGAAACTTTGGCAGCGGGTGCGGGTCGGTGTTGGTTTGCAGCCGCGCGAGCTCGGGGCGGACGTTGACGGCCCAATTTTCCGCGTAGCCTAGAAAAAATCGCTGCTCGGGCGTGAAACCGTTGGCATCTCTTTCGCCCGCCTTTCCATGCAGCGATTTTTGGAACGCTGCAAACGCCAGTGTTACTCCACCCAGATCGGCGATGCTCTCCCCTTCGACCAGCTTGCCGTTTTCGTGCAAGCCCTTCTCGACTTCATATCCATCGAACTGTTTTGCCACGCACTCGCCGCGCTCCCGAAAACTCTTCAGGTCCTCGGGCGTCCACCAATTTTTCAGGTTGCCTCGCGGATCGAACTGTGCGCCCTGGTCGTCGAAGCCATGCGTAATTTCGTGGCCGATCACCGCGCCGATACCGCCGTAGTTGTAGGCGTCGTCGCGCTTGGGGTCGTAAAACGGCGGTTGCAGGATGCCGGCGGGGAACACGATTTCGTTGAGCTGCGGATTGTCGTAGGCATCGACCGTGGGAGGAGTTTCGCCCCACTCGCCGCGGTCAACGGGTTTGCCGATTTTCGCAAGGTCGCGCGCGTTCTCAAATTGCGCAGCGCGAAAAACATTCCGGACGTAAGGGCCGCGATCGATTTTCAGCGCGGAGTAATCGCGCCACTTGTCCGGATAGCCGATTTTTATGGTGAACGCTTCAAGTTTTTCGATGGCCGCTTTGCGCGTGGCCGCGCTCATCCACGGCAAAGTCTGCAAATCGTCGCGCAAGGCCGCGAGTAAATTGTGCACAAGCTCCAGTGCGCGCGTTTTTGCCTCCGGCGGAAAATACTTCTGCACATAGACTTGGCCGAGAGCCTCGCCCAACTGCTGGTCTGTGGCGCTCGTGCATCGCTTCCAGCGCGGACGAATTTCCTTGGAGCCCGTGAGAATGCGGCCGTTGAATGCGAAATTTTCCTGCACGAATGGATCAGAGAGAAGCCCGGCAGAACGGTTGATGAGGTGCCAGCGATAGTAAGCCTTCCAGTCGGCAAGGGGAACGCCGGTCAGCATGCCATCTAGGGCTTTGAAAAAATCGGGTTGCCCGATGTTGATTTCCGTGAGCTTCGGGCTGCCTACCGCTTGAAAATAGGCCTCCCAGGAAAGGTGCGGAGTCAAGGCTTGCGCGTCCGCCAGGCTCATCTTGTGGTAGATCCTTTCGGGATCGCGGCGCTCCACGTTGGTCATAGAGGCCTTCGCAAGCGAAGTCTCGACGCTCAGGACAGTGTTTGCTTCCGCGGCGGCTTTGTCCTGCGCGTTGCCTGTCAGAACGAGCAGCTTGGCAACGTGCTCCACGAACTGCTGCCGCAGCCTTTTGGATTCGTCGTCATCGCGCGTGTAATAGTCGCGATCCGGGAGGCTCAAGCCGCCCTGGTTCGCTTCTCCGATGACCTTAGAGCTGTCCTTGAAATCCTGATCGGAGCCGAAGTTGAAGAGCACGCCTACGCCGGCGGCTTGAAACCGCGCGCCGGTGTCGATCAAGCCTGCCGTCTCATGAATCGCTTCAATGGAAGCCAACTCCGCGCTGATCGGCTTCATTCCCTGGGCATCAATTTCTTTCGTGTCCATGCAGCTTGCGTAGAAGGCGCCGATTTTCTGCTCGTTCGAGCCGGGAACGGCAGAAGCGTTCGCCGCCGCGGTTTCCAGGATGCCGTGCAATGCTTGTTGATTCTTGTCCGCCAGGGTAATGAAGCTGCCCCACACCGGATACTCCGGCGGAATCGGGTTATTTTTCAGCCAGCCGCCCACCGCGAACTGGTAGAAGTCGTCGCAAGGCTTGCAGGTACGATCC
The DNA here is from genome assembly GCA_035602505.1 of Candidatus Acidiferrum sp. Classification (GTDB taxonomy): domain Bacteria; phylum Acidobacteriota; class Terriglobia; order Acidiferrales; family UBA7541; genus Acidiferrum. Next base: position 71,372 of record DATNMD010000004.1, read on the forward strand.
AGATTTGCCACGTCAAAGCCGTGTGAAGCTCTTTCGTCCGCGGCCATCAGGCGGTGACCTCCGGTGAGCGCCACGAAGAGCGACGCAAGAATTGCAATACCGAGTATCAGCGTTGCGGAGATTCGGCGCGCGGCCATCTTGACCTCTTTCTGCTTGCTGGGATGTTGCGCAAATCTGCGATGCCGTGACGAAGACATCCTACTGTCTGGTTGGACGCAGGGCCAAGAAAAATGAAAGTGTAAGTCGGTAAGATCGGACGGCTTTAGCGAAGGGCCGTGCCGTAGAAAACATTGTGGCCGCCGCGCAGGTCGCGGCCGTAGATCAGCACGACGGTTATGCTTCCAAGCACGCGCACTTTGCATTGCGCGCCCGTGTCCCACAGCCAGCGTTGCGAGCCGAACAGACCGGAAGCGTCGGCGATGCTGCCGGTATCGAGGAACGGACCAAGCTTCACAGTGAAGAGTCCGTTGCTGTAAACATTTTTGTCCATCTCCCAGTTCACGAGGAAGTAGCGCCGGCCTAGCGGTGCCGCGCCCTTGCGGCCGCCGGAGGTACCCGCGTGGCCGCGCAGCCACAGGTCACTGTCGCGTTCGACGCCAAGTTGGAACAGTTCGTCGAATGGCACGCGGCCCAGCGTGGCCCCTGCGCGAAGCTGAGTGCGCACCTCGTAGTCGTCCCCGCTGGCCCGGGGCAACCAGTGCGCTTCTAACAAACCCCGAACCGTGCCAAACGCTCCTAGATTTTCCGCGAACGTACGCCCGATCCGTCCTTCCGCTGATGAGTCCAGCGCGAACCTGCGCTCGGGTACGCGCAACAGCGAGCGGTCCACGCGAAGCCAATAACCGAACGAATTGGCGTCAGTGAAGAAAGCTTTCTCCGCCGTGGAGTTGGTCCCTTGCAGATTGCGGAACGAGCGGCTTGCAACTTCCATTCCGGTGCTCCAGCGCCAGCGTCCGTTCGCGACCGAATGCAGCTCGACGCCTCCCGCTATGCGGCGCAAATTCAAGTCGCTCAGGGCAGTGCTGCCTCCGAAGAACGTATTGCTCAGGTTCCAGTTTTCATTTCGCGCATCGAAATAGACCTGCAATCGACGAGCCGGGTTGTCGAACAGGGGTGTCGAAAGCACCCCGAAGGCTCGGCGCTTTTCGGAATCCCATCGCAGCAACGACGTGAAGTTGATTGCGCGATGCCTGAGATTGTAGATTTCGGGATAGACGGTCGCGTAGGGCACTCCGCTCAGCAGCGCGATCGCGCCTTCCACCTTCGAATCGCCCCATCCGTTGCGCTCTGCGAGATGCAGCGTAGCGTCAAAGGTTTCGCCTGCGGGCGTCAGCTGCACGCGCTCACGCGAAAAGATGCCCAGGTTCTCAAGCCGCGCGCGAGTGGAAAGCAAAGCATCGCCGCTCAAAACTTGCGGCGCATTGAATGTGATGGCACGGTTGAGGAGCGTTGCCTCAAGTCGCGGAGCCGGCTGCACGGCGACATTCCGCAAGCGCGGTTTGTTGATCGCGTTCCAGTATTTCAGCGCTGCTTCGAGATTGCCTTCCAGAAAGTAAATGGTGCCCAGGAAATCGAACGTGTAGCTATCTCGCGAACCCAAGCGTAAAGCGGCGCGCAAATTTCGCTTGGCCGCCGAATAATCATTCTGCTTGTAATCGATGCCGGCCAGCTCCACAAGAAATCGCGCATCGTTCGGATTCTTTAGATGCCCAGCTGCAAAGGCCTGGCGGGATTCGTTCCATTGTTGCTGCCTGGCGAGCGCCAACCCGCGAACAAAATCCAGCTCCGGAGACTGGCCTTCAGGGCCTTGCGACAACTTTGCTGCTTCTTCCCACTGTCCGGAGTCAAAGGCCTTTTGCGCCTCGGCAAGGCGCGCGGCGTCCGACGGGGTTTGCTGCGCAAACGCAGGCGAGCGGATCACAAGCAAAAGGAAAAGTAGGATCAGTTTGCCGCGGCGGGCACCGCGAGGAGCATCCAGTTTCGCGCAGCTTGCCATTCTCTTTCGAATTCCTGCCGCTCGATGCGCAAAAGCTTGCCGCGCGCCGGATCGTTGACGAAAACCGCTTCTCGCTCCCAATCCATTCCCGTCACTACCACGTAATGAAGCGGCACTTTCGCACTGCCCGGCTGGATGCTGATAATCAGCGGCCTTCCCTGCTCGAGGTGTTGCCGCAAATCGCTCCATTCGCCGCGAATGGCAAACTCGCGAAAGCCAGACTCGCGAAGATAGCGCTCCATGTCCGAAGCGAAAATGCCCCGCGCCTTTTGCGAATAGAGCTGTTTCTGGATCGCCGTGGCATTCGCCCGGTTGGCAGCGATCGGCGTGCCATGAGCCCTCCAATATTGCAGGAGCATCGCAATGGCCGCCGCGCCGCAGCCGTCTTCGCTTTGTTTGACATACGGAACCTCGAGCCACACACCCGAACTCTTCGTCGGTGCCGCTTGGGCCAACAGCGCCGGGGAAAAGCCCAGCAAGAAACCCGCGAATACACGGAGCATCGAGGTTTTCACGAGCGCGAACGGATTGCCTTCAGCGCAGCAGAACAGCTATCAGCGCGATCACCAAGACCGCGATGATGATGATAATCAGCAAGTCGCGGTCAGATAAGCTTCCCATTTTTCCGCCGGCGAAATTGTCTTGCACCCGGCGCGAGCGGGCCGCCAGCTTTGCCAAATCTTCATCGCTCAACTGACCGACGGCTTTATCTACTTTCCCGTAATCGATATTCGCGGACTTGAGCGCCTGCTGCGCTTGCTCGGAAGAAAACAGCTGTCTCAACGCGGCTTCGTTAGCTCCGCGCGTTTCAGCGGGCCGCGCCGCGTCCTTGCTCAGTTCGTGAGAGGAGACGACATGTTTGTCCTGCGCCTGCACGCACGCAGGGGTCACTGCAAAGCACGGCAAAAGGACTACTGCCAGGGCCCGAACACACCACTTCCCGCAAGCGTTCATCCATCCTCCTGTAATCCGTTCGTCGGCTAGGCTAACAAAGTTTACGGAATTACAGCGCGTGCTGACAAGAAACTTTGCATGAAATGACCTGCGCGCGTGGATACGCGCGTTGCGACGGTTACCCCGCCTCAAACCAGAACGACGATCACCGCAATGACTACGATCGCCAGAATGATGTACGCCAGCGTCTTGGGGGAAATAAAGCCCGCTGCAAAATCGCTCTCCGCTTGGCGCGAACGATCCGCCAACCTCGCCAATTCTTGATCGCTCAACTGCCCGATGGCCTTGTCAACTCGCTGGTAAGCGACGTTGGCGGATTTCAGCGCTTTCTGTCCGGCATCCGACGACAACAAGTGCCGTACGGCATTTTCATTCACCTGCCGCGTCTCGGCGAGCCGCGCTGCCTGTTTGTTCAACTCATCCAGCGCGACAACATGCTGCTGCTTTTCCTGCACTTGCTCTCTAGCCGGCGAAACCGCGGCACCCATGCACGCGGTCATACCCAGCATCAAGGCACACAACCTGACGCGCACATTCATAGACCCTCCTGTTTCGCGGGCTGAGATTGCGTGGATTGCCATGGATCAGCTGCCGATTAGACTGCGAACTGGCTGGAAAGGTTAACCACGGATCTGAAAGGCGTTGTGGCAATTCCGCACTACTTGGCCACTACCGGCGCGGCGTACTTCGACATATCGACATCGCGCCACTCCCCGCGTTCGATCCCGGCGCGGATCTGCGCAGCGGTCTTGCCCTTGTGAGATTGCTCATACGAGTAGATCGCTTCTCGCATGCACACATCGCAGCCGGAGCCATGCCTGCTGGCGAAGCAATCGAGCAGGCTGCCGTGGCCTTGGCTGCGATCGCAGTGGCAATAGCACGGCTGCTGGTACAGGATTTTCTTCACTTGAGCCGCGAGTATGTACGCGTTCTGCACCGCGATGTTTGTGAACTGCGCGGGACTGAGCGTCTCCGGAAGCCGGCCTTGCGGCGCTTCGCTGTGAAAGGCCGGCACTGGCTCTTCCGCGCCCTGCGTCTGGTGCGAAGCCGCGCGCGGTGCGGCAATCGCCATGCCTAGCGCCGCCCCGCACAAAATCGCGCCGCAAATGATTCTGCTTTTCGCTCCCATACGACACTCCCCAAAGCGCTATGCACGCGCTTTCGTCCACACACTGCGTCCACTCTACTTCCACGAACCGAAAATCTCCACCAAGCGATCTAATTCAGATTGGGATCCGGCGCAGGAAACGCCCGCGCGGCTCTTGCGCTCACGACGCGCGTAGCCACATGCTTCTCCCGCAAATTGCGCTGCACGCGCCGTCCCCATGTGCGCACAAATGAAAAATTCAGGATTCCCCCGATCGCCGAGCTGGCTAGCGGAATCATCCGCCCAACCCATTTCTCGGCCGTCTCCTCGCCGAGCTTCACCGCCAACCTCTGCGCAATGCGCGGCGCCAATTTCTCAAACATCTGCTTCTCGACCAAATCCTTTCCGTAATCAACGCCCGTGGCCGTTGCGGCAGCCAGCCACAATTGCAGGCGCTCGTCCTGACCGCGCGTTTCAAATCCGTACAGCAGGCAAAGCCGCTGAATCAGTCGCAGGGTAATCGCCGTGAGTATGCTCGCATCCGGCAGCAGCGTGATTATTCCTCCAAGCCCAAATCCCGCGCCCTCGGCCAGCGCCAGCCGCTCCGCATCGCGGATCAGCTTTTGCGCAATCGCATCCAGCCGCTCCAGCGGCACATCGTGCATGCGGCTGAAATTCGGCACCCATAGGCCGTGCTTGTCGGCAAGCTGCCGCCGAAAATCCTCGGGATTCACCTCAACTGAGCGCAGGCCCCGGCGCACACCAAATCGCAGCACCCGGTTCAACCCGCGCCCCATCGCCGATCCTCGCTGTATTTTGGGCAATTCCACCTCCTTGTTCATCTTAAGATGGTTAGAGCTGCCCAAGCAACCCCGGCGTTGTATCTGCGACGCGGAACCTGCATCTAACATTCGGTTTGTAGTACGGGGTTACCCGCCACGTAGCATCCAAGGTCGGGTACTACTTGACGCCGAGACCCTTTTCTGTAAACTGCCCTTTCGCCATGGCCACGATGGCACAATTCGTTCCCACCGAAGTCCCGCTGGACTTCGATTTTCCCCAGCGCGAAGCCGCTTTTTTCTACGGCCTCTTTCTTCGCGGCCATTCCGCAGAGCAACTCCGCCGCGACATCGAAGTGCCGCCCGCGGTCCTCGCCAAGTGGCACCGCGAAGCTGAGCGCGAGCCGGAGCTCCGCGACATCTTCTCGCGCATGCTCGAATATCGCCGCCACGTCCTCGCTATCTTTGATACGCTGATTGGCTCGGACGGCCAGCAGCAACGCGTACAATAAAACTGCCCTTCTACCGCAGCCTGCTCCCCCCAAAAGAGCTGTACCGCCGAACAGGCCAAAAACTGTCAGGCAACCCTATTTTGAGTTCCGTGTTCTAACCTCTCCCGGGGGCCAAGTGTCACAAAATACAGGAGATTCGCTGATTGACGGGAACTTTCCCCCGCGTTAGAATCCCATCGTCCTAGACGTTGAGGTGTCTCATGTTGCGGTTAGCCCGTACCACGGCCCTTTCATTCCTTTCCCTTGCTATCGCCGCTCCACCGCTTCTGGCGCAGGACGCTCGAGATCCCAACGCAGCTCCTGCCCCGCAAAAGCTCGACAAGGAACAAAAGAGAAAAATCAAGAAGTCGCTCAAGGAGCTCGACACTCCTTACAAGCAGTGGCTCAACGAGGACGTCGTCTACATTATTTCTCCCGAAGAGCGCCAAGCTTTCTTACAACTTGAGACTAACGAAGAGCGCGAGCAGTTCATCGAGCAGTTTTGGCTGCGCCGCAGCGCAAATCCTGATCTTCCCGATAATGATTTCAAAGAGGAGCACTACCGCCGCATAGCGTATACCAATGAGCATTACGCTTCGGGAATTCCCGGCTGGAAAACAGATCGCGGCCGCATGTACATCATGTGGGGTCCCGCCGATGAGGTCGAATCGCATCCGACCGGCGGCACCTACGATCGCCCGATGCAAGAAGGTGGCGGCTCGACCACCACGTACCCGTGGGAAACCTGGCGTTATCGCTATATGGAGGGCATCGGCGAGAACGTAATCTGGGAATTCGTCGATCCTAGCGGTTCCGGCGAGTTTCGCCTCACCATGGATCCCTCCGAAAAAGATGCGCTCTTGCACGTTCCCGGCGCCGGTTTGAGCTTGCTCGAGTCCATGGGCATGGCTTCGAAGAGCGATCGCTTCACGCGCTCGGATGGCACCAACTTACCCCGAGCCATGGGTGGCGAATCGGCGAGCATGAATGAATTCAGTCGCCTCGAGCAGTACTCCAAGGCCTTCCGCCCGCCGCAGGTCAAATACAAAGACCTCGAAGCCATCGTGACCGCGCGCATTGTGCGCGACCAGGTGCGCTTCACCTATCGTACCGACTATCTCAAGGTGACCAACGACACCGTCCTCGTTCCCGTCACCATACAGATTCCCAACAATCAGCTTTCCTTCGACTCCAAAGAGGGCGTGCATTCCGCGACGCTGAATATTTTTGGTCGCGTCAGCACGCTGACCGGCCGTGTAGTGCAAACCTTCGAAGACCCCGTCAGCCGCGATTTCCCAGAGAGCTTGTTCCAACGCTCGCTGAAACTGCAGTCCATTTATCAGAAGGCAGTTCCCCTGCGCCCGGGGCTGTACCGGCTGGATATCGTCATCAAGGACGTGAAGAGCGGAAACGTTGGCGTCATCAACACGCGCTTGCAGGTTCCGAAATTTGACGACGACACGATCCAGTCCAGCTCGCTGATCCTGGCAGACCAGTTGGAACACGTCCCGGCCAAACAGATCGGCACCGGCCAATTCGTTCTGGGCTCTTCGAAAGTTCGTCCCAAGCTGGACGGCGAATTTCCTTCCGACATAAAACTCGGCATTTACATGCAAGTTTACAACCTGAAGCCCGACGAGAAGACGCACAAGTCCAGCGCCACCTTCCAATACACGGTAAGGAAGGGCAACGAGCAAGTGATGCAGTTCAAAGAAACCTCTCAAGAGATGAAGCAGACCGGTGAGCAGGTGACCATCGAACGCTTGCTGCCGCTCGCCACTCTCGCTCCGGGAAAGTATTCCCTGGAAGTCGTCGCCACCGATACTCTCTCGAACAAGACCGTTTCCAAAACCGCGGACTTCACGGTGAAACCGCCGTCGGAGACGAAGAGCGCCGCCAACGCTGCGCCCGGGAGGTAGTGCCACGTGAAACAGGAACACCTCCGAACCTGGGGGGTCCTCATCCTGATGCTGACGTGCTTCTCTGTGGGGGCAAACACGTCGGTCGCGCAAGCAAAAGCCGCCGCTGGCAAGCTCTCTGGAGTTGTGCGCGACTCCACCGGCACACCGCAGATGGGCGCGGCTGTGGAGATTGTTCCGGAGGCCGCGGTCAAAGCCGCTTCGCTCGGCCTGCTCACCAACACGCAAGGAATTTTTCACGGCGAGCGCCTAACTCCTGGTTTTTACACTGTCCGCGTAACGCTGGCCGGCTTTCTTCCCACCATCCAACAGCACGTGCGCATCAGCGCCCACCTGACGACCGTCGTGCGCGTTGAGCTCGAGTCGATGTTCGCTTCCCTCGATCAACTTCGCCGCCAGCCTTCCACTGCCAGCGTCGAAAGCGACGACTGGAAGTGGGTGCTTCGTTCCGCTTCCGTGACTCGCCCCGTGCTGCAGTGGGCCGAAGACGGTTCCACTTCTGCCGCAAACGTCGGCTTCGACGCCAAGGCCGTGCGCCCTCGCGCCAGGCTGGATTTCACCGACGGCGCTCGCCGCCCAGGCTCTGCCTCCAACCTGCCTTCGGCACCGGCCACCGCTTTTGCTTATGACCAGAAACTCGGCGGCACGAGCCGCCTGCTTCTTGCCGGCCAGGTAAATTACGAGGGCCAAGTCGCCGGAGGCGGCATCGCCACGGTGTGGTTGCCCACCGGTTCGCTCGGTATCGGTCCGCATAGCGCGCTCGTTCTGCGCGAATCTAAGCTTGGCCCGGGCGGCCCGACGTTCCGCGGCGTTCGCCTTGAGCAGGGTGGCGCTCTACCCCTGGGCGACCGCGCGCTGTTGCGCTACGGCGCCGAATACGTGCTCGTTGGCATGGTAAAGTCCGCCACGTCCCTTCGCCCCCGCCTGGAACTGGATACGCGGATTACCGATGCGTGGCATGCCGCCGTGATTTTTACCGAAGAGCCCGGCGCGGCCACTCCTCTTGAGTCTGACGAACGTGAAATTGGAAGCGAACTGGCTGCCGCTCTCAACGAGCTCGATTCTTTCCCCACGTTACTTTGGCGCGGTGGTCGCCCAGTGCTCGAAGGCGGCTGGCACGAAGAAATCTCGGCGGAGCGCAAGCTCGGCTCGCATGGCAAGCTCCAAGCCGCGGCTTTCCATGACGACAACCGGCACGTCGCCGTTTTTGGCCGTGGCAACGATCTGCCCGCCGCCGATTATTTCCAGGACTACTTCTCCAACGGATTCGCCTATGATGGCGGCTCTTCCGGCAATTGGGGCATGCGTCTCGCTGTGCGCGAGAAGCTGTCCGACTCAACGGAAGTCACCGCTGTATATGCGTACGCCGGTGCGCTTACTCTGTCCGATGTAACCGACGGACCAACACGCAATATGCTGCGCAACACCATGCACAATTCCCTCGGGGCCAATGTTTCCACAAAGTTGCCGCGCCTCGGCACCAAGCTGAATGCCGGCTACAAGTGGGTTGGCGGCGAGCCCGTATCGCGTTTGGACGCGTATGGCGAATCGCTCTTTCAAATGGATCCTTTCCTTCATGTGGGTGTGCGCCAGGCCTTGCCTAAGTTTGCGCCGGGCCGCTGGGAAGCTATCGCCAATTGCGACAACCTCTTTGCTCAAGGTTATGTCTCGGTGAACACGCAAGATGGCCGCGCGGTGTTGGTTCCCGCGTTCCGCACGTTCCGGGGTGGTTTGAGCGTGCAGTTCTGAATGGCATTTAAGGTTCGGAAAGCTGTAGGCATCCTTCCATAAATTGGATACTGGCAGCTTGACTCTCCCGCCAAAGCCCTAACCTTAAGAAAGTATTGCAGTTCCAGGCGCAACCGTATCTTGAACAGTGGACATCGGTTTGCACCTCAAATTCATAGGTGGGGTGTATTTACCCCGGGACCATGAAGCAGAACCTGCGGGTCAGTCTCGGAGCCGTCATTCTGGCGCTTGCCACGCTGGCGGCGATGATCTTTGCCTGGCTGAACTTCGTCCAGCGCGAAACCTTTGACACGCCGGACGATGGGGTGGCTTGGCTGGACACCGCAAGTGGCGCCCAGGCTTGGAAGTTAGCTCCCAACTCGCCCGCCGCTCGCGCCGGCATTCGCCCGGGCGACCTGCTGATCTCCATCAATAACGTCCCTGTCACCTCTCAGGTCCAAGTCACCCGTCGTCTGTGGCATGCTGGGCTTTGGACCCAGGTGCGCTACAAACTGGCCCGTAACGGTCGAGAGTTTGAAACGCCAATGGTCACTGCGCCGGCGGAAAAGCCTGCTTCCATCGAGAACTACGGCCGGTTTGTGGGTCTCCTCTATCTCTTCATTGGACTTTTCATTTTCGTGCGCCGCTGGAATGCGCCGCGCGCCGTGCATTTTTACGTCTTCTGCCTGGTGTCTTTCGTCCTGTATTCCTTCCAGTACAGCGGCAAGCTGGACGCCTTCGACTACGAGGTGTATTGGGCCAGCATAGTCGCGAGGCTGCTCGCGCCGGCGCTACTGCTGCACTTTGCGCTGGTTTTTCCGGAACGCGCGGCGGGCAGGCTTCGTTCGCTTTCTAAATTGGCGCTCGTCTATGGGCCTGGCGCCGTGTTACTCGTTCTTCACGTAAGCACCGCCCTCAATATGCTCGGAAATGTGCCCTGGCTCGGCTCGCGAATTCTACTCGATAAGATCGAGTTGATCTATCTCGGGATCTATTTCCTGGCGGCGGGGCTGGTTTTCTACAAGAGCTTTCGGGAAGCACCTTCGGGTGTTCTCCGCCAGCAATTGAAGTGGCTCACGGGCGGGACGTTCGCCGGCAGCCTCCCCTTCGCGGCGTTCTATGTCGTGCCGTATGTAGTGGACGCCGCAACGCGCTCGTGGATGCGCACTTCCGTCCTCAGCCTGGTGCTCATCCCGCTTTGCTTCGGCTACGCCGTTATCCGCTACCGCCTGATGGACGTGGACATCATCTTCAAGCGCGGTTTGGCTTACACCGCCGCCACCGCTGCCGTGGCCGCTGTCTATTTCGCTTTGGTCGCCCTCATCGCTGATATCTTCCACGCGCAGACCTCTGGGCCGGCCGGTGGCATGATAGCCATCGTAATAGCCGCGTTCCTCTTTCAGCCTTTCCGCGAATGGATTCAGGCGCGCCTCGACCGTTTTTTCTACCGCGACCGTCTCGATTACCGCCGCACATTGATCGAGTTCGGCCGCACGCTCACCAACGAAGTGCGCTTCGATCCCATGCTCGGCTCGGTAATGGACCGCCTCTCCCAGACTTTGCTCGTCGACCGCATCGCGATTTTCATGGAACATCCTATTCAGCCGGGACGCATGCGTCTCGCTCGTTCCATGGGCGTGCGTCTTTCCGAGCCCATGGATCTCAGTTTCCTCGAGCCGGCCCGGCCCGAGTTCGCCCGGGGGGCGCTCTTCTTTGAGTCGCCCCGCGCGGCGAGAGAGGTTTCCGATTCCGTCCGCCAGACCCTCGAGCAGTTGGATTTGAACTATTTCGTCCCATGCCGGATTCGCGAGCACACCGTAGCCGTCCTGGGCCTCGGCAAGACCGTCGATGGCGATTTCCTCTCCAGCGACGACGTCGAGTTGGTGCAAACCATTGCCGGCTACGTCGCCGTGGCACTGGACAACGCCCAGCTTTATTCTTCCCTCGAGCAAAAAGCGTTGGAGATCGCGCGCCTCAAGGATTTCAGCGAAAATATCGTTGAATCGCTGAACGTCGGCGTGCTGGCCGTGGATCTCGGCGGCATGGTCGAGTCCTGGAACACGCGCATGGAGCAGCTCTTCGGCGTGACCCGCCAGGACGCTGTGGGCCGCCAGTTGCGCGCGCTCCTGCCGGAAGAGCTTGCCGCGGAAATCGCCGCGCGGCGGGATGAAGAGCAGATCACCGGCATCTACAAGCAGCGGCTCCATCACCAGGGAAAATTTCTTACTCTCAACGTCTCGATTACCCCATTGGTCAGCAAGTCTGGGGAGCGCATTGGCCGCCTCCTGCTTTTCGACGATGTCACGCAGCGCGAGCGCATGGAAGAGCAGATGACCCAGACGGAGAAGCTCACCTCCCTCGGTCTTCTCGCTGCAGGTGTCGCCCACGAAGTGAACACGCCGCTCGCCGTCATCTCCAACTACATTCAAATGCTCGCGAAGCAAATGCCCAACGATGATCCGCGCCACGCCATCATCGACAAAATCGTCAAGCAGACCTTTCGTGCCAGCGAAATCGTCAATAATCTTCTGAATTTCTCGCGTACCGGCGCCGCCGAACTTGCCGATATTGATGTCAACCGCGTGGTCGAAGAAACCCTCGCGCTCGTTGCGCACCCGCTCAAAACCTCTCAGATTCACATCGTCAAGCAATTGAGCGATTCGCTGCCGCCCGTGCGCGGCTCCGCCAACAAGCTCCAGCAAGTTTTTCTCAATCTATTTCTGAACGCTCGCGACGCCATGCCTGCCGGCGGTATGCTCGAAGTCCGCACCGCCGCCCACAATGGCAGCGTCGAAGTTGAAGTCGCCGACACCGGCGCCGGCATTCCCCGCGAGCACATTCATCGCATCTTCGATCCCTTCTTCACCACCAAATCCAACGGCCGCGGCACAGGCCTGGGCTTGTCCGTCAGCTACGGTATAATCAAAGAGCATGCAGGAAAGATCGATGTACGCTCGACCCCCGGAAAGGGCACATCCTTCCACGTTGAGTTCCCCGCGCTCAGGAAAGCAGTCCATGCCTAAGGGCTCGATCCTGGTAATCGACGACGAATCTGAAATACGCGAAGGCCTGGAGCTACTGCTCACCAGCGAGGGTTATGGTGTCTCCAGTGCCGGAACCGGCGAATCCGGCCTCGCCAAGCTCGAAGAGCGCCCCTTTGATTTGTTGCTGCTGGACGTCAGTCTCCCCGACCGCAATGGTCTGGAGCTGCTGAAGGAAATCCGCCGCCGCGATCCCCATCTTTCCGTCGTGCTCATCACCGCTTACGGCTCCATCGATATGGCGCGCGCCGCCTTCAAGAGTGGCGCCATGGATTACATCACTAAGCCGTGGTCCAACGATGAGCTCCTCGCGCAAGTCGCGCAAGCCGTGGAATCCCGCCACCTGCGCGAAGAAAACGTGCAGCTTAAGCGCGCCCTCAAGCAACGCTTCAATTTCCCCAGCATCATTGGCAAAAGCGAGAAGATGCTGACGCTGCTCGACCTCGTAACGCAAGTCGCGCCCTCGCGCTCCACCATACTCATCAGCGGCGAAAGCGGCACTGGCAAGGAGCTCATTGCCAAGGCCATCCACTCCGCCTCCACGCGGGCCGACAAAGCGTTCGTGCCGGTCAATACAGGCTCCATTCCTGTCGACCTCCTCGAGTCTCAGCTTTTCGGACACGTCAAGGGCGCCTTCACTAGCGCTGTGGCTTCCAAAAAAGGCCTCTTCGAAGTCGCCGATCAAGGCACGATCTTCTTCGACGAAATCGCCACCATCAGCCCGGAAACGCAGGCCAAGCTCCTCCGCGTCATTCAGGAGCGCGAATTTATGCGCCTCGGAGGCACGGAGCAAATTAAAGTCGACGTGCGCATCGTCGCCGCCTCCAACGTCGACCTCCTCACCCTCGTCCGTGAAGGCCGCTTCCGCGAAGACCTGTATCACCGCCTGAACGTCATTCACCTCCAATTGCCGCCGCTGCGCGATCGTCGCGAGGATGTGCCCTCGCTGCTTGCGCATTTCCTCGACCGCTATTGCCAAGAAAACAACAAGCCGCTGCGCAACTTCACTCCCGCCGCGTTGAAGCTTTTGATGGATTACGACTGGCCCGGCAACGTCCGCGAGCTCGAAAATGTTGTCGAACGCGCGGTCGTCTTGTCCACGCAGGAGCGAGTCGATGTCGACCTGCTCCCCGAAAATATTCGCAGCAAGGAAATCGTCCGCGGTGTCCGCCTGCAGCTTTCCGAATTTCTTCCGGCGCTGCCCGGCGAGCCTGGTTCGCGCTCCGCCGCCGACCATCCGCAGCCTTCGCTCTTCCAAATCATGGACGAAATCGAGCGACGCATCATCATCGACATGCTCGAGCGCACCGCCTGGAACCAGACCGAAGCCGCCGAGCGCTTCATGATCCCGCTCTCCACGCTCAATCAAAAAATCAAGCGCCTTGGCATTGACGTGCGCCGCCGCGGCCGCGCCGATGAAACCCTTACCGCCGCCATCGGCAAATAGCCGCATTCTCCTGGTCCCGGCGCAAAAAGCATGATGTTGTCAACCTGAGGACCCGGCGCTTTCTGCCGGGCCGAAGAATCTCAACCGCCGGCCTCCACTTTATTTACGTAGGTTTGCGAGGCTCTCTGCCCCACTTTTCATCTTGCATCTCCGATACAGCGTAGGCACAGTACCTTGCTATGCTTTTGCGCCTCCCTAACCCCGCGGCGCGCCTCGCCGTCCTCGTCTTCGCCTTTGCGCTCGCGGCTATACTCACCTTTTTCGCTATTCGCAACGCCCGAGCCGCCAATCAAGCTGGACTCGGCACGCGTGCCGGTTACGAAGCCGCCGCTCGCCTCGAGCCTGCGAATCCAGAAACCTGGTACCTTCTCGGCCGCTATTGGCAGTACACGCTCGACGAACCCGATCCTGGCCGCGCCATTCACAATTTTCGCCGCGCCCTCTCACTAAATCCTCGCTCCGCCGACGCCTGGCTCGACCTCGGCGCCGTCTACGAATCCGAGGGAGACTTTCCCGCGGCCCGCGACGCCTATCTCCAGGCCCGCAACGCGTATCCCGTTTCCGCCGCGGTCGCCTGGCGCTATGGAAATTTTCTGTTGCGCCAGGGTGAGGTCCAGCAAGCCTTTGCGGAAATTCACCGCGCCGTTTACGCCGACCCCAAGCGCAGCGCCGAGGCGTTCTCGCGCTGCTGGCGCGTCGATCCCGACGTTCGGGCCGTCCTTGACAATGTCATTCCGCCCGATCGCGCCGCTTATCTCGACGTCATTCGTGAGCTCGCTGCCGCCGATCAGCTCGCCGCAACGCTCATCGTCTGGCAGCGCCTGGTTTCCATCCATCCGCGCGTGAGCCCCGCCGACGTCATTTTGTTCACCGATTTCCTTCTCCAGAAAGGCCAGTTTGCCGACGCCCATCGTGTCTGGCAGGATGCGCTCCTACTTTCCGACGTCGTCACGGGCGATCCTCCAGGCTCCGCCCTCTGGGATGGTGGTTTCGAATCCAACGTTCGCGGCGGCGGTTTCGCCTGGATTTTTCCCGCTCCTTCGCCCGGCGTGCAAGCTGGCCTGGACCGCCGGCAAAAACACTCCGGCAAACAGTCTCTGCGCCTTTTCTTCGACGGCAAACACAACACGAATTACGAAGGCGTCTGCAGCAACGCCGAGGTGCGGCCGGAGACCACTTATCGATTCTCCGCGTGGGTGCGCACACAAGCGCTCACGAGCGACGAAGGCGTCCGATTTCGTCTCTCCTGGTTTTCGGATTCACACCCCTCTGGTTCCACCAATTCGCAAGACTCTCGTGGCACCCAGCAATGGACTCGTGTCGAAATGCCCTGGAGTTCCGGCAAAGACGTGCATCGCGCGCGCGTCTGCGTTCTTCGCAACCTCTCCCGCGGCTTGGACGCGCGCATTCAAGGCACCGCCTGGATTGACGACATTTCGCTCGTCCCCGTAGGAAACCCCAACCCATGAGGCCCCTGCAAGTCGGTCTCTGTGCGGTGCTCGTCTTCGCCATCGCCGCCCACGGTGCCGTCGAAGACTGGGCGCGCGCGGTGCTCGAAACCTCGGCGGGCCTCCTCTTCGTCTTTTGGGCTGTGCGTGCCTATGTGGCCCGTGAAGAGCGCGTGCTTATCTCGCCGCTTCTGCCGCCCTTGCTCGCCCTCATCCTCCTGGCCTTGGGGCAGATTCTCTTTCGCGGCACCGCTTCTCCCTACGACACTCGCAGCGAGCTCCAGCTCGTGACCGCCTTGACCCTCCTTCTCTTTCTCGCCACTCAGGCGTTTCGCACCGCGGACGACTGGCGCTTCTTCGTGTGGTTCATCATGTCATTTGGTTTTCTTGTGGCCATCTTCGGCATCCTTCAGCACTTGACCTTCAACGGCAAACTCTACTGGTTCCGCGAAATGCGTTACGGCGGAATTCCCTTTGGTCCTTACGTGAATCGCAATCATTTCGCCGGATTTGCCGAGCTTGTCATTCCAGTCGCGCTGGTTCCTCTGGTCCTGGGAAAGGTGCGCCGCGAGCGCTGGTTTGCTGTCGGCCTCCTGGCGCTCTTTCCATTGGGAGCGCTCTTCCTCTCCGCCTCCCGCGGTGGCATCATCAGTTTCGCTGCGGAGCTCGGCGTTCTAGCGCTATTGCTGATTCTGCGGCGCACGGGCGGAAAGCATGTGCTTGCCGGAGCGACGGTTTTACTCTTCGCCTTCATGTTGGTTTCCTGGCTGGGCGTCCGGCAGATCCTCGAGCGCTTTTCCTCAATGCAATCTCTCGAAGTGACTTCCGGCAAACGCGCTTCCATGCGCCTGGACACTTGGCGCATCTTCCGCGAACATCCCTGGACCGGCACGGGACTTGGCACTTTGCAGACCGTTTTCCCCGCTTACGAAACCTTGTACGACGCAAAAGTTGTCAACCACTCCCACAACGATTACCTGGAAGCTCTTGCCGAAACCGGAATGGCTGGCGCCGCGTGCTGCATGTGGTTTCTCGGTGCGTTGTTTTTTCATTCTCTCCGTCGCTTGCTCTTGCAAGACAAGTCCTTCTCCGCCGCTCTGCATCTTTCCGGCCTCGTGGCTTGTACCGGTTTCCTGGTGCACAGTTTGGTTGATTTCAATCTCCACATCCCCGGCAACGCCCTTCTTTTTTTCTTGATCGCTAATCTGGCTACTGCCGACATTTCTAGTCCCGCGCCTCCTGCGCCTGCTCGCCGCCGCCACCACGCTGACTTAGCCGAAATTACTCATTGACAAGGCCTTAACCGTTGTATAATCAACCGGGGGTTATCCATCACTATGCAGCCAGCCAGACTGGGTGCGTGGATGTTGTGTCTCGTCTCCACTGCACTGCTATCGGCCCTGGTGGCGCTACCCAGCAGCGCGCAGACCGTAGAGACTTCGCAACAAACCAACGACCGCATCCGCTCCCTCTCGGCTGCCTCGCGGGCCACTCCAGCTCGCGACTACGTTATCGGCAGCGGCGACCTTCTCGCTATACAAGTCTTCGATATCCCGGAGCTCAGCCGCGAGATTCGCGTAAGCCAGACCGGCACCATTGGCATACCTCTCGTGCCTGTGCGCCTGCACATCTCTGGGCTCACCGAACTCCAAGCGGAACTGAAAATCGCCGAAGTTCTGGAAGCCAACGGCTTGGTTTCCCACCCGCAAGTCAGCGTTGCCGTCAAGGAGAGGAAAAGCAAGCCGATTACGGTAGTCGGCGCGGTTGTGCATCCAATGGTCTACCAGGCGGGCCGCCAGGTTACTTTGCTGGATGTCCTCGCCGAAGCCGGTGGCATTACCGGCGATGCTGGCGACTCCGTGATTGTCACGCGCGCCGAACCCGATCCTTCCGACGACGCGTCCATTCCGCCAGCGATCAGCCCCCAGGATGCAGCGCCAGCGCCCACAACCGCAGCCGCAGAGTCTGCTGCCGCGCCCGCCGCGTCCCAAACCGTTTTTCCATCATCCGCTGCGCCCTCTGCTGACCTCGCCCCTTCTACGCAAGCCGGGGCGACTTCGGCGGCTGCGGCCGGCAGTTCCGGCGACGCGCAATCTGTCCCTCCCACTCTGGCGAACACCATCACGGTAAACCTCAATCAGATTCTCGAGACTGGCAACACCTCGAACAACATTGTTTTAATGCCCGGCGATATCGTTACCGTACCCCACGCTGGCATCGTGTATGCCCTCGGCGCCGTCACCAGGCCCGGTGGCTTTACGGTGTCCAACGATCGCGGCCAGCTCACTACTCTCAAGCTCCTCGCTCTAGCCGGCGGTCTCGAGCGCACCGCAAAGTCCGATCGCGCTGTCATCGTGCGCAAGGATGCCAGCGGCCAGCAGCGCGAGGTGGAGGTCGATCTCCGGAAAGTCATGAAGTTTGAAGCCGAAGATGTTCGTCTTCAGCCCAGCGATATCTTGTACGTCCCCAAAAGTGCCGCCAAGCAGGCGCTTATTAAGACCGCAGAGTTGAGCGTTGCGATTGGTACCGGCGTCGTTATTTACCGCCTGATTCGATAAGCCATGGCCGAAGACAGCAAACTTATCCCCCGCGAAAGCGGTACCAATGGGGCCATCGACCTTGTCCCTCTTCCCTCGCGCTTGCCTGCCTGGAATCTTTCTCCGCACGAGCCGCATCTTTACGATTACCTCCTCATTCTTCGCAAGCACCAGTGGCTCATCCTCTCGTTCATGCTTGCGGTTGTGACCATCACTGCCATCGGCACGTTCCGCATGCAGCCCGTCTACGTGGCCACCTCGCGCATCGAGATCGATCGGGAAAATTCCAATATCCTTCCGTTCCAGGCCACCGACTCTTACGATTACATGATGGATTTGGAAAACTACATCGAGACGCAATCCAAGATTCTCACCAGCGAAACCCTGGCGCTACAGACTATCCGTAGCGGCGTTCTCTCCGGCCAAGCTGATTTCGCGAGCGACCCTTCCTCCGATGCCTTGAGCACTGGCAGCCTGGCGAACATGAAACCCCCGCCGGAGCTGGGATCGTTTCTAGCCAGCTTGAGCGTCAAGCGCGTGCCCAACAGCCGCTTGATGGACGTCCGTTTCGAATCCACTAGCCCGCTTCTGGCTGCGCAGATTGTCAATGCTCATATCAAGAATTTCATCGAACAAAATTTTCAGAGCCGCTATGAAGCCACCACTCGCGCTTCCACCTGGCTCACCGATCAGCTCAACGAGTTGAAGATCCGCGTCGAAAAATCCGAGGACGCGCGCATCGCCTATGAGCGCCAGAATCAGATTTGGGCTCTCGACGGCGACAAGCAGAACGTCACTACCCAGCGTTTCGCCGATCTCAACAAGCAATTGACCGACGTGCAGAGCGAGCGCATGCGCAAGCAGTCTCTTTTCGAATACGCCAAGGCCGGCGACATGGATGCCGTTCCCCAGATTCGCGACAACACTTCAGTTCAGGATCTGCTCCGCAAGCGCACTGAGATTTATTCCCAGTACACCGACGCTCTAAACCAGTACGGCCCGAATTTTCCCAAGGTGCAGCGGCTGCAGTCCCAGCTTAAGGAGATCGATGCCGCCGCCGAAAAAGAAAAAAAGGGTGTAATCGCGCGCTTGGAGAGCGAGTATCGTGAGGCGCGCCAGCGCGAAGCACTCCTCACCCAGGCTCTCGATCAACAGAAAACCGAAGTGAATCAGATGTCCGAGCGCATGGTGCAATACAGCATTCTCAAGCGTGAAGCCGAAGCCAACAAGGCTCTTTACGACGGCCTGCTTACCAAACTAAAAGAAGCCGGCATCTCCGCCGGTTTGCGCTCCTCTAATATTCGCGTCGTCGATCCTGCCATGGTTCCCACCTATCCTTCGCGGCCCGCAAAAACTCGCAACATCGCCTTGTCTTTTTTAGTTGGCTTGGTTGGCGGCATCGGTTTGGCGCTGCTCCGCGAGTACATGGACAATACTGTCAAAAGCCCCGACGATATTGAAACCCTTGCGCGCCTGCCCTCTCTCGCTGTTGTTCCCGCTTTCACCGAATCCAACGGCGATCGTTCGCGCGTCAAGTTGCTCAAGGGCACTTCCACCAATGGCCACGAGAAGCGCATCGAGCTCGTTGCCCAGCATCTTCCCAAGTCGCAGATGTCCGAAGCCTTCCGCGCCCTGCGCACTGCTCTGCTGCTGTCGCAGGCTGACCATCCTCCTCAAGTCATCCTGGTTACCAGCGCTTTGCCTCGCGAAGGCAAAACCACCGCAGCCGCCAACCTTGCGGTGACCCTCGCACAGCTCGGCGACCGCACGCTGCTCATTGATGCCGATCTCCGCAAGCCGGGCGTCGGCCGTCTCCTCAATCTGGGCAGCGGAAAGTATGCCGGCCTCAGCTCCTACCTTGCCGGAGTTTCCAGTCTTGATCTCGTCACCATTCAGCATCCCGCCATTCCCAATCTCTCCGCCATCCCCACCGGGCCGCTGCCGCCCAATCCTGCTGACTTGCTTTCTTCGCATAAGCTGGCCGACGCCATTGCGGAGCTTCGCACCAAGTTCAAGTTCATCGTCATCGATTCGCCCCCAATCATGGCCGCCACCGACGCCGTTATCTTGTCCGTTAGAGCCGACGGCGTTCTCCTGGTAGTGCGCAGCGGTGAAACTCCCAAGGAAGCCTTCATGCGCACGCGCGACCTGCTCCTCAGTGTGAAGTGCCATATCCTGGGTGTCGTTTTGAACGCCGTGGATTCCACCGCCCCGGACTACTACTATTCTTATCGGTATTATCCTTATTCCCAGGGCTACGGCCCTCAAGACCCTTCGGGTACTCCCCCTTCCGACGAGGGTTTCGAGGCCCGGCAAAGAGTGGCCGTTCACGATCAGGACGACAATCAGGAACTCTGAGGAGGACACTTGCGTTTTTTAATCACCGGCGGTGCCGGTTTCATCGGATCCCATTTGGCTGAACGTCTGCTCCAGCGCGGCGACACTGTCGTCCTGCTCGACAATCTGTCCACCGGCAGCATGGAAAATATCCGCCACCTCAAATCCTCCGAGCGCATGTCCTATCACCTCGACAACATGGAGAATCGTCAGTTGCTCGCCGAACTCGTGGACGACGCCGACGTCATCGTGCACCTTGCCGCCGCCGTTGGCGTCAAGCTCATCGTCGAGAGTCCCGTTCGCACCATCGAGACCAACGTCAACGGCACCCAACTCATCCTCGAAGCCGCCTGCAAAAAACGCAAGCTCGTGCTAACCGCTTCCACTTCCGAGGTCTACGGAAAAAACACCAATGTGCCTTTCCACGAAGACGCTGACCTCGTCCTCGGTCCCACCACCAAGGGCCGTTGGAGCTATGCCGCTTCGAAAGCGCTCGATGAATTTCTGGCTCTGTCCTATTGGAAGGAAAAGAAGCTGCCCGTGATCGTCGTCCGTCTATTCAACACCGTCGGGCCGCGCCAGACCGGGCGTTACGGCATGGTGCTGCCGAGCTTCGTCAAAGCGGCTCTGGAAAGCAAGCCCATCAGTGTCTATGGCAATGGCCAGCAATCCCGCTGTTTTTGCGATGTGCGCGATACCGTGGAGGCTCTCACTCGTCTGATGGATACGCCGCGTGCCATCGGGGAAGTCGTCAACGTTGGCAACACCGAAGAAATTTCTATCGAGGCCCTCGCTCGCCTTGTCAAGGAGCGCACGCGCAGCTCTTCACCCATCGAGTTTATTCCCTACGATCAGGCCTACGAGCCCGGCTTCGAAGACATGATGCGCCGCGTTCCCTCGGTCGACAAATTGCAAGCCCTCACCGGCTTCCGCCCGCAAACCCCGCTGAACGAAATCATCGACCGCGTGACCGCTTACTTCCAATCCAAATCCGAGCCCGCCGCCCGAGCCACCGCCAATAGCGCCGTCTAAACCTCCGGCCTTTTACGCGGCACAGCCATTTCTGGCTGTACGCTACTTGGCGTTCTTCAAGTAGCGGTCGAACCAAGCCACCGTGCGTGTAATCGCGTCGATTTGGTTCTCGCGCTTGGCGAAGCCGTGCCCTTCCTGCGGATAGAAGTGGGAATCCACCGTCTTTCCAGTTTCCTTGTAAATGGTCACTACCTGCTCGGCTTCTTCCTTTGGCACGCGGATGTCGTTTTCACCCTGCAGCACAAGCAGTGGCGCCTTCGCTTGACGAATGAACTTGATCGGCGAAGCGTTCTCGTAGACTTCGCGATCTTTCACCGGGTCGCCCAGCAGCGATTTCTCGTACTCTTGCAGGAACGGGTCTTCGTGCTCGAGCATCGTGAGCCAGTTGATGATGCCGTATTGCTCGACGGCCGCGGCCCACAGGTCCGGCTTTTTGCCGATGGCCATCAGCGTCATGTAGCCGCCGTAGGAGCCGCCGGTGATGCCGATCTTCTTCTCATCCACGAACCCCGTCGCCGTCAGGAACTTCGTCGCATAAACCTCATCATCTAAGTCGCCTCCGCCAAGGTCTTTCACGTTGGCCTTCTGAAACTCCATGCCATAACCGGTCGAACCGCGTACGTTGGGTGCAACGCACACGTACCCGCGTGAGGCGAGCGCCGCCGCAAAGCGGTTGAACGAGTCCACCGTCTGCCCTGTCGGCCCGCCGTGCGGCAGCACAATTCCCGGATTCGAGCCGTCGCGCTTCAAATTGTACGGCACCCACAGGAACGCACTGATGATCTTCCCGTCGAAGCTTTTGTAGTGGACAAGTTGCGAAGGCGGCAGTTTCGCCGCCGCCAGGCTTGCAATCGTGCTGAAGGTGAGCTGCGTCGCGCGCTTCGCCGCAGGGTCATAGACCCATAAATCCCCCGGCTGCGTCGAGCTCTGGTGGTTGACCAGCACGTGCTTGCCATCCGGCGAAAACGTGCTCGGGTTGCCCGAAAACCCATTCAGCCCCGCCGGAAGGTTCAGTTTCGCCGCGTTCCGCGTGGCCGTCTCCGCCAGATACGCATCCGTGCGCCCGTCTTCGTTCACCGCATACGTAAACCACTTTCCATCCGGTGAAAATTCTCCCGCGTCCGCTTCCCATTTCAGGTCCGTCACCCACGTCAACTTCTTCGTTGCCGCATCCAACAGCCCCACGTTCGGGTATCCCCCAGGGCGGTCCGCCGTCACCAGCAGCGTTTTCCCGTCCGGCGAGACCGCCGAGACACTCGTGCGACTCTGCCCCTCATGCGGCGTCAATTCCTCTCTTTGTCCGGTCGCTGCGTCAATCCGGTACACACTGGCGTCTGTAAAACCCGCATTGATCCGCGTCGCATACACAGCTTTTCCGTCCGGGCTCCAAAGATGCCCCGACCAGAGATGATCGGGTGTTGTTTCGTTCGTCAGATTCCGCACTGCCCGCGTGCTCCAATCCATCACCGCGACGTCGGTTACTGGCGCAAATTTCTTTTTGTAAGAGATGGCAAGTTGCGTCCCGTCCAGCGACCAGACCGGCGACGTCTCCGAAATATCGTCGGTCTTCGTCAGATTAACTGCCTTACCACCTCCGCTGGGAATCGCGAACAGATCATAGATTTCCGCTCCGCCGCGGTCGGATTGATACAGGATCCACTTTCCGTCCGGTGACCACATAGCACCGCCCTGCCGGTCATCCGACTGACTGAGTTGAATCGGCCATCCGCCGGAGGAACTCACCTTCCAGAGATTGAACCGTCCGGTGAAATTCGAAGAGAACACGATTTCTTTTCCGTCTGGCGACCAGGCGCCGCCCCCAGTCGCTCGTGTGTAATAGAGATCGTCAATGGGCACGGCGGCTGCTCCCGTCACTTCCGCCGACGTGATTTTCCTCGGCTCGGTGATCTCCCGCGTGTCGGGCGACGTCGCCGCCAGCGACACAACCGTCGTCGCAAGCACTAGCAATACAAATCGAGTGCGCATCTTGACCTCCGAGTGGAACTTATTGCAGCTAATTTGCAGAGTGTTCGGAATGGGTGACATCAGCCGATTGTTTCGTCGTCGCGTTTTCCGGCAGTGCGAAAGCGTAGAGCACGTCTTGAACAGCGGCAATGAGGTACTGCCGTCCGTCGAGTTGATAAGTCATCGGCGATGCGGTCATGTGCCCCCCCGCATTCAAGTGCCACAGAGTCTTGCCCGTCGCGGGATCAAGAGCCAGCAGATTCCCCGAAGTATCGGCGCTGAAAAGAACATGGCCGGCGGTGGTAAGGATTCCCGCGCCACTTTCCCCTTCGCCGGTTTCGTGGTTCCAGATCACCTTGCCTGTGCGATAGTCGAGCGCGCGTATTGTCGAGTTCGCCCACAGGTTGCGGTCCCGTCCTCCCCACCCTTCCGCTTTCCCGGTCACCGTCAGATAGTAAATGCTAAAGATGCGCCGCGCAGTCACGTAGAACAAATTCGTCTGCGGATCAAAGCTCGGGGCCATCCAGTTCGTGGATCCATCCGAACCAGGCGTGATCAGCGTGCCGTCAGGGCTCGGCGCCGAGTCTGGTTTGGCAATCGGTCGTCCGTGCACGTCAAGTCCCGTGGCCCACGTTTGGTCGATGAACGGCGCCCCTGCTAGATACTGTCCATTCGTGCGATCCAGCAGAAAGTAGAACCCGTTGCGGCTGGCCTGTGCGAGCAGCTTGCGCGGCTTGCCCTTGAATTCGGCGTCAAACAAAATCGGCGTCTCCACCGCATCCCAATCATGCACGTCATGCGGCGAGGGTTGGAAATGCCACACCAGCTTTCCAGTCTCCGGGTTCAACGCCACAATCGAGCACGTATAAAGGTTATCGCCCGGGCGCCCCTCGCCGGCCATCACAGGGTTGGGATTGCCCGTACCCCAGTAAAGCAAATTCAATTCCGCATCGTACGTTCCGGTCATCCACGTCATGCCGCCGCCGTGCAACATCGCATCGCTGTCTTTCGGCCATGTCTCCGAGCCTGGTTGGCCGGGATCGGGATCGCTGTACCAGGTCCACTGCGTGCTTCCTGTTTCCGGATCAATGGACTTGAGGAAACCCCGAACATCGGTGATGTCGCCGGAGACTCCGACGATCACGTGGTCGCGAATCACTAGCGGCGCCATCGTCGAAAAGTAGCCGAGCTTCACGTCCGCGAGTTCCACGTCCCAACGCAGTTTGCCATCCTTCGCGTCCAGGCAGAGTAAGTGCGCGTCCGGCGTCGTGAAATACAGCCAGTTCTTATACATCCCCAATCCGCGATGCCCGATATGATCACCTTCGGACTTGCGTTCGTAGTGCCAAATCTGGCGCCCAAAGCGCGCATCAATCGCCCACACATTGTCGGGCGTCGAGAAATAGAGAATACCGTTCACCTGCAGCGGCGTCGACTTGATCGCCGTGCTGTGCGTGTTGAAAGCCCAAGCAAGCGTAAGCGAATTGATGTTGCCCGCGTTGATCTGATTCAGCGTGCTATAGCGTTTTCCCGAGTAATCGCCGTTGTAGGTCGGCCAAGTGTCTGTCGCGGGTTTCAGCAGAGCCGCGGCGTCGAGCCCTTGAGCCGCTGCGAACGGCACATGCAAGCTCAGGCCGAAAATCAGCAGCAAGATCGCCGTACCTGCTCTCTCGTTACCCGCGCGAGTGTAGCTCACGCCTATAGGCTTAAGGCTTTTCGTCGGCATCATTGAAATTGTTCGCGCCGGCCTTCGGAGCGCCCGCCTCACGGCTCCACAGAATTGAGAAAGCATTCCCTCTCCTATGTTCTTTCCTGTTTGTTACTTCAATGTTTCGAGGTACGCAAAAACGTTGTGGACGTCCGCTTGCCTGAGCGTGTTCAGCAGTTCGCGATGCCCCGCAAGCCCATCCTGCAATTCCACCTTGACCCTATCGCGCCGGAAAGAGCGATACCAGCCAGTTTCATCGCGCACTGCAATCACAAAATCATCCGCGTGCTCCACGGAACCTTTGACTTGTTCGCCGGAAGGTAGTGTTACCACCGCCGTGGTGTGTTTGCCTCCGGGATAAAGCATTTGCGCTTGGAGATCGATGGGCGAGTGCTTGGCGGCTATGCCGGCCAAATCGCCAGTAGGTGAGTGACACTTATTGCAGCCGCCGGCTCCATTAAAAAATGTTTTCCCTGCCTCCGCGTTTCCTGTAAGCAATTTCTCGATTGCATAAACCTTCGGTACTCTCGCTGAATGCATGGCTTCCGCGGCTCGCGCGTGCAGAAACGCAGCAATGTCCAGAACTTGCGCCTCGGTTAGCGCCATCGCCGGCATGCCCTTGTCCGGGCGGCCCTCATGTATCACTGGGCCGATCTGGTCGCCCTTCACGTCATGCGCCACCAGCGGCGAGCGCAACAAATCCGGCCCGCGCGCTCCCGTGGCATCCGCGCCATGACAAAATCCGCACGACTGTTCGAACTGCTTGCGCCCGCGCTCCGCCGCCGCCGCTGCACCGTCTGCCTCACCCTGCTGCTTGGCCGTTGAATTCTGAAGGCTCATCAACAGGACGAGTGCCACACACGCAATGACGAGTTTCTTTGCTCTCCGACACCAAGGAAGTCCACGCCCGTTCATAGTCCCCCTCACCGGGACGTATTCTATCCGCCTTCGGGCGTCGCCTCAAATTCATAATCGCAGGATTCGCTCCACTTTGCCGGCCTGACCTACTTCCGCCTAGTTTATTCACTTGTGTATTCATTCTAGAGTATAGTAGATTGTCGCAAAACAGTTGTCCTCCTTAATTCCCGGTGTCCTTTGCGATGAACTGGTCGCGGGCATCCTCGAGCGGGTAAAATGCGTGCAGCAACGGATGTCTTCTTCGTGCAAAGTCAATCTCTGAGCACGCCACTTACGCAGACGCGCAATGTGGAGCGCCGGCTTCTATTCTTGTTTCTCCTCTCGCTTGCGCTTTTGAATCCGTGGGTGCGCGGCGATGGCGTCGGCTACTACGCTTTTGCACGAGCGCCGCTGATCGATCACAGTTTCAACTTCGAACGCGACTACATAGCGGCGAACACAAGCTTTCGCGAAGCGCGCCTCGATGAGCATGGCCAGCCCAAACAGATGTTTCGGACGCGGACCGGCCATCTCGAGAATCACTTTACCGTTGGCCCGGCAATGCTGTGGGCGCCCTTCTTGTTGCTGACAGACGGCGGCGTATTGCTGGCGCGCGTCCTCGGCTCGCAGGTAGCCGCGGACGGATTCTCCGCTCCATACCGCCTAGCCATGGCTTTTGGCACCGCGTTCTGGGGATTCCTCGGGCTGCTGCTGGCGTTTCGCCTGGCACGCCAGTATGCCGGCGATCTGTGGGCCTTTCTCGCCACGGTTGCGATTTGGTGGGCCAGCTCGCTTCCGGTGTACATGTACTTCAATCCCGCCTGGTCGCACGCGCATTCCGCTTTTGCAGTTTCGCTGTTTGTTTTTTATTGGCACAAAACGCGCGAGCGGCGCACGTTCCGCCAGTGGTGCGTCCTCGCGCTGATCGCGGGCTTGATGCTCAATGTGTATTACGCCAACGCCATGCTGCTGATGGTTCTTGTGGTCGAGGCGCTTCGCGAATACGCGGCGGCTTTTCGCCTCGGCGCTGCTGGCAAAGCCGCTGCCCCGCAACTTCTCGCCAAGCACTTGCTGTTCGTTGCCGTCACGCTGCTCGGCTTGCTTCCCACATTTGTTACTCGCTACGTCATTTACGGCAGTCTGTTCGAGTCCGGTTACGCCTCAGTGCAAAACTGGTCGTGGCGCTCGCCGTATTTTCTTGCCGTGCTCTTTTCCTCTGAACACGGTTTGTTTTCTTGGACGCCGCTACTTTTGTTAGCCACTACAGGTCTCATTTTGTTTAAATGGCGCGAGCCGCGCGTGGGCACCCCGTTGCTGGCCGCCGCGCTGGCTTTCTACGTTTTTATCGCGTGCTATCCGGACTGGGCCGGCATCTCTTCCTTCGGCAACCGCTTTTTCGTTTCGCTGACGCCGCTATTTATCCTTGGACTCGGTGTTTTGCTGGAGCGTGCGTCCGCGCTGTTGCGCAGCCAACGCGCAGCCGTTGCCACTGCCTCCCTCGTCCTTGCCGCGTTCATGCTCTGGAACGCGGCATTTATGTTTCAGTGGGGCGCGCACTTAATTCCTCCGCGCGGGCCGATTTCCTGGAGCGCAATGATTCGCAACCAGTTCCAGGTGGTGCCACGGCAGATAGCCGCGCATTTGGAGAATTATCTTTTTCATCGCCATGAACTGATGCGCCAAATCGAGGATCGCGACATCGACCAGATGAAAAAACAGCTCACTCCCTAAAGCTTTTCGCGTCGCGGATCGCGGAAGGAGCGGCTTGCAGGACTCCGCTGCGGCGCGCGAAATCTCTGGTAATCTAATTAGCGTTCCACCAGCCCTCTCTAAAATGATGCTGCGAATAATTTGATGGCTACGCTTACCGCGCCCCCGCAATCCGCCGCGCCGCTACCGGTGCATGCGAGCGCGCCCGCGGTGGTGCGCATCGAGCCGCCGCGCGGGTGGCTGGAGTTGCGCCTCGCGGAAGTCTGGGAGTATCGCGAGCTGCTGTATTTTTTCGCGATGCGCGATATCAAGATCCGCTACAAGCAGACGGCCATCGGAGTTTTGTGGGTGGTGCTGCAGCCGCTAATGACCATGGGCGTGTTCACGATTTTTTTCGGGCGCCTGGCGAAACTGCCTTCGCAGGGACTGCCTTATCCGGTGTTTTATTTCGCGGCGCTGGTGCCATGGGCGTATTTTTCGCAGGCGCTCGCCAACTGCACGAATATCGTGGTGGACAACCAAAACGTGATCACGAAAGTGTATTTTCCGCGGCTGATCCTGCCAGTGGCTGCGGTGTTTTCGGGACTGGTGGATTTCGCGATTGGCCTGGTGGTGATGGTGGTGCTGACGCTGTCGTTTGGAATCCATCCGCCGGCGACGGTGCTGCTGCTGCCGGTGTTGATTGTGCTGGCGGTGCTCACGGCGCTTGGCGTTGGGCTGTGGACTTCGGCGCTGAACGCTTTGTACCGCGACGTGCGGGCGGTGATGCCGTTCGTGGTGCAGTTCTGGATGCTGGCGTCACCGGTGGCGTATCCGAGCTCGCTGGTGCCGGAGCGCTGGCGCTGGCTGTATGGGCTGAATCCCATGGCGGGCGTGATTGATGGATTCCGGTGGGCGCTGACAGGACACGGGCAGCCGCCGGGAATTGCGATGGCCGCGTCGGCGGTCGGTGTGGGGGTGGTGCTGATCGGCGGACTGTTCTTCTTCCAGCGCATGGAGACGAACATCGCAGATCGCGTTTGAGGAGCTGAACGTCGCAAGGTCCCGGAGAGGCACTCGGGATGCGGAAGGCGCGCGTCGGAAGGCCGGGAAAGAGAAGGAAGGGGGGTACACCCCCGTGGTGACGGGAAGTATGCGCAATCGACTGAGGCGACAGGGGATAGAGGCGCCACGTGGTGCATACAACGGGCGTTGCCTGAGTTGCAGCAGGGAAGTTGCTGATGCCTAGCCGACGTTTGCGAGGTACCCCCCTCCCTGTTTTTTGTAAGTGTTCATTCTAGAGGAAGTTAAAGTCCTTTGTTTTGATACACTTTTGCAAGTGTTGATTCTAAAGGGACTTATCCGTGATCGACAAGAACGGGACGAGGTTATCTGTCGAGGTAACATGACGGAGATTATCATATAGGTATATCGGTTGTCAAGCGATTTCTTGAGGTGGCGGCAGAAATTGCCTCATAGTCAAATACAGACTTTCGTGTATTTCCTGCATCACAGTACAAGCGTAATTTATATGCCCCCGGTGACAGCAACCGCCCGGTCATTTGCTGCGCCAAATGAAGGCGGCTTTATGGGTTTCATACAACTTGGCGAAAAGAATATCTGTCCACAGTGCTACGGTAATTCGGTGCGCAAGTCCCGGAGAAGAGGCGCGATGGAAAGAATCCTGTGCGCGCTTTTCCTCATTAGTCCGTTCCGATGCGAAGACTGCGACCATCGGTATTTCCGATTTCGTTCGGCAAATTCGACTCACGCGAACGGCCCCGCCACGCATAATTCTTAGTCTACTTTTCGATTCGTTGCTGAGCATCTATCCGTGTCACTGACCAAGCGCCGTGTCACTGACCAAGCGCATGGTGAAATTTGTGCGCGTGGCCGTTGGCGGCGGATTGCAGGCGCTGAGGCTTGACGCGGGCGCAATCGGTTGAAAAGATGAGGCGTCGAGATGACGACGGTGATCCATGCGGAGGGGTTGGGGAAACGGTACCGGCGAGGGGTGCGCGTCGAAGCGGGGCTGCGGCATGTTTTGGAGGAGTTTGCGAGGTCGCCGTGGCGAGCGCTGCGTGGCGCAAGGCCGGAGATGTTTTGGGCACTGAAGGATGTGTCGCTGGAAGTAAAAGAAGGCGAAGTGCTGGGGCTGATCGGGCGGAACGGCGCGGGGAAAACGACACTGCTGAAGATATTGTCGCGCATAACGCGACCCACGGAGGGCTGGGCGGAGATACGCGGCAAGGTACGGAGCTTGCTGGAGGTGGGGACGGGATTTCATCCCGAATTGACGGGGCGGGAAAATACGTACCTGAGCGGGTCAATTTTGGGGATGAGCAAGCGGGAGATCGACCGGAAGTTCGACGAGATTGTGGCATTTGCGGAGATCGAGAAGTTCATCGAAACGCCGGTAAAGCATTATTCGAGCGGGATGTACGTGCGGCTGGCGTTCTCGGTGGCGGCGCACCTGGAGCCGGAGATTTTGCTGGTGGATGAAGTGCTGGCGGTGGGAGACATCAATTTTCAGAAAAAGTGCCTGGGGAAGATGGGAGAAGTGGCCAAGGGCGGGCGGACGGTGGTGCTGGTAAGCCACCAGTTGAATCAGATCCGGCGACTGTGCGAGCGCGTAGCGTGGGTGGATGGCGGCACCATTCGGCAGTCGGGGACGACGCATGAGGTCGTATCTGCCTACGAATCAGCAATGGCGCGTGGCGATCGGAATGGTCACTTCGGAAATGCCGCGGATCGCCCCGCCGCCAAAGGACGCTTCCTGAGGTGGGAGATTGTTGAGCCTAAGGGGACCGACCCGAATGTCTTGAGGAAGGTTGCGCCGACGACCGTTAGGTTTACGATTGAAGTGAGGGAAGCGATTCGGAATGGGCACCACGGAATTGCGTTATTCACGCAGGACCGACAGTTGATGTGGGGATGGGCGAAGGACGGTGTCGACCTCCAGCCGGGGCGGCATGCCTTCACCTATACGTTTCCGCTGCTGCCGCTTCGTCCCGGTCCTTATGGATGGGTTGTGAGTTTGTACGAAGACGAGGAAGAAATCGACGCCTGGGAGTGCCTGCCAGAGATGATAGTGGCCACCGACCCGGTGACTCACCCGAGAGATGAATGGGCAGGGCTGTTGAACATTCCGAGCGAGTTTTCAATTTTGCGCAGTGTCGAGCGATTCGAATGACAGAAATGAACGGGTCCGAGACTATGAGCGCCTTGCCCCGTTTCTTGCGGTTTCTCCGGAAGCCCTTACATGACAAATCTCGCTCGCTGTACGTCCACTGGAAACGTGTGCTTCCCAAAGTCCCTTTTCCCGTAAGGCTACCTTTCGGAGCTTGGTGGATAGCCCGACATGATTATCTAAGTTCGACCCTCAGCTACGACGGGTTCGAGCGTGCCGAGCGCGTCTTTGTTCAGCGTTTTCTGAGGCCCGGGATGACAGTCATTGACATAGGGGCACACCACGGCTTTTACACGCTTCTTATGTCGAAACGCGTGGGCCGGTCAGGAAGGGTGTTCGCTTTTGAGCCATCTCCCCGCGAGCGTCGAGCACTATACTTGCACTTGGCACTCAACCTGGGCACCAACGTCACTGTCGTTCGTGCCGGATTGGGCCAAGAAGACGGTTACGCAGACCTCTATGTGGCTGCGCGCGAGTACGCGGGTCATAACAGCTTGCGGCCGCCCGACGCTCCGCAACAAACAACGAAACAGCGTGTTCATATATGTCGCCTAGATAGATGGTTGAGCGCCAATGGGATCGGCTGCGTTGATTTCATAAAGTTAGACGCCGAAGGCGCTGAGCGCGACATCCTGGCGGGGTCTATGCGGCTCCTGACGAGTCAGCCTCGGCCCGTTATACTCGCCGAGGTAGAGGACCGTCGCACGGAGCCCTGGGGTTATCCGGCGCGCGAAATAGTGCTTGCCCTTGACAAACTCGACTACGCCTGGTTTGGGTTAAGCAACGACGCCAGGCTTATTCCGCTTGAGAGCGCGCGTCAGACCTTTCAGGCCAATCTCGTCGCACTCCCGAAAGAAGCGCTCGGCGAGATTTTATCCCGTGTGGGTCAGGCGTGCTGACGTTTTTTACCACTGCGAAACCGTTTAAAGGCCACAACGCCATCATCCAGCGGAACGCTCTGCAAAGCTGGAAGATGCTTCATTCCAGGGTGGAGGTTATCCTCTTCGGAGACGAGGAAGGTGCCTCACAGGTATCCGCGGACTACGGTCTGCGCCATGAGCCGTACGTGGAACGTTTTAAACAAAAGCTGCCGTACGTGAATTTTATGTTTGCGCGGGCCGAGCAAATCGGGCGCCATAATGTTCTCTGCTATGCCAATTGCGACATGATTTTGACGGCAGATTTTTGTAGAGCGGTTGAGCAAGTCAGGATTGTGTGCCCACAATTCCTAATTGTCGGTCGCCGTTGGGACAGCGACATAGTTGAGCCGATTGATTTTTCAAACCCGAGCTGGCAGGAGCAAACGCGCCGGGCCGCTTTGTCCGCGAACAACCAAAGAGATGAATGGTGGATTGACTATTTTGTTTTTTCCCGCGGCCTATTTGGTTCAGACATGCCCCCTATGGTCGTCGGACGGCCGTGCTGGGATAACTTCACAGTCTGGAAGGCGTTGCAGAAGCACCCTGTTGTCGATGCTTCCCGCACAGTTCTCGCCGTGCATCAAAATCATGGTTACGAGGATCCTCAGGGGCACGTGGCCAGACTCCGGGGCGAGGATGCGCGGCGAAACCTCGGATTGGCCGGCGGACGTGGTCATCTGCGGACGATTGCGCACGCGACGCTGATCTTAGATGCTGGCGGACTGAGGCCAAATTTAGGACGCGGATGGGCGGAACTAAAGAGCCGGACCGGCGAGTTATTGCAAATTCTAACTTACAAGTTATGGCTTCCGGCGTGGCATTTCTTGCTGGACATCACCCGACCGATTCGGACCGCTCTTGGCTTGAGATCGAAAGGCGTGACTGAGAGCAAGGAAGAGCAATGAGCAAAGCTCTCGTTACGGCGCTGGTGGATACGTACAACCACGAGAAGTATATCGAGCAGGCGCTCATTAGTGTCTTGGAACAGGGGTTGTCGGCCGCGGAGCTTGAAATCGTGGTGGTGGATGATGGCTCGACAGACGGGACGGCGTCGGTGGTGGAGAAATTCGGACTCCGGGTGAAGCTAGTGCGCAAGAAAAATGGCGGGCAAGCATCGGCTTTCAATGCGGGGTTCGCGGCGTCGTGTGGACAGATCGTGGCGATTTTGGACGGGGATGATTGGTGGGCGAAGGGGAAACTGACGACGGTGGTGGAGGCTCTGGAGAAGAACCCTGAAGTGTCGGCGATTGGGCACGGATATTACGAGTTTCACGAGAAGACGAAGGAGAGGAAGGTACGAGCGCCGGCGGCGAGGCAGGTTATAAACCTAGCGACTGCGGAGTCGACGCAGGCGGCAATTCCAGCGTGGCGATTTCTTCTGATGGGCGCGCTGACGGTGCGGCGAAAGGTGCTCCAGCGGATCATGCCGCTGGCTGAGGAGATGGTATTCATGGCGGATACGGCCATTCAGGCGGCGGCGATGGCGATGGGGACGCTGGTGCTGGAGGAGCCGCTCTTCTATTACCGCTATCACGCGCAAAACTTGTATGCGATCGAGCCAAAGAATGCGGAGAGGCTGCGCCGCAAGTACGAGATGACGGAGCTCGTGCATGCTCACGTGTACAGAATGCTGATCGAGTTGGGCGTTCCTTCGGAGTCGGCTTCCATGCTGCTAAGCGGCACGTGGCTCGACGCCAAACGATGGCGCTTGCACACGTTTGGAGGCAGCCGCCTGGAGGCGTTCCAAACGGAGATGGAAGCTTTCCACGCGTCATTCAAGAATCCCAGCGCTGGTTATCGGCTATTTAAATATCTTATCGTGGGTGCCGCGACGCTGCTTCTGCCGCCTCAGCACTTCTACAAACTTCGGGATTGGTACGCTGAGCGGCAGCTAGGGCGTTATCGACGGCAGCTGTTTGGAGACGATGTGACGGCTCCACGCCTTCGCGAAGACTCCTCCGAGAAGTAAATAATAAATAAGATTGACATTTAATTGAATCGTTTAATACCATCGCGCTTCAAAAGCTAGATTAACTAATAGCTAAAACAAACGAATAGGAAAGAGGGAGGCCTGTCCAGCCATGACTCCTTCGAAGGGCGCGATTTCTTCTGAAGGCGAAGTGTATTCGCCGGCGGAGCGAGAGCCTGCTGTCCTTGCGGAGTCCGACGTTGAACTGGTTGAACGAAAACCCAAAAAGCCAGCTTGGCCGAAGATAACGCTGGTGACGGCGGTGTACAACGGGGAGGAGTACCTGGAGGCGACGATACGGTCGATCGTCCACCAGGGGTATCCGAACCTGGAGTACATCGTGGTGGATGACGGGTCGACCGATGGGACGGTAGAGATCATCCGGAAGTATGAACGGGAGCTGAGCTGCTGGTTCAGCCAGGCGAACCAAGGGTTGTTTGCGGCGCTGAACGCGGGGTTTGCGAGGTCGACTGGCGAAATCATGGGGTGGCTGAATTCGAGCGACCAACTGCACACGCGAGGGCTGTTCGTCGTGGGCAGCGTCTTTGCAACGCTTCGCGAACTGGAATGGATAACTGGGAGGCCGACGGGTTTTAGTCCGGAGGGGTTAACCATCAAGGTTGGAGAGGTGCCGCACTGGTCACAATACCGTTTCCTAGCGGGAGCGAACAAATACATTCAGCAGGAGTCGACGTTTTGGCGGCGAAGTTTGTGGGAACACGCGGGAGGAAGGTTGAGCACGGAGTACCGCGCAGAGGGGGATTTCGAGTTGTGGGTGCGCTTTTTCCGGCATGCAAAATTGTATTCCGTGGATGCACTGATTGCGGGATACAGGCGGCATGAGGGTGCGCTCAGCTCGAGCAACATGGAGCGCTACAATCGAAATTGCGATGAGATAGCGGCGCGCGGAGTGGAGGGCTTGGATGGGCGCAGGAGAGCGGCGCTGAAGGCGTTTCGGTGGATCAGCGAAGCGGTGAAGCCGATTCCGAAGGTGCGGGGCTTGTGGTATCGATTGGCGATGCGAGGTTTGTATGGAATGCGTGGGCCGGACTGGCCGCCGGTGGTCAAGTACGACTTCACTCGACAGAATTGGAAAATTGAGCGGTGACAGGTCGTTGGGAGGGCAATGCTTCGTTTTGGGAGAGATGGACGCAGGCGAACGTTGATCGATTGCTGGGGCGTGCTAAATCACTTGGAGGGCGTCTCGGGAGTGCGGTACGGTGATAACCGAGAGGCGAGGTGGGGCGTCCAAACTGGGTAGTGGCGCGGGCCTGAGAAGCAGAGAGGGGGAGTCATGAAGCGCAGAGAATTCATGCGGCATGCGGCTGGCGGAATGGGAGCTGCTTGGCTAGGCTCTACGGCGCTGGGGGCAAAAAGCAGGTTCCTCGCTTCGCTCGGAGTGACAGATGGAGCGAAGTCGGCTGAAGCGAGGCTGGCGGCTCTGCCGGCGCTGCCGCGCAAGTTTGTGGCGAATGAGACGGCGACCATCGGGAAGACGGGGATTCAGACGAGCTTGCTGGCGATGGGGACAGGAACCGTGGGATCGGGGCATCACTCGCATCAAACGGCGCTGGGGGTCAAGGGGCTCTCCGATCTGCTGCTGAATGGGTACGAGCATGGGCTGCGATTTTTTGACGCGGCGGATTCGTATGGGAGCCATCCGCATGTGGCGGAGGCGCTGAAGCATGTGCCGCGCGACAAGGTGACGGTGCTGACGAAGACTTGGGCGCGCGATGCGGCGACGGCGCGCGCGGACATCGAGCGATTTAGGCAAGAATTGGGAACGGATTATCTGGACATTTGCTTGATGCATTGTTTGACGGAGGGCGACTGGACGGAACGGTATCGCGGAGTGATGGACGTTTTCGAGGAGGCCAGGCAGAAGGGGACGATTCGGGCGCATGGATGCTCGTGCCACTCGATTGAAGCGCTGCGGACGGCGACGAAGTCTCCGTGGGTGCAGGTGCATTTGGTGCGCATCAATCCGATTGGAACGTTGATGGACGCGGATCCGCAGACGGTGGTGAGCGTGATGCGGGAAATGAAGGCGGCTGGGAAGGGAATTGTGGGGATGAAAATTTTGGGTCAGGGAAGTATGCGCGAGCGGCAGGATGAGGCGCTGAAATTTGCGCTCGGGCTGGGGCTGCTGGATGCGTTTACGATTGGCGCAGAGAGCAGGGCGGAGCAGGAGGATTTGATTCGACGGATTGGGATGGCGGCGTGATTATCTGGAGCGACGGACGGAAAGAGGTTTAACACAGAGAACACAGAGGTCAGAGCACAGAGGTCGCGGAGAGAAACAGGGTTGCGAGTGGGGAACATCTGAACTGTCGGGCAATTGACGGGGGTTTGCGGCGGGCCGGAACATGGAAGCATGGACACAGTGGCTTCCAAATCACGGCGACGCAGCGGACGAGCTTTCTTGAAAATGAGATTGCAGGCGCGCGGGCGCGGACACAACGGACGGAAGTTTCGCGAAACATGCGAAACCGTGGTGGTGAATACGCACGGGGCGCTGATCCTGCTGAAGCACGAGATTGACGACGGTGAGATGCTCGTGCTGACGCACCCGGAGACGCAGGAAGAGCAGGAATGCCGCGTCGTCTATTTAGGGGAGCCGGCGGACCGGCAGCGCGTGGGAGTGGAGTTTCTTACGCCCGCGCCGCGCTTTTGGGGGCTGGACCTTGAGGATGCCCCGCCAGCCAGCGAACCGAACTAATCAGCAAAGTCACTGGGAAGCGTTGACGGGAGTTTGTTGTCGCATGGCGTTGGCGAGAGCCGTTCGCCGGCGTCGCAAAAGCCATTCACCGACCCGCCACGCCAGTAGCAACCCCACCATAGCCCCGTAGAACAGCGGACGAATCACCGCGGATTTCACCTGCCAGTAGTAATGAATGACTCCACAGACGGCGCTGATGTAAATGGCGCGGTGGAGTATGCGCCAGCGGCGGCCGCCGAGACGGCGAATCCAGCCAGCGGTGGAAGTAATTGCTAGAGGAATGAGCAGGGTGAAGGCGAGAAAGCCCACGGTGATGAAGGGGCGCTTGTAAACGTCCTTCCAGATTTCGTGGGCATCGAAAAGTTTGTCGAACCAAAGGTAGGTGGTGAAGTGCAGGCACGCGTAGAAGAAGGCGAAGAGGCCGAGCATGCGGCGGAAGCGGATCAGCTCGGGGAGGCGCAGAAGCTGGCGCAGCGGCGTGATGGTGAGCGTGAATACAAGAAAACGCAGGGTCCAGTCGCCGGTGGCGTGCTGGATGAACTCCAGCGGATTTGGGATGGTGTAGTGGCGAACGAATGGCCAGACGATGGCGGCGAGCGGACCGAAGCACAAGAGGAACAGAGCGGCTTTGGTCCACTTGCTGACGAGGAATGTATGCACGCAGCGATTCCCGCCTAGTAATTCTTGCGCAGATCCATGCCGGTGTACAGGCTGGCGACTTGATCGACGTAGCCGTTGAACATCAAAGTCTTGTGCGATTTGAAGAATTCGGGGAGGCGGCGCTCGCGGGCCTGGCTCCAGCGGGGATGATCGACTTCGGGATTCACGTTGGAATAGAAGCCGTACTCCCGGGCAGCCGAGATGTTCCAGGTAGTCGGCGGTTGGTCCTTGACGAAGCGAATTTTCACCAGCGACTTAATGCTCTTGAATCCGTATTTCCACGGCACGATCATGCGCACCGGCGCGCCGTCCTGATTGGGTAGCGTTTCACCGTACATACCGACGCAGAGAAGCGTGAGCGGGTGCATGGCTTCGTCAAGGCGCAGGCCTTCGACGTACGGAAACTCAAGCCCGGCATACCTTGCGAGCGGCATCTGGCCGGGATCGTAATAGCTTTCGAAGGCGACGAAGCGCGCCTTCGGTGTGGGCTCGACGAGATTCGCCAACGTGCTGAAGGAAAAGCCGATCCAGGGAACCACGATGGACCAACCCTCGACGCAGCGATGGCGGTAAATGCGCTCTTCGAGAGGAGCGAGCTTGAGGATTTCGTCCATCGAGAACTTACGCGACTTCTTGACCTCGCCGCCCACGGAAACGGTCCAGGGCGAGGTGACAAAGCGCTGGGAATTCTTGGCGGGCTGGTCTTTGTCCACGCCGAATTCATAAAAATTGTTGTAATGCGTTACGTCGTTGAAAGAATTGATTTTTTCGTCGGTGCTGAAGGGACCTTTGATGGTGGTCAGCTTCGTGCCAGCGTAAACGCTCCGCAAGGGAGCCGCGAGATCGAGCAGACGCTTGCCGGCGAGGGCCGCAAGCCCTGCGATGCCCACGCCGCGCAGGAATTTGCGGCGGTCCAAGTAGACTGACTTTGGCGTCACATCCACATACGTCAAATCAGTGGACTTGCGAAGCAATATTGGTTCCTTTCGGGCGGCGCGAAGCTCGGACCTCTTCCTATTATGCTACGGTTGCTCCCTCAGATCGGATGCGCAATGGTATCGCCACGCCCGGCGCGTTCAGCCAATGAGATATCCAGACAGTGGGGACGTTTCACGCATCTAGTGAGCGGAAAAGAGCCTGGTTTTGCGCTATGCTCTTGCGGGTCTGAGTGCCCGGTCGCGCACGACGTAACCTTGGCTTGCGTTCCACCATCCAAGGGAAACCAAGGTTGCCATTCGCGCTTAGGGGAGAACAGCTAATGACCAACTTCTTTGTAAATGGGAAGGCTGTGCAGGTCGACGTCGATCCATCGACTCCGTTGTTGTGGGTGCTGCGGGAGTCGCTGGGATTGACGGGAACAAAATTTGGTTGCGGGATGGCGCTCTGCGGAGCGTGCACCGTGCACCTGGAAGGAAAAGCGATCCGCTCTTGCGTGGCCCCGGTATCGCGAGCGGAGGGGAAGCACGTAACGACGATCGAGGGTCTGTCCGCCGATCTGACGCATCCTTTGCAAAAGGCGTGGATCGAGATGGATGTGCCGCAATGCGGCTACTGCCAGTCTGGGCAGATTATGAGCGCGGCGGTGCTGCTGGCCGAGATTCACAAACCGACGGACAAGGACATCGATGAGGCGATGGGCGGCAATATCTGCCGCTGCGGAACCTACCCGCGCATCCGGCAAGCCATTCACAGGGCGGCGGAATTGAGCGATGGACGGAGGGCGAGATGAGCGCACCGGCGATGATGGGACGGCGGGAATTCCTCAAAACGAGCGCGGCCGCGGGAGGCGGGCTTTTGGTGAGCTGGTACCTGCCGGTGCCCAGCGCGGGCGCGCACACAGCCGCCGCTGGGGAAAATCAGATCGCATTGAATGCTTTTGTGCGGATTGGGACGGATGAAAGCGTTACGGTGATTTCCAGCCACTCGGAGATGGGGCAAGGAGTCTATACCTCGCTGCCAATGCTGCTGAACGAGGAGCTTGAGGCAGACTGGTCGAAGATTAGCGTCGAGGCTGCGCCGGTCGACAAGGTTTATAACCACCCAGTGTTTGGAATGCAAATGACTGGCGGAAGCACGACTACTCCCGGGGAGTGGGAGCACTATCGGAAAATGGGGGCGCTGGCGCGGACGATGCTCGTGACAGCGGCGGCGCAGCAGTGGAGTGTGGATGCGGCGAGTTGCCAGGTCGAGAATGGCACGGTGCTGCATCGCGCGACGGGGCGGCGGGCAACGTATGGCTCGCTGGCAAATGCAGCGGCACAAATTACGCCGCCGGCGGAAGTGAAGTTGAAGGACGCGAAGAGCTTCACATTGATTGGGAAACCCACGCGGCGGCTGGACACGCCGTCGAAAACGAACGGGAGCGCGCAGTTTGGGCTGGACGTCAGCTTGCCGGGAATGCTTACGGCGGTGGTGGCGCGGCCGCCGGTATTTGGCGGGAGGGTGGGCAAATTTGACGCGAGCGAGTCGCTGAAAGTGCCGGGCGTAAAGGCCGTGGAGCAGGTGGAGTCCGGCGTGGCAGTGATCGCGGAGCGATTTTGGCCGGCGAAAGTCGGAAGAGACAAGCTGGTAGTTGAGTGGGATTTGGGCCCGAATGCCGGGTTGTCGACCGAGCAGATGTTGCGCGATTTTGCGGAGCAGGCGAAAGCGCCGGGAGTCGTTGCGAAAAAGACCGGCGATCCGGAGAACGCATTGAAAACGGCGGCGAAGACGATTACCGCCGAGTATGACGTGCCCTATTTGGCGCACGCAATGATGGAGCCTTTGAATTGTGTCGTGGATCTGCGCGCGGACAGTTGCGAAATCTGGACGGGAACGCAGTTCGAAACGGTGGACCGCGCGAATGCGGCGCAGGTGGCGGGGCTGCCTCCGGAGAAAGTTCAGATTCACACCACGCTGCTGGGCGGCGGATTTGGGCGGCGCGCGAATCCAGCTTCGGATTTTGTACGCGAAGCAGTGCACGTGGCCAAGGTCGCGAAGGCGCCGGTGAAAGTGGTGTGGACGCGCGAAGACGACTTGAAGGGCGGTTGGTACCGGCCGATGTGGCACGACCGCTTTGCAGCGGGGCTGGACGCGAACGGCGAGCCGGTCGCGTGGACGCACACGATCGTTGGCCAATCGATTATGCAAGGGACTCTGTTCGAATCGTTTATGGTCAAGAACGGCGTGGACGGCACCTCCGTGGAAGGCGCCGCGGATTTGCTTTACGGTATTCCCAATCTGCAAGTGGACTTGCATAGCCCTAAGATCGGCGTGCCCGTGCAATGGTGGCGGTCGGTGGGCCATTCGCACACGGGCTTCTCCGTGGAAGCGTTTCTCGATGAAGTGGCGCATGCTGGGGGAAAGGATCCCTACGAGCTGCGGCGGAAATTGCTGGCGAATCAGCCGCGCATGCTGGCGGTGCTGGACCTTGCGGCGCAAAAGGCCAATTGGGGATCGAAGCTGCCCCCGGGAGTAGGACGGGGAATCGCCGGGCATTTTTCGTTCGACAGCTACGTGGCGCAGGTGGTGGAGGCGTCGGTAGCCAAAGACGGTGCGGTGCGCGTGCATCGCGTGGTGTGCGCGGTCGATTGCGGGACGGTGATTAACCCGGACACCGTGAAAGCGCAGATGGAAGGCGGAATCGTTTTTGGACTGACCGCGGCGCTGAAAACGGAGATTACGCTAAAAGATGGCAAAGTCGAGCAGAGCAATTTCCACGACTATCAGATGCTGCGAATTTTCGAGTCGCCGAAAATTGAAGTGTACATCGTTCCGAGCACCGCGAATCCGACCGGAGTGGGCGAGCCTGGTGTGCCGCCGGTGGCTCCGGCCCTGACCAATGCGATCTTTGCCGCTACTGGCAAACGCATTCGTCGGCTGCCCATTCGCGCGAGCGACTTGGCGGAAAATGCGGGGGCGAAATCATGAGCATGCCGAGGATCGATGGAGAAGCATCTTTGCCAGGGACGCGCCGGAACCTCAGCCTTCACCGTAGTTTGGCAATTCTTGGAAGCATCGCCATTGTGGCGCTGCTCGAGTGTTCTCTAACCGCGCAAACACAAACAGCCGCGAAGCCGGATGCCTCCGCCTCGCGCGCGGCGTTTCTAGAGTTTTATCGCGTTCTAGCTTCTCCGCGATGCCAGAACTGTCATCCAGCGGGAGATGCTCCTTTGCAGGGAGATGACAGCCATGTGCACTTGCAAAACGTGAAGCGCGGCGCGGACGGTCACGGAGTGACGGCGATGCGCTGCGATACGTGCCATCAAACCGCGAATCTTCCAGGCGCGCACGTGCCGCCAGGCAACCCGAAATGGTCGCTGCCGTCACCGGAGCACAAGATGGTGTTTGCCGGGCGTTCGGCGGCTGAACTGTGCAAGCAGATCAAGGATCCGAAGCAGAATGGCGGGCGCTCGCTGGAGAACCTGCTCGACCACGTAGCGAACGACGACCTTGTCGGCTGGGGCTGGAGCCCGGGTGACGGACGGACATTGCCGCCTCTTTCCCGCACGGAGACCGTGGCGCAAATGAAGATCTGGATCGCCGGCGGCGCGGCTTGCCCGGAGTAGGCTTCGCGCGGCGGAAATAAGGCGCGCAGTTATCGTTTGGCCATTCGCGAAGCAATGCGGACAACAGCAAGTAAGTTTCCCCTCTAAAATACCTTGAAGTACACGTATGTCTTCCTCCCGAATCATCGCAACTCTGGTAGGAGTCTGGCTGGCAGTGGTGGGCATTTATGCGCTCGTGTCGATCGCGCTTGCCGGACATCCCCAATCGGTCTCCACCTTTGGAAACGTTGTGCAGTGTATCGTCCCGCTGCTGGCCAATGCCGGGCTGCTGCTGAACGCCGGCACACCGCACTGGCGCCGCAACATCTTCTGGATGCTGCTGGCGATGAGCTCCACGCTGTGGATGATCGGGCAGTTTGAGTGGACATACTACGAGGTGTACCAACAACAATCGATGCCGGTCATCAATGACGGCGACATTATTTTCTTTCTTAAGGGCATTCCCATCATGGCGGCGCTGGCACTGCAACCGCACCGCAAGCGCGGCGAAGTGCGACTGCAGTTTGGCTACTTGAACTTCGTCTTGTTGCTCACCTGGTGGACGTTTGTTTACGCATTTTTTGTTTTCCCCTGGATGTACGCCATGCCTTCGGCGGGACAGTACAACTACAACTTCGACGTGATCACGAATATTCAGAACATGGTGATCGTAATCGGACTCGGCGTGCTGTGGCTAAAGGCCAGAGGTGCGTGGCGGGTGGTGTACGCCAACCTCTTCGGCGGCGCGGCGATGTACATGCTTTCTTCCCTGGTTATCAACGTGGGCATCAGCTTGAATAAGTATTCGACCGGGAACCTGTACGATCTGCCGCTGATCTCATCGTTTTTGTGGTTTGGGTTGGCGGGAGTGATTGCCTATCTGAACCGCGCAGAACTGGACAGTCCCCAGGACAGTGGGGTTGAGGGCGACGACAAGCCACGCGAAAGTGGGTGGGCCGCGCGGCTGGCCATGGCAGCGGTCATATCGTTGCCGTTGTTCGCGATTTTCACGCTTCGTTTCGAGCACGATGCACCGCAGGTACGGGATTTCCGCTTGATGACCACGCTGATCGCCTCGGTGCCTATCGCCTTCATAGTATTCCTGCGAACGCACATGGCGGACGCCGATCGTGCGCGGCTGCTGGCGAAGTCGGAGCAGTCCATCGAAAACTTGCAGCGACTGCAAGCGCAGATGGTGCAGACGGAAAAGCTTGTTTCACTCGGCCAGCTGGCGGCGGGCGCCGCGCATGAAATCAACAACCCGTTGGCGGCGATTCTGGGTTTCTCGGATCTGCTGGCGGATGATCCGACACTGCCGGAGAAGGCGCGCGCCACCGCGGGAAAGATTCGCGACCAGGCGCGCCGCACGAAGACACTGGTAGCGAACCTGCTGAGATTTGCGCGGCAGGTGCCACCGGAGCGCACGTTGTTGGACATCAACACCGTGGTCACCAACGCGGTGCAACTGCGGGCGCTGGATTTGCGCTCTGCGAAGTCGCGCATCGAGCTGCAACTGGAATCCGTACTGCCGGGCGTGCGTGGAGACGGCAATCAACTGCTGCAGGTATTCTTCAACATCGTCAACAACGCTATTGACGCGATGGAAGCAAGCGAGGGCGGAGCGCTAACCATCAAGACCATACGCGATCGCGGCAATGTGGTAATCCTTTTCTCCGACACGGGACCGGGCATTAAGGACCCGCAGCGCGTGTTCGACCCCTTTTACACCACAAAACCTGTTGGCAAAGGCACGGGCCTGGGCTTGAGCATCTGCTTCGGCATCCTGCAGGAGCACGCCGGAAAGATTCTTTGCTACAACTCGCAACAAGGCGGCGCGGTTTTTCGAGTGGAGTTGCCGGCGGTGCTCGCAGCGTTCCCGGCGAAAGAACCGCAGCTTGCCGGTGTTGCGTCCACGCCGCAAAAAACTCCCGTCTGAAAAAGTATTCGTGAGCCGTGTGATTTGCGCGCCGCGTGGCGCGCCTGTGGCACGGCGCGTTCATGCTAGAGTTTTGCTGGGAATTTATCAGCCCCGGGGAAATACTATGACCGACTTGGCCATTGTGACGGAAAAGCTCGTGCGGCGCTTCGGCGCTCTCACTGCGGTGGACAATGTCGATCTGCGGGTGACGGCGGGACAATTTTTCGGTTTTCTGGGACCTAACGGCGCGGGGAAATCCACGACCATCAAGATGCTGACCGGACTGCTGGCGCCGACGTCCGGACGCATGCAGCTTCTAGGCCTGGATTTTTCTTCTCACACCCTGGAGGTCAAGCGGCAGATTGGCGTGGTGCCGGAAGGCATGGGGCTTTTCGAGCGTTTGACTGGAGTTGAGTACTTACATTTTGTCGGGCGCATGTACGGGCTGGACCGAGCCACGACGCTCAAGCGCACAGGCGACCTGCTGGAGTTTATGCAGCTTGCGGACCGGCCGAAGTCGATGATTGCGGATTATTCGCACGGTATGCAGAAAAAGCTGGCGCTGGCCGCGGCGGTGATTCACGCGCCGCGCATTCTTTTCCTGGATGAGCCGTTCGAGGGCGTGGATGCGTTGGCGGCGGGGGCATTGAAGGCCCTGCTTGGCCGGATGACGGCGCGAGGCGTGACCATTTTTCTCACTTCGCACGTGCTGGAGATTGTCGAGCGCTTGTGCAGTCACGTGGGAATCATTCACCAGGGACGTCTGGTGGCGCAGGGCTCCATCGAGGAATTGCGCGCGGGGATTGCCGGAAAAGAAGGCAACAAGACGACACTGGAGCAAATTTTCCTGTCGATTGTGGGCCAGAGCGGCGCGGAAAGAGCGCAGATCGAGGAGCTTTCGTGGCTGACGTAGCGCAGCCGATTGGAATCTTGAAGCAAATCAGCTTGATCGCCGGATTGCGGTGGCGCCTGTTGCACAACAATCTGCGCAAAAAACAGAGCCGCCTAGACCTCATTGGGCTCATCGTGCTCAGCCTGTTCGCCGCCGCAGTCGTCCTGGGATTGTCTTTTGCTTTTTTCGCGGGAGCTTACGATTTTGCTTCCACCGGCAAAGCCGGCTTGCTGGCGCTGCTGTTCTGGGCCATTTTTCTCTGGTGGCAGGTCTTTCCCATCGTCGTGGCGGGCTTCGGAGTTTCGTTCGAGTTCCGCACACTGTTGCGCTTCCCGCTGAGCTTTGGCGCCTTCTACATCATGGGGCTGGCGTACGGGTTGGCGGATTTCACCAGCTTGGCAGCCGTGTGCTGGCTGCTTTCGATCGTCATTGGCGCCTCGGCGGCAAGTCTCACCTTGTTGCCAGCACTGCTGATTGTGACCGCTCCGTTCGTGCTGTTCAATGTCACGCTGGAGCGCTTGCTTGGCTCCTGGCTGGAACGCTTGCTGGCGCGGCGCCGAAGCCGCGAAATCTTCTTTGCGGCTTTCATTCTGCTGATGGTTTCTTTGCAGTTGCTCGGGCCATTGCTGAACCGCTACGAGAACTCTGCAGCGCCGTGGGCTGCGCGTCTGCTCCCATATTTTGCGTATTTTCCGGCGTCCCTCGCGGGCCGCGGAGTCGGGTCTGCCTCGCTTGGGGATTTCCGAGGGCTGTTACTCGATGCCTGCGGCATCAGCCTCTATGCCGTTTTTTTCGGCATTCTTCTTTGGCTGCGTTTCGCGGCGCAGTATCGTGGCGAGGA
Source organism: Candidatus Acidiferrum sp. (assembly GCA_035602505.1). GTDB lineage: Bacteria > Acidobacteriota > Terriglobia > Acidiferrales > UBA7541 > Acidiferrum. The sequence continues at coordinate 116,062 of DATNMD010000004.1, forward strand.
ACTGGCCGAGAGTCCGGCTCCGCAGCGGCCGATAACACGCGCCGAGCTCAAACCGGAGTCGCGCGCGGACGCGCTTGGCTTGCTGTCGCCACAAGTTGCAGCGGTGATTCGCAAGGAGTTTCGCTACTTGCTGCGCAATGGTTTTGCCGCTTTGCTGCTTTTTCTGCCGCCGATCCTGGTTTTAGCACTGATCTCTCAGGCGGCGTCGTTCCGGTTTGCCGGGTCGAAGACAGGATTTTCCTCGGAGTTTTTTTTTCCGGGACTGGTGGCGTACATCATTCTGATTTTAATGGCGCCGGCCTATAACAGTTTCGCGTACGAAGGTAATGGCGTGCAGACGTACTTCACCGCGCCGGTGCGGTTTCGCGAGGTTATGCTGGGGAAAAATCTTGTGCAGGTTTGTCTGATCCTGACGGAACTCGTGCTGTGCGTCATCGCGTTTTCCTATCGCGTGCGCCTGCCTTTGGCGCCGATTTTTGCCGCGACGCTCGCCGCCATTGTTTTTACCGTAGTGGGGCAGCTCTCCATCGCGAATTGGTCGTCGTTAAGTTTTCCGCGCAAGTTGGCATTTGGCCAAGTGCACGGGCAGCGGCAATCGGGCATGGCTGTGCTCGTGGCGTTCGGCGCGCAGATTTTGCTTTTTGGGATAAGCTCGCTGGTCTTAGGGCTGGGGCGATGGACCGGCGACCGCTGGCTGCCCGCTAAAGCGTTCGCGCTCCTCGCCGCCGCTGCGGTGGGAGGATACGTCGCTTCGCTGGATGCACTGACGGCCTATGCTGAGAAAAAGAAAGAAGGGCTGATCGAAGCGCTCTGCAGGTAACGGCGTAGCCTGTTCGGAATTTGCATTGCTGCTCTCGACCCGGGGGAAATATCGCCGTGAGAAAAAACACCCTTGCAAGGTTTGCACTTTACGCGTGTTGTCTGTGCATGGCCGGCATTCCTTCGCGAGCTCAGGCACAGCAAGATACTCCCTCTCAAGATTGGGAAGAATTACTGAGAGTTCCGGCGGTCAGCGGGTATGAACAAGAATTGGCAGCCCAGATTCGGCAAAAGTTGAACAGCTTTTCTCCGCGTACGGATAACCTCGGAAACCTTTACATCACGCTGGGGAGCGGCGCACCGCACAAGCTTCTCGTGACGCCGATCGACGAGCCGGGATACGTCATCAGCGGGATCACTTCGGATGGCTACTTGCGCGTGCAGCGGTTGCCGCAAGCGCCGCCGAACCCTGTGTTTGACTTGCTGCATTCTGCACAGCCGGTCTGGGTGATCACTCGAACGGGAAAACGAGTGCCGGGCGTTTTCGCCGGGCTTTCCGTGCATTTGCAAACACTGCGATTGAACATGCCCAAAATGTCGCATCCCGATGAGATGTACGTGGACGTCGGGGCGTCGAGCACCGAAGAGGTTCATGCCGCGGGCGTCGAACTACTTGACCCGGTCGCACTGAATCGCACGGATTACCGCCTAGGCTCTGACGAATATACGGCTCCTGCAATTGGCGATCGCTTCGGATGTGTCGCCCTGACTGACCTCTTCACAGAGCTGCGCCTGGACAAGGCCAAGCTGCGCGGCACCGTTACTGTGGCGTTTGTGACGCAGCAGTGGACTGGAGGACGCGGGCTCGAGCGCTTGCTCCGTGAGGTTCACCCTGACGAGATGATCTACGTTGGCCGCTTGTTGCAGGCACGCCCGGCGGGCGGCGCTCCCGCAAGTAGCCGCGTGCAGCCTGGGACTGGAATTTTGCTGGGTGTGGCCGATCCCTCGGCGCCGTTGAGTGGTCTTGGCCTGGAACTGGAGAAGCAGAGCGACCGAGCCCATCGGCGCTTGAACGTGCAGGCCGCGCTTGCTCCGCGTATCGCAGGCTACACGACGCCGACTGGATTTCCTGAGCGCTTCGCTCAGCTTAGCCTGCCAGTTCTTTTCCCTGTCACGCCGGCTGAGACGGTGAGCATGCGTGATGTAGGTGAGCTGACTGAGTTGCTCTTTCAGTATGCGGCCGGCGCTGCTCCGATGGGAGGATTAGGCGGTGGGCACGGAGGCGGCTGCGGGGACTGCGGTCCACCTCTACTCCCAGATCTCGTCGAGACGTACGGAGCTAGCGGGCACGAAGACGCCGTGCGCAAGAAAGTCCAAGCTTGGCTGAATCCGAAGTACTCTCCAAAAAAGAAGGTGGAGACCCGAATCGATACTGCCGGCAATCTGATCTTGCATCTTGGCGACGCTAAGCCCGAAGCGAAGACACCGAAAATTCTCTTCGTCGCGCACATGGATGAGATTGGTTATCAGGTGCGGTCCCTTGAGCCGGACGGCCGGTTGCTCGTGGATGTGCTTGGCGGCGGCTACACGGAGTATTTTCTGGGGCACGTCGTGCTGGTTCATAAGGGCGACGGAACGACTTCCGGCGGCGTGCTGGAATTGCCTGAGGGTTGGGACAGGCCGGGTTTCGAGTGGCCGCACGGCCCGAGAGGACTCGACGAGCCAGCGCATGTTTATGTGGGTACGCGCTCGTCGGAAGAAACGCAGAAGCTCGGCATCAAGGCAGGCGATTGGATCACCATCCCGAAGCAATATCGCCCGCTGCTTGGTACGCGCGCGAACGCCCGTAGCTTTGACGATCGCGTGGGCTGTGCGGTACTGATTGAAGCAGTCAGGACGCTCGGTCTTGATTTGCCGGGGCGCGACGTCACTTTTGTGTGGTCCACCGAAGAAGAAGTTGGCCTGAAGGGCGCTGCGGCCGTGGCGGAGCGCATGGCGAAAGAAGGGAAAACGCCGGACTTCGTTTTTGCGATCGATACGTTCGTCAGCTCGGATTCGCCGCTGGAATCGAAGCGTTTTGCCGACGCCGAAATCGGCAAAGGGTTTGTGATTCGCGCGGTGGACAATTCCAACATCACGCCACGCGAATACGTCCAGCGAGTGATCCGGCTCGCGCGCGAGAACAACATCCCCGTGCAATACGGCGTTACCGGCGGCGGCAACGACGGCGCCGTCTTCCAGCGTTTCGGCGCAGTGGACATCCCGCTCGGCTGGCCCCTGCGCTACTCGCACTCCCCGGGCGAGGTGATCGATACGCGGGATGTCGACGCGCTGGCGAAGATTATCGCCGTGCTGGCCAAGAATTGGTAAAGGCTAGGGCTCGCCGGTTTCGAACGGTGCCTTTAGCACCGACGCGTAGCGCACCGCAATGGCATCCCAGGAGAAATGATTCTTGTACGCGGCTCGACTACGTTCCGCCAGCCTCGCGTGATAATCCCGATCGGTCAAGACACGGACCAGCGCCTCTCCCAACGCAGTCTTGTTCTCTCCAGGAACAAGAACCACTCCAGCGTCGGTTATTGGCGCAGCGGTTTCGTTGCCGGCAAATGCGATGACCGGAAGGCCACAAGCGATGCCTGCGATGGCGCTGCCTCTGCGGCTGGAGATGGGGCCTCGCACGAAGAGCAGGACATCGGATGAACGCAGGAGTCGTTCCACGTCGTTCTCGGGGAGCACTCCTGATACGTGAAGCCCTACGGGAAGGTCGCGCAACCCTTTTCGCAGAGTCGCCTCCGCTGAGTCTGCGTGCCGGCCAAATACCAGCAAACGAAGCTTGCCCAGTTTTCCGGTCGCGAAGCGCACCGCTGCGGTGATTTGTGAAACCTCCTGCTGCCCCGCCACGCCTCCCGTCACGCCAAACACAGCCACCGTCGGCGTTTGCTCATGGCGGGCACTACTCTCGCCGCCCGAGGGCACGAGGTGTGACAAATTTGCTCCAACGGGAATAAACACGACCTTCTTCAGTTCCGGTGAAATCCAGGGAAGTTTTTCGGCAGGTACAGTCAAGATTGCCTGATCGCTGGAGCGCAGTGCCTGGCGCATGGTGCGCTGCTGCACGAAACGCCGCAGTCTGTCGACCAAGCGGCTGCCGGAATACGGCTGCACATCGTGGTAGACCACGCCGACGCGAGCGCCGGAACGTTGCAAAACCTTGATGACGCGCGGCACGTGGACGGGAAAGCCGCGCGGTGACCAAGCGAGCGCCGTATATTGCAGCAGCACCCAGCGGCCACGCCAATCTGCCGACCTTTGCTGAAGGTTACGCAGCGCCGCCGGCCATCCGCGTTCTTTCCACTGCACCCTCGCAATTTCCATCGCGATGCCATGCACGCGCAGCGCTGCGCCAAGATGGATGCAATACTGCTCGACCGCATCGGTGGGCTCGTCTCGCCGCCCAAGCAGCGCAACGACAGGCTGGGTCATCTGGAGAGCGCCAGTAAATGGCGGTCGCCGCAATTTTTGCAGGTATAGCCGAGGCGGGAAAATTCATCAAGGAGAGTGCGGCGATTCTCTTCGCTGTGAATCTCACAGAGAATACCCGGGCGTTTCTCCGCCATCAGCCGTTGCGCGCCGCGGAACACTTCTACCTCCGCGCCTTCGACGTCGCACTTGATGAAATCCGGGGCCGGCGAAGTTCGCGCAAAATCGTCCAGTGTGACAGCTTCAATCTCCATAGTATTCGCCGAGGCTGCGTCGGCGACGTGGCCGAGGCCGCGATCGGGTGAAGTCGCGGGGTCAACGCGCTCAAAAAAAACCTTAGAAGCTTCCGACCACACGGCCTTTTCCACAACGGTCACGCTACGGAATTTGTTGCGGTCAACATGCTCGCGGAGCCGCGCTGCGATTTCCGGATCAGCCTCGAATGCAATCACGCGTCCTTGTTCTCCCACTAGACGAGCAGCGAGCAGCGAGAAAAAGCCGATATTGGCACCGAGATCATAGAACGTCATGCCGGGCCGCAGATGGCGCCGCAGAGCGTCTTGCACTTCAGGTTCACCCGCGCCTCGCAGCGTATCGAGGCCCGTGCGCGGATTGAGGCACAACCAGACACCCGCAGCGGGTCCGTTTTCAACTTGCGCCCAGGTGCGCGTGTTGCGCGGGACGATTCTCTCGCCGAGCCAGCTCAAGCAGTCCCCAAGCACCGGTAGCCGCCGCAAGGACTTCAAGGGCGCGGCATATCGCAAAAATGCGTGCGCCAAACGGTCGCTCGAAGAGGCCACTATTTCTCCACAAGAAAGCTGCCGATGACCAATGCATCCATGCCGGAGCTGAAAAATGTTCGCACCGCGTCGGTCGGCGTATGCACGATAGCTTCGCCGCGCAAATTGAAGGAAGTGTTCATGATTACCGGGACGCCGGTGCGCTTTTCGAATTCATCCAGCAAACGCCAGTACAGCGGATTGATTTCTTTCTCCACAGTTTGCGGGCGCGCGCTGCCGTCGACGTGCGTCACCGAGGGAATCACACTACGCTTTTCCGGCCGCACCTGCGCAGTGAGAATCATGAAGGGCGAATCGGTGGCACTCTCAAGATATTCCGCAGCGGCCTCCTTCTTCAGTGAAGGAGCAAAGGGCCGCCACCATTCGCGAAACTTCACCGCATTGTTGACCTTGGAGTTCATCTCGGGATCGCGCGCGTCGGCCAGAATCGAGCGGTTTCCCAGCGCGCGCGGACCAAATTCCATGCGTCCCTGGAACCAGCCAAGAATCTTACCCTGCGAAAGGAGCTCTGCCCCGATTGCCGCCGGATCGTTCAGGCGCGTGTACGACAGCTTATAGGTGCGCAGTGCGCTTTCGATGGCGGAATCGTCGAACGCAGGACCAAGGTATGCATGGCGCATGAGCTTGCTCGGCAGACGGCCATTTTCCAAATAAGGCGCAAGTGCGGCGCCAAGCGCCACGCCATCATCTGACGCAGCCGGTTGCACGAAGATTTTGTCGACAAGTCCCGACGCCGCGATCTTGCCGTTGCCTTTTGAATTCAACGCCACGCCGCCAGCCAAGCAAAGATTTCGGCAGCGCGTTTTCTCCACCGCCATACGCACTACACTCATCATCGCCAGTTCGCAGGCGTCCTGCACGGCATACGCGATGTTCTTGTGCCGAGCGTCGATCTCGCTTTCCGGTTCGCGTGCCGGACCCAGCAGCGGAATTACGCTTGAAAACGAACCATTGCCATTCCCGAAAAGCCGGCGCGCCTGCACGCGATAAGGCGCCGCTTCCGGCTCGATGAACGCATCGAGCTTCACGCCGGGCTCGCCATACGGCGCCAGGCCCATCACCTTCCACTCATCGCTGTTGCGCAAAAATCCCAAATAAGCCGTGAATTCGCTGTAGAACAGGCCAATCGAATCGGGAAACGGAATGGTCAGAACGTGATGCAGGCGGCCCTTGTTTCCGTGCCAAATCGAAGTGGCTTCCCACGCGCCCCGGCCGTCCATCACCACGACGGCGGAATCCTCGAAGCCCGAAAATGCATACGCGCTGATCGCATGTGCCAGGTGATGATCCACAAAGCGCATCCGTGCCTTGGTCTCGCTGAATTGCTGCGCGAATCGCCTGCCTCCAGATTCCTGGTGCCACATGCTGACAAACTGCCGCGTCGAATTCAGCACGTTCAGATAAGTGACTGGCCATTTCCCCAGCGCGTAAAGTTTCAAGTCGTGCCGGTAGACCGGCCCCGCCGTCTGCCAGCCGAAGCACACTTCATCCAACTGCTCTGCGCGGACTCCCGCAAACTCCAGGCAAGCCTGAATCGCCAGCTGCGGAAAGCGCGCGTCGTGCTTCAACCGGCTAATCCGCTCCTCCGCGACGGCAAAGAGCAGTTCCCCATCGCGCACGATGCACGCCGAAGAATCGTGCATCTGCGAATAGTTGATTCCCAGCGTGATCATTTTGATGGACCAGGTGCTTTCAGCAGTGTCGCTGCACGACGACCATCGAATGAATTTCCTCTTTGATGGACCAACCTGGCGTTCCCGCGCTGCGAAACAGTTTGTTGACCAATTTTACGGGACCATAGTGGGGGCTTGTCCATCCGCCATCAAAAAGGCGCGCGTCATGAAAAATCGCGATCCCACCAGCCACCACAAAGCCGCTCCAGTCGTTCCAATCGCGCTCCACGGCGGCCTCCGCATGATCACCATCAACTACGAGCAGGTCGATTGGATCCTTCCAATTTCGGGCTGCCTCATGGCTAAATTTCTCAATCCACGCAACTGTGCCGTTACTATGATTGTTGACGGTGCGCCCAGCAGCTAGCTTCGTAAAGTTCAGCATTGGGGCACGGCTGAGATGGAATGGATCCACCAAGGAGAGCGTCGCTTCAGCATTCATACCCTCGCGTAGCGCCATCGCCGAAACTCCCTCGGCGACACCGATTTCGACAAGCCTTGAACGGCCCGCTGCCAAACGCACAAACGCCGCATGCTCGACTGATGTATGCTGGCCCAGAACGGGGCGCAGTCCCAGCCAGGCATAAATCGAGTGCCGAAAGAACGGAAAAACTTCGTCTCGTAATTGAGCTCTCCGTCCGCAGAGGCTCCAAGCCTCAGCGTGGAGTATTTTAGTCGCATTTTCCTCGTACGAAGCCGTGCCCCAATCGCGCCGAACAAAATCGCTCACAGGCGCAAAGTATCCGCCCTGGCTGTGCTTTCTGCTGCTGCGAGCGAAAAGACCTTTTCCAACTCCTCTGCCACACGCGCCCATGTGTGCCGTTTCATCGTTTCCTGCGCCACGCAGCCTAGTCTAGCGCGTAGTTCCCTCGATTCGGCCATGCGGCGCACCGCGGCAACAATGCCGGCGGCGTCCGCTGGCTTAGCAAGCAAGCCGTTATATCCGTCTTCCACGATGTCCATCATCCCGCAGGTCTCGGTCGTGACTACCGGCATCGCCATAGCCATCGCTTCCAGTAACACGATCGGCATGCCTTCCATCAAGGAAGGCAAAACGAAGATGTCGTGACGCGCATAGAGGGCCGGCATTTCCGTTGATGGAACAAAACGTATGACTTCTACGCGCTCTCGCGCCGCGGGCGCAAACAATGACTTGACAGTATTCGTCTCCGCGCCGCAACACGCAATAGTTAGCCGCAATTCTGGAAGTAATTTCGTAAGCGCCTCAAATGCGTCACGCAGGTAATAGACGCCCTTGTGATCAAGCCAGGTTCCTGCAAACAGCAAGCGGAGAGCCGGTCCATCGCGATGCTGCCGCTGGCAAAAAAAGCGCGACTCCACGCCATTCGCTATATACCAAACTCGCCCGGCTTCCCGATTGTACTTAAGTTGTAGAATGCTCCATGTTTCCCGATTGATTACAACCGCCTGGTCTGCTGTTACTATGGACCAGCGATACAGCGGCATATGGTAAATGTGTTGCCACAGGCGATTTCTGAAGCCGAAATACCATGCTCGTCCTTTTTTTGCCTCGCGCAGCATCGCATGATTCCGGCGCTCCTCGATTCCGTGAAGCAGCATTACGTAAGGAGGTAATTTCGCGGCCCGCCAGCGTCTCAGCAAGCCATAAGCGAAGCCGGCCGGCGCGTGAATGTTAACCACGTCAAAGGTTTGCCCTCGTTTCGCCAACTCGGAGGCGAGCCTTAGCGCGAAGTTTACTGTTTCGAAGCGTTGAACGCCGCTGATCCCCGGCACGACATCTTCGCGAAACAGGCAGCTAACCTCGTGCCCGCGCGCCCGCAGACCTTCGGCCATATTGTGTACGACATTGGAGACTCCGCCCTCGCGCAGCTTGGGAACCGGCGCGGCGATCAGGATCTTCATTTACGTTGCGCTCGGCTTTCGCGCGATCACAAAATAGTGGTACGCGAAGGGACTAAGTAAACGGCGAAGCGTGTGGTGGGCCTCTAGCTTAGGAAATGTAAGAGGATTCCGTCCAGGTATGAACGGAAACTGATGCACGGTGCCGTCGCTATACGAAATCACCCAGCCGGCCCGTCGAATGCAGCGTCGTATCTGCGGGAACCATTGGCGACGATCAAATGGTTGATCGTCCTTGCGGCGTGGATGGCGCAATATCGCGTAGATCTCATAGAGACCCATGAAATTCAGGTAGTTGGGAGTGGTCAGAAACAGGCGGCCGCCAGGCCGCGCTACGCGGTGCATTTCGTTCAACGCACTCTGCGCATCGGGTAGATGCTCGATCGTCTCGCAAGAAATCACGACGTCAAAGGAAGCGTCCGCGAAGGGCAATTTTTGCGCGTCGCCTTGTACCAGTCGGTCGCCAACTTTCTTTAAACCGTTTCCACCCAGTTTGGATTTGCCCACGCGTAGCGCGGAGAACGAAAAGTCACATCCTGCTACGCTTGCCCCCGCACGCGCCAGTTCTCGCACAAACCCCCCTCGGCCACACGCCACTTCAAGGATCTGCAGACCCACAACTGGACCAATCGTCTTACGTACCAGGTCGTACCACGGGCTCGAAGCATCGTCATGCTCAGGATCGCTTTCATAAATACGCTGATGCCACGCATCATATTCCGTGCGTAGGCTCACGCCTTGAACTCCTCCGCTCCGGCAACGGACGTGACCTTCGGAGCTGGCACAAACTTTTGTCTGATGCGCCTATACCAAGTTCGCTCCCCGATCCAACGGCGGCTCGAGTAAAACCATCGCGGCGGCAATACCAGCGACGGAACCATTGTCGCGAAGCGAAAGGCACGATGAGACAGCGGGGCATCACCATGCATGATGCCGTATATTGCATTCTCGACGCGCAGTGTTTCCCACGGCGCCCCGCCGTCCAGCATCAGGCGCATTTGCTGCGCCTCGTTTTCGATGATCTCGCACACGCATTCCACGGCGTCACCGGGCAAGCCCCGCGCGGGTAATTCGCCGCGCAGCACTGCGGCCAGCGCCGCCATCACGAGCTGCTTCCGTCGCAGCCCATCCGCGTTCCCTCCGGCCGCGTTGTACAGATTCGCCCCATGCTGCCGGTAATAGGTCAGAACGTCCGGGAAAATCACCAGGTCGCTGAGCGCGGCCGCGAGTGTGAACAGATACTCGTCGGCTTCGATCGTCAGCATTTCTGGAACTGGCAAGATTTGCCGCGCGATTTCTGCTCGCACCGTCATTCGGCTCGTTCCCAGATAGCTCTTGCGCAGCCGGAATAAGCGCGCGGCAGCAACCGAATTGAGACGAAGGCGTTCTGCTTTCTCCACAGCATCTAGCGTATTCTTTCCGTCTTCAAACGCGTTCGCGATGCCATGCCCTACGATTCCGCATCCAGCATCGGCGGACAGCGCACCAGCCACTTTCTGTAGCTTTTCGCTCGCCCACCAATCGTCGCCGTCCAGGAACGCGATGATCTGGCCCGTACACTCGGGAATGCCGACGTTGAAGGCGGAGGCCTGCCCACCGTTGACTTTGCGAAGCAAGCGCACTTGCGGTTGGAATTTGCCGATGAGTCCCGGCGTGCGGTCCGTCGAGCCGTCGTCCACCACGATAATTTCCCGGTCTGAGGCCGGGAAATCCTGCTCCAGCGCGCTTACAATCGCCTGCTCGATGAAGCGCTCGTGGTTGTACGTGTCAATTAGAACGCTGACGAAAGGTCTTGGCACAGCTCTCTCTAACTCACTGGCGAGTGGGCGCGCTGGGACGCGACCATCTCCTCCAGAATAGCATCGATGCTGCGCGTAATCTTCCAGTTGGGATAATCGCGTTGGAATTTCGCCAGATTGGAAATGTAGCAGATGTGGTCGCCCTTGCGGGCCTCATTGGCGTAACGCCAATCCAGCTTGCGCCCGGTCAATTGCTCGATGCTCGCGATTGCTTCCAACATCGAGATACTGTTCTCACGCCCGCCGCCCAAATTGTAAACTTCGCCCGGCCGCGGATTAGCGGCGAACTCTTCAATCGCGCGCACCACGTCGTGGCTGTGAATGTTGTCGCGCACCTGCTTGCCTTTGTAACCATACACAGTGTAGCGTCCACGCGTCAGCGTCACCTTCACCAGGTAAGAGAGAAAACCGTGCAACTCGACTCCCGAATGGGAGGGCCCGGTTAAGCAGCCGCCACGAAACACGCCCACTTTCATGTTGAAGTAGCGCCCGTATTCTTGCGCTACGAGATCGGCCGCAGCTTTGGACGCGCCGAATAGCGAATGCAACGTGCGGTCGATCCGGCAAGTTTCGTCGACGCCGTCATAATTCTCCGGCCGCGCGTAGTCGTACCGCGTTTCGAGCTCCTTCATGGGAATTTCGTTGGGGGCATCGCCATAAACTTTGTTGGTGCTCAAAAACACGAACACGGCCTCGCGGCAATGTTGCCGTGTCGCTTCGAGGAGGTTGACGGTGCCCAGCGCATTGACTTCAAAATCCAGGAGAGGAATTTCCCGCGCCTTGTCGTGAGAAGGTTGCGCCGCGCAGTGCACAATCATGTCGAATCGTTGCGCGCTGAACAGTTCTTCGATTGCAGCGCGATCGCGAATATCGATTGCCGCATGCGTGAACCGCTTCGCCGTATTCTTCAGGCGTTCCAAATTCCACAGCGTGTCGCCCGCGGGACCGAAGAACTCCCGGCGCATATTGTTGTCCACGCCGAACATTTCGTGCCCCTGGCGGTCGAAATGCTCTACCGCCTCAGAGCCAATCAGTCCGCTGCTGCCAGTGACCAGAATTTTCATCGTAGGGTCATAACCGGGTGCGGCTATTCGATCTCTCGTCGCTGCACCGCGGGCGTCCGCTTCGCATGCATCCCCAGCGCATGGCGCAGCGGTCGCGTGAAATCCAGTACCGCGAACCACGCCGGCACCACTCGCGGCCTTAAATATCTCCAATAAGGCGCCCACAGCCGCCGCAAATTCCCGCGCTCCCCGTCGCCGCCTAAAATGTGCGTCGCATCATCAATCGTCAGCAGGTGCCAGCGCCCGCCTGCAAGCTCGTAATTCTCCTTCGCCTGCTCGTCCGTCCACACCCCTTTCGCTCCCGTTGGGTGATACCCATAGTCATGGTTCTGGTGGATCGCCGTCACCACCTCCGACGCATCCACAACCGCCGCGCCTTCCTCGCGCGCCTTCCACACCAGCCAGTGGTCCCACCACACTCGCCCGATCACCAGCGCCGGAATCTCCCCGTAAAATCCGCGCCGAAACGCAAAATAGTCGATCGACCATCCCGGCTGCTGCACTCCCTCTTTCCGAGCCAACTCCTTCACGCGCGTGCTCCACGCCGCATCGCCCCCCGCCGGATTGCCAAAGTCCAGCGCCTCGCGGATGTCCGTATCCCACCGCCGTCCCACCATCAGAAATCGCTCGTGCCGCCCGCGCACTCTTTCCAGCGCCTCGCAAAATTCCGGCAACAAAATGATGTCGCAGTTGCAGTAGCACAGCACCTCGTGCCGCGCCATCTCCTGCGCCCGCGCAAACATGTAATCCAACCGCTTGCTCCCAAAGCGGTTCCGCTCCACGCGTGGCTCGTGACGCAAGCCCAGCCCCCGCGCGATTTCCGCCGCCCCCGCATCATCCCCAAACAAAATCACCTCGGCGTCCGCATGCAGTCGCGTCCAGCTCGTCAGCGCGTTCCGCTGGATCACCCCGCTATGCCCCCTAAACGCCTTCCCCGTTGTAAAAATGGTCAGAATGTTGCCATCCCCCTCTCCTCTTCTCCGCGCGCCCCGTGCCCTTCGTAACCAATCGTCGTGCCCTCCGATTATAGCCCGCGCGTCCTGCACTCCGCGCGATTGCAGACGGCTCAACTTCCGAAAGCTCTCGCTTCTGTCGTAGGCTACTTGCGCCTCATGACTACCGCCGTTTTTACATCCGGCGCATCTTCCTTTCTCCGCCTAACGGAACGCCTGACCTGAGTCTATCCGGGCGATCCCATCCGGCACTGGCGCCGGTCACTCCATCCGCGAAGTGATCGATGCGGTGCGCCGCGGCGACCCCGCGGTGTCAGTCGCCAGCGGAGAGAAAATGTGCCGCGAACTCGACTGGCAGCCGCGCCTGCGGCCAAGTCAAACAATGTCCCCCACCACGTGATAGCAGCCTAAAACGTCACCTTCCTGCTGAATCCGCATCCATAGGTGCGTCATACGGCACCGCCCCTTCCCTTCCGGCCCGCGCCATATGAAGCTGTTTGTAAGGATTTACCATCGAAATTGCAAAACACGAGCGGCGCCGCCATCCGCGCTACAGGGCGCCCAAAGACCTGCTGGTGGGCTGGCAAGGCGCGGGGAAGCGCAACGTCTCGAACGCCGAGGAGTTGGGCATAGGCGGAGTGTTTCTTCTCGTGGCGCATCCGCTTTCCGCCGGCACCCACGTGGAAATGCTTTTCGATGTGCCCGGCGGCGAAGTCCGTGCACGCGCCATCGTTCGGCACGGGCGCTCTGGCCACGGCATGGGCGTGCAATTCGTGCACATGGGTTCCGACGACCGCGCCCGCCTGCATCGCTTCGTCAAGCAGCTTGCCGAAGAGTCGCGTCTCGAAACGGTCCCTGCGCCTTCCAGTTGGTTCGAACGCGGCCCCCTTCCTCTTGACTCCGGCGAAATCAAAACGCACCACGAGCTCTTCGCGTTACTCAACAAAATTTATTCCGCTCGCCTCACTGGTCAGCTCCAGCTTGTCCTTGGACGCGTCGAGCGCCACCTCTTTTTCGACGGCGGCCAGCTCGTCTTCGCCACCAGCAGCGACCGCCAGGACAGCCTCGGCGAAATGATGCTGCGCGAGGGCGCTCTCACGCAAGGCCAGTTTGAAGAAACCGCCGATCTGGTGAAGACCGGCCAGCGCTTCGGTTCCGCAATCGCCGAAATGGGCATCTTCACCGTCGAGCAAGTCGTCGCCTGGGTGCAGCGCCAGTTAACGCAAATCACCTCGTCGGTCCTGGACTATCCTTCCGGCCGCTTTTATTTCTTCAGCTCGCTCGAAAAAAACGTCGTCCCAGAAATCGGCATTCCCGTTCCTCTCGGTAAACTCCTGCTTGAAGCCGTCCGCCGCGCCAAGGATCTTCCGCTCGAACATCTCGCTGCCGATGCCGGTCTCCGCATCGACCTCTCGCCCGATCCGCTGCTCCGCTACCAGGCCGTCGAGCTCGACGCCAGCGAACGCCGCCTCCTCGCTTCTATTTCGCATCCTGTCTCTGCAAAGGATTTCCTTGCAAACTGTACTGTCCCCAAAGACGCCGCCCCCCGCGCTCTCTACGCATTGCTAGTTCTCGGTGCAGTAATCAGCGCGCCCGCAGCCGAGCAGACGGAGGAGAGCGCCACGCGAGCCGCCCAGCAAGCGTCGTCACAAGCCGCAGCACCTGCTCCCGAACCGCCCGCACCAGTGGCCGCCGCTCCTGAGCCGCAATCCCCGCCGCCGGCCGAGGATTTGCTCGACGTGAAAAAATTCGAAGAAGAAATCCGTGCCCTGCTCGCCCTTGCCGGCAAAGCCACCCACTACGAGCTGCTCGGCGTCACCGCCATCTCCCCGCCCGAGCGCGTCAAAGAAAATTTTCATCGCATGGCCCGCAAGTTTCACCCCGACCGCCACATGGGCCACAGCGAATGGCTGGATTTGCTCCAGGATTTGATGGGCCGCCTCACCATCGCCTACAAAACTTTAGTCGACGACCAAAAACGCGCCGCATACGACAAGCAAATCGCCGCCGCCGGCGCTTTTACCCTTGGCCAGGAAAAAACCGAGAGCGAAGAAACCGTCGACGACTGCCTCACCCGCGCCAAGCAGGCGCTCCGCGCCCGCAATTTCGCCGGCTCGATTCTCTGGTTGCGCAAATGCGTCGAGATCGCACCTGACGTCGCAAAGCACCACGCCATGCTCGCGCGCAGCCTCGCCGCTATCCCCCAATATCGCCAGGACGCCCTCCGTCACTTCTCCCTGGCCATCGAGCTCGACCAATGGAACACCTCCACCTATTTCCAGTTCGGCGAGCTCTACGAAGTCATGCGCCTCCCCTGGCGCGCCGTGCCGCTCTACCGCCGCATCCTCGAAATCGATCCCGAGCACACCAAAGCCATCGAGCGCCTCGCCGCCCTCGAAACCAACCGCGATTCCAAGCCCGACTCCGACAAATCCTTCGTCTCCCGCCTCTTCCACCGCAAGGCGTAGTCTGTAGCTCACCCCTTCAGGAGTGAGGCCTTTTCCCCCCATGTTCTTCGCTGCGTTTCGCAATTTCCTCTTGACAATCTAGAGAACCTGGCTATTCTCCTCTAGTTAATCTAGAGGAAACGAAAATGGCCACCCCGCAAAAGCCTGGAAGTGTCGTGCAGGGGACGCTGGACATGCTCATCCTGAAAACTCTGGCCCTCGAACCGATGCACGGCTACGGAGTGGGCTTGCGCATCGAGCAGATCAGCAAGGGCGTCTTTCAGGTGAATGCCGGCTCATTGTTTCCCGCATTCCGGCGCTTGGAGCGGCAAGGGTGGATTCGTGGCGAGTGGCGCGCCACTGAAAATAACCGGCGCGCGAAGTATTACATGCTGACCGATGCGGGACGGAAGAAACTCAAAAGCGAAGCTCGCGAATGGCAGACGCAAAGTGCCGCGATTGCGCGCATTCTGGAAGCAACGTCAGGAGAAGTGTGATGCGTCTCGTCAACATCATCAGTGGCGGGCTGCGGGCGCTGTTCGGGAAGCAGCGCGTGGAACAAGAGCTGGATGAAGAGCTGCGCTGCTATATGGAGAGCGCCGTCGAGCACAAGATGCGCGAGGGAATGGGGCGCGAAGAAGCCGCGCGCGAAGTGAGGATGGAGATGGGCAGCAGGGAAGCCCTGAAGGAGCAGGTCCGCGAGGTCGGCTGGGAGACGCGCATCGAGAGCTTTCTCCAGGATCTGCGCTACGGCCTGCGCATGCTGCGCAAAAATCCGTCGTTCACAAGCGTGGCGGTGCTGGCTCTGGCGCTGGGCATCGGCGCGAACACCGCGATGTTCAGCGTGATCGAGGCCGTGCTATTGCGGCCGCTGCCCTATCGCAATGCCAACGAAATCGTGCGTGTGGCTTCCACCTGGGATCGCAACGGCACGCTCACGAGTTACACGTCATCGCCGCCGGATTTTTTCGATTGGCGCGACCAGAACCGCTCCTTCTCTTCGATGTTCGCCTACCACACGGGCGAGTTTGCGTTGACAGGTCAAGGCGAGGCCAAGCGCGTCCGCGCCGTGATGGCAACGGCCGGAATGTTTTCCACGCTTCAGGCGGAACCAATGCTCGGCCGCGAGTTCGCGCCGGAGGAGAACCGCAAGGGCGCAAATCATGTAGTTATTCTGAGCCACAGCTTGTGGCAGGCGGCGTTTGCCGGAGCAGCGGACGCGATCGGAAAAACAATCCAACTGGACAGCGAGCCATACACGATCATTGGCGTAATGCCCGCCGATTTCCGTTTTCCGCTCTCCGGCAGTGACGCGTTCGCGCCGATCGGGTTCGACGACAAGGTGATGACGCAGCGCGGCGCGCATTACCTGGCGGTGCTCGGAAGGCTGCAGAGTGGTGTGACGCTGGCGCAGGCCAACGACGATTTGTCCGCGATCATGGCGCAATTGCGGAAACTCTATCCCGATAAGGACGGCAAGTGGGGTGTGCGCGCGCAACTCTGGAGCGCCGCCCTGGTCAGCGACATTCGTCCGGCGCTGCTGGTGCTCTTGGGGGCCGTCGGGTTAGTGGCGCTGATCGCCTGCGCCAATATCTCCAACCTGCTGCTGGCGCGCGCGACGGTGCGCCATCGAGAGCTGGCCATGCGGCGCGCCCTGGGCGCGGGACGCTCGCGGCTGGTGCGGCAGATGTTAACGGAAGGTTTGCTGCTGGCGCTGCTGGCCGGCGGTGCCAGCCTGCTCTTGGCGCATTGGGCTCTGGTCTCCATCGTGCGCTTCGGGCCGGCGGACATCCCACGGCTCGCGAGCGTTGCGTTGAACGGACCGGTGCTGGCGTTCGCCATGAGCATGTCCATCGCGTGCGCGCTGCTGTTCGCGCTCATACCAGCGCTGCGCTCTTCGCCGCTGGACGCAGCCGGCTTGCTGCGAATGTCCGTGTCGCCGAGCCGCGAGGCCGGGCGCTTGCGCGGCGCCCTGCTCGTCGGGGAAGTCGCGCTGTCCATGATGCTGCTCGCAGGAGCCGGGCTGCTGGTGCGCAGCTTCGTCGGGCTGAGTTCGCTCAGTCCCGGTTTCGATCCCAAGTCCGTATTGACCATGAGCATTGCTGTTCCGGACGCGCATTACAAAAACAGTGCCGCCCTGCAAAGCTATTGGGACCAAGCGCTCACTCAGTTGCGAAGCTTGCCCGGCGTTGCATCGGTCGCCGCAGTGACTCCGCTGCCGCTTTCCGGTGACGATTTCAGTAGCAGCTTTCGCGTCGAGGGCCGCAGCGTGCCGGAGAAGGATGAACCCTCAGCCGAGCTGCGATTTGCTTCTCCGGACTATTTCCGCACCCTGGCCATTCCGCTGCGGCAGGGACGCGCGTTCGCGGAAGCCGACCGGCTGGGAGCAGCGCGCGTTTTGCTGATCAGTGAAACCGCGGCCCGCATGTTCTTTCCCGCGGGCGACGCCATCGGCCAGAAGATCAAGTTCGGCGCGAGTGGCGGGTACGAAAAAAATGAAGGCGAGATCGTGGGCGTCGTGGGAGACGTGCGCCACTTCGGCGTCGACGCTCCGGTGCCGCCGACTTTTTACGTGCCGCTGGCCCAGTCGGGCATGGATTTTGTGGCTGTCGTGATGCGCACGCAGGGATTGCCCGCCGGGCTGATGCAAGCAGCGCGCAAAGTCGTGCAAGCCATAGACAGCGATGCCCTGGTTGGTGAGCCGGTGCCCATGGAAACGCTGGTTTCCGCCTCCTTGGGCCAGCGGCGCTTTTACATGATGCTGCTGGGCGGGTTCGCGGCACTCGCTCTGATACTCGCGGCCGTCGGGCTGTACGGCGTGATCTCGTACTCGGTGGCGCAAAGGACGCAAGAGGTCGGAATTCGCGTGGCGCTCGGCGCCAGCGGCAGTGACGTTGTAGCGATGGTCATGCGGCAAGGATTAAGGCTTGCCGCGGTGGGGCTGGCGATCGGTCTCGCTCTGGCGCTGGTATTGAAGAGCGTGTTAAGGGGCCTCCTCGTGGGTGTGAGCGCGACGGACCCGGCAACTCTGGCGGTCACAGCGCTGGCCCTGTTGATCGTAGCGGTGCTCGCATCCTATGTACCGGCAAGACGCGCGGCGCGAGTCGACCCCATGGTCGCACTAAGGTTTGACTGATCAGGACCTAGGTCGGGTAAGACTAAACTCACACGCGCGCACTCCCGCAACTCCGCTCGTGGCGACTGCGAAACACTCGTTCAGAGGGGCATTGACCTCTGCAAAGAACGGCGCGAAGGTGCACAGTAAGCCGTTTTGCGTCTATTCCTTGGGAATAGGAAGATGGTCACAGCCACCAAAGCCGGCAGGTACGAAATCCTCGGCGAGCTCGGCCGCGGCGGCATGGGTGTGGTCTATCGCGCTAAAGACCCGCTGATCGGCCGCATCGTTGCCGTCAAGACTGTCCGGCTCTCCGAAGAGGGCACGGGAATGTCCCACGCCCAATTAGTCGAGCGTTTCCAAACCGAGGCGCGCGCCGCGGGGCTCCTCACGCATCCCAACATTGTCGTGATCTACGACGTTGGCGAATCCGACGGCGTCTACTACATCACCATGGAATTGGTGAACGGCAAAAGTCTGCAATCCATGCTGGATTCGGGCGAGAAATTTTCGGTTCCCCGTCTCCTGCGCATCATGGAACAGGTTTGCTCCGCGCTACAGTTCGCGCACGACCACAGTGTGGTGCATCGCGATATCAAGCCGGCCAACATCATGTTGACTGCCGACGATCTCGTGAAAATCACTGATTTCGGTACGGCCAAGATCTTGCAATACGGCGCCTCGCAGCAGACCTCCGCCATGGGCACGCCCAGCTACATGTCGCCAGAGCAGATCAAGGGCAAAGCCATGGACGGCCGCACGGACATCTTTTCCCTCGGCGTGATGCTGTACGAAATGACCGCCGGACAAAAGCCGTTTCGCGGCCAGGATATCGCCACAGTTCTGTACCACATTCTCAACGAAGAGCCCGTGCCGCCACACCAGCTGAATCCCAGTATTCCGCTGGGCGTCAGCAGCGCCATCTTGAAAGCGCTGGCCAAAAGTCGTCATCTCCGCTACGAAAACTGCCGCGAATTGCTCGACGATCTGAAGAATTACCGGCCGGGCTTAATCGCCGCCCCCACAAACGCCGAAGCTCCGATCAGCACTCCGCCGCCGCGGCCCCCCATTCACAAAAAGGTAGACAAGAACTACTACGTGGAGATGCCACGAATTCCCGGTGTCGAAGCGCGCCCCACTCCTCCAGCTCCGCCGCGCGCCAAACCGATTCCGCGTTCGATCGATACTCCCGGCGACAATCTTCGAGCAGACGCAGAGCCGCAAGTGGCAGGCGTTTACGCAGGCCCGCCGGCAAAGTCGAACCTTGCCAACGTCAAGCGCCTCGCGACAATCGGCGCCGGGCTCATCCTGCTGTTCATGCTCGGCTCATTCGCCGTCAGATCGATCAGCAGCATGCATCGACCCGATTCGGACGCCTTGCCCCCTCGCCAGGATAGCGCTCCTTACTCGCCGCCGCGGAGCGCGGACCTCGACTCCGCGAACAAGCCGCTTTACGCTTCCCAGTTGCATCCTGAAGTTGCCACCGTCGGCGAATTAGCGCGGCCCTGGTCTTCAAAAAGGTTTTTCTTCCGCAGTTTGACCCTCTCCAAGTACGTTCCAGCGCTAATTATTCGCTTGCCCGGGCCCGCGGCACAAAGCAAGTCCTATTGGGCATTTTCCCTGGAAGCGCCCTTTAATCAGTGCCAGTTTGAGTACATTGATGACGTCGCGAAGCTTTCGTCGGATTACGGATTCCAGGCAACTCACCCCATGGTCGTTAATCCCTGCAGCCACACCATCTTTGATCCCCTTCAACTCAAGGAGACATCTGGAAACATTTTGGTGCGTGGCGCCATCGTCCTAGGACACGATCCCCGTCCGCCCTACGGCATCGAAGTGAAAGTCAGCGGCAATCAAATCCACGCCCTCGCCATGGAGTGAGCTCTTAAGATCGGTTGTGCCACTGTAGACGCCGGGCTTCAACCCGGCTAAAGCAGGTGGAAGCCGCTTACTTTCAGTTTATCCTGAGCCTCGAAGGGTCGGGCGAGCGACGCCTTTCAGGCGCCGCGGAAAAAAGCCATCGCTACCCGAGATAACTTTGCGAAGAAGATCCGACTGGCGCCAATCAGGTTTACAGCACCGACCCTTATCGTTGACTAAATCGGGACGACAAATGCAAGGGAAACGCCCGGTCGAGATGCGCTTTGATACGCTGGACGTAGGCCCTCAATTCCCGACAAAGGAGATCCCAGGATGAGAATGTGGCTAACATTCGCTGCTATGTTATTTGTGCCGGCGTGCAGTTACGCGCAGGCAGCAAAGCCTTGTGAAGAGCTGAAGTCTGAAATCGCAACCAAACTGGACGCAAAGGGCGTCAAGTCGTACTCGCTGGAAATAGTGCCGAAGGACCAGGGCGTGGAGGGAAAGGTGGTCGGTAGCTGTGAAGGCGGGACGAAGAAGATTGTGTACCGCAGAACGGCAACCGCGCCGGAAAGTCCGGCTAAGGAACCAGGCAAACCCTAAAGGCCCAGGCCTCCGGTTGGGCCCGCTCTTCTCAAGCGTGTTCGCCGGTGAGGTCAAATTTGCGGCTTATCGCCTTCGATCGGGGCGAGCGCCGGTTGTGCGTCTCGACGGGTAGGGTTGGGCGCGAGGTTAACGTGCGCACCGGCCTGGATGAGTTGTGCCTCGCCGGGACCCTGGAAGAAGCTGAATCCCGGGCGACCCTTCCAGGCCTGAGGGCCCCCTAACCTGAGCCCGTGCTGCAGTGTTACGTCGTGGATTCTCGTGACCATGGCTTCATATTCCTTGTCGCCTTGCCGATGGCCGGAAAAATTACCTAGGTCCGTGCTCGCAGCGAAGATGACGTTGATCCCCGGAACGGATGCAATCTTTTCGGCGTTTTCCACACCAACAGGAGTCTCAATCATGATAACCACCACCATGTTGTCATTGGCTATTTGGCGGTAGTCGCCTCCCCACAGGGCCCCGTACTGCCCGTTGCCTTGGCTGCGTCGACCCTCGGGCGGATATTTGGACCACTTCACGGCTGCCTGAGCCTTCTCCACGGTGTCAACCGTGGGAACGATAATTCCGACAGCGCCGATGTCGGTCGCTTTTTGGATATCGCTCTCCGTTGCGTCCGCCACGCGAATAAAAGGCACCGCCGAAGCTCCTCTGCAAGCCCAAATCATTCTGGCAACTTCCTCAAATGTTAGAGGGCTGTGCTGCATCTCGATCCACAGATAATCGTATCCGGCATTTGCCATCGCGCAATAGATGTTCGGGTCAGGAGAGAAAACGGTGGCGCCGACAATCTGCTTACCCTCGGTGAGTTTCTGCTTGGCAGTGTTGAAAAGACGCACTGGCGCCTTTTGCTGCTGCACTTGTGCTTCTCCAAGCGCCACCCAGGACAACACCGTACAAACCGCCATGAATGAGTTGTAATACCGTGCTCTCATCGGGCTTCTCCTTGGATGGAAGCATTCACTTCGGGCCTGGCGGAAAACCATATTACTCCGCGCAGCAGCGTGTGTCCCGATTACCAACGCCTTACCAGGGAAGTGCCCGAAGTTCTGTACGAAGATGATTTCATAACGGTGTCGGCTCCTTCCCCCCGAGCCTCTGGTCGTCAAGCAACCAAAGTGTACTCAGGTCGAGGGAGCCGACACCGTTATGCAATCATGTGAAATCTCGCTGAGTCCCCAGAAGTCCCGTTGTGGGAATTGGAGGTCTCAGCCGCGATCACCGCGCTGGTGCTGTTCCTCGTAGCCGTCCTCGCCTCCTACGTCCCTGCAAGACGCGCCGCGCGCGTCGACCCCATGGTCGCCCTGCGATTCGACTGACCTACCAGCCCTACCTTGATCCTTGCTGTCCCTAATTTATGTCTCGGTGACATAAAGTTTATGCTTGACACGTAACTAGAAAAGCAGTACGGTCACCGCCACGTCTAAGGAGGTCATCGCGATGTCCTCCCTCCGCCGCAATCCCTTTTTCCTCATTCTTACGCTGTTTGTCACGTCGAGCGCGGTGTTCGCCCAAGCCCCTCCCGGCCCGCCTCCTAAGCCCGTGCAGCGCCCCATACCGCCCCAGCCTCCGGCAGTCGACCAGGAACAAGCTATCGCCTACTGGACTACAGAAACCGGCTGGACCAGCGAACTGCAACTCCGCAACAATGCTGTTGCCCAAGATCTCACCGTGACTCCAGTCCTCCGACTGGCCGACGGTGCGGAAACTAGCCTCGCTCCCGTGACCATTAAGCCACAAGAGGTCAAGTCGATTGACCTTGGCTCCGCCACCTTTGCCGCCGCCGCTCCGCAGCTCCTCGGCACCTACGGCTCTCTCGCCCTCCGGTATCGTTCCCCCTCCCAGCGCTCCCTGTATGCCGCCGAAATGGTCCGCGAAACGGGCCATCCCGTCGCTTTCCATATCGACGCCATGGGACCGTCCGAGGAGTTTCAAGCAGGCAGCCGCGAGGGTGTCTGGTGGCTGCCCAAGGACACCACCGGCGATTACCTCATTCTCACGAACCAGGGCCAAAACGTATTGCCGCTCAACCTATCGCTTTACGACGCGAGTGGCAAAGAAAATAAGCAGAGGGTCCTTCTTGGTCGCTACGCGACCACTCGGTTTTCGGTCCGCAAGCTTCTGGAGGCTGCCGGACTTGCTGGCTCCTATGGCGGCATCAAGGTTTCCGCCCCCGCTCACGCTGGCTCGCTCGACACGCTGCATTTCCTCTTCGACGAAACCGCTGGTTTCTCCGCCATCTTGAAGATGTTTGAGTACGACCCGCAGACCAAATTGCAGGAACGCGATTACGCGGCGACGGGCGTTTGGACCCTGCGCGCCCCCATGCTCGCTCTCTCCAGCCCCGACCCGGCGTTGGCCTTCCCGCCCGGCACCACCCTTCACCCGCAGCTCTTCATTCGCAATACCACTCCCAAGCCCCTGAATGCCGCTCTCCGCTTCAACTGGCGCACGGCCAGCTCGACGGGGAAAGCGCCCGGACCTCAACTCCACCTGCTCCCCTACCAGACCCGCCTGATCGATGTTGCCGCACTCCAAGACAGTGCGATCCTGCCGAAACAGGCAAACTGGACCTCGGTTGCCCTTACCAGCAATGCTCTCCCCGACGAAATTATGGCCGTCGCAGCCAGCTACGACGAGACTCTGAAATACGGCGCCCAAACGCCTTTCTCCGATCAGCTGACCTTCAAATGGGAAGGTGGCATGTGGGAGTACGACCCCTACCACAGTTCCATCATCACCGCGGGCAACGGC
>DATNMD010000006.1:0-54906 GCA_035602505.1 Candidatus Acidiferrum sp.
CTTTAGCAGCGCGAGATCGATTTCCTTATCGACGCCGACTACGCGGGCGGGCACGATATTCGTGCGCGTAGCCAGAATGGCTGCCAGCGAACCGTCGGAAGGGCCCTCGGGCACAACGATCTGAATACGCTGCGCTCCCGCAACAACGTGCGCGTTGGTGACGATGTAGCCGGTGGGATCGATGACGAAGCCGGAGCCGATGGCGCGCTGCCGGCCAATTACCGTCGCCGTATTACCGTGCTCGCTAGACTCGACGGGACCGTAGCCGCTGACCAATATTTGCACCACGCTGGGCGAGACTTTCTTGATCAGCGCGTCGACGGACTCGTTGAGCTTGCGGAGCGTGTTGTCGCCGCGGTCTTGAGCAGTTGCTGCACTCGGGAGTGCAGCAACGAACGCTGCGATCGCAACAACACCCAGAAATCGCAAGGGAAAGAAACGGCGATGAATCATGGGAACCTCGTAGTCAAGCTGCCTCCGAGGATATAACGGGGAGGAGCATCGCGCAAAAAGCGTGCAGGGCGTGAGATGCTGCCAACGCGAGCATTGGATAGGTTGAGGCGGTACCTCCGACAAAAACAAGCGGTCGCTGAAGAGACGCGGCCCCCTCCCCCCGGATTTTGCGTAAGTGTTCATTCTGAAGGTAGTTAAAGTCCTTTGTTTTGACACACTTTTGCAAGTGTTGATTTTAAAGGTGGATAGCGGAATCCCAGGTGCTCTTGCGCGATTTCTCGCAGTTGCGATTCTCTTGCCGACGATTTTTCTCGGAAATGTGGGAGGGAAAGGAGTTAGTGGGCTGGCTGGGTATTTCATGGGATATTATACCATTTGGTTAGCTCTTGTCAAGAGGATTCTTGTCCCATTTTGGGAAATTGGGGGAAGAGAAGCGCAGAGTTGCATTGCGACTATTGGTCCGGGAAATTCAAAACCCGCAGCCTTGAAACCGAAGACTGCGGCACCCGGCTTCATCAGTGGTCGAGGCAGGGAATGCGGAAACTCAGGGTAACTGAAAATCTGGTCGGCCTTCCACCAGGAGAAACTTTGAATCTCCATGTGCGAACCGTTTCCACCGCTGGTTTATCAAGAAGTTCGTCGAGTGATTTTGTGATTCGGACATCCGAGACACTTCCGTCAGGATTTACAACGATGGAGAGGTAAAGCTGCCCGCGACGCCGCTCCGCCCTTGCCGCCTCTGGATAGGGAGGCCATGGTTGGTACAGCCTTCCAATAATCTTCAAATTGCCGAGCTGCTCGTCGTCAGTGGGCACTATCGTCACGACTATGTCGCCCGCGTCACTGCCTTTGCCTTCAGGGCAGGCTTTTGTCAGGCTGTAGCTCATTTCGATCTTGGTCGACGCTGGCGCCTTCGGAGGCGCTTCAAACTGCCATTGTCGTGCGGCATCGGAGGACAATTGCAAAAGCTCCGGCGGACCACTAAGTGGGCTGATATCCGTTACTTTTCCATGCCCGTCCACCGTTACACACAGAACGACTGTTCCTTCAACATTTTTCTTTGTGGCTTCTTCCGTATAAGTCCCAGAAACCGTCTTTGTAGGTTTTAAGTTTTCACTGATAGTGCAGTTGTTCCGGCGAGAATTTATATTTTGACAGAGAGCGACCTCTGGCTCGGTCACATTTAGAACAATAGTGGCAAAGGTCACAAAAAGAACAGCTCGCATAGACATCGGTAGAAGGGCGGGCGTCATACAGTTACTCTACACCGACCTCTCAAGTCCCGGTAAGGCGCACACGCCGTATTTCGGGGAAGAGCAAGGGTCAGCGGTCAGCGGCTCCGTGCGTTCACGCGTGCACGAGCTCTTTACGCTTGAGTCTTGGAAGGCTGCGAATCGCTTTTCCCGCTTTCTGTTCCGCAATCCGCACATCGTACAGGGTTTGCAGGTTCAACCAGAACTGCGGGCTTGTCCCAAAGAAATGGCCCAGCCGCAGGGCCGTGTCGCCGGTGACGCTGCGTGTGCCATTCAGGATCTGTGTCACGCGGTTTGTGGGCACGGCAATCTTTCGCGCCAATTCCGCGGCGCTCATTTCCAGCGCCTTCAGTTCCTCGGCCAGGTGCTCGCCCGGATGAATTGCCATTACCGCCATGACTGCCTCCTAGTGATAGTCCCACGTCGCAACGAAAAAGTGGCCTACCCTTGCAAAATCCGCAAGGGTAGTTCACTCCGGAAGGAATTGTGGGGCGAGTGGGCCACCCGCCCATTCTGATCCGTCTTAGTAATTTCATCTAAGCTGAAGCGACTCCAGCTGGCTTTGGAAACATATTTTCGACGGTGCGAATCGACTGGTCAACTTGTTCCGCAAGCACGCGAAAGTGCTTCTTGTAGCTACCGTGTTCCGCGAGCGTTTCTTTTCTAATTGTGTTTATCGCTTCGACGCTCGAAGCGTGCCCTTTGAGCCTGGTTCTCAGGTAGTGGAGCGTTTTCAGTGGAGCCACAATCTTGCTGGCCGCATCTTCGGGGTATCCCAATCCAATCAAGCATTCTTCGACTAGGATGATCGAGCCTACCTTCGCGTCCGGCGTTCTGCCAAGTTCTCCGGCCACGTCCCGAAGCCATTTCGTTTCAAATCCCTCCACTACCAACTGGTCGAATTGAAGAATCTCGTTTGCCCACTCATCCGGTGACGCCGTAACTGGATAGTGGACCTGATCGGGAAGTTTTTCAGATCGGAGAGTCCACCACGGCACCCGTGTTGAATTCCATTCGTGCAGCGCACCTTTCAGGCTACTCAACGGATCGTATTCTTGATCCCAACTGGCCTCAAAATCTGACTTGTAGGCTCGCTTGGATATGGTTCCCTTTGGTTTCTCATTGTAAGCCTTCCAATACAATTGCTCCTCGTACGGTAGATTCCTCAGGTAGACAATGTAAGTGTGAACCTGCCCCGCATCGTTAATGTCATAGGTTTGAAGGTGCCATGCTCCGCGACATGTGATGGAGCGATCCTCCAGCCGATACTTTTCCGAGTCCGCTTTGTATTTCGACAGCACTTCGGGCCTGAAAAATACGGGGCTGGTTTCAAACGGCAATTCTGATTTTGTGAAGTAGTTGGCCGTTGCGCCGGGCGCACACGAAACTTCCCGCACGGCACTATTCTTCCAATCGAGGACAATGAAAGAGGCGTACTGTTTGCCCTCCTCATGTCCGCCCCAGTTACGATGACGCTTGAGAATGGCTTCTTTCGGCGTCAGAGACGGCACAATTTGGCAACCACGCATGTAGCTCGCATGGCCGGGTTCGACGTGTGATCGGTAAAAAAGATCGGGTTCTTCTGTGGACTCCACTTCATGCGAATCTGACCATCCGCCAAACTGGAGATGCGGAATACGGGTTACATCAAACATGCGCACGATTGTGGAGTCAGTGAGCACCATGTATTCATCGAGAAGGTCTCGTCTGAAAGTGATGATCGTGCCGCCGTACTCAGTGCCCCGCCCCGGAATCTCGATGATACGGATCACGTCCTCAATGTCTCCGTGCTTATCCAGCCTGCAGTAAGCGCTTCTGGATTCGAGAAAATGGAGGCCAAACAGGTGCGTGAATTTCTGGAGCACTTCATAATAGTTTTTGTTTCCAACGCGACCTTCAAAATCACGTCCAAATACTAACTGTTCACCGCCTTCAAGCGTTTTGGTGCCTGTGCCATCAAGCGGTGGCACTACTGAAACCGCACCCGGCTTCCCACCGCTGAACGACACCGAAATTCCCCACGAAGAATACGGGTTGTGCCCCCATCGCATGAGGTCCTCAACGTTCGGCGGATTCAGCGAGGCAGACGGCACGAGCACCGCATGCATGAACATGCATTCGGTACTCGCGTAGACAACGAACTCATTTTGGTGTGTGTTGTCTTTCAGGAAGGCAACAGCATCATCCATTTTCAGCCAAGATTCGAACTCGGCTTTGTCAGAAGGTGTCTTGGAAATGTGGATCAATCTGCTTACGGGGTCCATAACGTCCTAACCCTTTCCGATGGGAATGTTCACACCGCCGCTCCCCTGCGACGTCTAGGCCCTGTGCAAATATTCCGGCCAGTTAATCGAATATACCACACCGCAGCCAGACAGAAACATAAGCGAAGGAACGGCGCAGCAGACGCGGTTGCTGTTGGGCGCGTTCGGTCCTGCAAACGCATCGGGATGCAAAAAACGCAGATGACGGCCGGGAGAAAGCAGATTCCTCACACCGCCAAAATACGGCGGGTTCGGAATGACAGGGGCAAGGGTTGCATTGCGCGGGATGGAAACGGCGGATAGCCAGAAATGGCTGTCCCACATTAGGGTTATTCGTAGCGGAGGGCTTCTACGGGGTTTAGGCGGGCGGCGCGGCCGGCTGGGTACAAACCTGCGACCAGGCTCACGGCTACGGCGAAGGCGATTGCGCTTAGTGCTAGCCACCAGGGAACGTGGGAGATTTTCACGGCGGGCAAATCCTGGCGGCGCAAATAAATTGTTGTTCCCCAGGTGAGGGCTTGCCCGATCAGCCACCCTAGCGCCACGCCGAAGACACCGCCGAAGAGGCCCATGGCGCCGGCTTCGGCGAAAAATAAACTGCGTACGTCGCCGTCCGTGGCGCCGAGCGCTTTGAGTACGCCGATTTCGCGGCGGCGCTCGAGGATGGCCATGACGAGCGTGTTGATGATGCCGAGGGAGGCGACGGTTAGCGCGAGGCTGCCGAAGAGTCCGAGGAAGAGATCGAAGACGGTGAAGACTAGGCGGAGGCTGCGTGCGGCGTCGAGCAAGGAAAATGCGTTGAAGCCCAATTTTTTGATGGCGTCCTCGATTTGGAGAACGTCTTTAGGGGATTTTGCGCGGATGGTGAGCGCGGCGTAAGTGGGCTTGCCGGAGCCGCCGCCGCGGACGAAATCTTGCACGTCGTTGGCTTGCGCGGCGTGAAGCTGCTCGGCGACGCGGATGGGGAGGAAGACGCGGCCGCCGCCAAAGCCGCCGATGCCCGCGGAGGGATCGGACTCGATGACGCCGACGACGCGGAGTTTTTTCTCGCGGGTGACGATGGAGATGCCGCCGGACATCATGGCGTCGAGCTGGGCGTCGATATCTTTTTCTTTGGCGATTTCGTCGGAGGAGAGCGCGCGGCGCTCGGCGTAACGCAGAGTGATTTCTTTGCCGACGAGCGTGGCGGGCTGGGGCGAGAGGTCCTTGGCGAAGTCCTGCTGGAGGATGGCTTCTTCGGCGGTCGGGGAAGAAAAGTACTTGCCGGTGATGCCGTCGAAGGCGCTGCCGGAGCGGGAGGATTCCGGGACGCCGAGGACGTTGGTGGAGTAGGTGTTGCCGTCGAAGCGGACGTCGGTGAAGAAGCGGATTTGCGGGTAGACATCGACGACGTTGGGCAACTTGGCGAATTGCTGGCGGGAGTCTTCGTCGAGGACCTTGGGGGCATCGAGCGGCTTAGGGTCGATTGGCTTGCCGGCTTCGTGGGTAGCGGGGGCGGGAGTTTTGCGCGAGGGTCCGCCACCGGGGCCGCGAAAATCGCGACGCGAGGTGACGAAGACGGCGTCGAAGAGGCCGGACTTGGTGAGGCGATCGGAGGCCAGCGTTTGCAGGCCGACGCCAAGGGAAAGCATAGCGACGAGCGAGGCGACTCCAACGGCTACGCCGAGCGTAGTCAGGGAATTGCGCAGGATCGCTTCGCGGAGATTGCGCGCGGCTAGCTCGCTAAGGTCGCGTAGCTTCATGCGCGCACTCCCGTCTGCACGGCAAAATGGTCGACCAGCCGCCCGTCGGACAAAACGGCGATGCGATTCGCGAAACGCTCCGCCAGCGGGCGTTCGTGGGTGACCATGATTATGGTCATGCCCAGCGTGTCCTGAATCTCCCGCAGCAGCATCAGGATTTGCTCGCCGGTAGCGCTGTCCAAATTTCCCGTGGGCTCATCGGCGAAAAGAATGGCCGGCTGATTGACCAGCGCGCGCGCCAGCGCCCCGCGCTGCTGTTCGCCGCCGGAAAGCTCACTCGGGCGATGCTGCCGCCGTGCGCCAAGCCGCACGCACTCGAGCGCCTGCGCAACGCGCCGGCCGCGCTCCGGGCGATCAATTTCCGCCAGGCGCAGCGGGAGCTCGACATTTTCTTCCAGCGTCATGCGGGGAAGCAGGTTGAAGGATTGAAACACCATGCCCACAGTTTCGCGGCGATAGCGCGCCAGGCCCTGGGAATCGAGCGCCGCCAGATTTTGTCCGCGGACGTGGATTGCGCCGGAAGTTGGCCGGTCCAGGCCGGCCATAAGATTCAGCAACGTGGACTTGCCCGAGCCCGAGCTGCCCAGCAAGGCCAGAAATTCACCGCTGCAAATTTCCAGCGAAAGGTCGTTCACCGCGCGGATGACCGTTTCGCCCAAGCGGTAGTCGCGCGAAACGTGCTCCGCCTGGATCAGAGTTTGCATAGATGGCATCGCCGGGGTCCGCACCATAGTAATACGGTTGCGAACGGCAGCAAATTTCCGCGCGCCGACGTTGGCGTGCTGACCGCGCGCCCGCACCGTTCGAGCGGTCAGGCAGGGCGGGAAAATGGCGGCTGGCCATAAATTGGCCCTGCTGCCAGTTTCGCGGTGAATCGCGGGGCGCTACTCTTGCCGGGAACCTCTCAAAGGCAAACTTATGAGCGAAATCAGCGATTGGTTCCAGAATAACTGGATTGATCTCGCGCGCCTGCTGGTGCAATGCGCGATTCTAGCGACCGTGGTGCGTTTTGGCCGCAAACTGCTGGCGACGCTGCGCGCTTCCCAAGAACAAGTAGGCGCGCTGCTGAAGTTGTCTGTTTCCGATACGTTGGCGGAGCGGCCAGCGCCAGCGCCGGAGCCGACCACGCGATTCGAGCCTCCGTCGGCAGCCGTTCCAGAGCCAGAGCCAGAACCGGAGCCAGAACCAGTGTTTGCCGGCGCCTTTTCGCGCACCAGCTATGCGGCGGAGCGCGAACAAAGCCTTGGTGGCCGAGTGATTGGAGCGCAAGCTCCGGCCTTCACAACTCCAGCCCCCCAGCGGGCGGAAAGTCCGTCGCTCACGCCGTGGGTGTCCGCTCCCGCTACCGAGCCGGAGCCCGTGAATTACCAAGCAGCTGCGGTCCCCGCGCGGCCCAGCGTATCCTCATGGTTGCAAGCTCCGATGCGCAGCAGTGGCGTAAGCCCCTGGCGCAAAGTGGTCCGCTGGCTACAGGCCCCAGCCGGACGCTGAACATAAAATACAAACCAAACTTTGAGAGTCGTCGTGCTGCAAAGAAAAGCCCTGCGTAACTTAGGTTGCGCAGGGCCGAAGAACATATTGCTGTCAGGACTAACTATTTTTCCTGGGGCTAGCGTCTGGGCCTGATCTCCAGCGGCTCCACCAGCTTGAATGTGATTGGAGTTTCCGCTGGAAGCGTGATGTCGCGATTGCCGGTCAGGCCAGCGCCGCCCGTTCCCGCAGCCGCGCCAATCAGCCCGCCGATAATCGCGCCTTTGCCACCGCCGGCCAGCCCGCCGATCAGCGCGCCGCCACCGGCACCGCCGCCGACCATGGCAGCCGTGCGCTTGCCTTTGCCCTTGCTGGTTTCTGTGGGCGCCGTGGTGTGCACGTCGTAGTTCGTGCCGTTTACTTCAATACTCGTGAGGGTCAGCTCAAGCGATGCTCCGCCCTTGAAACGCCCGGCAGGCTTGGCATCTTTCACGAGACCGGTAGCGCGCGCGCCCTTAGGAATGGCAACCCGGCCATCTACTTCGATGGGCTGGCGCACGGTGGCCAAAAAAGTCTGACCCGGCCTGCTGATCTTGGAGCCGACGGTTTCATCCAGCACAACGGGGATCACCGTCTCCGCGGGGACGACAATCGGTCTCGGGCGCGGCGGAGCCTCTTTCGCCGCAGGCTTGCTGGAACTTGCGCCGGAGTCAGGGGATGAGGACGAATTCGCGTCCGTCGCGACCGCTTGCTGGTCCGCGGTTTTCTGGCATCCCGCCAACGCAAACAACAGGCAGAGTGCAGATAGAGATGCAGTGGCGAAACGACGATTCATGAACTACCTCCATTTGGCAGTGGGCTACTTAGACGATACTACGAACATATGCGAAGTCAATTTAGAGGTGACTCATCGGCGCCGAAAAAACACCCTCTACTGCAAGACCCACTGCCCTAATTTCTCAACAAATCGGAAGGCGTAGCGCGGATAGGGAGTTTCCGTGGATTCAGAGCGAATCACACGCGCGCTGCCGACGAGCTGCTCGCCGCCACTAAGCAGAGAGACGTTGACGACGGAACCAGGCTTAAACTGTACGGTGCAGCCGCAGAGAAACCCGCTCAAGCTGACATTCTCTGTGTGGGTGCGTTCTTCAAAGGGCTTTCCGTTCAAGTCCACTCCGGACAGCTTCAGCGCTGCCCGCAAATGGACACGAACCTCGCTTCGCCGGTCCGGGCGTTTGGCGCTCAGCACCTCCGCAAGTCGAGAACGTAACGCATCAAAATCGATTGGTTTTTCGAAATAGGCCGTAGCCCCAAGCTCCTTACATAGCGATTTTGTGGTCGCGCCAGCTTCGCCGCTCACGATGAAAACGGGAGTCAATTGCGTCGAGGTCAGCGCAGTGAAAGTCCGGCATAGCTCGAAGCCGGAGAATCTCGGCATCCGGAGATCCAACAAAATGGCGGAGGGCTTGTTTTGCATTGCCAATGCCAAACCTTGTTCCGGGTCTCCGGTATCAATAACTTCATATAAGTCTGAGAGATTGAGTCGCAACAAGCGACGCATGGCTTCTTCGTCTTCGATTACTAGCAGCTTTTGCATCGCGTCAAGTCTCCTATGCTCTCGGGCCTTTGACGGCACCAGCAAGAGCCGGGGCAGAAGTGGAGGCCACCGGTTCTTTCTCCACGGAATCGCGGTTTGCATCCAAAAGCTCCCGCACCTTGCGGGTGAGCGTCTCTTGGGAGAAGGGTTTGTGTAGCAAGTGCGTGCCAGGTTCAAGTACTCCGTGGCCGGCTATGAAGCTATCGGCGTATCCGGACATGTAAAGTACTTTCATCCCTGGCTGACTGGGGGCCAGGCGTTCACCAAGAACGCGGCCATTCATTCCGGGCATGACTACATCGGTGAGCAACAGGTGGATGGGTCCGGGGTGCTGCCGCGCGGTTTGCAGCGCTTGCTGACCATCGGCGGCGCTCAGAATGCGGTAGCCGCTCTCCTCTAGGAACATTTCGGCAAGTTTGCGCAGAGGCTCGGCGTCTTCTACGAGCAAGATCGTTTCTGTCCCTCGGGTGTTCATAGGTGCAGCAGCTAAAGGCGCAATAGGGTGGGCGACCGGTTGCTCAAGCCGAGGCAGGTAAACCGAGAACGACGCGCCTTTCCCTTTTTCCGAATCCACGGCGATGTATCCTCCGCTTTGCTTTACAACGCCGTAAACGGTGGCCAAACCGAGACCGGTACCCTTGTCCCGCTCCTTGGTGGTGAAAAAGGGTTCGAATATCTGCGATTGAATCTCTGGGTCGATACCCGTTCCGGTGTCGGTGACTCGAAGCATCACGTAGGAACCCGGTCGCGAGCCTGGGTGATTGTGAGTGTAGGCAGTATCGAGGTTTACGTTGGCGGTCTGGATGAGGAGTTTGCCGCCGTCAGGCATGGCATCTCGCGCGTTGACGGTCAAGTTTAGTATGACCTGTTCGATTTGACTTGGATCGGCCTTCACTTGCGAAAGAGACGTGTCAAGGTCCAGCTTTAAGGCAATATCTTCGCCGATAAGACGCGGCAGCATCTTTTCCAAGTCTGAGACTAAGGTGTTGAGGTTCAAGACGACGGGTTCAAGGACCTGTTGACGGCTGAAGGCCAAGAGCTGCCGCGTCAACGACACGGCGCGCTGGCCGGCCTTTTCGATTTCCTGGGCATGTTCAAAGGAAGCGTGCTCGGATCCTAGACTCCGCTTCAGCACCTGGCTGTAGCCGATAATCACGCCCAGCAAATTGTTGAAGTCGTGCGCAATTCCTCCAGTAAGGCGCCCGACTGCTTCCATTTTTTGCGCCATGCGGAGCTGCCGTTCCAAGGTGCGCCGTTCCGTTACGTCCTCGGCAAAAACCTCGACATAAGCGACTGCGCCAGCCTCATTTTTTATCGAGCAACCACTGCATCGCACGGTGATGGGTGCGCCATCTTTCCGCTTCCACTCCACTTCGAGGTCCTTGAAACTTTCCTGGTGCAAAAGCATTTCGTTGAACTTCTGGTGTTCGCGGGGATCACGATAAACGCCGCTGGCGAGATTCGTTCGCAGCAGCTCGTCTTGGGAGGCGTAGCCAAGCATTTTTTCGAGCGCGGAATTGACAACAACCAATTCGCCCGACACGGTGGCTCGATAAATGCCGTAAGGGGCGTCTTCGACCACGGAACGGAAGCCGGCTTCCGAGCGGCGCAACGCTTCGGCTGAGCGCTTTCGTTCCGTGATGTCACGATTGACGATGACTAGGTTTTCGGGATCGCCCTTGGAGTTGCGGATTACGCTGGCCGTGGACTCCAGCACCCGCCATGTTCCGTCTTTATGGCGCACGCGATATTCGAGAAGCTTCCCCACTCCGGTGCGGCGCGCTTCTTCGGCCGCTTGCCTGACCTTGTCGCGGTCTTCCGGGTGAATCTGCTCGAACGAAGATGACTTCCGCAACTCCTCCAAAGAGTAGCCAAGCACTCTCTCATAGGAAAAACTATTAAAGACGCGTTTGCCCTCCATATCGACAACAGCAATCATGTCCGCGGCATTCTCAGAGATGAGGCGAAAAAGTTCCTCGCCGCGGATCAGCCTGCGGCGCATTCGGTGGATCTGCAGTTGCTGGAACAAGGTATAGATGTCAAATATGAGAACAAGTCCGATCAGCCCGCGCACGGCTTGCGGAAATCCAGAAAAGGGATCGTCTTCGCGAAGCAAGAAGGACGCCAGGCCGAAGGTCAATAGCAAAGTGACAACGACTGCGGCCGACCACAGAAACCATTCGCGCCGTTCGATGCGGCCGATACTCTTTCCAATTGCCTCGGTTGGCATGGCGGTCTTCATTTCAATTGGCGACCTTCCATTGCGGGACTTGGGAGGTGAGTGGACGAGCTGACGCCAGAGTCAAACATTTTACGGACTGAGGGTTCGTCGTCCACGATCCGTACTCGAGCTGCGGCGCAATTAGCCGAAGCGTCCTGAGAGTATTGAGTGCGCGTTAGCACAAGAAATTTGGTTGCAATATGAAGGCCAGGACGCGTGCTGTCTTTCCCGAAACAAGTTTAGATTCAGCAACTTAGCGAGCGAATGGACATGAGAGCGGTGCGCGAGGATACGCTGCGTTCCAAACGAGTACAGCGGCGTCAAACTCGTGTCGTAGTGGAACGGCGGCCAGGCGTGCCCTGCTATCTTGCTGCTTCCGCAACGCTTTTCAGAAGCAGACTTGACACTTATATGGAGGCGAGCCCACACTGCACGTATCCCCCCTTCCAAATTTTGCTGTCCGAGTGTGCCGATGCGCATCCTTGTCGCCGAAGATGACGCACCGCTCGCTGACTTTCTACGTCAGCGATTGGTGCAGGAGCAGTTTGCTGTGCAGCTTGCGTCCGATGGAATCGAGGCGCAACGCTTGGCCGCAAATCAGGCGTTCGACCTGGTGATTCTGGATTTAAATCTGCCGGGGACTGCCGGGCTGGATGTGCTGCGAAACATCCGTTCTCAAAAGCCGGATTTGCCGGTGATGGTAGTAACGGGCTCTTCGATGGTGGAAGAGCGGGTACGCGGGCTGGACGCGGGCGCGGACGACTACGTTGCGAAGCCGTTTGCGTTTGCGGAGCTGGCTGCGCGGATACGAGCGGTATTGCGGCGGGGCAACCGGCCGGCAAACGCGATTCTTACCGTGGCCGATCTCGCGGTGGACCGCGTGAATCACACCGTGCAGCGCGGGGGAAACAATATCGAGCTCAGCCCGAGGGAGTTTGCGTTGCTGGAGTTTCTGATGCGCCACGCGGGGCAGCCGGTGACGCGAACGGCCATCGTCGAACAAGTGTGGAAGCTAAATTTCGATACCATGACGAACGTGGTAGACGTATACATCAATTACTTGCGCAGGAAAATGGATACTGGCTATGGCCACGCGCTGATCCGAACAGTGCGGGGGGTGGGTTATCAGATTGGCGGCAATGGCGCCGCTGGATAGCGGGACTGCGTGAAACGCCGCGCGTTTCACACGGGGAGCGATCAGACGAAGGGGCAAAGCTTCGCTGCTAGCTAGGTGCTTTGCTGGAAAGCGCACGGTCGACGGAAAAAGCGCCCGCGCCACGGATGATGATAGGGATAGCCAGCGCAAGCGCGAGCAAGTGATATTCGTATCCCTCGCCCTTCTGGTTGCCAAGCCAGTTCATAAAGAACGCTATATGACTGTGTACCATAAGCACGGCGACGACCATGTTCACGGCGATGCCGAAGGCGGCGATGCGCGTCAGAAATCCAAGGATGAGCCCCAGGCTACCGAAGAATTCCGCGCAGATAGCGAGAAAAGCGAGCGGCGCGGGAATGTGCATCTGGGTGGTGAAGAATCCCATGGTCCCCGAAAAGCCGAACCCTCCAAACCAGCCAAGGAGCTTTTGCGCGCCGTGAGGAAAAAAAACGATGCCCAGCATCAAGCGCATAAAGGTGAGTGTGGGGTCGTCGGCAGTGGCCAGCAGCTTTTTGAACATGAGCACCTCCGTGCTGAGGATGAGCGCCTCGATAGTTGTGCACAGGCTGAAGCTTGTGCTACTGGGTAGCTTTTGACTCAATTTGGGCCCGGATGCAAGGCAAAAAACTTGGCGCCCGGCAGAGCGCACAAGTTTGTTCGGGTCTGCATTTCCAGGGAGCGGCCTACATAAGAAAAGAGGCGCCGCGAAAGTTCGCGGCGCCTCTTTTGAGATGAATACGTAGATTATTGCTTGGGCTTTTGCGCGCCTGCGGATGCTGAGCCGTTAAGGCTGCCGTCCGCGGAACGTGCATCGGGCTCGTAGGCCAGCAGGCCTTCGGTAGCAGAGGCGGCGACCACCGCGCCATCGCGCCGCGTGCGCACGACCGGGAAGTAGCCTTCGGCTAACGGGCTGTTCACGCGCTGCCAGGACTTTCCTGCATCGAAGGAGGCCAGCAGGCCGTGCCGCTGCAACGAAACCACCAAGGCGTTTCCGGAACCGGCGGCGTCCTGAAATTGCAGGTCGCGGATGTCGGCGCGGTTCCATTCACGGCCGGCATCTTTAGACACGTACAGTCCGGAGTTGGAGGTGATGAGCAAGTTGGAATCGTCCAGGCGGCGCACACGCAAATTTCCAGCAGAGGCAAAGGCAAGCTCCTTCGCATCCCAATGCGCGCCGGCATCAGAGGAGTAGATGAGGTTGCGCTGCACGATAACCCAGACGTGCGAGCCGTCCGCGGAAGCATCGAGCGATTGCGCAGCTTGCTTGACGAATTCGTCCTTGCCGGCCGATTTCCATGAAATACCGCGGTCACGTGAAACCAGCACACCGGCACTGGTCGCCGCGTACCATGCAGCACTGGTGAAGGTCAGATCGTTGACTTGGGAGGCGAGAAGCTGAGGCGCCTTGGACGTGCCTAAGGAGCGCTTGGCTGCAGCGCCTTTCTTACCCTTGGAAGTTGCAGAAGACACGGAATCATTGGTAAACAATCCCGCTCTCATCCACTTGGCGCTGGTTTGTTCATACTTCATCAAGCCGCCCTTATTGAGGGAAGCCCACCAACCACTCGGGGAAGCGTAGACGTGTTTTAGATCGGTGCGCTTGAGGCCCGGTCCGAGCGGCGCCCAGGTATTGCCGCCGTCTTTGGTGGCGAGAAATGCATTGGTGTCAAAGGTGAGTACGACTAGCTCGCGCTCCGGGCGGTCGCGATCCATCGCGACGTCCAGGATGTGCTGGTGATGGAAGCCCGCGTTGGCGGAGGCGAAGGTTGTTCCGCCGTCTTCGCTGATCTGCACACCTTCGCGCTCGGTGCCTATGATCACGCGCTGCGGATTCTTGGGGTCGATCACGATGGCATTGATGACCCAGTCGACAGGTGTGACGCGCTTCCATTGACCGGTCTCGCTGGTGGTCTTCCAAAGACCGCTGGTAGTCCCGGCATAGAGCGTTTCGGGATGTTTCGGATCCTGACGAATTAATTGCGTGCGGCGGAAAACAAAGGGAATGCCTTTGTACTTGGTCCACTGCTGCGCGGCATTGGTGCTGTGATATATGCCGGAGCAGGCGGTAGCATGGACGTTCTCCGGATTCGCCGGATCGACGATGATGCTCATCACGTCGGAATCGTCAATCATGCCTTTGGAAATGGGGGACCAGTTTTTGCCGCCGTCCGTGGTCTTCCAGGGAAGGTGATAGGTTCCGGCGTAGATGACGTTATCGTCGCGCGGGTGAAAAGCCACAGAGTCGAAATTCTTGAGG
This sequence comes from Candidatus Acidiferrum sp., assembly GCA_035602505.1. Lineage (GTDB taxonomy): Bacteria > Acidobacteriota > Terriglobia > Acidiferrales > UBA7541 > Acidiferrum. Next base: position 14,414 of record DATNMD010000006.1, read on the forward strand.
TCGTCGTGCTTCGCGGGAGTAATGCGCTCCCAATTGCCGCCCTCATCGGTGGAGCGGTAAACGCCTGTGAGGGAAGCGGCCAGCCAAGTTTTCGGATGCGTGGGGGACTGAGCGAGAGCGCGAACGGTTTCGTGAGCCAGCCCGACGATTTGCCAGGTGCGGCCGCCATCGCTGCTGCGGTAAACGCCACCGCCACCGGTGTAGAGGGTCCAGGTGCTGGCAAAAAGGCGCTTGGAATCGCGCGAATCGACGATAATGTGTGTGATTACGTCATCCTGGCCGGCGCCGATGCGGCTGAGAAGCTGCCAATGCGCGCCTTCATCCAAAGAGGTGAATACGTGGCCGTCCGAGGTACCCAAATAGAGCTTGCTGGCGTCGTGAGGGTCGGCTCCCAGAGACATGACCGTGCCGCCTGGGGGTCCCACCTGGCGCCAAGTCTGCGCCGGTGTCGCAACCGCCGCGCTCAAAGCCAGTGCCGCCGCTCCCAACCAGTTCATACGCATGCATTCTCCCAGAGCGCAGAGGCGCTCACAAGAAAGTAGTGTAGGCGGCGGAGCCGAGGAACGACGCCTGTCCTAACGTACGGATTTTGGGCCAGTTATTTATAGTACCAGTACCTACTGGCCTAAAGTCGGGAGGCGTCCCAAAATGAGAATGCGCCGAGCAACTTAATCCTGGGTGCCGGGTTCTACTGGTGGGAGTATCAAGGCCAATTCCAGGGTGCGAACGGATCTACTCCCAATCGGCCCGGACTTCAGGAGATGCGGCCGAAGACAGGGGAAACCATCATGAAAGCCACTTTTGCCGGGAAAAGCAGGGCGCTCCTGCTCATGTGCTTAGCCGGCGCTCTGTTTTTTGTGGCGCCGAAGGCGCGAGCGGATGAAGGGGATCCGCCGTCTCGCGTTGCGCGCATCAGCTCTTTGGATGGAAACGTGTCGTTTCAGCCGTCGGGGACCGAAGACTGGGCTGCTGCGGCGAAGAATCGCCCAGTGACGGTTGGCGACAAGTTGTGGACGGATCAGGATTCGCGAGCGGAATTGCAGGCCGGGCAAGCTTCGCTGCATGTCGGCAGCATGACTGCATTGTCCTTTTTGAATTTGGACGAAAACATCCTCCAAGCGCGCATCGCGGAGGGCGCGATAAATTTCCGCGTGCGGGAAATGCGCGAAGGTGACTTGTATGAAGTGGACACGCCGAACCTCGCGTTTACAGTGAAAGAGGCGGGTGCGTTCCGCATTGATGTCAATGAGAACGGCGACGGCACGCGCGTCACGGTGATTCGCGGAGAGGGTGAGATCACGGCCGGAGGCAAGACTTACGAGGTGCATGCGGGCGAGCAAGCGGAATTCAATGGAGTGGATGACCCGCAATACAATGTTGGGTCGGCTCCAGCTCCGGACGATTTGGATCGTTGGGCTGCGGACCGAGACCTGAAGGAAGAGCATTCCGAATCGGCACGCTACGTTTCGCGAGATGTGCCGGGCTATTCGGACCTGGATGATTATGGCTCATGGCGAGAAGAGCCGGAGTATGGTCACGTTTGGTACCCGCGCCAGGTGGAAGTCGGCTGGGCCCCTTACAGTTATGGATACTGGAACTGGGTTGGCCCGTGGGGCTGGACTTGGGTGGATTATGAACCGTGGGGGTTTGCGCCATTTCACTACGGTCGTTGGTCGTATATTAGCGGCGCCTGGGGATGGTGCCCGGGGCCTGTTTATGAGCGCCCGTTCTACGGACCAGCGTTCGTTGGCTTTGTCGGCGGGGGATTTGGCTTCGGTTTCGGTGGCGGCTTTGGCGGCGGAATCGGTTGGTTTCCGTTGGGATTCCGCGAACCGTTCCATCCGTGGTATCACACCAGCGGAAATTATTTCCGCAACGTAAACATCACGAACACGCGGATCACGAACGTCAATATTCTCAACAACTCCAACCACAATAATTTCAGATATGCTTACGCGAATAACGTCCGCGCGGTGACAGCAGCTTCGCGCAATGCGTTTGTGAACGGGCAAGCCATCAATCGCGGATCGATGCGTGTGACGGAAGCGTCGTTGCGCGGCGCGCGGGTGACCAATCGAGCGGACTTCACGCCGACTCGGAGCAGCTTTACGGGCGCGGCGAATGCTCGGGGACGCGTGTCCACTCCGCCGTCGTCTGTTATGAATCGCTCGGTGATGGCGCGCACCGCTCCGGGTGCGGCTGCTTCGCATATACCGGTGCGGACGATGGATACTCGCGGGCTGTCGGCGGGCCGTGCGGGGAACGGAGCGGTGAATGGCGGAATGAATCGCGGAGGCAATAGCGGCGGATTTGGCGCGCGCAATGGCTCCGGAAATTCTCCTTCGCCGAACTACCGTTCTGGCGGCGAAGTGAATAGGGGCGCGATGCCTCCGCAGCGCGACCTTTCCAACAACAGGCCCGACAACAGGCCGCCATCAGCGAACGCAGGCGCCAGCGTCAATGGACGTGCGTCCGTGAATGGCAACGCGTCGCCAAACCGGCCGGGGAACGGCGGGTCGCGGAACTGGTCGGCGCAAGGAAACGCCACGGATCGCGGTCGTGCCCCGCAGGGATTCGGCAGCGGGTCGGCTGATCGTCCGAATGGCGCCAACCAAGCAGGACGGTCCGCGCATGCAGACCGGCCGCCGTCGGCGGGTTCTGGAAACAGCCGGATGTCTGAAGGCGGGAACTCACGCTCGAACGCCCCGGCCTATAACAGCAACCGGCCGTCGTATGCGCCGTCGAATGGTAGCCGCGGCTCCTCGAATGGGAACCGATCGTATCAGCCGCAGTCACGCTCGAGTGCGCCGTCAAGTAACGATCGGCCGGCATACTCGAACGGACCGTCATACAGCAACCGCGGGGGCAGCCGATCGTACGAGGCGCCTTCGCGTTCGTACTCTGCGCCATCGCGCTCCTATTCCGCACCTTCACGTTCAAACTCGGCCCCGAGTCGCAGTTACTCCGCGCCTTCACCTTCCTATTCAGCGCCGAGCCGTAGTTACTCCGCACCTTCGCGTTCATACTCCGCGCCTAGCCGTAGCTACGGAGGCGGAGGCGGGAGCTATCAGGGCGGTGGAGGCGGAGGCTCGCGCAGCAGTGGAGGCGGCGGCTCCCGAGGCGGTGGGGGAGGGTCGCACGGAAACGGTCCGCACGGACATTGAAACTTTTTCGTCTACAAGCCCGCCTCAAAAATTGGGGCGGGCTTTTTTTTGCTCACGTATTTGCGTCACGGTTTCTGCTCGCAACTCTTCGGTGGAACAGGTGTTTAGTACAGTGAGGAAGGTCGGGCCTTTCCTGATTGGACATAGGGAAAAATCCCGATAGAGCGAGGTTCCGCATGGGGTCCATACTTCTACCATCGGCACCCCGTTACCAGATCCAATCCAGCAAGAAACGCGGTGGAGGAAGAGCAGACCTGCCGCGTCAGCTTCAGTAGAGAACAGGTTCAGGAGAGAATCTGATTATGAGAAAACACGCGCTGAAGTCAGTCAGCTTGCTGGCGCTCACGTTGTTGGCGATGTTTTGCGCTCCGCAGCGTGCCGCGGCAGATAATGACGATCCTCCCACACGAGTCGCCCGGCTGAGCCACGTGGACGGATCGGTGTCATTCGAGCCGGGAGGCACGGACGAATGGGTTACAGCAATGATCAACAGGCCCATGACGACCGGGGATAAGCTTTGGGCTGACCGCGATTCACGCGCAGAGCTGCACATCGGCTCGGCTTCGATTCGTCTTGGGGCCAACACTGGCTTTTCGTTTTTGAATCTCGACGATAACACCGTTCAACTGCAGATCACCGAAGGCACGCTGCGAATTCGCGTGAAACGACTGGATCGCAACGATAATTTCGAAGTGGACACGCCAAATCTGGCTTTCTCGATTTTGCGGCCCGGCGTGTACCGCATCAGCGTGAACGAAGCCGGCGACACCACGGTGGTCAATGTTCATGATGGCGAAGGCCAAGTGACCGGCGGCGGCGAATCCTATTCCGTATACGCTAACGAGACGGGCACGTTTAGTGGAACGGATCGACTCTATGCCGATATCGTGGGATTGGGCAACGATGATGATCTCGAGCGTTGGTCGGAAGAGCGTGACCGCCGTGATGACCATGCAACGGCACGTCGCTATGTATCCGACGATGTGGTCGGTTACGAAGACTTGGACGAATATGGCGGCTGGCGCGACGTTCCGGAGTACGGCACGGTATGGTTTCCGCATGTCACAGTAGCAGAATGGGCTCCCTATCGGTATGGCCACTGGGTCTATATCCAGCCATGGGGCTATACGTGGGTGGATGACGAACCTTGGGGATTTGCGCCGTTCCACTACGGCCGTTGGATCGCGGTTCGCGGCGTCTGGGGTTGGGTGCCGTGCCGCCCGAGGGCTGTGGTGGGCGTGACTTACGTGCGGCCGGTTTACGCGCCTGCGCTGGTCGCGTGGATTGGCGGCCCGCGCTTTGCAGTGGGCGTGGCAGTAGGCGGCGAGAGCAGCGTGGGCTGGTTCCCGCTTGGCCCGCGCGAAGTGTACGTTCCTTCTTATCGCGTGAGCCGAAACTACGTGAACAACGTGAACATATCGAACACCACGGTGAATACGACGGTGGTGAACAACTACTACAACACGAATGTCGTCAACAACAACACGACAGTCACTAACGTGAGGTATGTGAACCAGCGAGTGCCTGGCGCCGTTACGGCGACGTCCACGCAGATCCTCACCACTTCACAGCCAGTGGCGCGGAACGTGGTGAGGGTTGATGAGAGACGGATGGCCAACGAGCAGGTTGCGATCAGAACTCCTGCAATGGCGCCAGAACGGCAGGCGTTTGTTGGGGCAGGGCGGCCAGCATCGGCGCGTCCACCCGAGCGGATTGTGAATCGCGCCGTGGTAGCCAGGACTGCACCACCGCCCCAGCCGGCCTCTGTGGAAAGGCAACAAGTTGCCATTCGGCAAAATGGGGGGCAGCCGCTTGCCGTTTCGCAGACACGACAAATTGAACCTCAGCAGAGAACGGTTGCGGCACCCGTCAGGATGGCGCCTCCGGCACGGCCGGCACAACCCCAGAACGACGCGGGCAACCGGCCGGGTCAGCCGCAGAATAATAGCCGGCAGGGCCGCGAGGTCGGCAATGTTCCGCAGAATGTCCCGCAGAACAACCGGCCGAATACGCCTCCGCCGAACGCGGAGCGGCCGGGGAACGCAGAGCGCCAGGGAAACGTACAGCCGAGCCGTCCGCCAGCGAATAACCAACCTGGTCCGCCTCCGCAAAATAACGATCGGCCAAACAGCCAGCGGAACGACCGGCCACCTTCGGAGCGCCCTGCGAGCTCCGACAATAACCGGCCGAATACTCCACCGCCAAACGTGCAGCCTAACCGGCCACCAGCGAATGATCGCTCCAATACGCCTCCTCCAAACGTGCAGCCGAATCGCCCGGCGAACAACGAGCGGCCAGCGAACGAACGCAACGATCGACCGCCGTCCGTGCAGCAGGCGCCGCCCAGCGCGAGCCAGCAGCAGGTGGACCGCAAGCAGCAGCAAGAGATGGAAAACCTGCGCCGGCAGCAGGATCAGGAACGTCAGCAGGTCGAGAGGCAGCAGCAGCAGGATCATCAACGAGCGGCACGGCAACAAGCTGACGACCAGAGAAAGCAGCAGATGGAACAGGAACATCAGCGACAGCTGCAGGACCTAGAGAAGAGACACGATCAGGATCAGCAGCGGGTTCAACAGCGTCAGCAACAGGAGCGTCAGCAACAGGCGCCGCCGCCGCGCCAACAGCAGCAGGAGCGGCAACAACAACAGCAGCGCCCGCCTCAGGCGGAGCGTCAGCAACCGCCTCCACGCCAACAGCAGCAAGAGCGGCCGAAACAACAAGACAAACCCAAGGAGAGGGAAAAGGATTAGCCGCCAAAGCGATAGGCTTTCTTGCAACCGTAGGTTCGGGGCGGGTCATTTGCCGCAGGGCAGGCCCCGCCCGTTTTATTTTTGGTGGCGAAGTCTTCGCCGCCGCCCCGCATTCGTTGCATCCCGCCCCACGATGCATTAATGGTGCGCTTCGCATAAACTCTCTTTCGCGTCACCATGACCGCGAAAAATGCAAGCGCGAGGGGATTGAAACGACCCCGACGCCAAATCGAACTGATAGCGGTCGCTAGTCTGCCTGAGATCCACAAGGGTGATGATTTGGCGCGCCTGATTTTCGAGGCAACGCGCACGGCAGAGATAGCCTTCAGGGATAGAGATATAGTGGTCGTCGCACAAAAAATCGTTTCAAAATCCGAAGGGCGGCTCGTGAGCCTTTCCACGATCGAGCCTTCCGCACAGGCATTGCAGCTCGCGGCGAAAGGAGGAAGAGATCCGCGTTTGGTAGAGATTATTTTGCGGGAGTCGCGCCGGATTGTACGTGATCATCCCGCGCTGATAGTGGAGACGCACCAAGGTTTTGTTTGCGCGAACGCGGGAGTGGATCATTCCAATGTGCCGGGGGAAGACGTGGTCACGTTGCTTCCTGCGGACCCGGACCGTTCGGCGCGGATGTTGGCCGCGGCACTCCGGAGACTGAGCAAGAAGCGCGTCGCAGTGGTGATCAGTGACACGTTCGGCCGGCCATGGCGGCTCGGATTGGCGAATGTCGCGGTTGGTGCGGCGGGAGTCCCCGTGCTGCTGGATCTGCGTGGCACACGCGACCGCAATGGCAAGCCGCTTCAAGCCACGATTCTGGCAGTGGCAGATGAACTGGCCGCGGCTGCGGGGCTGGTTATGGGCAAGCGGGAAGGCATCCCTGCGGTTATCATCCGCGGCTACAAATATCGGCCGGCGCAAGAGCCTGCCACGCGAATCATCCGCCCTGCCGCCGAAGACCTCTTCCGCTAGCCGACTGTCCTGGTTCCGCCCACGTAGCAAACCCTCTGCAACCATGTCATCCTGAAGCCATCCGATAAGGTCCGGTTTTTGGGCTCCGGTGCAGTCCCCGGACTCCCGACACCGGAGATGGCTGATGGATCTCAACTTTATGCCGCCGGCACCGTTCGCAAGAAGCACCAACCGCCTCGCCACCGACCTCCTCGCCGAGTCTCGCGAAACCGGTATCCTTGATCGGCCAAGCGCTCTTCGCCTCGCTGAAGAGGCTCAACTCCCGGATCTACTCGCTGCCGCAACGCAACTTCGCGCTCAGGGGAAGGGAACTGCGGTTTCCTTCTCAAAAAAGGTTTTCATTCCGCTGACAACTCTCTGTCGCGATTACTGCGGTTACTGCACGTTTCGGAAGGATCCGGGTCAGCCGGGCGCGCACTTCATGACGCCAGAGGAAGTGCTCGCGCTGGCCGAGCGGGCGCGCGCCGCTGGATGCAAGGAGGCGTTGTTCAGCCTGGGCGACCAGCCCGAGCGCATTTTCCCGGAAGCCCGCGATTTTCTGCAGCGGCAAGGATTTGCGCGCACACTAGACTACGCGGCTGCGATGTCCGAAATGGTGCTGGAGCACACCGGTTTGCTTCCGCACGCCAATCCCGGCGTCATGGATCGTGCGGCGTTGGAGCGCTTCAAGGAATCGAACGCCAGCGTGGGTTTGATGCTGGAGACAGTCAGCACCCGGCTGATGCGCGACGGCTTTGCTCACTTCAAAGCTCCCGACAAAGTTCCGGCACTGCGCTTGCGCACGATCGAGGAAGCCGGAAAACTTTCGATGGCGTTTACGACCGGAATCCTGATCGGGATTGGCGAAACTTTCGAGGAGCGTGCTGATTCTTTGTTCGCCATTCGTGCTCTGCATCAGAAATATGGGCACATTCAGGAAGTGATCGTGCAGAATTTCCGCGCCAAGCCGGACATTCCCATGGCCCATCATCCGGAGCCGCCGTTGGAAGATATGCTGCGCACGATTGCCATCGCCCGTTTGATTTTGGGTCCGCACATGAACCTGCAGGCGCCGCCGAATCTCAGCTATGCTGATTTTCCGCGCTTGCTCGAAGCGGGGATCAATGATTGGGGCGGCATCTCGCCGGTCACAAAGGACTTCATCAATCCCGAAGCGGCCTGGCCGCAGATCGCAAGGTTGCGCGCCGAAACAGAAGCTCGCGGGTTTACGTTGCGGGAGCGGCTCGCGCTGTATCCCGAATTCGTGAGGAGCGGCAATTTTCTCTCGGCGCGCGTGCGCGACCGCGCGCAACATATGGCCGACGCCGAGGGTTTTGCGGCGTAGCGGCTGCATATCCTGATGCCCTCTGCAAAGCACAAAACTATCACCGCGCTGGCCGGCGGCGTAGGTGCTTCCAAACTCCTGCTTGGCCTCCACGACGTAATGGACCCGCGCGACCTGACGGTGATTGTAAATACCGGCGACGACATTGCGCTGCATGGCCTGACAATCGCGCCGGACCTCGACATTGTCACTTACACGCTCGCGGGAATTGTGGATGAGGCAAAAGGTTGGGGCTACCGTGGCGAGACGTTTCACGCGCTGAAACGCTTGGCGGCGTTCGGCCGCATCAATTGGTTCAACCTTGGCGACCGTGATCTGGCCACGCATATCCATCGCTCGGCGATGCTCGCGGAAGGCAAGTCGTTGAGCGATGCGGCGGAAGCGATATGTCTCGCGCTGGGCGTGAGGGCGCGTATTTTGCCGATGACCGACCTGCCGGTGCCGACGATGATTGATACGGCCGAAGGCGAACTGCATTTCCAGGAGTACTTGGTGAAGCGCCACGCGGAGCCGGTGGTGCGCGCAATCCGCTTTGATGGCGCTGACAAGGCGTGCCCGGCGAGAGGTGTGCTCGAAGCGATTCGCGACGCGGAACGGATCCTGATCTGCCCTAGCAACCCGCTCATCAGCATCGGCCCGATTCTAGCGGTGCCTGGCATTCGCGAAGCTCTGCGCGCGCGCAGGCAAAGCGTCATTGCCGTTTGCCCGATTGTAGGCGGCAAATCGCTGAAGGGCCCGTCGGACAAGATGCTCGCCGAGCTTGGGCACGAGCCATCGGCGCTCGGCGTCGGTAAACTGTATGCCGATTTTACCGGGACGTTTGTGATCGATCCGACAGACAAAGCGCAAGCAGATTCCATTCGCAACCTAGGAATGAAGGTCGAGATCGTCCCAACCGTGATGAAGACGCGCACGCAAAAGGGCAACCTTGCTCGTACGCTGCTTGCTTTGAAATCGTAAATCTCAACGCGCAGTCTGCAAGTGTTGACGCTCGAACGCGAAATCGAAACTCATTTGCGCCAAGCGCAGGAGTTCGTTCTCTGTCATGCCGAGCTGGTGGGCATGCTCATACTCTTTTAACAGCGTGGTGTGGAACATTGCTGGATCGTCAGTGGACAGCACGATCGGAATGCCGTGCCGAAACAGCGCGGCGAGCGGATGGTCTTCGAGGCGCGCGTCGGCACGCCGCAACTGCAGCGCGAGCGCTCCGGTACGGATATTGCTTTGCGGGCAAATTTCGAGCGGAATGCGGCGATCGGCGAGAAGGTCCATGAGTGCCGGATCATTTATGGCTGCGATGCCGTGACCAATCCTTTCGGCACCGAGGAGCTCGACGGCTTCTCGAATCTTTTCAGGGCCGCCGATTTCTCCGGCGTGAATGAGCCGGTGAAGACCCAGAGCTGCGGCTTTGTCATAAACCGGACGAAGCTCTCTCGTGGGCACACTCAATTCATCGCCGCCGATGCCGAAGGCGACGATGGATTGCGATGCGCACTGCTTTGCTGCGTCCACCACGCGACTGGCTGCTTCGACGCCGAATTGACGAACGGCGTCGAAAATCCAGTTCATACGGAGCCCGCGGCTGTCGAAGGGCTCGGCGGCGGCCAGAATGGCCTGGAAGTTGTTTTCCGGCTGCTGTTTGCGTAGCAGCATCACGCCAATGGAAATCGTCACTTCGGCGTAGATCACGCGCTGCGACAAAAGATGCTCCGCGAGGTCGCGGGTGATCAGCGCGTAGTCCTGCGGGTCGCGCAAAAATGAAGTCACCCACTTGAACGTCTCCAGGAACTCCAAGAAATTCTTGTAAGCATAGCGGCGCCGTACTTCCTCTTCCGTAACCGTAACGCCGTGCCGCGCGGTTAGCGCGCAGACCGTACCCGGCTGGATGGAGCCTTCGAGGTGAAGGTGCAACTCCGCTTTGGGAAGTGAGGCAACGCTTTCGGGGAGCATAGCGGAAGCAGACAGCACTAATGCGGCAAAGCAGGCTTGCCCGCATTGGTCCACGCGGTAAGCCAGTAAGAGCCGACATCGGTGGCGGCATCGGAGAGCTGGCGAATCAGCGTGCCCGCCGACTGATTGTAAAAGCGATCAAAGTATTCGTCGTTGTAGGACTTGCCCTCCAAACGCGCATTGCGATCCGCGAGGAGAATCACTTCTATCCAACTATGCGCGCTAAGGCATGCTTCAAAACCATGGTCGGTCGGATCATTGATGAACGAGGCATCATTCGGGCGCATCGGGAAAAAGGAAGAGAAGCGATCGATGAGAATTGTTCCGAACCGCTCATTGATCCCGGTTTGGTTCGTCAGGTGGCCATCAAAATTTTCCGTGGTGTTGAAGGGGTCGTGCGCTTCGGCGACATAGAACGCGAGAATGGCGGCGTCGAGCCTGGCTTCGTCCCAGCGGCCGAGTTTCATGGCTTCGGTGAGCTTCTGGCTGTAGACGCCAATCTCCCAGGGAAGCAGGCCAGTGGAATCGATTTTGGACTTGCCATATTTGTTCACGGCGGCTTTATAGCTGCGGGGCAGGGCGTCAAAAGGAAAGCGCCCGTACTTGTCCAGTCGGATGAAGTGGTTACGCCGCTCCGCGGGATTTCTTGTTTCCGCGTCCAGAGGACCGGTTACGTTTTGCACAAGGAAGGAACGATTGTTTTCGAAGTAGGCGCGCAGGTCGGCGGGCAGCGTATCGATGGCTTGGTTAACGACAACCTTGTGGCCATTTCCACCCCAGGCACAAGCGTGGGTTGGAAGTAGCGCGAGGCTCACCGTGATTGCGAGACCTGCATTGAGGCACTTACGGAATGGATTGAGGAACATGCGCCCCATTTCAAAATTTCTCTAAGCCGGATTGGCGGCGCGCAAGGTACTGCGCCTCCGTCCATAGTTGTAGTAAATCACGAGTCCGATTGCCATCCACACGAAGAATCGAATCCAGTTCGTAATTGGCAGGCCCGCCATCAGGAGCAGGCAGGTAAGTATGGTGATGATGGGGGCGAGCGGGCCGCCGGGAGCGCGAAAGGCGCGCGGCCGGTCGGGCTCGCGATAACGAAGGATCAACACTCCCGCAGCGACAAGGGCGAAGGCAAAAAGTGTGCCGATGTTGGAAAGATCGGCGAGGGTTCCGATATCGAGAAGGCCGGCGGGAATGCCGACCAGAAAGCCGGCCATCCAGGTCGAAAAATCCGGCGTGCAGAAGCGTGGGTGCACGCGGCTAAAGACGCGAGGCAGCAGGCCATCGCGGGACATGGCGAACCATACGCGGGCTTGGCCAAGTTGGAAGACAAGCAGCGAAGAAATCATGCCCATAAGTGCGCCGATTAAGACGATAAGGCGAACGCCGGTGAAGTGCAGTTTCTTCAGCGTATTGACCACCGGAGCGGCATCGTCCACCAGCGTCTGCCACGGCACGAGTCCGGTTAAGACGACGACCACGCCAACATAGAGAATCGTGCAGATAATCAGGGTGGCGATAATTCCGATAGGAACGTCGCGCTGCGGATTCTTGCATTCCTCAGCGGCGGTGGAAACGGAATCGAAGCCAATGTAGGTGAAAAAGACGATGGAGCCGCCGGTGAGAATCCCCGGCCACCCGTTGGGAGCGAACGGATGCCAGTAGGCGGGGTGAATGAACCTCGATGCGAACCCGATGAAGACGAGGATGGCGATGATTTTCACCAGGACCATCACGTTGTTGGTTTCAGCGGACTCGCGTATTCCCCGCACGAGGATCATCGTTAGCAACATGACGATGATGAACGCGGGCCAATTGAACCCCACGTGCCAGCCCGGCGGATAGAGCATGTTTCCCTGCAAATCGGAGAGGCCGCCAGGAAGATAGGCGGGAGTAATCCAGCGAAGGCTCGGGTGCACGCCAAACCAATCCAGCAAGCCAACTATGTGCGCGGAGAATCCTACGCTGACGGCCATATTGCTGACCGCGTACTCGAGGATGAGGTCCCAACCAATAATCCAGGCGATGAGCTCGCCCATGGTGGCATAGGTATATGTGTAAGCGCTGCCGGCGATGGGGATCATGGCGGCCAGTTCGGCGTAGCAGACCGATGCGAAGCCGCACACGATTGCCACCAAGATGAAGGAGAGCGCGATGGCTGGTCCAGCGCCGGGACGTCCGAAGGAAGAGGAATGGTAAATCAAGTATTCCAACAGCGGCGCGTTAAGAATGGATTTTACTTGGAGTTTTTGACCGGCGATCGCTGTGCCGACGATGGTGAAAATTCCCGAGCCGATCACGGCCCCGATTCCAAGCGAGGTGAGGCTCAGCCAACCCAGCGACTTTTTCAATCGAACTTCGGCGTTCTCGGAATCCGACAGCAATTGGTCGATGCCCTTACAGCGGAAGAGAGGTGACGCCACTCGTACTCTCCAATCGCATCCGTGTGAGCTAAGGCCGGGCTGCCGGATATGCGGCGCTAGATAGGATTGCGTGCCTCAATGTACATGGAGAGGCGCAGCGGCGCAACACTGGTTGCTCTGGCGCTACATCTGTTCCAGTTGGGCGTAGCGCTCGACGAATTTCTTTGTGCCCCGTCCGGGAAAACTGACGGAGAGGCGCCGGTCCTCGTCGTCCCCTTCAACGCCGACGATGGTGCCGACACCGTAACTCGGATGGCGAACCTTCCGGCCGAGAAGCGGATTCGCGTCGGCGCCGCGCCTCGCAGGAGCTCGCGTAAACGTGCTGGGGCTGCTGGAACGGCGCTGCGCAGAGGGCGGTTGCGACTGACCTCGCACGCGGCGCAGGAATTCCTCGGGCGAGTACGAATATTCCGGATCGGGTTCATAGCGCCGCGTTTGACCGATCTCGGCCATGGAGCCACGCACAGTCTCCACCAGTTCGCTCGGAATCTCCGCAAGGAACCTCGAAGGCAGGGAAGCCCGGAGTTGCTGCTCGTTGCCAAAAATGCGCCGATACACCGCGCGCGTGAGAGTAAGCGATTTTCGCGCCCGCGTCATTCCGACGTACACCAGGCGGCGCTCTTCCTCAGTGCCTTTTTCTTCATTCAGGGCGCGGCTGTGCGGGGAGATGCCTTCTTCCATGCCGGTCAAGAACACGTGGTCGAACTCGAGGCCCTTGGTGCTGTGCAGCGTGATCAACGTGACGCCGGGTTTGCCTTCAAAGGCGTCGGCGTCGCTGACCAGGGCGGCCGCGTCCAAAAAGTCCGTAAACGATTCGCCATTTTCTATCCCATCTGCAACGGCGCGAACAAGTTCCTCGAGATTTTCGATACGCGCGACGTCGTCGGGCGTATTGCGGTCGCGCAGCATATCCATGTAGCCAGTCTCGTCGAGCACGGCGCGCAGGAAATCCGGGGCCTCGCGTTTCGCAAGGGCCTCCTGAAGTTTGGCGATGAGCTCTTGAAACGCACGCAGAGGCGCTACTGCGCGTCCGGCTGCCGCTCCCGAAACGAATTTCTCGATGGCCGACCACAAACTGGAACCGTCGGCCCGCGCTGCAGCTTGTAGCGCGTCGACCGTGGTTTTGCCGATGCCGCGCGGCGGGACGTTCAATACGCGCAGCAGCGAGATGTCATCTTCGGGGTGCATGGCCAGACGAACATAGGCCAGCGCGTCCTTCACCTCCGCGCGATTGTAGAAGCTAAAACCGCCCACGAGCTTGTAGCGGAGCCCCCGGCGGCGGAAGACTTCTTCAAACGCGCGCGATTGAAAATTGGTGCGGTATTCCACGGCGCAGGTCTGCGAGGAGTCTTCATTGAGAATGCACTCGAGCTCGCCGGCGACAAATTCCGCCTCCGCGTGGGCATCCCGCCCCTCGAAGTATTTCAAGTTCGATCCGGAACCATTTTGCGCGCTCAGGGATTTGCCGAGTCGCTCGGGGTTATTAGCCACGACCGCGCCGGCGGCATCAAGGATTTGCTGCGTCGAGCGGTAATTGCGCTCGAGCTTGATGACGCGAGCGGAAGGAAAGTCGCGCGAAAAACTCATCAGGATGGAAACATCCGCGCCGCGCCAACGGTAGATGGATTGGTCCTCGTCGCCGACCACGCAGACGTTTTGTTTCGGCCCGGTGAGAAGACGCAGCAGTTCGTACTGCACGCGGTTGGTGTCCTGGTATTCGTCGACGTGAATGTATCGAAACCGCGACTGCCACTTTTCGCGAACGAGCGTTGATTCCCGCAGCAACTTGACGGTGCGAGTCAGGAGGTCATCGAAATCGAGTGCATTGCTTTGCCGCAACAGTTGTTCGTAGGCGGCGTAAATGTCGGCGATGCGCCGACCGTCTTTGTCGATCGCATCGCTGCGCACTTTCTCCGCGCTCTGACCATGATTTTTCGCGTAGCTGATGCGGCTTAAAACATTTCGCGGCGTCAGCGTGTCGTCATCGATCTCCAGGTTCGCCATCGCGAGCTTCACCGCCGCGAGTTGGTCATCATCGTCGTAAATGGCGAAATCACGGGGCAGCCCGGCACTGACGGCTTCGCGTCGAAGAAGCCGCGCGCACAGCGAATGAAACGTGGACAGCCACGGTTGCGCCGGCGGCACGCCCGCACGAAGCAGCAAATCCGAAACGCGGTTGCGCATTTCCTCCGCGGCCTTATTCGTGAAAGTTACCGCGAGAATCGCCTCGGCCGGCACGCCGCTAGCGATGAGATGCGCCATTCGGAAAGTGATGGCGCGCGTCTTTCCAGTCCCGGCACCGGCGAGAATCAGCACCGGACCTTCCGTTGTTTCCGCTGCTGCGCGCTGTTCGGGGTTCAGTTCTTCGAGAAGAGTGAGCATTGGTCCCGGAGACAAAAGAATTTGCTGCACAGTCATGGTAGCGGAGGAGAGCGAAGCGTGCAAACTGGCCTGTGTAAAACCGGCTGAGGACAATCCGCGGTCGCGAGCGGAAAGAAGTTCAGTTACGTTCTTTACTGGCTTCCGCGCTGGCCGAGATCGATGTCGAAGTAGGTGAGCGCTCGATTCCCACGCATCAGCACCAGTTCGGGCACGTAGAGGTGAGCGGTTTCGAGCAAATCAAACTGCTTTTGCAAGTCAAAGTACAGCAACCCTTGCACGGTACTATGCGGTGCGATCACGCCTGTCGGTACGCTAGCCTCCTGCGCTTGCCGCTGCAGCTCATCCGCATTGCCCTTGCCGCTTTTGGGAATGGCCACCGGAATAGGCAGTTTCGTTCGTGTAGCGG
Organism: Candidatus Acidiferrum sp.; assembly: GCA_035602505.1. GTDB lineage: Bacteria > Acidobacteriota > Terriglobia > Acidiferrales > UBA7541 > Acidiferrum. The sequence goes on from DATNMD010000006.1 coordinate 29,782, forward strand.
TTGGATCTTTGCCGCCCGGTTTCAGCACTGCTTGTACCAGTTCTTCGGCGCTGAGAGAAGGAAGCTCCTGCGCATTCTCAGCGTCAAGATGCACGGTCAGGCGAATGCGCGACAAGTTGATCTTCACGCTGTCATCGGAATCGTTGCGAAACGAGACTTGCACGGCAAGGATTCCCGCGGCGTACGGCGACTTCTTCGGAAATTTCTCTTTGTACTTGGCTGGATCAGTCCACGGTGTAGCGGAGATAGTCAAGCCTTCGTGAGATTCCAGCGATGCAGTTCGCAAGGGCGACTGCTGCGCGCCTGCAAATGTGCCGAGGAGACAAGCCGCAACCCAGGGAATTCTGAAAGCAGCCGTTGGCATGAGGTTATAATAGACTTTTCTCATCTCGACGCCTTCGATTCCTGGGGGACGTGCAGGGTTGCCCTGCGCCTCGCATGAGTTCGCGGCGGCAGCGATTAGGGACCGGAGCCACGCTTAGTGTATTTCATCTATAGTTTTCTGATGGGGACCGCAGCCCTGCTGTTCTTGCCATATTGGTTGGTCAAGGGTCTGCGCCACGGAAAGTACCTATTCAACCTGCGCGAGCGGCTAGGCTTGTCCACTCCCTCGCTCGACAAATTGCCGGCGGGTCGCCCTGGCGCGATGTGGATTCATGCCGTATCGGTCGGTGAGCTTCTTTCCAGCATCGCCCTCGCGAAGCGCCTGAAAGAGGCGTATCCAGACCGTCCGCTTGTAATTTCGACCACCACGATCACCGGACAATCGCTGGCTCACGAACGAATGGAATTTGCCGACGCGGTGTTTTATTTCCCGCTTGACTGGAGCTTTTGCGTGCGCCGCGTGCTGCTCGCTGTACGGCCGTCGCTCATCGCTGTCTTGGAAACCGAAATCTGGCCCAACTTTTTGCGCGAGACAAGCAGGCAAAATATCCCCGTGCTCTTCGTCAGCGGAAGAATTTCGGACCGTTCGTTCGAGCGCTACCAGCGGTACCTCGCCAAATTCGGTTTTTTCCTTCGCCCGTTTCTGCGAAGCGCGCTGGGAAACGCGAGCGCATTCCTGATGCAAAGCGAGAAGGACGCGGAGCGGATTCGCGCGTTGGGCGCGCCCGCCGAGCGCGTTTCAGTCAGCGGCAACCTTAAGTACGATATGGAGCCCCCTGCCGCAACGCCCCTTTCTAGTTGGCTCGAAGCGGAAGCCCGCCGGCAAGGCCGTTCGCCGATCGTAGTCGCCGGCAGCGTCGTGGCCACCGAAGAGCCGCTCGCATTGATTGCTTTCGGCGTGGTGCAGGGCGAGCACCCCAACGCCCTGTTGGTTCTTGCTCCACGAAAGCCGGAGCGTTTTGAGGCCGCGGCGGAGTTCATTCATGAATCGCGGCGCAAGTTTATTCGCCGCTCTCAGCTCGCGCTAGCAAGTCACGCGCCGGGAGCGGCAGCAGGCAGCAACGGTTCGATACCGCGCGAAGTTACGGTGATTCTCCTCGACAGCATCGGGGAATTGGCGTCGCTGTATCGGCTAGCCGACGGCGCCTTTGTAGGTGGCTCCCTGGTGCCCTCGGGCGGGCACAATATTCTGGAGCCTGCGGCGTTCGGTAAAATTCCGGTCTTCGGGCCTTCCATGGAAAATTTTGCCGAGATTGCAAGTCGCTTTGTCGCCGCAGACGCGGCCATCCAGGTGGAGAGCCCGGAAGACGCGGGCGTTGCCTGGATCGAACTCCTGCGCAATCCGGAGCGCCGCCATAAAATGGGCGAGAACGCAAAACATTTGGTGGATAGCAGCCGTGGCGCAACGGACCGCGCCCTCGCGGAAATTTTCAAATTCCTCGGCAGCCCAGCCCGATGAACCTGCCGCCGCTGCTGCGCATTTTGCTCTGGCCGCTTTCGATTCTTTACGCGGGGGCGATGTGGTTGCGGACATCGCTTTACGCTCGTGGCTGGCTCAAACAGAAACGGCTCGATGGCAGGGTTGTCAGTGTCGGTAACCTCACTGTCGGAGGCACTGGAAAAACCCCGATGGTGATTTGGCTGGCCGAGCGATTTCTTGCCGAAGGAAAACGCGTCGCCATTCTCAGTCGCGGCTATCGCGGCTCCGGCAAGACGAGCGACGAGATTGAGCTGATGAAAGATCGCTTGCAAGGCCGGGCTCTTTTCGGTGTGGGCAAGGACCGCTATGCCGAGGGAAAACGTTTGCAACGGGCTGGAGTTGACATTTTTCTCATCGACGACGGCTTTCAACACCTTCGACTAGCCCGGGATGTCGACATCGTCTTGATTGATTCCACGCACCCTCTTCGCCAAGATTCAATTCTTCCGGCGGGCCGCCTCCGGGAACCTCGCTCCGCTCTGCATCGGGCAGATCTCGTTATCTTCACGCGCACCGAACAATCGAAGCCCATGGTGCCCGCCATCCAAAAGTCTCCTCAAATGGCCACATATATGTCCACGACCAAACTGCTCGCCTTTCGCGATCACGCGTCGAGAACAGATCTCCTGCCCGCGTGCCCCGCTCCGGTGTTTGCCTTTGCTGGAATTGGCAATCCTGAAGCATTTTTTGCAGATCTCGAACGCTGGAACGTGCACCTGGTTGGATCCAAAGCTTTCCGCGATCATCATCGCTATACGAAGCGCGAACTCCAAGAATTGACGGCCGCCGCGCAATCGCTGGGCGCGAAGGCATTGATGACCACGGAAAAGGACGCGCAGAATCTCGACGCCGGGCTATTGTCCGGAATGCCAGTACACATAGCTGTCGTGGCGATGGAAATCCCCGATGAGGGCCGATTCATGCGTGACCTGCGCGAACGATTGGCGCTGCGCAGCGGGGTTGCCGCATGAAGATTCTTATCCGCGCCACAAATTGGGTCGGCGACGCCATCATGGCTTTACCCGCGCTGCGTGCTGTCCGAGCGCGCTTTCCAGAAGCGAGGATTGCAATTGTTGCCCGACCCTACGTTGCCGACATTTATCGCGGCCAGAAAATATGCGACGAACTCATTTCCTACGACCCCAAGGGCGCCCACACAGGCGTGACCGGGCGCGAGCGTTTAGTACAAGAGCTTCGAGCGCAGAAGTTCGACGTCGCGCTGCTGCTGCAGAACGCCTTTGACGCCGCCTGGCTCGCTTGGCGCGCCGCTATTCCCGAACGCATCGGCTATGCGCGCGATGGACGCAGCCTGCTGCTGACCAAGAGAATTGCCGTCCCAAAGCGCGGCGAACTTCCGGCTCACGAACAGTTTTATTATCTGGAACTTTTGCGGCGCGCCGGCTGGATCGATTCGCTGCCGGGCGAACACTTTGTAACGCTCGACGTTTCGGAAGAACACCGCCGCCAAGCGGAAACAACTTTGTCATCGGCAGGCGCTCGCCAAGATATCGCGCGAATTGCCATTGGCGCAGGTGCGTCCTATGGTTCCGCGAAATGCTGGTCGCCGGATTGCTTCGCTGATTTCGTAAACCGATTCCGCCTGCACACGGATGCGGAGGTCATTCTCTTCGGAACAACAGCCGAAGAGAGCGTTTCGGAGGCAATTGTTGCGGGAATAAAGGGCCCATCGATTAGTTTGGTGGGCAAGACAGCGATTGCCGATCTCCCTGCCCTCCTCTCGCGCTGCCAAGTGTTTGTCGGCAACGATTCTGGCGCAATGCATGTGGCTGCTGCGGTTGGCTTGCCGGTTGTCGCGATCTTTGGCCCTACGGATCCTCACGGCACCGCCCCGATCACTCCGCGATGCACCGTGGTGCAAGAAAAGCCGTATTGCAGCCCGTGTTTTCTGCGACGTTGCCCCATCGACCACCGTTGCATGACAAGCGTGCGGCCGGAAGCGGTCGAAGCAGCGGCGCGCGGCTGGCTTCGTTCCGCGGAGGTGGCTTCTGGCTGAAGCTGTATCTCTGCGTCCGGCCGTCTTCCTCGATCGCGATGGAACGATCGCCGAAGAGGTCGGTTACTTGAATCACGCAAGCCGTTTTCGTATGTTTCCGTTTGCCGCGGCCGCGATCCGGCGGCTGAACGAAGCAAGATATCCGGCCATCGTGATCACGAATCAATCCGGTGTCGGTCGCGGATATTTTCCGGACTCACTGGTCCGCGCCGTTCACGACTTGATGACAAAGCAGCTCGCCGAACAAGGAGCGCATATCGACGCGCTGTACTATTGTCCCCACAAAGGCGATGACGCCTGCATGTGCCGCAAGCCGAAGCCGGGAATGCTGGAGCGCGCCGCTCGTGAACACAGCTTGGATCTGCGCCGATCCTTTGTTGTCGGCGATCGCTACGGCGATATCGAGTTGGCTCATCGCGTCGGAGCGCGCGCAATCCTGGTGCGTACAGGCTATGGAGCAGGCGAATTTCAGTGGCATTCAGCAAATTGGCCGGCGCCTCCGGATTTCATCGCGGAGAATCTCGCCGATGCGGCGGATTGGATTTTGAGGCCGCCGAAATGACTCGTGCTCTTGAACAAACGTCGTCACCCTCGGTAGACCTGCTTGCCCTGGCGGAATGTGTCGATAAATTTTCATCGAAGACGGTCGTGCTGCTTGGTGACTTTGTTGCCGACGAATTTCAGTTCGGCGATATTTCGCGCGTTTCTCGCGAGGCGCCGGTGTTGATTCTGCGGCACCGGGAGACGCAGGTGGTGCCGGGTGGGGGCGCCAACGCCGCGAACAACTTGGCTGCTTTGGGAGCGCGAGTGCGTCCCGTCACCGCCGTTGGCCAGGACGCTGCGGGCGACGCGCTGCTCGAATATTTCCGCAGCAAGCGCGCGGACGTTTCCGGAATTGTTCGAGTAAAAGGCTGGACTACGCCAACCAAGACGCGCTTCCTCGCCGGTTGGGCGCACACTGTAGGTCAACAGGTTCTTCGCGTGGATCGTGAGCCGCAAGCTCCTCTCCCGGCGGCCGCGCACAAAAAAGTCCAGCAGCTCTTATCGGCCAAGATTCGTTCCGCAGATGCTCTTGCGGTTTCCGACTATGGCTTTGGCGTCGCCAGTCCGGAGTTGGTTCGCCAAGCCGCCATGAAGCGTAAACACGGACTGGTTGTGACACTGGACGCTCGCTATCATCTCGCGGCTTATGCGAAAGCCGGAATCATCTCGGCGACGCCAAATGAAGCGGAACTCGAAACCTTGCATCACACGACCATCGGCTCGAACTTCAACGAGCTGACCCGCTGCGGTCGAGCGACCCTCGCCGCCATGAAGCTGCGCGCGCTTCTCGTAACGCGCGGCCGCGACGGTATGGCTCTATTTGAAACGCGCGATCGCGTGACGCGCATACCGATGCACGGAAGCGACCAGGCAGTTGACGTCACCGGAGCCGGCGATACAGTGCTCGCGGCTTACACTCTGGCGCTGGCTTCCGGCGCATCGCCGCTGGAGGCCGCGCATATCGCCAACATCGCTGGTGGCCTGGTAGTAATGAAGCGCGGTACTGCGACCGTTTCGCGGGCGGAGCTCCTTGAAGCAATTCGCCGCGATGCCGGCGGCTCCGGCTCGTAACCCATGCGCGCCGCGGAATCAAAAATCGTCACGCCTGAGCGCCTCCGTGAATTACTTGCGGAGCATCGGCAGCGCGGCCAAAAGATTGTGCTAGCGAACGGCTGCTTTGACACCTTGCATGTAGGCCACATTCGCTATCTCGAAGCCGCGCGTCGCGAGGGCGATATCCTGACGGTCGCAGTGAACTCAGATTCGAGCGTCTGCGCATTGAAAGGCGCTGGGCGCCCCATCCTGCCGGAAACTGCGCGTGCTGCGCTGGTCGGTGCGTTGCGAGGCGTCGACTATGTTCTGCTCTTCGGCGAGCCTAACGTGGAAGGATTGCTGGCGGACTTACGTCCGGACGTTCACGCCAAGGGAACTGACTACACCACCGAGACCGTCCCGGAACGTGCCACATCCGCCCGCCTGGGTATCCGTGTAGCTATTGTCGGCGACCCGAAGGATCATTCGACGCGCGAATTCCTCGATTCCGTGCGCAAGGCTCCGCATGCCTGAGCCGCGCTTTCTTGTGGTTCGGCTTGGATCGCTGGGCGACATCATCCACACTTTTCCCGCTGTCGCGGCGTTGCGCGAATCTTTTCCGGCCGCGCACATTATCTGGCTCACGCATCCTCGATGGGCGTTTCTGGTCCAGAGCGGCGCTCTAGCCTCGGAAGTATGGACCGTGGAAACCCGCGCACTAGCGTCTTTGCGAGAAGTGATTCGGCGCTTGCGGCAGACTTCTTGGAGTGCCGCGATCGATTACCAAGGCTTGTGGAAGTCGGCCATGCTGCCGTTCTTCGGCGGCGTATCGCGCCGCATTGGTTTCTCTTCGGCCACAATTCGCGAGTTTGGCGTGCCCGCGCTTTATACCGAGCGTGTAAAGACGAGCAAGGCGCACATTGCCGAGCAAAATGGCGACTTGTCGCTGCGCGCTGGCGCGCAGCGCGGCACTGCCTCCGTGAGCGTGCAGATTCCGGACGAGGACCGAGCCAAGGTGTGTTCCCACCTGCGGGCACAGGGCCTTGATCGCTACGTTGTCCTGAGCCCAGGGGGCGGCTGGCGCTCCAAATGCTGGCCGGCCGAGCGCTTCGGAGCTTTGTGTCGGAAGCTGCGAGAATCTCAGGGGCTGCGCTGTGTCGTTAATCTTGGACCTGGTGACGACGATTTGACGGCAGCGCTGATTGGTGCAAGCGGCGATGCCGCCCCCTTCCTGTACCGTGGCAATCTCGGCGAACTGATGGCACTTTTGCAGAGCGCCGCATGCGTCGTCGGCGGCGACACAGGGCCCCTGCATCTGGCGGCGGCGCTAGGTACACCCACAATCGCTCTCTTTGGTCCCACCGATCCCGCCCGGAATGGGCCCTACCGAGGCGACGAGGCCCAATCGAGCGAGCACAAAGACATCGTGCTGCGCGCGCCCGGCGTGCGCACAACCCATGCACGTGGTTCGCAACCGCACCCGTCAATGCTCGCCATCAGTGTTGATCAGGTGTTTGACGCCGTGTCTCGTTGCGTTGGTGCCGCGAGATGAGCGCTACAGCCTTTTTCGCGCGCTGGCGCGTACGCCTGGGATATCCATTGGCTGCCGTTGTTCTGTGGCTCGCGCGACCCTCGCCCAAAGGCATTCTAGCCGGCGCTGCGGTCGGAGCGATGGGGTTGTGGGTTCGCGCGCGCGCCGCGGGTTACCTGCACAAACAAGAAGTTCTCACGGTCACCGGACCTTACGCTTATACACGCAACCCGCTCTATCTAGGCAGCTTCATCCTGACCATCGGCGCCGCCATCGCCACGCATTCCTGGTCGTCCGCAGTGATCCTGTTTTGTTATTTCACTTTGTTCTATTCCTTCGTCATGCGGCGTGAAGAGCGCGAACTTTACCAACATCACGGCGACGCATTTCAGGAGTATGCGCGAACCGTGCCTTTGTTTTTCCCGCGGCTGACGCCCGCGAAGCTCTCATCTGCGAATGCCGGTGCGTTTTCATTCGCGCAGTACAAGAAAAATCGCGAGTACCGCGCCATGATTGGCTTCCTATTGCTGTTCCTCGTCTTTGTTGTGATCTGGCGCTTGCGCTCGTTGTAAACCGTCGCTGCCCGCGGGTAAGCAGGGAAGGAAGCACGTCACTTCCAGTCCGTGACCATCCATCAGAATGTGTACGGCGCCATCGCGGTCGGTTCGCAGAACGCGAACACCGGCGTTCGCGAGCCGCTCGAGCAGCTCGGCATTGGGATGGCCATAAGGGTTGTCTTCCCCCACGGAAATAATTGCGAGACGCGGTTTCACCGCCGCCAAGAACTCCGGAGTCGTCGAATTCCTGCTGCCATGATGCCCAATCTTCAGCACCTCTGCCCGCATCTGATCCTGGCCGCCCTCGGAAAGCATTGCCCGCTCGGCTTCTTTTTCGGCGTCGCCCGGCAGCAAGAATGCACGGTCCGCATACCGCAGCCTCAGTACCAGTGAGTCGTTGTTCTTCGCAGTGGCCGAGGGGGCCGCCGAAGAGATCTCCGGCCAGAAAAACTTGCCCTCCACATTGTCCCACGCGAAACTTTTCGCGCGCGTCTCGTGCTCGATCGGAATTTTTCTGTCCCTTGCCAACTGCTCAATCTTCGCTAACGCGGGTGAATTTACCTCGCGGCCGATCCACAACTGGCCGACGCGAAAATTCTCAAGGACCGCGGCCAAGCCCCCAAGGTGATCCTGATGCGCATGGGTGAGTGCGACCACATTTATTTTTTGGAAGCCGCGCGACCACAGATACGGTGAAACCGCCTCTTCCCCTGGATCTATTCCGCGATTGCTTTGTCCTGCGAATCCCCCGAACGCGCCGCCGCCGTCGATCAGCAACGTCTTGCCATGTGGAGAGACGACGAACAAAGAGTCTCCCTGTCCAACATCCAGGACGCTCACCTCCAGCTTTCCGGCAGACCATGCCGGAGAAAACGGAAACAGTGCAATAAGTAAGGAGCACGCCAGCAATCCGCCGCCCAGGCCCGAGGCGATTCTTCGTTGCCACGGATGAGCAACTCGCAGAATTGCCGCTAGTAGCAGCGCAAAAGTGAAGAACACAACTACCACCCATAGATGCGGTCCAGGAACGCGATAACTCCATTTCGGCAAGCGCGCAAACCAATGCACAATGTGCAAGAGCACCAGCGTGATGGAAGTAAGCGGCGCTGCGAGGATCCTGGCAAGACCGGGTAACAGCAGCGCGCTGCCAAGCGTCATGAACCCCAATGGCACGACGATGCCGGTCAGTGGCACAGCGGCCAAATTTACGAATGGCGCTGCCAGCGTGATGCGATGGAAGTCCCTCGCCATCAGCGGCAGCATCCCAATTTGCAGGGCCAGCGTAAGCACCATGAGTTCCCAAGCGCGCAGCGTGAAGCCAATTCCGCCTGCAAGCGCATTTTCGACGGGCGCGGCGATCCGCGGCGGTAGTCGCGCCGCGAGCCAGCTTCCTGCACTTCGCAGATCGATCCGGAACTGCGCCGCGCGGGGTTCGTGAGCCGCATCCCGGGTTACGTCGCGCCATCCACGCAGCGCTCTGGCGTACGGCTGCACGTTTCTCTCGAGCCATGGCGCCGCAAGGCCTGCGATGCAGCCTATAGCCAAAAACGTAAGTTGAAAGCTGGAGTCGCGCACCGCTAGCGGCCGCGCCACCAAAAGCACCAGCGCCGCTATTGCCGCCGAATTCAAGACGTCGAGCCTGCGGTAGAAAAAGCTCCCGAGCACCACAATCGCCGTCATCAACGCCGCCCGCAGCACGGGCGGCCGCTGTTCGATCACCGCCACGTACGCGAGCAGAAGAGTCAGCGTGAACACCATAGTCGCCACCCGCGACAACCGCAGTTTTCGGCCGAGCCAGTACAGAAAAAACGCCAGCGCGCCCACGTGCAATCCCGCGACAACCAGCACGTGGAAAACGCCCGTCTTCTGAAAGTCAACCGCCTCGTCTCGTTCAACAAAGCTGCGGTCGCCGAGCAGCATCGCGCGAAGCACGGCCGCGACCTCCGGCCGACCGTCAAATAGCTTGTCGACCTCCTCTCGCAGCTCGTGCCGAGTGCGCGCCAGCATCGTGCCGGCAGACCACGGTGCCGCGGACAAACGGTGAATCAGTTCGGGCGAGCGAAGCGTCGCCACCAAGTCGATGCCTTGCGTAGCCAGGTACGCGCGGCGGTCGAATACGCCTTCATCTCGGAAAACTTGCGGCCGCCTGGCCTGCGCGAGGACCGTCACGTCATCACCCGCATGGAGGGCCGCCAGCGGCGGGTCGTCTGGCCGCGCCGAGAAGCTCAATCGCAACCCTCCCAGCGCCGTGAGTTGGGTGTTCTCGTACTCCACGCCGGCCAATTCGACTTCCAGACCGTAGCCCCAAGGCAATTTTGTGGGCTCATCGCGCAAAGTTCCGTGCCACCTCAGCGGCGTGCGCAAATCAATCCGCCCATTTTCGATCAGGTTGACGACGTGAGTGCTAGGAAGGGGCCGCTCGGAGATCCACGCTCCCAGCACACCCAACAACATCCAACTGGCACCAGAAATAACGGCAGCTTCACCGACTCGCATCCGGTTCAGCAGAAGGACCCCGACAACAACGAGGAAAGCGGCGGCAAAAAAACCGACGCCAAGCCAGAAATGAGAAGTGGCCAGCCGCACGACCGGCGGCCAGAGGCCGAGAGCGACACCGCAGGCAAAAGCCGCGGCGATCGCCACAGCCGGGAGCTTCATGGAGCACGCCTCAACCGCACAAGTGTTTCAATGTGGTACGTCTGCGGAAAAAGGTCAAACAGGTGCATATCCGCAATTTCATAACGGTTTGATGTGCTCGCAGCCTCGCCGCTCTTTTTCGATCCCGTCAGCACCGCAAGATCTCTCGCAAGTGTCGACGGATCACAAGACAGATAAACGATCTCGGCAGCGCCCAACGCCGCCAGTTTTGCGGCTGCTTCCGCTCCCAGCCCGGAGCGCGGCGGATCAAGCGAAACAAAATCGGGTTTCTCATCCGTCTTCCGCAGGAATTCCTCCGCATGCTCGTTGTGAGAAATCACCGGTACGCCCGCGCTTTCCGCGTTGACGTGCAAATCGCGCGTAGCCGCCAGGTTGGCGTCCACGCTTACCACTCTCTTGAAGCTCCGCGTCAGCGGCAGCGTAAAGAAACCAACGCCGGCATAAAGATCAAGCGCGGCCTCGCCTTTAGCGCCCGCAATCATGGTCTGCAGCAGATCTTCGATCAAAAATCGGTTCACCTGGAAAAACGAAAGATGACTCACGCGATAGCGAAAGCCCCCGGCTTCGTGAAACAAATACCCCGGCCCGGTCAGCTCGAACCGATCCTTGCTCTCGTCGAGCAGCAACAAGCTTTCCAGTTGCGGCAACGCCTCTCGAAATGTCGCCGCCAACTCCGCCGCCGGCTTTGGGAAACGCTCGAAGGCGACGTTCAGCGCAAGCTTTGCATCCGCCGAGTCAACGAAAGCCTCAATCTCCAGAGCTTTCTCGGGCAAGCGGTTCGAGCGAGCCAATTCTTGGAGTTGGCCGAAAGTTTTCGCCAGCAAGGGAGACAGCACCGGGCATTCGTCGATCGGGACAATCACCGAGCTCTCCGGCAAGAAATATCCGATCGCCCGCGGGTTTGCATTGCGCACTGCCCACTGTGCGCGGTTCCGGTAACCGTACCGCTCCGCCGCATGCTCCTGAATCGGTCCGCTCCACTGAATTCCGCCAAGCCGCGAAAGCGTCTCCCGCAAGATCTCTTTCTTCAGCCGCAGTTGCTCGGCTGCCGGAATATGCTGGTAATGGCAGCCGCCGCAGGTCTGAAAGTGCGGGCAACGCGCCCCTTCGCGCTGCGCCGAAGCCGACGTTACCTCCAGCAGTTGTGCCCACACCAGCTTCTTGCGCTTGGACTTCGCGGCCGCGCGCACTTCCTCTCCCGGCAGCACGTAAGGCACAAAAACCGTGTTGCCGTCGGCGTGTGCCAGTCCGTCGCCGCCATACACAAGCTTCTCAATCGATACGCGTAACTCATCAGCCATAATGTGGTCCTATTCTGCGACGATTCGCGCGAAAAGAAAAGGCGCGCGCTCAAGAAAAGTAGTAGAGGCTTAGCCGCGGCAACCCAAACTCTTCCAGCAGGCGCTTCTGCGTGTATTTCTTCTCCACCAGCGCCACTTGCTCCGCTTTCATTTTGCGCCGGTAAGCCGACAACTGTCCATCGACCTCGCGCCGGATGCGCAGCAGCAAATCTTCCGTCGCGTGCGTCATCACCAGCGCCGATATTTTATCGTCCAGAACGGTCAACCGGCGTTCCAAATCCTCGAAATCGATCTTCGCAGGAGGATCCAGCAGCAGCGAACTCGCCCCCACGGATTGCGCAATTTCCGCCAGCCGCCCGGCCATTTCTGGATTCCGGCCTTCATCCTTCTTCGCTGCGGCCGCAACCTGCGCCGCATTCCTCGCAAGATACGCCTTCAACTCCTCGCGCGGAAACGGTTCCTTCGCCTCGCGACCATTCTTCGGCGTGCTTCCCGCCGCTGCCTCCAGTCCTTCCTCCGCGGCTTGCAGCACCGCATCCGTGCAGTACGCCAGGCTCTTCAGCGGTTTTCCTGCTCCCCGTCGGGAGCGCTGATAACTTTCAAACGCGCGGTCGATCCCCTTCAGCACCGCTTCGAGCGGCACCCCCGCTCGCTGCCACGTTTCCATGATCGCCCAGTCTAGCGGCGACACTAGCAGGTGCGCGCCCCGTTTCTTCCAGAAATACTCTTCGATTTCCGTGAAGTAGTTGAAGTAGTTCCAGCCGTCCATCTCGTTGAAGTCCGCAGCCCGGGGTACTAGCGCGGCGCGCAGCTCACTGCTCACTTCTGTGCTTTCTTCATCTCCGTCGTCGCACGCGGTTCGCGATGCACTGCGGCAATCTTACCTGGCTCCGCAGCTTGATTCTTGCTCCAGATGATCTGCAATCCCGACAGCGTCAGAAACTCATCCGTGTGTTGAATGTGTTTCGACCCGCGTGCCACCAGCTTGGCGTGACCGCCCGTGGCCACCACCGCCGCATCCTTCCCAAGCTCCACTTTAATTCGCGCCAGCATTCCGTCCACCATATCCACCGCTCCGTAATAAAGGCCCGCTTGAATATGCGTGACCGTATTCGTTCCGATCACTTTTCCGGGATCCTTGATCTCCACCCGTGGCAACTTCGCCGTCCGCGCAAACAGCGCCTCCGACGAAATTCCCAAGCCCGGCGCAATCACGCCGCCAAGATATTCGCAGCGCTCCGAAACCACGTCGAACGTAATCGCAGTGCCAAAATCCACGACGATGCACGGCCCGCCATATTTGTGAAACGCTGCTACACCGTTCACGATGCGGTCCGCCCCGACTTCCAGCGGATTATCCACGAGCACCGACATCCCTGTCTTCACGCCCGGCTCCACAAACAGCGCCTTCTGCCCGAAATAAATGCGCGCCATCTCCCCCAGCGTCCAATTTACCGGAGGCACCACCGAGCTAATGATCACCCCGTGAATTCCGTCGCGGTCCAGCCCCGCCAGCGTGAACAGGTTGCGCGTCAGCACGCCATATTCGTCGACGGTCTGCTGCCGCGCGGTTGTCAGCCGCCAATTGGCGATCAGCTCCTCGCCTCGAAACACGCCGAGCACCGTATTCGTGTTGCCAACATCAATGGTGAGCAGCATCTAAGGCGCCTCCGCCACGTCGCCCGCAATCACCGTCATGACTTGTCCGCTGTCGCGTTTCACCTGCAGCAATCCTTCCGGCCCCAGTCCCGCCGTCGTTCCCGTAAAGCTCTCTTTGCCGTTGCTCACCTGCACGCGCTTCCCCTGCGCATAGCTCGACACTTTCGTGAATCGCTCGATTACCGCCGCTGGCCCATCGCTCAAAAAATCATTGTAGTCGCGCTCGAATTCCCGCAGCAACCGTACCAGCAGCTCCAGTCGCGATTGCGACCCGCCGCTCTCCACGCGAAGCGACGTGGCGCTTGTTGCCAGCTCTGACGGAAACCTGTCCTGGTTCACGTTCAATCCAATCCCCACAATCACAAAGCGAATTTGTCCCGGCTCCGCGTGCATCTCCGTCAAAATACCGCCCACCTTTTTCCCGCCCACCAGCAAATCGTTTGGCCACTTCAGATCAACCGTAAGCCCCGTCTGCGCTTGAATCGCTGCATGCGCCGAAAGCCCGGCCATCATCGTCAGCAGCGGCGCCTGCACCGGCGCCAGCTTCGGCCGCAGAAGCAGCGTCACGTAAATCCCCGTGGCACGCTCGGAATGCCACCCACGCCCGGCGCGGCCTCGCCCAGCCGTCTGCTCTTCTCCCAGTATGACGGCGCCCTCCGGCTCTCCCGCATGCCCTAATTCCAGCGCCACGCGATTCGTCGAATCGACCTTCAAGAAATGGTAAATGCGCTTCCCGAACAACCTGCCCTTTAGCCGCTGCCGCAGCATGTCCGCCGTAAGAATGTCCGGCACCTTCTCCAAAAAATATCCGGTCCTGGGATGCCCCTTGACCCGCACCCCGAGTTCGCGAAGCCGCTCCACCCACTTCCACACGGTGGACCTTGAGACGCCGATTTCCCGCGCCACACGCGCCCCGCTAACCACAATGGTCGCATTTTCCGCCAGCAGTGTGACCAAAGCGGCGATTCGCCGGTCAGTCGTTCCGGGAAGCGTGTCCGTCACTGTTTTTTTGCTGCGTCTCATGATTGCGAGCTGGATGGCCGCGCTTCACGTAAGGGTGTGCGTCCGTAAGCTTACGTTTACCGCACGCGCTCCACAAGTAGGCTCAAGTTTGCCGACGGCGCCGAATGTGTAAGCGCCCCGGATGATAGAAAATCCGCACCCGTCTCCGCATACGCGCGGGCATTGTCCAGCGTGATCCCGCCGGAAATCTCGATCACGCAATCGCGGCGCAAACTCCGCGCTAACTCCACGCAATGCTTCGCCGCTTCCGCTGTCAGGTTGTCCAGCAGCACCGCCTCGGCTCCCGCTTCCACCGCTTCCCGCAACTCTTTTTCATCGCGCACCTCAATCTGCACGGACAAAGGCCCTGGGCCGGCCACCTCCGGATCCAGCCCGGCCGCGTCGTAAGCGCTTGCCGCGCGGGGAGCCGGCATCTTCAGTGAGGTATACGCGTGCGCTTTGTCCAGCGCCGCCTTCACACCTCCCGCCAGCGCGATGTGGTTTTCCTTGATTAAAATCGCGTCAAAAAGGCCAAAGCGGTGATTCGTACCTCCACCGCACTTGACCGCATACTTTTCCAGCGCCCGCAAGCCCGGTGTCGTTTTGCGCGTGTCCCGTATGCGTGCATGCGTCCCCGCCAGTTGCTCCACGAACCGACGTGTCAGCGTCGCGATCCCGCAAAGATGCGCCAGAAAGTTGAGTGCCGTCCGCTCGCCGGTGAGAATCGCCTGTGCCTCGCCGGCAAGCTCGATCAGTTCCGCTCCAGGTTCTACAAAGGATCCATCATTGTGCAGGCAGCCGATGCGCATCTTCGGATCCAGCGCCCGGAAAACGTTTTCCGCGATCGGCAGTCCGGCACAGACAAGCGTCTGCCGCGCCAGAATAGTAGCCTTCGCCGGGGTTCCTGCCGGCACGATGGCCATGGTCGTGGCGTCTCCCGACCCCACGTCCTCCGCAAGCGTGCGGCGCACCAGCTCTTCAATCTCTTCGGAGTGCCAATTCATGGCAGAGAACCGCGTGCACAACTATGCGGCGGTCTTGAGCTCCTCTAACCGCGAACGAAGCTTCCGCAATTCCGTCGTTTGTTCCGCAAGTGTTGCTTCTAATCCGCGCACGACCTTCTCGGGAGCACGGCTGCGAAACGTATCGTCAGCCAGTTGTTTCTCCTTAGCCGCAATCGCTTTCTCCAATCCGTCGATCTGCTTGCGCAACCGTGCGGCTTCTGCGGCGACGTCGATTGCCTCCGCTACGTAGGCGATGCGCACGTCAAACAATGCCGTTGAGCGCACCGCGCCTCCTCGCTGAGGCAGGCGTTCGGCGCTCACCGTCAATTCCGAAAGATTGGCCAGGCGAAGAATCCCTTCGCGGTTGGATTCTATTGCTTGCCGTGCGCGGTCGTCCGAGCTTGAGAATTCTGCTGCAACTTTCTTCCTCGGCTCGAGTTTCATCTCCGCGCGGATGTTGCGCAGGGCCACAATGACCTCCTGAACCCGAGAAAATGTTTCCAAAGCTCGTGCGTTTTTCCATTGACTCTGCGCTTCGGGAAATGCGTCTAGCGCGATAGATTTCGCTCCCGGTTGCTGCGGCAACTGGTGCCACAATTCTTCCGTAATGAAAGGCATGAACGGGTGCAGCAAACGCAAAGCCGCATCCAGCGCCGCGAACAAATTTCGCCACGCCGCCACTGCCCGCTCTTTGTCCGCATTCTGTAGTTCTGGCTTCAGCCATTCGATGTACCAGTCGCAAAAGTCTCCCCAGAAGAAGTGATACACACTCTGCGCCGCTTCGTGGAACCGATAGTTCTGCAGGGCCTCGTTCACTAAGCTGATCGTCGCTGCCAATCGCGAAAACAACCAGGCATCAACAAGCGGCACTTCACGGCCGGCGGCATAGGGTGCCTTCGCTCGAATCTCCGGCGCGGCCAATTCCTCCAGCGAAATGCCGCGCTCCTCAAGGTCGTCCAACTTCCCGAACAAGAACCGCGATGCGTTCCAAATCTTGTTCGCAAAGTTTCGCGCGCTCGCCAGCCGGTCGTCCGACAATATGATGTCCGTCCCTGGCGCGGCCATCGACGCCAGGCAAAATCGCATCGCATCCGTTCCGTATTGCTGGTTCAACGCCACCGGATCGAGTCCCGTGCCCTTGGACTTCGACATCTTCTCGCCGCCCGCCGTCCGCACCAGCGAGTGCAAGTACACGGCGCGGAACGGTACTTTGTGTGTGAAGTGCAGCCCCAGCATGATCATCCGCGCCACCCAGAAAAAAAGGATGTCGTATCCGGTGATCAGCAAGCTGGTCGGATAATACTTGCGAAAATCCGGCGTATCCTCCGGCCATCCCAGCGTGGAAAACGGCCACAGTCCGGAGCTGAACCAAGTGTCCAGTACGTCCGGGTCCTGCTTCAGCCTGGACGATCCGCACTTCATGCATTTTGATGGATCATCCACCGCCACGTTCACGTGCTTGCAATCCTCGCAATACCACGCCGGAATTCTGTGCCCCCACCAAAGCTGTCGCGACAGTGTCCAGTCCCGGATATTCCTCATCCAGTTGAAATATTCCTGGCGCCGATTCTCCGGCACAATCTGAATCTCGCCGCGCTCTACCGCCGCAATTGCAGGCTCCGCCAGCGGTTTCATCTTGCAGAACCATTGTGTCGAAGCCCGTGGCTCCACAATGGTCCTGCTGCGCTCGCATATACCAACGGCGTGTGTGTGCCCCGTTACTTTCTCCAGCAAGCCTCGCGTTTTCAAATCTTCGACAATCCTCTTTCGCGCCTCAAATCGGTCCAATCCCGCATAAGCGCCCGCCGCCGCGCTCATGTGCCCGTCGTCGGTCATCACATCGATTTCCGGCAAGTGATGCCGCCGCCCAACTTCAAAGTCATTGGGGTCATGCGCGGGCGTAATCTTTACCGCACCAGTGCCAAATTCGCGGTCCACCATCTCGTCCGCGATGATCGGGATCTCCCGCTCCATCAAGGGAAGCAGCACCCGCTTGCCGACCAAATGCTTGTAGCGTTCATCCTCCGGGTGCACCGCCACCGCCGTGTCACCGAGCATCGTCTCCGGCCGCGTCGTCGCCACAACAACGTGCTCTTGCGTGCCAACCACCTGATACCGGATATGCCACAGATGCCCTTGCCGCTCCTCGTGCAGCACCTCTAGGTCGCTCAGCACCGTCAAGCACACCGGACACCAGTTCGTCATGTAGTGCGCGCGATAGATCAGCCCCTCTTCGTACAATTGCACGAACACCATGCGCACGACGCGCGAAAGCTCCGGCGACAGCGTGAACCTCTCCCGCGACCAGTCGCAGCTCTCGCCGATCTGCTTCATCTGCCGCGTGATGGCTCCTCCGCTTTCTTCCTTCCATTTCCACACGCGTCGCACAAATTCTTCCCGGCCCAGCTTTCGGTAATCGATTCCTTGTTCCGCCAACTCCCGCACCACCACGCGCTGCGTGGAAATCCCCGCATGGTCCATCCCCGGCAGATACAAAGTGTTGTATCCGCGCATGCGGTGCCAGCGCGTCAAAATATCAATCTCCGTATGGTCCAGCATGTGCCCAATGTGCAGGGAGCCGGTCACGTTAGGCGGCGGAATGACAATCGAAAACACCGGCCCCGGCGTGTTCGGGTCCGCGCGAAAGAGTTGTTCGCGCACCCAGAACTCCGCCCATCGCGATTCAATTTGTTGTGGTTCGTAAGCCTTGGCGATTTCGCGAGCCATCCGAGTGCCTGCTCCTGGACCCTTAGCTTGCAACGGTAACGTGCGCACGTGAACACGCACGCAATTAGACTAATCTTTGACTATACGAGGGGCCATCCAGCGGCGTCAATTCATAGCAAAGGCAGGTACTGGGTCAGCTTGGAAGGCCAATTTTGGATCACTTCCGGATTGCCGACAACTCGCTAGGTTGGATTCTAGGGTTGTGAGTGTAATGACGATCTTACGCCAGTTGTCCTTAGCGACTTGCCCACAACACCGGAAAGGCTCGTGTTCGGCCATGGGTTACAGCTGAATCGGCACCGTGCGGAGAAAGCTATCGGTGTTCGGAGTTTAGACTCTTCGTAGACTGCTTACTGTCGACATAAGAGCTATTCACCAAATGAGCGTGGCGAAAAACGTAGACCCATTTTCCGTTTTCCTTGCGCCGGAAATCGGTCCACACGACGACGCGCTGGTCGGGCTCGTAGCCTTTTAGTTGGCGGTGGTAGGTAACTTGCCCAACTGCAATCACTCCATCGCCAGCGGGAAAATATTCAATATGGTCGATCTCTCCATGGATCGACTGCAAGGTTGCGAAGAACTGTTCCCAGGACCGGCGGACTTCATCGCGGCCCCTAAACAAGTCGGCACGGCCCGGAGAAATGAAGAAAACTTCGGGGCTGCTTGTAAACAAGCCCATTACTTTTGTCGTGTCGAGCAGCCTATGCCCTTCAAGAAGTTGGTGGTCCAGTTCTTGATTTGCGGCAAGCACATCACCGGGCAAAGCATTCGTGGTCTGCGCGACAGCCACGGTCCCGGCTAACAAAAACGACAAGACGAGCAATGGCAGGAAGCGTTTGTGCATCAGGGCTCTCCTTCTGCCTCTAGCGGTAGTGTTGATGCTAGTCCTAGCATGCGAGGAATACTATGTCTACCAATCGCTCCAAGGACCGTTCGTCACTGTCCACGGTCGACGGATTTTACCCACTACCAAAGGCGGGAAATCACGGTCAGGGCAGGGAATCAGGACTTCTTGGTGTTGATCTCGTCGCGAATCATCGCCGCAACCACCGGCTTCAGGATTTCGCGAGTCACTGCTTGCAGCATCTCTGGGCTCATTTTAGCCAGCACGTTCGCCACGAGCGCGTCCATGTCTTGCTGCGACGTCTCGGCTATCTTTACGGCACTCTCCGCCGGTTTTTCCACGGCGGCCTGTGTGACGCTTCCCAGCGCGTACGTCGTCTCCTGACGGATGTTCTCGACCGTTTCAGGAGAAATCGAGCCGTCCGAGATCAAGTCCGGCAGCGGGTTGTGCGCTACAGCTTCGTTCTGCACCAACCCTGGGTCGGGCACATACGAAACCGGCTCCTCACTCGGTGCCTCGGACACGAAATCATACGACACCGCCGCCTCTGGCTGCGGCTGTTCCACACTTGTCTCGCTGGCGCCGCTTGCCACCGGGACCGGCGGAGCATCCCACGTGGAGGCCAATTGGTTAGCCTTCTGAGCCTCTGCTTCCCATGGGCTGCTGCTCGTGCTGAACCACGAATTTCCCCCGCTTGGTTTCGCGGTTTCCTGCGAAGCCGCTTCCGGAGCACTCGCAACCACTGGCGACACAATCTCAGGCTCGGCCGGAGCCTGCACTTCCTCGATCGCCTTCGATTCCGCCAGCTCCGGCTCAGGCTTTGCGTTAACCCACGAATTCTGCAACGCTGCTGCCGGGGAACTCACGCTCGGCGTTGCCGGAGCGACAATCTCCGGTGCTACCGCTTCTTCCAATAGATTCTGCGTTTTCTCCCTCGTGGGAGTCCAGCTTTCCCGCCGTTTGCCGCGCGCAGCGGCCTTTTCCGATGCCGATTCCCCTGCGGGTTCTGGAGCGAAATCTTCACTGCCGCCGTCCCGCCGCCACGACGAGCTCGCCGAATCTTCTTCTTCTTCCTCTTCGTCCTCTTCTTCGGCGGCGTCCCAATCGCGGTCCGCAAGTTCCGGATTCGGCGGCGCCACGTAGGCAGCGTCGTCAACAGGGTCCGCGGCCGGCGCTTCTAGCAAGCTTCCGAACGCAAGCGGCTTGCCCCCCGACTCAATCTTCAGCGTCTCAGGTTTCGCTGGAATTTCCTCGACAAACGACGCGCTCTCGATCGCCGCCTGTTCCTTCGGGATCGCAAGAACTGTCGGCGCGCTCACTGCCGTGGAGTTCGCCCCGCCTGCCGTGGCAGGCCCGCCCACCATGGAAGGCACGGCCGCCTTTTCTGCCACCGCCGCGGCCTGCGCCGCGCTGGCCCGCAGCAGCGCCGACTTCACCATCGAAATCAGCGGATCCGGCGGAACAAACGGCTTCTTCAGCACCCCGTCCGCGCCCACTCGCTGCGCCTCTTGCTCATCCAGCGGATCAAACGCTCCCACCAACAAAATCACGGGAATATGCGCCAGCGACGAATCGTCTTTCACATACTTGCAAACTTCGTAGCCATTTCGCACTGGCATGAATACGTCAGCCAGCACCAGGTCCGGCCGCATATCGGAAATCTTGCGTACCGCGGCCTCACCATTGCCAACGGCAATCACGTCTATCCCGTGGTCTTTCAGGGCCAGACCTACCATCTTCTGGATGTTGCTGTTGTCGTCCGCAACCAAAATCTTGGCCACCGAACGTCCTCCGGGAGATACCGTTACCGCCCCACACACGACTGCACAATCGTATTGGAGCATTCGGGCTAATACGCGTCAACGCTAACTGGAAACCTGTGTGTCGGAAGTTGAATACCTGTCTCAATCCCCATACGCCCAAACAAATGAAAAGGCGGGCCCATGGCCCGCCCTTTCATCCTCTAAATTTGGGTTCTTGTTCCTAAACTACCAGGGAACCACTTTCCGCAGCCCCTTCTTTTTCTTGCTGCTCGACTCTTTTTTGGAGTCTTTCTTGTCGTCAGAATTTTGCGACCCGTCTGCCTTGTTCGCATTCGCGTCTTGCGAGCCGCCCGTCGCCGAAGAATCTGTCTTGGCCGGCTGCTCGCTTCCAGATGCTGCCGCCGCTGCACTCCCGTTCGAGTCAGTTGCGGGCGGCGCAGAGCTTGCCCCGCTGGCATCGCCCGTAGCGGGCGGCGCGGGTGTTGCCTCCGCCGGAGGTGCCGCGCCTCCTGGTGTAACCGTCTCTACCACCGCGGTATTTCCCGGCCCGCTCGACCCGCCAATTTGCGACCGGTTTCCCCCGCTCAAAATGTCCGTGGCCGAAGTGTTATCCGCCTCTGGCTCCAGGTTTGGAGGTCCGCTCTTCGCCGACGCAATCAGCTCCCCATGTGGGCCGGTGCGCACCAGCGCCAACGGCTTCTTCACCAGTCCATCGCGCTTCCGCGGCGCATTCTGCTCCGCGGTCATCCATGCCACTGCCTTGGGATCGGGCTGTGGCACCGGCGCCTTAAACGCCACCAGTTTGTTCTTCGCATTCGGCGCCAAGACCGAGAGCGGATAATTCTTCACAATATTTCCGTAATAAATCGAAGCGACTTCCCTGTGCTCGCTCTTCTCGAAAATGTCCCCCAGCATCCACAGCACCTTGTCCGACCTGCTGTAGAGCGGATAGCGCTTCGCAATCGAAAGCAGCCGTGCCGCCGCGGCGCGCTGGTCGCCCTTCACATAGTAGAAGCGCCCGATCCGGTAGTCGCCTTCCGCGATGATTTCCTGCACGTCGCGTAGCCGCTGCTCTGCCTTAGGGGCAAGCGGATCCTTCGGATACTTTGAGAGGAACGTCTGGTACTCCTCTTCAGCCGCTTTGGCCTCGCTGCGGTCCCGGTCCGGCTTGGCCATTTGTTGGTAGTGCGCGTTCGCCACCTGCAACTGCGCATACGCCGCTTCCGGCAGGAAAGGGAAGAACACGCCGAAATCTTTGTAGCCCTGGATCGCCTGGGCCATGTTCGCCGTGCCGCTCTCTTTGTAATAAGAATCGGCAATTCCCAGCTTGGCTTTAGCCAAAAATTCGCTGTCCGGGTAAGTGTTAATCAGTGTCTGCAAGCCCAGCCGGCCCACTTCCTGCCGCCCGCGCCGGATGTCCTCGAGAGCGCGGTTATACAGGATTTTGTCGGGCTCCGCGGTGTTGTCCGCGCTGGTCGACTTATTTACTTTCTTCTTCTTCCTGTGGAGGATCTGGGCATCGCTCGCGCTGGCGCTCAGCAGCAAACCCGCCAGCAAGGTGCATGTCAGAGTTCGGCGCAAATACAAACGTTCACCTCTCTCTAGAAAATCTTCCGCCGCCAACAGATGGCTTGGGCACGATCCGCTTTGCTCGGTGATATCCCCAGTATACCTGAACCAAAGGACAGGCTAAGCAAGAACTTGCCCCCCGCATCAGGCCCTCCTGTATCGGAAGTCTCCTCTTCGCCCCGGGTTGCCTTGGCATCCCGCCGTTGGCCGGACCGTTGTAGGCGCGCGCTTCAGTTTACCCTGCTTTGCCCTGAGCGAAAGCGAAGGGAGCCTCGAAGGGGCGCGTCCTCACTTGTAGCGGCTGGGCTTCAGCCCAGCTAGCGAGCGCAGCGAGCGCTCCGAGGGCTTCGTCAGCCACGATTCATCGTTTAATCAGATTAGCCCCAGACAGACTCTGACCTGGTCCTCGATCTGGCGGAGCGTGGCTGTTGAGAGGGCGCCTAGTGGCGGATACTTCAGCAAGCTTTTCTCCAGGGTCGTAACTTGCTCGCACTTTGCCCAGCAATCAAAATTTAGATTACCCTCGCCCTTCTTGATAGGCACTCGCATACTGAATTTCTTGTGCTCCACACTCGTGATGCCAACCACACAAACGTCCAGTGCAAATTTGTTGATGGCGTCCACAGAAAGGACAACCGCCGGCCGGGGTTTGTCTAGCTGAACCAAGTAGACCTCACCGCGTTTTGGATACCAACCTAAAGGAGCGGGCATCAATCTCTGCCAAATGTCCGGATAGACGCTTTCTCGAACGCCTTAGTTCCCGCACGATGCTCCTCTGCATCCGCAAAGAATTCCGCGGCTTCGGCCTCCAGCCGGTCATATTGCTCCTGAAGCATGGCGCGTCGTAGCAGCTCGTTCACTCGATCACTGGCTGACCGCTCACCTTTAGTTTCATCCACGTAGCTGCTGATATCCGGCTCAATGGTAAAGCTCTTGGATATTCTCATAGCTATTCTAGTGTCTTTTATACGATAAAGTATACCCATTCTGTTTGTCAAGGACAGGCTCTAGCCTGCCCGCGCCTTCCCTAAAGGGCCTGCGTTTAGGCCTGAGGCCTTGCTCAGTTACTTCGATACGGGAGCCAAATAGGGGCGTTCCAGAACCGTAGTTCGCCGGGAGGGAAGCTCGCATTCGTCGATGCGATCCAGAATCCGAAGTGGGATGCCAATTTCCTTGCAAGCCTCTACCGCAGCGTCATTGAAATACAGAAACACAAGAAACTGACCCTGCTGCCTGTACTTGGTTCGCGCTACTAAGCCTTGCGTGTCGGTCTCGACAGTTGTGTACACCAAGATTTTTTCTGCGTATCGAAAGCTGCTCTTCGTCATCCGAGAGTCGAGCGTCTTTGCTAAGTGAACATGCGGCAGCGAACCTGTCGAAACCTCATCTAAGGTCAAACCTACTACCGAGAACATTTTATCCTCTGCGGCGCTCATCGTTCCGCGCACTGCCCGCGTCCTTCAGGTCACCGGGACCGCGTGTCATATAATCTTCCCCGCAAACCAGCGTCGTAGATGTCCGTTGAACCCAATTGTTCCGAAAGGGTTACACCGCTTTTTCTGTCATCCCGACCGGAGCGGCCCGGCTTTTTTCCACTGTGACCCAACTCAGCAATGATGACCAAGCTCGTTTCTCTCGTCCCCCCAGATGGAACCAAGAAGCAAAAAACTTTTGCGGCTCAGTTTAAAAGGGTGCAACCACCTCAACGGCGGTTGCGCTCTTAAAGTTTTCGCCCAACTGTAGCGGCGCATCCGGCGCATAATTCTTGGGGCGCTCATACTCGCTTCTTTTCAATCCGCAATTTCAGGGCCTCAAGCTGCTGCTTAGTCATGCCTTGCAGAGCCATCGCTGTGGCCAGATACAAAGCGGGAACGTGTTTTATTTTGCTGCCGCGTTCTACCTTGCGACTGAGTTTTTGCACTTCTGGGTCAGCGCCCACTTTCAAGAACACTCTATACGCATCGGGGATGGGCAGAGTCTTTTCAATCAGGCCATGCTTCACCAGAATGCGATGGTATGAAGGTACTGCCAACGCGGACCGATGGGTCTGCAGAGCATGCTTGTGTTGTTTTGGGTGTTTCATTGCACTAAGCTGAGGCAGTTTGAGTCCAGTAGCCGCTCATTTTGATTTCTTCCGCTGTTTTTTCTCAGCGCGTTTTGCCGATGGCCTACGCCTTTTAGGAAAACCCAACTTTCCGTCACAACATGGCACGAAATGCATGGCGACGCCGCCATGATGACAGGGGCATTTACAATCGCGCCTACTTTTCACGCGAGCATTCCCTTTACTTTTAGGTAGGTGCGTAAGTATACCGTGTGACGAGCAATCCACAAACTGAACAGCAGCTTTATACCGTGGCTCCCTCACTCTGAAAAAGGAATAGTATCGTCCCGGATACTGAACATGGAGCGCGTACTCAAAATCCCGGAATTCTTAGCTCACCTGAAAACTTACGGTGGATACCCGGTCCCGTTCACACAATTGTGGGCCTTTGGCAAGCCCGATTTCCGCGCTGTGGACATGGAACATTGCGCGAGATGCCTGAGGGTCAAACTCTGTGCTATTTGTGGTCGGTGTCTTGGCTAGTATTGTTATTTCATCGGCGGGCCGCGCTCAAAAAAGAACCGGTTGTTTGTGGACCCAGCGATGCACAAGCAATGCGCAGAGTTCGCCTCGCAGACCTGCCCTTTTCTGAGTGGGGGCAAACACGCGAATACTCCAATCGGCCAAGCGCGACACCCAATCGACGTCACTGAATCGTTCGTCTACTGACATCTTCTCTACTTATTCGTCTCAGAAGGCAAGAAATTGCGGGCACCCTGGCTAAACTGCGATTGGATGAATTCGGGAAGCGTGATGACATCACGGAGGACACCGTAGAGTTTCTCACAGTCTGGCCGCGTAAGGTCGTTCGTAAAAAGGTCAAGAGCCTTCCCCTTTGAACGGTACATTGAAGTTGGCTGCGTGAATTTCCACCTGTCTTTCAGAAAACAAGCCATCCGCTGGATAATCTCGCGGATGTCATTCGCGACTCGCTATCGCTGGCGCCCTGCGCG
>DATNMD010000010.1:0-79011 GCA_035602505.1 Candidatus Acidiferrum sp.
CAAAGCAGACACGCTCAAGCTGCCTCCGCCCGACTCCTACGACCTGGCCATCCTCGCGCTCTTCGTGCGCGTCAGCGATCGCAAAGGAAATGTTGACGTCCCCGCAGAACAAGCCGCCCTCGCCGAGCAACTTTTCAAGACCGGCAAGCCGGTGATTACCGTCGCCTTTGGCAGCCCCTATCTCATCGAGCGATTTCCGCAAGCGGAGACGTGGCTGGCCGCGTTCGGCATCAGCGACGTAGCGCAGATCTCCGCGGCGCGCGCGCTCTTCGGCGAAATTCCTGTGCGCGGACATCTGCCCGTCACCATTCCCGGCGTCGATATGAAATTGGGGTTCGGCCTCGAGCTGCCGGAAAATCCCATGACCCTGCAGCCGTTAGACGTTCGCGGCGATGCCCAACTCCAACCCGCGTTCCAAGCAATCGAGCGTGCCGTCACGGACAAAGCCTTCCCCGGCGCCACCGTGGCCATCGGCTATCGCGGAAAGGTTTCGCTGCACGCCTTCGGCAATCTCAGCTATGCCGCCAACGCGGCCGCCGTTGACACGCACACGATGTACGACATCGCTTCACTGACAAAAGTAGTAGCCACGACCACGCTGGTAGCCAGACTCGTGGAAGGCGATTTCCCCCTTCCGCTCGATCTCGACGCCCGCGTCGAGCGCTACTTGCCAGAATGGGCCAGCGGACCGCAACCCGAATGGCGCCACCAGGTCACCGTGCGCCATTTGCTTACGCACACCTCGGGCCTGCCGGCCTTCAAGGAATATTGGCGCACGTCAAAAAATAAGCAGGACACGCTGACGAAAATCTTTGCCGAGCCGCTGGAATACGAGCCGGGCACGAAGGAAATTTATTCCGACCTTGGCATCATCCTGATGGCGGAAATCATCGAACGCCTCACCGGCCGCACGCTCGACGACCTCGCAAGAACTTACATCTTCACCCCGCTCGCCATGAAAGACACCCTGTTCCGCCCGCCCAAAAAACTTTGGCCGTGGATTGCGCCCACGGAGATCGACAACAACTTGCGGCACCGGCTGGTGCAGGGCGAAGTGCACGACGAAAACGCATTCGCCATCGGCGGCGTCTCCGGCCACGCCGGCCTCTTCAGCACCGCCCCCGATCTCGCCTCGTTCTGCCAGATGCTGCTGAACGGCGGCGTCTACACGCATCACCGAATCCTGCGCCGCGCCACCATCGCGCAATTCACCACGCCGCAGCAACTTTCGAGCGGCACGCGCACCCTGGGCTGGGCCGTGCCCACCGAAGGCGGCTCCAGCGGCCACTATTTTTCAACGCACAGCTTCGGCCACACCGGCTTCACGGGCACCAGCATCTGGATCGATCCCGACCGCCAACTCTTCGTGGTCCTGCTGACGAATCGCGTCCACCCAACGCGCGAAAACCAGAAGATAGCGCAGGTGCGCCCAGCCTTCCACGACGCCGTCATGCAAGCGCTAGGATTTGCGACGACAGCTGCGCCAGCAAAGTGAATCAGTTTTAAATGGTAGCTGCTTACTGTCGAAGGGCCTTTTGTTCTAAGTCCTGAGCGGCTTGCTGCAGATCGGCTGGTTTTCCCAAATCGCGCCAATAGTACTCATCTGCGCGAAATGCGGCGATGCTTTCCCCTTGGCCGGCCAGCCTCAAATACGAGGTAATGATCGAGAAAACGCCTTCTTCGGTCATTTCGGTCAACAGCCGCGGCGAAATAACATGGATGCCGGAAAACGCAAGCGCCTGCGTTCGAGCTGAGGGTCGAACGATCTCCGGTTTCTGATCGCGCCCGGCGCGACGGCCGCAAAGCTGAAGCTGCTCGTCGAAGAGCAAGTAGCGGCTGGTCTCCCGTTCTTGTACCGCCAGTGTCGCGAGCGCTTTATTTTGCTTGTGAGATAGCACCATACGCTCTAAATCGATGGTGCTAATGACATCAACATTGTGGAGCAGGAACGGCTCATCGGATTTGGGATCTTCGAGGAAGAACCAGCCGGCTTTTTTAAGCCCGCCGCCAGTATCGAGCAACACATCCTCGCGCGAGACTTCAATGCGCATGCCGAAATTGTCGTGGGCTTTCAGATACTCGATCACTAGGTCGGCGAAGTGATGCACGTTGACGATCACTTCGCTAACGCCAAATGTCCGCAAACGAGCGAACGTAATCTCCAACAACGTGCGGCCGGCGATTTCCACCAAGGCTTTCGGACGATCGTTCGTCAGCGGCCGCAAGCGCGTGCCGAGCCCCGCGGCCAGTACCATGGCTTTCATTGCGGGGCTTTCATCGGGGCGCCTTCATTTGTCCAGCTTCTCCAGTTCCAGGTGCCGCACCGCCACTTCGACCCCATTTGTTGCGCGGAAATGTTTCGCCAGCTGCTCCGCCAGATAGACGGAGCGATGCTGCCCGCCGGTGCATCCGAAGGAGACCATCAAGTTCTTGAAGCCGCGCTGCCGATAACTACCCACGCTCGCGTCCACCAGAGACATCACGCCGGCGAGAAACTGGTGCACGCTTTCCTGCTGATTCAGATAGTCGATCACCGGCGCGTCTTTTCCGGTCAGCGCTTTGAAGCGCTCTTCGCGTCCGGGATTCGGCAGGCTGCGGCCGTCAAAAACAAATCCGCCTCCGTGGCCGCTCTCGTCCTTCGGCAAACCTCGATGAAACGAAAAACTGAAAATGCGCACCATCAGATTTTCCGCCTCGTTCGTCAGTCCCTGCAATTTCTCCGACGCCAGCATGCTCCGGACCGCGCCCATCAGCGTCGGCAGCGCAATGGGCAGCTCGACGTGATGCAGCAGCCAGCGCAGGTTTTTCAGCGCGTAGGGGACGCTTTGCAGAAAATGGGCCTTTCGCTCGTAAAAACCGCGAAATCCGTAAGCGCCCAAGGCCTGCATGATGCGCACGTAGACGTAGGCGTAGTAGTGCCGCATAAACGCTTCACGGTCGAGCTTTACGTACTGACCCAGCGCGTCCAGATAGTGAGTGAGCAAATCCTGGCGGAGCTCCGGCGGCAGGTCCGCCTTGGCATCGAATAAAAGAGAGGCGATGTCGTATTGCAGGGCACCTTTGCGCCCGCCCTGGTAGTCCACAAAGAACGGATCGCTGCCGCGCAACAAAATATTTCGCGACTGAAAATCTCGGTACAGGAAATAATCGCGGTCCGCGCTCATCAAGAATTCCGTCAAGCGCCCGAAATCATCTTCCAACGCTCGCTCGTTGAAGGGAATGCCCGCGAGCCGCAGAAAATAATATTTGAAGTAATTCAGGTCCCACGCGACGGACTGGCGGTCAAAACTGGCGATCGGATAACAAACGTCGTAATTCAAATCGCGCCCAGCTTCCACTTGAAAACGCGGCAACACCGCGACCACCTTGCGATAGGCCTCCACCACCTGCGGAGCTATACTCTCCCCGCGATTTGTCGTGAGAAACTCAAACAGCGTGGTGTCGCCCAGGTCTTCTTCGAGATAAGCCCCGTGGCTTAAATCTTCTCCGTAAATTTCCGGCACCGGCAGTCCATGCTTGCGAAAATGCCTGGAAAATTCCAGGAAGGCGGCGTTCTCTTCGCGCACGCCGTACAAAATGCCGATCGCGCTGGAGCGTTCGTTGGAAAGCCGGATGATCTTCCGCCCCGACCCGCCGAGATCTCCCTGCATCGGCTGAATCCGCTTCACCGGCCAGTGGAAGTGCTCCTCAAACAGCCTGTTGAGAATATCCATGAATGCGATTCCAGCAAGTCCGTCCAACGAACCGTTTTCCATCATAGCTGATTCTCGTTTTGGCTTCGCAACTAGCAAGAGGCGGGTTTCGCGAAGGTGTTAACGATTTGTCGGCAAGGCATCGTCGTTTTCGAGGCGCGTATCCTGAAGGGCGCAACCCACGGCTATAATTCAGACATGCCCCCTCAGCCCACAGAACGCAGGCGCAGCGAGCAGCGGAACGCCGCGTCGAAAAATCTTGATCGCATGAGCGCGATGCAAATTGTGCGCTTGATGAATCGCGAGGATCGAAATGTGGCGGCCGCGGTCGGCCGGGCGCTTCCCGCCATCGCCCGCGCGGTGGACGTCATCGTCAAAGCCATCCGCAGCGGTGGCCGGCTGATTTACGTGGGCGCGGGCTCGAGCGGGCGCATGGCCGTGCTGGACGCCGCCGAGTGCCCGCCGACCTTTGGAACCTCGCCGAAACTCGTCCTAGCATTGATTGCCGGCGGCAGGTCTGCGGTGACCGGCGCGGTGGAAGGCGCTGAGGATTCCGTTGCAAATGCCCAGCGTGATTTGCGGGCGAAGAAATTGACGCGCCGCGACGTCCTGGTGGGCATCACCGCAAGCGGCACGACGCCATACGTCCTGGCAGCGCTAAAACGCGCGCGGAAGCAAGGCGCTACGACCGTGGCGATCACCGTGAACCCGAAAACTCCTGTAGCGCGGCTGGCGAATATATTGATCGCCACTGAAGTGGGCCCCGAAGTCCTGACGGGCTCGACGCGGCTAAAGGCAGGGACGGCGCAAAAAATGGTGCTGAACATGCTCTCTACCGCGGCGATGGCGCGGCTCGGACATGTCTATGAGAACCTGATGATTGATGTAAAGCCGTCGAATCAGAAAGTTTCAGATCGCATCGTGCGCATTTTGGCCGAAGCCAGCGGCACCAGCCTGTCGGCGTCAGAACACGCTTTGCGTCAATCAGGACACAATATGCGCATCGCTTTGGTCATGCTGAAGCTGGGAACAGAGTTCCGCGGAGCGCGGAGGAAGTTGGCGGCAGCAAAAGGAGATCTGCATGAAGCGTTGGGCGAATAGAAACCGCAAGCAGCGCGCCTCTGCGCAACTCTGCGCACTCCGCGTCTCTGCGTTATTCTTTTCCGCGGTGCGGATCTCATGGACAAATTTCTAATCAAAGGCGGCAAGCCCCTGCACGGCACGGTGCGCGTCAGCGGCGCGAAGAACTCCGCGCTGCCGGTGATGGCCGCCGCTTTGCTCACCTCCGACCAAGTCTCCGTCCACAACATCCCCAAGGTTCGCGACCTCATTACCATGAGCAAACTGCTCGCGTTTATGGGCGCCAGCGTTTCCATCACGGAAATCCCGGCCAGCGACTACAACATCTGCGCCCCCATGCTGAATCACGCGGAAGCCCCCTACGAACTGGTGAAAACGATGCGCGCTTCCATTCTTACACTCGGCCCGCTCATGGCTCGTCTTGGCGTCGCGCGCGTTTCCCTGCCCGGCGGCTGCGCCATCGGCGCGCGGCCCATCGACCTGCATCTCTCCGCGCTTGAAAAAATGGGCGCCGCAATCACCATGTCGCACGGCTACATCGAAGCCAAAGTTCCCCATCGCGGCCGCCTGAAGGGCGCGCACATTATTTTTGAAAAAATCACTGTCACCGGAACGGAAAATATTTTGATGGCTGCTACACTCGCCGACGGCGAAACCATTCTCGAAAACGCCGCTTGCGAGCCGGAAGTCACCGACCTCATCGTCATGCTCCGCAAAATGGGCGCCTGCATCGCGGGCGACGGCACCTCCACGCTGCGCATTCGCGGCGTTAAGGAACTTCACGGCGCCGAGCACACCGTCATACCCGACCGCATCGAAGCGGGCACTTTCCTCATCGCCGGCGCCATCACCGGCGGCGAACTGACCATCGCCAACTGCGCCCCCGATCATCTCGGCGCGGTTATCGCCAAGCTGCAACAAGCAGGAGTCAACACCGACGTCGTTGATGATTCCACGCTGCATGTCCGCCCCTCCAGAAAACTCGTCGCCGCCGACGTCACCACCGAGGAATATCCCGGCTTCGCCACCGACATGCAGGCCCAATACATGGCGCTGGCCACGCAGGCCGAAGGCACATCGGTGATCACCGAAACGATTTTCGAGAACCGCTACCTCCACGCCAGCGAATTGGTGCGCATGGGCGCCAACATTTCCGTCGACGGCCGCCGCGCGGTCGTGCGCGGCCCCGCGCACCTTTCCGGCACCACCGTGCAAGCCTCCGACCTGCGCGCCAGCGCCGGCCTGGTCCTCGCTGCCCTGGTCGCCAGCGGCGAAACCATCATCGAACGCGTCTATCACATCGACCGCGGCTACGAAGGCATAGTAGAAAAACTTCGCGCCATCGGCGCCGATATCACTCGCGTGCACGGCCCCGGTTTATAACCCGCGCGGTTCGTTCCAGCAGACTCCGCTGCAATCTGGTACAATCAGCGGCTTAACCGAGCCCGCGTCGTCTGCGTGCCTGGAGGCAGTCATGGCCAACACCGAGTTACTTGCCCGACTGGATGCCGCAATCGCCGAGAAAAATCTGCTGAACCATCCGTTCTACCAGGACTGGCAAGCCGGCAAACTTAGCCGCGAAGCCCTGCAGCTCTACGCCGCGCAGTATTACCGCCATGTCGAAGCCTTCCCCAGGCATCTCCGCGTCCTGGCTGCCCGCACCGAAGGCCCGCTGCGCGACACCGTGATGGAAAACCTCGAAGAGGAAGAAAATCCCAACGCCCCGCATCCCAAGCTCTGGCGCGATTTCGCCGCGGCCGTCGGCGTCTGCGAGGACGACATCACCTGCTGCCCCGCCCTCCCCGGCACGCAAAACGTCGTCGCCACGTTCCGCGAAATTTGCGGCGATCGTCCCATCGCCGAAGCCGTCGCCGCCCTCTACGCCTACGAAGCGCAAGTTCCCGAAATCTCCAGCACCAAGATTGATGGCCTGCGCAAATTCTACGGCGTCAACAAACCCGCCGCCCTGGCCTACTTCGCTATCCACGAAGAAGCCGACAAAGCGCATCGCGAAGCCTGGCGCACCTGGCTCAACGAACATACGGATGCCAGCGGCAACGACGAAGCCGTAGCCACCGCAAAAGAAGCCCTGGCCGCGCTCTGGGGCGCCCTCGACGCCGTCCACCGCACTCGCCTAGTCGCCAAGCATGCCGCAGCGAGGTAAGTAACAAACGCCCTTTGGCGGGCGAAGACATTAAATGAAAAAAAGGCCCGGCAAAACTCTGCCGGGCCTTTCTCATCTCTGCGAGTCTCGGTGAAGTCCGCGACTCTGCGTTGTCTTGCTCTTTTCTTACTCCGAAGCCGCGCTGGCGCCGCCGGCGCTTCCTACACCGCCGCCTCCGGCCGCTTCTTTCTTCTGCTGTTTCTCGCGCGCCTCGCGGATCAGCGCCTTGCGCGAGAGTCTCACCTTGTTGCCCTCAATCGAAAGCACCTTGACCAGCACCTGGTCGCCCAGCTTCAGCTCGTCGCGAACGTCGCGAATGCGATGCTCCGAAATCTCGCTGATGTGCAGCAAGCCGTCGGTGCCTGGGAAAAGTTCGACGAAAGCGCCGAACTCCGCCAGCCGCACCACCTTACCGAGATAGGTCTTGCCGATTTCCGCCGAAGCGGTTACCTCGCGCACCATCTGCAGCGCCGAATCGCCTCCCGCGCCGCTGGTCGAGAAAATGTGCACGGTGCCGTCTTCCAGCACGTCAATCTTCACGCCGGTGGCTTCGATGATGGACCTGATCTTCTTCCCGCCCGGTCCGATCAAATCGCGAATCTTGTCCGTAGGAATGTGCAATTTGTACAGCCGCGGAGCGAAGGTGGAAATCGCAGTCCGCGCCTCGGCCAGCGTCTTGTCCATGGTGTCGAGAATCTCCAGCCGCGCCTTCTTCGCCTGCGCCAGAGCCTCGCGCATCATCCCGATGCTGATGCCAAGGACCTTGATGTCCATCTGCAGCGCGGTGATTCCCGCGCGCGTGCCGGCGACTTTGAAGTCCATATCGCCGTAGTGATCTTCCGCTCCGGCAATGTCCGTCAGAATCGAATACTTGTTCCCTTCGCCGACAACCAAACCCATCGCAATGCCCGCGCACGGCGCCTTCAGCGGCACGCCGGCATCCATCAGCGCCAGCGAACCGCCACAGACGGTGGCCATCGAGGACGAGCCATTGGATTCCAAAATGTCGGAGACTAAGCGCATCGCGTACGGGAAATCCGCCTCCGGCGGCAGCAAATTTAACAACGCCCGTTCCGCCAGCGCCCCGTGGCCAATCTCGCGCCGACCCGGGCCGCGCAAAAACTTCACTTCACCTACGCTAAACGGCGGAAAATTGTAGTGCAGCATGAAGCGCTTGAACTGGTCCTGCTCGAAGAGCAAATCCAGCCGCTGCATATCTTCCTTCGTGCCCAGCGTCAGCGTCGCCAGCGCCTGCGTTTCCCCGCGCGTAAACAGCGCCGAGCCGTGCACGCGCGGCAGCAATCCCACTTCGCAGGTAATCTGCCGGATCTGATCGAACGCGCGCCCATCCGGACGACGCCGCTTGTTCAAAATATCGTCGCGGAAATACTCCTCGCGCAATCGCTCGAAAGCACGCTTCGCCAGCGTGCGCTTCTCTTCATCATCTTCCGGAATCGCTTCAACAATCTCTTCCTTCAGCGCATCCACGAGGTGATAGCTGTCCTTCTTCGGATGCTTCTTCGTATCCAGCGCATCGTGCAGCCGCTCGCCGTATTTCTTCGTAATCTCCTTGTACAGCCCCTCATCAAACGGAAACGGCTCGACGGTCACCTTCTTCGGATTAATCTGTTTAAACAACTCCCGAATCGCGCCCACAATCTTCTTGATCTGCGCGTGCCCAAACTCCAGCGCATCCGCCACCGCTTCTTCAGAAACTTCCAGCGCGCCGGACTCCACCATCACGATCGCGTCTTCCGTTCCCGCAATCACGATGTTCAGCAAGCTCTTCTTTTGGTCGGCCACAGTAGGATTCGCCACCAACTGGCCATCCAGCAATCCCACGCGCACCGCCGCAATCGGCTTCTCGAACGGCAAATCCGAGCAGTAGGCAGCTGCCGACGCTCCCGTCACAGCGATCACATCCGGATCGTTGTCGCTGTCCGCCGACAGCACCATGCTCACGATCTGCGTCTCATTCCGCCATGACTCCGGGAATAGCGGCCGCATCGGCCGGTCAATCAGCCGCGAAGTCAAAATCTCTTTTTCCGACGGCCGTCCTTCGCGCTTGAAAAATCCGCCCGGAATTTTTCCCGCCGAGTAGGTGTTCTCGCGATAGTCCACCGTCAACGGCAGAAAATCGCGGTCATTCGCCGTCGGCGCCATGCAAGCCGTGGTCAGCACCACGGTATCCCCATAACGCGCCACAATCGCGCCGTTCGCCTGCTTGGCGATTTTGCCCGTCTCCAGAATCAGCGGGCGCCCGCCAACCTCCACCGTAACTTGATGTGGAGCGGGCGTAACATTGTTTTCTGACATAACTAATTTTCCTTTTGGCTCCGCCTCAGCGGAGCATTTCTGCGGAGAATGCGTCTCCGCTCATTTGTAAGCAGGAAGAGATGAGAGGTGTTGCGAGGCTGACGCTAACGCCGGTCTACACCACGAGAACGCCGGCTAAACTACAGCCGATCGCCTGACAATTCACTGGCGGCCACAAAGCAACCCGCCGACACACTCCCACTGGAATTTGTCACTTCGCAGAAACGCAGTGGATGCCGCTGTTCTAAACCGCGGCTACTTGCGCAGGCTAAGGCGTTCAACAATCTCGCGGTACCGATCCGGGTCCCGGCGGTTGAGATAGTCCAGCAAGCGCCGCCGTTTGTTTACCATCATGATTAACCCGCGGCGGGATGCGTGGTCTTTTACGTGGGACTTGAGATGCGTCGTCAGGTAGTTGATCCGCTCGCTCAGAAGCGCGATCTGCACTTCCGGTGAGCCTGTGTCCTTAATATGTGATCGGAACTGTTCGATCAACACTGCCTTGGCTTCGCTCAAGTTCCCCTCTCCGTCGTCCCCTGAATTTTTTCCTCTTCTCTTCGACCAATTCAGGCTAACACAATACAAACAAAACTGTAAAGCAATCAGAATCCTCGGCGGTGACTCACTCTCATTCCAACAGGGCCGCGATATCGGAGATATCCCAAACATGGTCGGTCACGCAAGCGGCCATTGCCGGGGTTACGCGTAGCCTTTGGTGAATCCGGAAGAAGTTATAGCAGCGGATTGCAATAATGGAATCTATCTAGCGGACGCAAACAAGTCGCTGGGGCTTCAGCGCCACAATGGCGAGTGCTCCTATAATGAGGCCTGCCTCAATCCAATCCTTGGCCGGATTGCCTTTGAATAAAAAAGCCGTGGCAATGATGGCAAATGCCCAAGCAAGTGACCAAACAATGGGCGATGTTCCAAGCTTTTTGGAGTTAGGCTTCATAGTAAGTATTGTAGCATGGCTCTTGTCGGCCACCTTCAGTCACATCGAACTGACTCACTACCGAGTCCTCACCTGAGGCCGACTTCGGCTTTGCGTAGGCCTCCACTAACGCAGAAACCGTACGTCTAATCCCCAAGGGCCCAGCACGTTTCAAGCGGACGACCGGAATTCTTCCGCCTTGCTTCCAAGCCCGTGATAAAGTTCCCCGTCGGAGGACATACATGCGTAACCCAATCATAGTTGGCAGCGCTTTGGTTGCAACTCTCACCCTCACTGGCATCGTACTTCTCGCTCAACAGGACAAATCATCCCGCCCCAGCCCTCCTGCCAAAGCCGAGTGCAAGCTGCCTGATGGCAAGACCATCACTGTCGATTACTCCAGCCCGCGCGCCAAGGGCCGCAAAATTTTTGGAGGCTTGGTTCCTTACGGCGAGATTTGGCGTGCGGGAGCCAATGAAGCCACCACGTTCGTCACCACTTCCGACATTACCGTCGGCGGAAAAGCCATTCCCGCCGGCAAATACACAATCTTCACCGTTCCCGGCGAAGATAAATGGACTCTCATCGTCAGCAAGAAGACCGGCGAATGGGGCACCGCTTATCCCGGCACGGAAAACGATCTCGCTCGTATCGACATGAAGGTCTCGAAAACGTCCTCTCCCGTCGAGAATTTCACCATCGCCTTCGATCAAAATGCAAAGGGTTGCACGCTGCGCATGGAGTGGGAAAACACTCGCGCGTCCGTCGACATCACCGCGAAGTAGTTCATGTGGGACAGCCATTTCTGGCTGTCCGAGCCGTATCTAGCTCCGGGCTTGCAACTGCGTCGTGCCGCGGTCGACCAGCACCACCGCGCCAATCACCATCGCCCCGGCCATCGCCACATTGAGCGTCACGGCCTCATTCGCCAGCAGCCATCCCAGCAACACCGCCACGATGGGATTCACGTACGTGTGCGTTGCTACCAGCGTCGGCGAATAGTGCTCCAGCAGCCAGTTGTACGCCGTGAACGCAATCACCGAGCCGAACAATATGAGATACGCTAGCGCCATCCACGAACGATGCGAGACGGCCGCAAAATGAAAACCCCGGCCCTCCCCCATAGCGGTTCCTGCGACCAACAGCAGCAGCGCGCCCGAAATCAACGAAAGGGCGGAAAGCAGCAGCGGATGGCCGGAGAGATGCGACCTGCGTGAATAAATGATGCCGACCGCCCAGGAGAGCGCGCCCAGCAACGTAACCACCGCCGCAATCGCCATTCCCGGCCCAGCGGTAAGCGTATTCTTCCCAAACAGTAGCGCCACGCCGCCCAGGCCAAGCACAATCCCCGCCAGCAAGCGAGTGTTCATGCGCCAGCGCTTTTCCGCGGCCGCGGCAATCACAAAAACAAAGATTGGCTCGGTTGCAATCAAAAGAGAAGCCAGGCCGGAGTTGATTCTCTGCTCCGCCCAGTGCAGCGCGCCATGCCCGCCCAGGAAGAACAGCGCTCCGATCACAACGCTAGCACGCAATTGCGCCCTGGTTGGCCGCAGCTTCTTCCACACGCACCATAGCAGCAGGAACGTGCCCGCTACCAAGTGCCGGAATCCCGCAGTATACAGCGGAGGTATAGTTTCGACTGCATAGCGGATGGTCAGGTATGTTGAGCCCCAGATGATGTAAATCGCGAAGAAGGCCAGTGCAACTCGAATGCGCATACTGCGCGCCCGGCTCGCAAGCACAGCTTCGGCGCTGGCAGCTTGCGTAATTGCGGTGGCGCTGTCGCTGCTCATGATGGGCGCCCCGCTTTCACCGGGGTGATACCAACATCATCTGGCATGTAACGACCTATATCTGCTATACTCATTACATGAGAATAGTGCGGCTCCAGTAACGAGTCAAGCGCCTTTATCTCATTACCATGATTCGCACCCTGCAGGATTATCGCAAAGCCGGATTCGGCAGCCAGTTTGCCTGGATCGACCTCGTCAACAGCCAGGAGCGTGACGGCTTTGGCCGTCTGACCGACCATATCAGCAATCCCTTCTGGCTCGCCAATTTCTTGCGTCATTTTCGCTTGTCGGCCCCCCTTCCGGCCTCCGCTCCGCGCCGTGCGCTTGCCGATTTTCGCGAGTTCCTGCGCGGCGTCGCCGAAAATTTAGCCGCCGGCCGCACTCTTAGCGCCAGCGACATCCGCACGCTCAATGCCGCGCTCATGGTGCCTGGCTGCCAGAAACTCTTCCAGGACCAAAATGGTTTTCGCGCAGAGCTTTCACCGGTTCGGTCCGGCTGGCCTTGGATTTTATCGAGGATTGCCGCGTCGCTCGCCAACACATTGACCAATTACGGCCGCGAGCGCGTGAAAATTTGCGCTAACGACGCCTGCCGCTGGGCCTACTACGATGTCACGAAGGGAAGCACTCGCCGCTGGTGTAATGATCGGACCTGCGGCAATCGCGACCGCGTCCGCCGCGCCCGCGCCGCCGCAAAGCGTCGCAAGCTCCGCTGAACCACGCGCTCAGCTCTGCTTTTTCCCCACCAGGGCCAAGAACTCATCCCGCGTCTGCTTGTTCTCTCGAAACGCCCCCAGCATCGCGCTGGTCACCGCCTGCCCATGCTGCTTCTCGACCCCGCGCATCTGCATGCACAAGTGCCGCGCCTCGATAATCACCCCAACTCCCTGCGGCGCGATTTTTTCCTCGAGAGCGTGCGCAATTTGGCTAGTCATGCGCTCCTGAATCTGCAGCCGTCGCGCAAACATATTCACCAGCCGCGCCACTTTGCTCAAACCAATCACCTTCTTGCTCGGCAAATAGGCCACGTGCGCCTTCCCGAAAAATGGCAGTAAGTGATGCTCGCACAAACTGAAAAACTCAATGTCCTTCACCACCACCATCTCGTCATAACACACGCTGAACGTCGCGCCGTTCAGCAGATGATCCACGTTCTGGTGATACCCGCTGGTCAAGAACTTCAGCGCCTTTTCATACCGCTCCGGCGTCTTCTTCAATCCTTCGCGCTCCGGATCTTCCCCGATCAGTGCAATCATCTTCCGCACCAGAGACGCCACGCTCTCCAGCTTCGCGCCTTCTTTGTTCTCGTTGAGTAAAATCTCTTCCGTTGGTTTGGTCACAACCGCTCCCTTCCATTCTCTCCCGCATATTCAAAGCTATTATTCGTCGTCTCCTGCACCCGCACCCGCTCCAGCTTGGCGCTCGGAAATCTCTTCAGCCGCCTAAAAATCTCGATGCACACATTCTCCGTCGTCGGCACAACATTTCGAAACGCCTCGACGTCCTCATTCAGCGAATGATGATCGAATGCCTCGAGCACCTCGCGCTCTACAAAGCTATCCAGCTCCGCCAAATTCGCTATCATCCCCGTCGCCGGATCCACGTCACCCGAGACGCTGACCTCCAGCACATAGTTGTGCCCGTGTCCGTAAGGATTCGCGCATTTCCCGAACACCCGCGCGTTCTCCTCCTCGCTCAACTTCTCCGTATGCAACCGGTGCGAAGCCGCGAACCGGTACCGCCGCCCCAATTCAATTTTCACTCCCGCCGGCCGTGGGGGCGCAGCATTGCTGCGCCCCAGCTCGGCAAGATCGTTCCCGCTACGCGTTGCGTTTTCCACTAAACCGCTCCCGCTCCATTCCGATAACAATCCGCAAACAAATCCGCTGATTCGTGCAACCGCACGCGATGCAACCGTCCCTGCTTGATCTTGGGGTCCAGCAATTCCCAGATCACCCGCGCAATGTTCTCGCACGTCGGAATCTGCCCCTTCAGCTCCGCCACCTCATAATTCAAAAACCGGTGATCCATCCGCTGCATCACTTCGCGCTCCAAAATCTCCTTCAATTCCTTCAAATCCAACACCATCCCGGTAACCGGGTCCGGCTCTCCCGCCACCGTAACTTCCAGCGTGTAATTGTGTCCGTGTCCGTGTGGATTATTGCACTTGCCAAAGACGCGCCGGTTCTCCTCCGGCGAAAGCGCCGGATTGTGGTAAAGATGCGAAGCCGAAAACTCGATCTTCCGCGTAATCAAAACCATATCGCTCTCGCTACCCCGCTGCTTTCACCGAAACCCGCCGCCCCTTCCACTCCACAACTCCTTGCGCATGTGCCCGGTACGACGCCCAAAGCACACCCGCATACAACACCACGGCCGGTATGTAATACAGGATGTAGATACCCCTGAATTGGTTACGCAACA
The DNA here is from genome assembly GCA_035602505.1 of Candidatus Acidiferrum sp. Taxonomy (GTDB): domain Bacteria; phylum Acidobacteriota; class Terriglobia; order Acidiferrales; family UBA7541; genus Acidiferrum. The sequence goes on from DATNMD010000010.1 coordinate 14,401, forward strand.
GCGTGCTCGCATATACCGCATGCCGCGCTAACAGAAGCCCTAATCCCGCCACAAAGGCAATCGGCGCTTTCAACCCGAGAGCTAGTAAAGCAAACGGAATCCATGGCACTACGGAAAACAACTCGCGATACACCGCGCCGGGCGTCCCTCCCACCAATAAATACAGGTTCTTTTTCCATCCCTCCCACATCGCTCCGAACGAGCGGTACATCCTCACGCACACTACCTCTGCGCCCGAACCAAACCAAATCCGATATCCCGCCGCTTTCGCCCGCTTCGCCAGCGCAACATCCTCCAACACTTCTCCCGCAACACTCTCATGCCCGCCAATCGCATCGTAGACATCGCCGCGAATCATCAAGAATTGACCGTTCGCCGCGGCCGCCCCCGACTTTGCGTCATTCACCGCGTCGTACGGGAAGTATTTGGCCAGGCGGTAGTACACAAACGGAATCAGAGCCCTTTCGTACCAAGCCTCGGTGATTTGCTCCGGCGAAAACGACACAAGCGCCGCACGTGTCTCCTCCGCAATACGTAAAGCCCGCGCCGTAGCTCCATCCCGCAGCTCGGCATCCGCATCCGTGAACAATAGCCATCGGCTCGTCGCGTGCTTCGCGCCCTCCCACACTGCATGATTCTTGCCGAGCCACCCGGCGGGAATCTCCCGCGCCTCCAGCAACTGCAAATTCCGGATTTCCCCCATCAGTCCGCGCACAACCTCCGCCGTGCGATCGGTCGAATGATCGTTCACCACAAAGATCTCTGCAATCTCCCCCTGCCGTGCGAGCGATCTCACACACGTCTCAATCGTCATCTCTTCGTTGCGCGCCGGCACAATCGCCGTAATACGCTCATTAGGCGAGGGTTCAGAGACGGCAGCAGCGGCTTCGCTCTTCGGGGAATCAGTCGACATGTTGTTGTTGGAGCGACGGTTCGCGATTCGGGGCAGTTACGTTAGTATAGCATTCATGGGAACGGGCCGAAGACTCCTGGCTTGGGGCGCGCTGGCCCTCGGGATTGGTATGATCGTCGCCTTCGCCATGCCCAGCTACCGCCAGGGCGAAGCCTCCATCGCCGGGACAACCGCCAAGGATTTCTCCCTCGACGTCTCCGGTAAGCCCCTTCGTTTGTCAGACTTCCGCGGCAAGGTGGTGGTCCTGGATTTCTGGGCCAGTTGGTGCCCACCCTGCGTTTCAGAAGCCCCCTCGCTCAACCGCCTCCACAAGTACATTGAGTCTCGCAATGCTCTCGTACTCGGAGTCGCCGCCGACGAAGACCCCTACGCCTTCTCCAAATTCCTTATCGACCAGGGCGTGACCTTCCCCAGTTACCGCGACCCCGCTACCAAGGACCGCAGTTCTCCCATCGCCCTCTCTTACGGCACCTCTATGATCCCCGAAGCGTACATCATCGACCGCCACGGCAAGATCGCCCGCAAGGTCATCGGATTCCAGGAGTGGGACTCCCCCGAAATGCGCGCCTACTTCGACGCCCTCCTCGCCCAAAACTAACTTGGCCTCGCCGATTCCCCTTGACTTTTGTTTAGTTTATGATACACTCTTCCTTGGGTAAACGTACGCTTTCCGCGGGTTCCGTTCTTCCGCTTTCAATGTAAGCCTTTTATTTGCTATTACTTCGATGTAACCCAAGTCATATCGGTAGGTTGCGCACTCTTTTGCGCGATGGGAATCGACTAAGGCTCACCAAATCAGTCAGTTCCACACTCTTTTGTTGACGATAGGGGTGGGGGGTATGGCGGCTCCGTACCCGCTCATTCGTACCTTAGTGCTTCCACCGGGTCCAGTTTTGCCGCCTGCATCGCGGGCAGCCATCCGCTCAGCACCCCGACGACGATCAGAATCCCCGTCGAAAGCATCATCGTGAGCAACGAGATCCGCAGGTGAATGTCGACCTTGCCGGAATCATCTTCATAGGCCGGTCCCAGGAACGGCAACGTGCCAATCGCAGACGTAATCGCCTCCGACAGCAGCATGCCAATCGCGCCGGCCGCCAATGTCATCACCAGCGCCTCCATCAAGAATTGCCACCGGATGTGCGACTTCCGCGCCCCCAGCGCGCGCCGCAAGCCAATCTCCCGAACCCGCTCCTCTACGGACACCAGCATGATGTTCATCACGCCGACGCCGCCGATTCCCAGCGTCATCGCGCCAACAAAAAACAGCAGCGCTTCAATCCCAATTGTAATCCCGTCGTAAATCGGCTTGAACTGCTGCCGACCAAACATCGTGATCGCGCGCTTATCGCTCGCGGAGAAGCGCTGCCGGCTGGCAATCGCCGCGCGAAATTGCAGCATCGCGTTCGCCTCAAAACTGGGAGCGATCGGCTCGAACAGCATCACGCTGGCGTAGCGTGCATCCCACAAATCGCCCGCCGCCGTGTACGGAATGAACGCGGACTCGTCGTCGCTAGTGAAATAATTGCTATCCGAAAATTTTGTATCCATCGAGCCAATCACGTTGAAGCGCACGCCGTTGATGCGCACCGTCTCGCCAATCGCCGGAGTCCCGCTGAATAGTTTTTTTCGCAACAGCGCACCGAGAAAAACCACGCGCCGCCGCTCCGCGATGTCTTCCGGAGAAATCCACCGCCCTTCCAAAGGCATCTCGTTACGCATCTCGCCATATTCGGGATAAACGCCGCGTATCGCCGTGTCCGAAAGCCGCTGATCGTGAGAAATGCCTTGAAACCGCACCGTCTCCAAAGTGACACGCTTGATCAACGGCGACTGCGCCTTCACCCACTCCGCGTCTTCTTGCTCGAAGCGAACCTGCTTCCCCGCCCGCTCTCCGCCAGCCTGCTCGCTAGTAGTCCCCGGCCAGCACACCACCGCGCCTTTGCCAAAAACTTCAAACGTATACATAAGCACGCTGCGAAATCCGGATCCGTAACTCAACAGCAAGGTGACCGCGACGATGCCCCACGCGATGCCCGTCATCGTGAGCAAACTGCGCACTGGATTCCGTCCCAGCGCCGCCCAAGACTCCTTGAAAATTTCGCGCAGCATCAGCCACCTGCCTCAAAGCGCAGCGCCTCGATGGGATCGACGGAGGCGGCGCGATTTGCTGGGTAGAGCGCGGACAGAACTGCAATCAGGGCGAGCAGGGCCACGGAAATTGCGCCAAGCTTCCAGTTTGCGAGCAGACCCGCGAAGAATGGCGGCATGGGCAGCAGATTTACCAAGCTGCAGAAACCGTACGCGACGAACAAGCCCGTTCCGCCACTGATCGCAACGACAAAGATCGTCTCAAGGAAAAATTGGCGAAGGATTGATTCGCGCGTCGCGCCCAGGGCCATGCGCACTCCGATCTCGCGCGTGCGCTCGCGCACGGAAACCAGCATCACGTTCATTACGCTGAGTCCGCCTAAAAAGAGTGTCGCTACGCCGACGGCGCCCATGAACACTTCCATGCCCACGATGATGAGCCGGTTCGCTTGCGCGTTCTTTACCGTGTCCCAGATGCTGGCGGCTTCTTTGTCGCGGGGATCGAAGTTGTGCAGACGTCCCAGCACGCGGCGCACTTGCCTCACGCAATCGGGATGCGTTTCGAGCGACCACGGCGCAACTAGAATGCGGTCAACGGTGTGTTTCACCGCCGGCGGCTTGTTGGGAAAATCGCGGCGCATGGAATTAAACGGAATGAAAATCTTGCGCGTGTCGAAACCGTCGTAACTGGAATTCTGGTCCTTGGTCTTCATCACGCCGATTACGCGATACGGAGTACCGTTCAGCGAAATCGTCGCGCCAATCGCATCGCGCTCGGCGAAAAGCTGCTTTTTCGTTTCCGTTCCGAGGAATGCGACGTTGCGCGCCTCGGCATTGTCCTCGTCGTTGTAGAAGCGGCCTTCCGCCACATCAACGCTGCGGATCTGGCTGAACGGCGGCAGCGAGCCAACCGTATCAATCGTGCCGCTGTTAAATGCGCTGTGTGCTTTCACCTCGTTGCCGAGCTCCGGCATCACGTATTTGCAGGCCGGCGATTCCTTCGCCACTTGGATGTAATCCTCTTCGCCCCAATGAATCACACGGCCCGCGCGGGTACCACCCGCTTGCATGCTGGTGCGTCCGGAAAAAACAATCATCACATCTTTGCCGAAAGTTTCTTGGTTCCTCTGAATGCCCACGCCGAGGCCTTCGCCAGCGGCAACCATCACGGTGATGGAGATGATGCCCCAAGCGATGCCGAACATGGTCAGCAGCGTGCGCCGTTTGTGCGCCCAGAGCGTGGCCAACGTGTCTTTAAGTAGATCGCGAAAGGACATAGGAGTCGCTGCCGCAACTACTGCAGGATGACCTGTTGTTTTTCGTTGAGGCCTTGCAGAATTTCTGTTTTGACGCCGTTAGAAATGCCGAGCTTCACTGAAATTTTCTTCCGTCCGTTGGCGGATTTGGCGTCGGGACTCTCGACGGTAGCGTTGCGTTCTTTGTCGTAGATGAGCGACGCTTCCGGGACCATCAGTACGTTTTTCTTTTCTTCCAGCATGATTTCGGCGTTCGCGCTCATGTTGGCCTTCAGCTCGCCGGTGGAATTGGAGATAGAAACGCGCACCTCGAACGTGGTCACATTGTCTTTTTCTTTGCCAAGCGGGGAAATCTTCGTCACTTTGCCGACGAATTTTTTGTCCTTGAACGACTCCACCACAATGCGCGCCGGCTGGTTCAGGTACACTTTGCCGATGTCGGCCTCATCGACTTTGCCCTGCACATACACCTCGCTGACATCGCCAAGCGTCATGATCGGCGTGGCTTGCGAGCCCAGAATCAGGATGGAACTCACCGCATCGCCAACGTTCACGTCCCGCGACAAGACCAAGCCATCGATCGGACTCACGATCGTGGAGTTTTTCAGATCTTCTTGAGCGTTCTCGAGCGCAGCCCTGGCCTGTGCTACCTGGGCTCCAGCTTTGGCAATATCGGCCTTCGACACTGTCAGGTTGGTCTGCGCGCTGACTTGCTTGTTTAGCCCCATCTGATAATTCTTCTGCGCGTCCTCGACCACCGACCTGGACACAACGCCTTCCTTGAATTCGCGCTCAGCGCGCTCCATGCTGAGCTTCAGAAACGGAACGTCGGGCCCTTCGGCATCTACTTTGTTGCGTTCGAGTGTCGCTTTCGCGGAAGCGAGAGTGGCCTCCGCAGCTTCCAGATTCGCGCTGGCTCCGCGCACGATGGCCGCGAGCTGCACCTTGTCCAATTCGGCAAGCACCTGACCCACTCTCACGCGGTCGCCATAGTCCACGAAAATCTGCTTCACAATGCCGCTGGCTTTGGATTTGATCTCCGCTTTCGAGAGAGGTTGGATTTTCCCCGTAGCCACCACCACGCGCGCCAAATCGCCGCGCTCGACGGAAGCAAGCTTTGAAGGGTCGATCGTGCGGTTGGGCCGCAGCGCCGCCATCACGCCATAGCCGCCGCCCGCCAGAATCAGCACCGCGACGCTAATCCAGATAATCCGACGCCGGCGCCGCTTGCGGTCTTTTCCGTTGCTTAAGCCGTTGCCATTGCTCGACATAGAGGACTCCCACTCAATGAACTCGCATGCATCAGCCGCCACTACCTACCAATACGCGACACACACACCAAATGTTCCACTCGCATCTGGTGAATAGACGAAAAGCAGCGCGCGAGGTCCACATAAATCGAGCTGCAATTTACAGCGGGGCTTTGCGGAGGCGGAGGGCGTTGGCGATTACGGAGACGGAGCTGAAGCTCATGGCGGCGCTGGCCAGCATGGGGCTAAGCAGCCAGCCGAAGAATGGATAGAAGACACCTGCGGCAATAGGTATTCCCAGCGTGTTGTAGAGGAAAGCGAAGGCGAGATTGTGGCGGATATTTTTGATCGTGGCACGGCTCAGCCGACGGGCGCGCACGATGCCGCGCAGATCGCCCTTTAGCAGCGTGATTCCAGCGCTTTCAATGGCTACGTCGGCGCCGGTTCCCATGGCGATGCCCACGTCGGCGGCCGCGAGTGCTGGCGCGTCGTTGATGCCATCGCCGGCCATAGCCACAATGCGGCCCTGACTGCGCAGGCGCTTCACGATCTCGGCTTTTTGCTGCGGCTGGACTTCGGCTTCGACTTCTTCGATGCCGAGTTCACGTGCCACAATCGCTGCGACGGCGCGGCGGTCGCCGGTGAGCATAACCAAACGTATTCCGTCCGCACGCAGGGCGCGAATCGCTTCGCGGGCGGAGGGTTTAATTCGATCTGACAAGAGAATGACCCCGACCGGGCGGGCGTCCACCGCCACGTACACGGGCGTCGCAGCGGAGGAATACTGCTGCGGATCGGCTGCTTGCTGTTCCCTGGGGATCTCAATTCCCTGCTCGCGCAAAAAGCTTGCTGTTCCTGCAACAACTCGTTTGCCAGAGACGAAACCCTCCACACCGCGGCCGGAAATGGCGCGAAACTCACTTGGAGTGGAAAGCGGCAGTTTCTTCTCCTCCGCGGCGAACACAATCGCGCGGGCAAGAGGGTGCTCGCTTAGGCGCTCGAGGCTCGCAGCAATAGAAAGCAGCGAGTCGTTTGTGAAATTGCTTCCCGTGAACACCTTTATGCCTGTGACGCGGGGCTTGCCTTCGGTCAGCGTGCCGGTCTTATCGACGACCAGGGTGTCCACTTTGGCGAGCGTTTCGAGGGCTTCGGCGTTGCGGACGAGCACGCCAGCCTGCGCGCCGCGTCCTACGGCTACCATGATGGACATTGGCGTAGCGAGGCCCAAGGCGCACGGGCAAGCGATGATGAGCACTGAGACAGCGGCGACCAGCGCATGAGCAAAGCGCGGCTCGGGACCGAAGAGCATCCATCCAAGAAATGCCAGAACAGCCGTCACAACAACCGCGGGCACAAAGTAGGCGGCAACTCTGTCCGCCAAGCGCTGCATCGGCGCGCGGCTGCGTTGCGCTTCGCTGACCAGCTTGACGATTTGCGCAAGCATGGTTTCGCTTCCAACGCGTTCGGCTTCCATGACGAAGCTGCCACTGGCGTTCAGCGTGCCGCCGATGACTTTGTCGCCGACGGATTTGTCCACGGGCATGGCTTCGCCGGTCACCATCGATTCGTCGACCGCGCTTGCGCCTTCAAGAATCTTGCCGTCGACAGGAATGCGCTCGCCAGGCCGGACGCGCAGGCGATCGCCGCGCTGCACTTCGCCGAGGGGAATGTCTTTTTCTGAGCCATCGGCAGCGATCCGATGCGCTTGCTGCGGGGCGAGATTGAGCAGCGCGCGAATTGCTCCGGAAGTGCGCTGGCGCGCGCGCAGCTCGAGCACCTGGCCGAGCAGCACCAGCGTGGTAATTACCGCCGCGGCCTCGAAATAAACGGGCACCCCTCCGTGCATGTCACGGAAGGACGCAGGAAAAATCTGCGGGAAGACGGTTGCGATTACGCTGTCGAGATATGCGGCGCCAGTCCCCAGGCCGATCAGCGTGAACATGTTGGGAGAGCGATTCACAAGCGAGGCCCAAAATCGTTGAAAGAACGGCCAGCCGCCCCAGAGCACAACCGGAGTCGCAAGAGCGAACTCGATCCAGTGAAGGGCTGTGGGCACAAGGTGCAGGCCGAGCGACTCGCCGAACATCCCCAGAACGAGCAGAGGCACGGAAAGCACGGCGCTGACCCAGAAGCGCAAACGCATGGAGTCGTATTCCGGGTCCGCTTCTACTTCGGCGAACACATCCATGGGCTCGAGCGCCATGCCGCAGATCGGGCAAGTGCCGGGGCCGATTTGGACAATTTGCGGATGCATCGGGCAGGTGTAGCGGACTTGCTTATCGCCGGTGGGCCCTTTAGAGGTTGGCTGACGCTTCGCTTCGTCGGCAGTCGGCACAACTGAAGGTTCGTGTCTTGCTTGTGCTGCATCCTTTGTGGCCGGCGCGGCTGCCGCGGAGGACAGTGAGGCGCCATGCAGGTTTACCAAGCCGGATGGAGCGGCTTGCGTTTTCGCGGGTTGCAAATATTTTTCAGGAGCTTGCTGGAAACGCTTCGCGCAGCCCGGCGCGCAGAAGTAGTAGGTTTTTCCGCCGTGCTCTACTTTCGCGGCGGCTTGATTAGGATCAACACTCATGCCGCAAACTGGATCGCGTTCCAAACTCATCTCCTTGCTCTATTACTTCACGACTTACTTATTTTCGCTCTTTCGAGCTCAGCGCAAATGCGCATAAATCAATTCGAGCAGCTCGTCATACATCGCCTGGCTTTCTTGTTTCCTGCCGCTGCGCAGGGCTTTCGTAGCGCAATGGTGCAAGTGATTGCGCATCAGGTTGCGCGCGACGCCGCGCAGCGCTTCCTGCACGCTGGCGATTTGCATGATGATGTCCGGGCAGTAGCGGTCGTCTTCCACCATTTTTTGCAGGCCGCGGATTTGGCCTTCGATGCGGCGCAGGCGGTGGCGATTGGCCGCTTTGATTTCAGGATCGACGGCAACCGCCTTGCGCGCGCCGGTGTCGCATGCACAAGCAGCGTTTGCTCGACGTCGCCGTTCGCTGGTCGCGGGCATTTCTCGGTTCCCTGGCTTGCAGTATACCCCCTACCCCTATATTGAGCAAGCGTACCTATCCAAACCCATCTGACAACGCGGAAAGCGCAGACTGAAGTCTGTGCTACTATGCGGCCATGACACTCGTGGAAGCAACTTACGAATTGCAGAAGCCGCTGATGGAAGAACAGCTTCGCGCGCTTGGAACGTTTGCAAACACCTATGGTTTGCGGCGCTTCCGGATCGATGACAAGAGTCATCTGTCGTTCGAGTATGACGCCTCACGCCTGCGGGATACGGAAGTGGCGCATGTGCTGCGGCAATTGAATATTCCGGTGGTGCGGAAGGTTAATTAGTGCAGCGGATTTCTAGAGACAGTTCACAGTGCGGAGGACAGCCAGAAATGGCTGTCCCACTTGGCAAAAAAAGTGGGGCCCTTGCTTGGGAACAAGAGCCCCGAGTGACGCGTTTCCATTTGTCGGTGTCGTTTTCACACCGACGCGTGGGGTCATCCATCCTAGCTTCCCTCTCAGAGGCAGGTGGGAACGAACCTTGAAGCGCGGCGAGCAAGCCCCTTCCCCCTCGCTCATCGCCCTTCTTAATTCGTCATCGGAAACGCGCCAACGCTTTGATGCAATGCACGCCTTCCGCCAATGCGCTTGATCTGTCGCTAAAGCCGTAACTGCTTTATTTACAAAAACCTTCGCCATGTTCAACGTGTCACGATTCGTGCCGAATCGGATTGCGAATTCAAGTTTGGAACGGATCTCCAACTGAATCGGGAATTGGGCGTTGAGTTGATATCGTTCTTGAACACCGAAAACAAGTGTCGTGCGCAGTGGTGGGGGCGGCGGACCTAGTTCTAGGACCACGGTAACGTTTTTTACAGCCGCGACGCGCTATCGGTTTTTTGCCGAAACGGCAAGAGAATCGGGCATGCGCGGACGTTTCACACCGTACATTTCCCCGAAAACGCTGCTGTGGCGATTGCTACTGCTGGGCAGCGCGCTCTTGGTGATGTCCTGGAGTTTGCTGGCGGACACGCCCAGCCGGCTGAAATCGACGCAAGCCGGGGGCTGTTACTGCCATTGTTCAAAAGCGAAGAGGCTGGGAAGCTGCGTGAAGATGTGCGAGCTGCCGAAATATGCGTCGCGGTGGTGGGCGACGTCTTGCGCGAAGTCGCGAAATCATTACAGCGGAGACAATCCGGGCGCAGGGCCGCGTTTGCGGCACAAGGATCGCGCGGAGCACGCGCGGCTGTAAGCCCGAACTCCAGAAAATCCTGCGCTAGCGTACAGTCTTCAAAGTTCCGGCCGCCAACCGAGACGCTTGCGCGTTTTCGGATTCACGGAGGAGTTCGGCGAGGATTTCCGGGATTTCGAAGATCGCACGATTTTCGAGCGCGGCGACGTTTTTGCGGAACTGGGCCAAAGTTACGGCATCGAGCATGCGTTGGACGCCGCTGACCACTTCGCGGAAGCTGCGCAGCACGATGCCGACTCCTTTTTCCGCGACCCACTCGGCGTTATAGCGCTCCTGCGGGAGCGTCCAAGCGTTGCATTCGATCAGCACAGGGAGCTTGCGCACCATGGCTTCGGCGATGCTGCCAGGGCCGGGTTTGCCGATGAGGAAGTCGGCGGCGTGCATCAATTTGTGGATTTCCTTTGTAAAGCCAATCACTTTTACCGGCATGCGCCACGGATGGGCGTTGAATTTTGCGGCGAGCTCTTCGTTGCGGCCGCAAATCAGGATGAGCTGCAGAGGGAGTTGCGCGGCGTCGAGGCGGCAGGTGATGTCGTACATCACTTTGGAGCCGTGGCCGCCGAATAAGACGATCGCGGTGGTTAGATCCGGGCGCAGCCCCAGCTCTTGGCGCAGCGCGATAGGATCAGTATTGTCCGGCGCGTAAAACTCGGGTCGCAGGATCATGCCAGAGGTGCGGAAGACGTGCGCGTTGTCGTGACCGAGCGAGCGAGCTTGCTCCGCGGCGCGCTCCGTGCCCGCAATGACATACTGCTCTTCCAGCGCCTCGATCCAAAAGTGCGGCGGGAAGTCGGCAAGGTCGGTAATGAGCGTGACGAACGGGCGGCCAGGGCAGATTTTGCTCCAGCTCTGGCAGAGTTCGCGATTGAAATGTGGAATGACGGAGACGAGCAGGTCGGCGGGCTTTTCGCGCCAGAAATTTTCGAGCAGGCGCAGGAGCCGGCGGTGGAATGCGCGAATTGTCGCTTGCAGCAGACGCAAGAGATAGACGCTGCCCAAAGTCCAGCCATTTTGCAGGAGTACATTGTACTGTTCTTGAATGCGGATGCCGGTGAGCTTGCGCAGGATGTCGAGCTGATCGGTGAGTTCCTGGAACTGAATCAGCTCGATCTGCCAGGGGCGTTGCTCCTGGGCGGCAACGGTCTGCAAAGCAACGGCGGCATTGCGGTGGCCGCCGCCGCCGTCATGGAAGACAACGTTTATTTTCTTCATTGCGGGCATTCTGGCATACGCCTGAGCTTCGCTGGGAAGAGCACTCTCCATGCCATGTGGATAACGATGGAAGTCTCATGTGCTCAAGCAGTTCCATAGGCACATTTACCTAGAATTTGCGGCCTCTTCACAGATTGTTCATATCGCCAGCGCAAAATAAATCCATGCGATGCGACCTTCATGTTCACTCGGTTGCTTCGGGAATGTTCGACGCGCCTGGTTTGAGCCGAATCTGCCGCGAGTCGTACAACGACCCGACGGAAGTGTATGAGCGGCTCAAGCACCTTGGCATGTCCATTGTAACCATAACCGACCACGATTCCATCGACGCGGTCGAGGAGTTGCGGCACTATCCGGAGTTTTTTCTGAGCGAGGAAGTGACCGTTCGGATGCCGAGCGGCACGCAGATGCACTTGGGCGTTTACGGGATTAGCGAGCGCGACCATGCGGAAATACAGCGACGCCGCAGCGATTTTATCGCGCTGTTGATGTATCTGACGGAGCGCAAACTCTTCTTCAGCGTGAACCACGTTTTTTCGGGCTTGACGGGTAGCCGCGACGCAGAAGATTTCCGCTGGTTTGCGTATGTGCCGGCGTTTGAAGTCCGCAACGGGCAGATGTGGACGAAGGCGAATGCCAGTGCGGAGAAATTAGCGAGGCGACTGGGGAAAGTGGGTATAGCAGGAAGCGACTCGCACACCATTGCCGGTGTGGGGCGTACCTATACAGAAGTGCCCGGCGCGCGAACGGCAGAGGAATTTCTTGCGGGACTGCGCGCAGGCTGCGGAGTAATTTGCGGGGCACACGGGGGTTACGCGAAGCTGACCGCGGATGTTTATCGCATCGTGCTGGCGATGCTGAGCGATCAGCCCTGGACCCTTCCGCTGATGCCGTTGACCGCATTTGTTCCGGCGTTCACCGCGACTCACTGGCTGAACGAAATTCGCTTTTGCCGCAGATGGTCAGCAAAGCTGGAGAGCGACGAGAAGCAGCTACAGTTGCTGTGCCGGTTGGATTCAGGTCTGGAGAGGAATTTGGCGAGCTGACGTTTTGGAGTGCGGACGATCGAAGTACTGGGGTGACGCGATGACCGTCTCGCGAGCCGTCTGGGGATTCATCGAGCAGCGCGACCACCGCCTTATGCGGCGGCTGAACCGGTGGCGCGCGCCGCGATGGATTCGTTACTGGATGATCGCTGCAACGCGGATGGGTGACGGGTGGCTTTGGTATGGGCTGGGCGTGATGCTGCTGGTCTACGGCGGACCGCAGAAATTTGCCGCCATCGGCGCGGCGGGCTCAGCAGCCATTTGCGGAATCTTCGTGTTCAAGCTGCTGAAGAGGTTGAGCCAGCGGCCGCGGCCCTGCCAGTTGGAGCCGCACTGCTGGTCAAGAGTGCTGCCGCCAGATAAGTTTTCCTTTCCTTCCGGGCACACCATGACAGCGTTCTCGATCGCGCTGGTGGTCAGTTATTTTTATCCGCCGCTGGAGGGGACGCTGTTTTTTGTGGCGTTCAGTATTGCGGCGTCGCGCATTGTGCTCGGCATGCACTTCCTGAGCGACGTACTCGCCGGCATCGTGCTGGGCGTGGCGCTAGGCTGCGCTTCGATTACAGCGTTCGCTTCGTTCGGCTTGGCCTAATGCGCGGGCCGTACACGAACTCCGATTAGAGCGGTTTCGGGTGAGCGGTAAGCGCTTCGCGGAACGCCGCCAGATTGCTCTTGTCCACGATTGCGGTGCCAGTGTCAACCCACGCAGGCAGCGGAGACGCGGGAGCGTTGCGCCAATCCTTGAATTCGTGCACCGCGTTGTGGTGCAAGTCGTCCAGGAATTTCACGCCGTAATACGCCATCACATAGGGCTTTTGCACGACGGTGGCGCTGATGCCGCCGCGGTTTACCCAGTCCAGCGTCTCGGGATCCTTGTCGAACGACACAATGGCGATTTTTCCAGTCATGTCCACGCGGTGCAGCGCGCCGGCAGCACCCGCTCCGCCGGAAGCTTCGAGGCAGATAATGCCGTCGATTTTTTGCTTCTTGGCGGAGAGAAGGGCATTGACCGCGTCATAGGCCTTTGCGGAATCTCCTTTGTCATCGATGGTCTGCACGATTTTTATGCCGGGATATTTCTTCAAGGCGTCATTCACGCCGCGCACGCGCTCTTCCAAATTGAGCTGGCCCGGAATGGTGACAATCACGATATCGCCGTGACCTTTTAGGATGTCGGCGATGCGCTTGCCGCTTTCCTGTCCGGCGCGGAAATTGTCCGTGCCAATGAACATTACGCGCTTGGAATCGGGCGCATCAGAGTCGAGACAAATCACGGGAATGCCGCTGGCAATGGCGGCAGCGATTGGCGCCTGAAAAATTTCTGGATTTGCCACGGAGACAAGAATTCCAGCAGGGTGTGAGGAGACAGCCTTTTGGAAGGCGTCTACTTCTTCCTTCGGGGAATAGGAGGCGGGGCCATCCATTTCGGCTTTGACGCCGAGTCCCATCTCCTTCGCGACGTCGCGCAGGCCCGCGCCCGCTTCCTGCCAATAGGGCAAATTGATATTCGCGGCGATGAGCACATAGCGCTCTTCCTTTTCGTGATAAGACTCCTGGCAGCCGGCCAACGCGGCGGTCGCGAAGACCAGCAGCCACATTGTGAGCTTGGAAAGGTTTTTCATGGAAAGGTCTCCTTTGCGCTTCCGGCCTGGGGCTGGGCAAAGCAAGAATCCGACCGAGACCCGGAGTATGGAGCGCAAGCCTATCAACAAGGAATGGCTGTGACAAGCATCGAGGCGCAGGCGCGGGCTAGGTTGCGGATGCTCTTGCTAGGTAGGAGACGTGAAGGAAGGAAGCACATTCCGAGAGCTAGATTGTGTAGTCTTCTGTAGGGCAATGGAAACGGCAACGTTACAGGCGCCAGCCTCGGTGGCCAAGCGTACGCTCTGGTCGGAGCTGGTGTTTCTTACGCAGGTGTCGCGACCCGGCCTGTGGAGCACCACGGCCCTGTTTTATCTAATGCCTTTGGGGCATCGCGCCTTTCTTCGCTCGTGGATTTTTTGGGTCGGCCTCTTGTACGTTTTGGTTCCTCTGGGACTGGTGCTTTACGGCGTCAACGATATCGTGGACGCAGAAGCGGATGTTTATAACCCGCGGAAGGGTACGTTTCTTTTCGGATCTTTGGGCGCGAAGGAGCAATTGGCGGCGTTGCACTGGGAGATTGCGGTCGCGCAACTGCCGTTCTTGGCGCTATTTCTGGTCGTGATCGGACCGAAAATCTTGCTATGGTATGCGGCGCTGGCGACAGCGGTTGCTCTCTACAATTCTCCGCGCGTGGGATGGAAGGGGCGTCCTCCGTTTGATGTGCTGATCCAAGCGAGCTATCTACTCGTTTTTGTGCTGAGCAGCTGGCTGAATCATCTGCCGCAGCTTCCCTGGCCGACCTTTGTGTTTGGCGCGCTGTTCGCCATGCACTCGCACGTGTTGGGCGAAGTGATGGACATCGTGCCGGACGGGCGGAGCGGGCGACGAACAACTGCCACGCAAATCGGCGCGGTCCGCGCGAAGTTCCTGATTGCCGCGTTCCTCTGTATCGAAACGGCGATAGTTTACCGGTTTTTTCACGATGCGATTATTGCAGGATTCTTAGGCGTGGGCGTCTTGTGGTTCGTTGTGGACTCCAGCGTGCTGTGGAAGGAACGTTCGTACACGCCTGGGCAAATGCGCGCGCTCATGTGGGCTTGGAACGGCGCAGCGGTCTTGGGCATGTACTGGAATTGGTCGACGGCCAGGCTGACTGAAATCCATTGAACTGTGGGCTTGATTGTAGAGTTGGAGAACCTTTTGTGAGATCGTGTCATCTTACTTGACGCAAATGCCCGGTGCGGTTGTCTTGGCAAGCCTATTCGGTTCGGGGGGGGAATGTTCATCGTATGGTCCGCTGCCTAGGCTGTGCACGTTTTGCCACACTTACCATTCTGAGCCTTGCATTGATTTCGTCGCCGGTGGCGACGCGGGCGCAGGATATAGCGTCGCAAGCTCCGCCCACGCCGCAGCCCCCGAATAGTACGTCCACGTCCGCTTCGCACTCCGCGATTGCTCCTGAGGACCTGGAAGTTTCCTGGCGCAAAATGCCAGCCAGGTTTTTGCACGATGAGAAGGACATGTGGCTTTTTCCGGTGAAGCTCGCAAAGGGAAAGCATTGGCTGCCTACGGCGATTGTCGTTGGCGGCACTGCAGCGTTCATCAAAGAAGATCCGCCGCTCGAGCGAAAGGTACGCCAGACCGATATTTTCAACGACTATAACAAAGTGTTGAAGAGCTCCGTGAGCGGCGGGCTGATCACCGTGGTGCCGGTGGGCTTTTATGTGGTGAGTTTGATTCGCAGGGATTCCTATGGGCAAGGGACGGCATTGCTGGCCGGCGAAGCCGTCGCGAATGACGCGATACTGATGATCGTTTTGAAGGCGATTACGCGAAGAGCGCGGCCAGCGGAGTTTCCGCCGAATGGTGCGTACAACGACACGTTTTTCGCGACGCACAATTCCCTGCTCGGCAAAGGCAGCAGCTTCCCTTCCGCCCACGCCATGATGTCGTTCTCAGTTGCCACCGTGTTCGCGCAACGCTACCGTCATCACAAGTGGGTTCCCTATGTTGCTTACGCGCTGGCTACGGCCCTCAGTTTCTCGCGCGTAACGACCGGCGCGCACTTCCCCTCGGACGTTTTCATCGGCGCGGCCATGGGATTCGCTATCGCGCGGTTCGACGTCCTGCGACACTGAGCTTCTGCTCTTGCTCGACGCGGGGCCTGCTACTCTATGCTCCGTGCCAAGCCCATATCTCCTCGAAATATCCGTAGAGACAGCCGAGGCCGCAGTTGCAGCCGAACGCGGCGGCGCGCAGCGAATCGAACTCTGCACGGAATTGCACCTCGGCGGGCTTACGCCTGGCGAAGAGCTGATGCGCCGCGTACGTGAGCTAGTGCGAGTGCCTGTCTTTGCGATGATCCGGCCGCGCGCGGGTGACTTTGTCTATTCACCGGAGGAAGTCGCGCACATGCGCCGCGATATTGCGGCGGCCAAGCGGTTGGGAATGGACGGAGTTGTTCTTGGCGTGCTGACGACAGACCGCCAGGTGGATGTGGAGCGCACGCGAGGATTGGTGAAGATTGCACAGCCGCTCCCCGTGACGTTTCATCGCGCGTTCGATGATGTCGCCGACCTGGACGCGGCACTAGAAGCCGTGATCGAGACGGGTGCTGCGCGCATTCTGACTTCTGGTGGCGCGCCCACCGCGCCACGAGGCCTCGGCGTGCTTGCAGAATTGGTTGCCGCCGCCTGCAATCGAATCACTATCGTGCCCGGCAGTGGAGTCAACGCATTGAACATCCTCGAAGTTGCCCAACACACCCACGCTCGCGAGTTCCATTCTGCCCTCGGCACACGTATCGCTTACGGAAGCTATGACTGTTCCCTGATCGAAGACGAGGTTCGAAAAATGGCCCACGCCCTAGCGGGCATGTCGGAGTTCACGTGACGGATGTCTGCCGCCGTACTGCAATCGAAGATCTACTTCTGGGGGATAGCCGAAGCCAGCTCTCGATATTCACGCAGGGGAAAAGTTTTGGAATTGTCCGTGAGCACCTTGATGCAAACGTTCATTCAATTGGAGAGTCCAAACTCCAAACGCGCCAAGCTGCATTGCTTGTTGAGCCACGGCTTCCTCCGGTACGGCAGGCCCCAGTTACTATGGTGAACCGGCCCGCTTACCCGGGACAAATGCACAAAGGGCGCAGAAGACTGCGCCCTTCGCGAAACACCAGCGTGAAATTCCCTTAGGCTTTTTGCGCGTGGCGGCGGAGGAATGTCGGCACATCGAGGTCGTCCGCAGGAACCTCGCGAGCGACTTCGCGGACATTTTCCTGGACCTGGTGCACGACGTTTACCTGCTGCGGTTGCTGCAGCGGCTCGGGGACTTCGCGGCCGGCCTTCCAGGTCTTAGGTAAGAAGGATGGGCGCTGTTGCGCTTGTTTCCTGTTGGCTTCCTTGAAGCCCGCGGCGATGACCGTGATCTTCACCGTGTCTTTCATCTGGTCGTCCTGCACGGCGCCAAAAATAATGTTGGCGTTTTCGTGCGCGGCTTTCTGGATCACCGAGGATGCTTCGTGCACTTCGTGCAGCGTTAGGCTGGAGCTGCCGGAAATGTTGATGAGAATGCCCTGCGCGCCCTGGATGGTGTTGTCTTCGAGGAGCGGGCTGGCAATCGCGCGATTTGCGGCATCCACCGCGCGGTTCGTACCCGTAGCGACGGCCGTGCCCATCACCGCGTAGCCCTGGCCGTGCATGATCGCTTTTACATCGGCGAAATCGCGATTGATGATGCCGGGGACGGTGATGATGTCGGAGATGCCCTGCACCGCTTGGCGCAGAATGTCGTCTGCGATGCGGAAGGCGTCGAAGAAGCTGGTGCCGCGCTCGACGGTTTCCATCAAGCGCTCGTTAGGAATGACGATGACGGTGTCGACGGCGTTGATGAGTTCCTGCAGCGCCTGCTCCGCTTGCAGCATGCGGCGCTTGCCTTCAAAGGCGAATGGCTTGGTGACCACGGCTACGCTTAGCGCGCCGAGTTCGCTTGCGAGCGAAGCCACTACGGGCGCGGCGCCGGAACCTGTGCCTCCGCCGAGGCCGGCGGTAATGAAAATCATGTCCGAGCCTTCGAGCGCCTCGATAATTTTTTCCGTGTCTTCGAGCGCGGCTTTGCGGCCGACCTCGGGGTTGGCGCCGGCGCCGAGTCCCTTGGTCAGTTTCGCGCCGAGCTGCAACTTTACCGGCGCTTGCGACAACTTCAGCGCCTGCAGGTCCGTGTTCGCTGCGATGAACTCGACGCCCTCGACCTTTGCCCGAATCATGCGGTTCACCGCATTGCAACCGCCGCCGCCCACACCGATCACCTTGATTTTCGCCGGCTGGAGCTCCTCGCTGAAGCTCATCCGGATCCCCGTATCTTTGTTCATGCGCCCCTCATTCTTCTCCAGTCTTGCTGCGCACCGCTCGGGTGGGTTCACGACGCGCCGGCAAACATGGACTTGAGTTTCGATACCAGATTCCCGGCACGTTGCGGCGCCGCCCGCCGCGCTTTCGCGCCGTACAGCACGAGACCGACAACCGTTGCATATTCGGGCTGGGCCACCTGCTCGGGCATATCGGCGAGGCCCTTGGGCTCCGCGATGCGCATGGGCAGATGGAAATACTGTTCCGCAAGATCGATCAGACCATTCAGTTTCGCGCCACCGCCGGCCAGCACGAATCCAGCGGGGATTTGCTTGTCGAGCCCGGCGCGCTGCAGATCGTCGCGAATCAACGCGAGCAGTTCTTGCGAGCGCGGTTCGATGATGTCCGTAAGCTGGCGCGCGAAAATGGTGCGCGGGGGGCGGTCGCCTACGCTGGCGATTTGGATGGGCCGGTCTTCCTGCAGGAGCGATAACGCCGCACAGCCGTGATGGCGCTTGATTCTTTCCGCCTCAGGAATCGGCGTGCGCAAACCAACGGCGAGATCGTTGGTGAAATGATCGCCGCCAACGGGCACGGCGCCGGTGTGGCGCACCACGCCGCCGCCATAGACGATCAGCTCCGTTGTGCCGCCACCGATGTCGAGCAGGCAGCAGCCGAGATCGCGCTCGTCTTGCGTGAGGCAAGATTCGGCGGAGGCGAGCGGCTCGAGCACGGTATCGCTAATCAAGATTCCCGCGCGGTTTGCAGCGGTGACGAGATTCTGCGTCGCGGCAATCGACGACGTGACGAGGTGAACGTTGGCTTCCAGGCGCTGGCCGATCATGCCGATGGGATCGCGAATGCCTGTTTGCGCGTCGACAAGAAATTCGTGTGGGAGCACGTGCAGCACTTCGCGGTCGGGCGGCAGAGTAATGTTGCGCGCTGCATCGATGGCGCGGCGCACATCTTCGCGCTCAATGTCGCGCGCGCGCTGGCCAATACTGACGCCGCCACGGCTGTTGACGCCGCGCACGTGTCCGCCGGCCACGCCGATCACCGCGGCTTCCACCGGAATGTTGGCGACGCCCTCGGCCTCTTCCACGGCACGGCGAATGGAGCTCACCGCGGAATCGAGGTTCACGATCAGGCCCTTGCGCAGCCCCTTCGACTCGGCAGCACCCAACGCGAGAAATTTCACCTGCTCTTCGTCAATCTCGGCGATCAGCGCGCACGTTTTCATGCTGCCGATATCCAGCCCGATTAGATATTTGTCCTTCTTCGCCAAACTTGCTCCTGGTCTGCTGCTATCTCGTTTTCGAAGCAGAGGCGCTGCTAGTGTCCGGGTTTAAAACCACCTGCTTCGCGTACTGTAAATCGATAGAGTGGACGCGGCCGTTGCTGGCCTGCCACTGCGCGAAATTTTCGACGACCATGCGGTATTTGCCAGTGAAGTCACCCGAGCCGAAATGAATGGTCAGCGCCTGGGTGTCGCTGGCGCTGGCGATGCCGGTCATCACCGCGCGAAGGTCCTTCGGATTGGCAAGGTCCACTTCACTGACGCGATCGGTAGAGCCGGAGCGCACCAGCTCAATGTCCTTCATGAACGCCTGGTACATCTGCATGCGCCTGCCGCGTTCTTCGCGCGGCATGTTCTCGGAGAGCCCGGTAACGATGGGGAATTGCAACTCCTCGCCGCGAGGACGGTCGAGAATCACGCCGTGCGCGTCGATCAGCGCGAGCTCGGTTCCGATGCGAAGGAAGGCGATGGGTGTGCGCTCGGTCAGCTCCACTCGGATGCGGTTGGGAAGAACTCGCTGTACCGTTGCCGCCTCGACCCATGAAATTTCTTCGAGTGCGCTGCGCCTGGCGTCCAGCGGAACGCGCAGGACGCTGCGGCCGCGGTCGTGCACAAATTGCAGCAACACCGCTTCGCGGCTCACAATGTGATTGCCGGTCACTTCGATCTGCTCCGGCTTGATGAGCAGCACTTGCTGTCCGTAAAGCAGAAAGCGCCCGGCCGTCCACGCAGCGGACGCGGCCGCGATTCCCACGACGCCATAAAACAAAACGCGCCGGTAAAACGGCCAGCTCCGGCCGCTGAATTTCTTGCGGCGGATTTCGACGGGCTTCTGACGCCGCAAATAACGCGGCTCATCGTCGCCGAGCAACTCGGGCCGGTATGCGTCGGCGTCCGTTGCTGTGGCGCCACGCGATATGGTCTTCACGCGTTCCAAATGACCACCTCGTACTCGAGTTCGACATTGAATGCCGAGTGCACGCGCTGGCGCACATCGGAGATCAATGTGAACATGTCTTTGGCGCTCGCTTTGCCGGCATTCACGAAAAAATTGGCGTGGCGGTCGTTGACGCGCGCGTCGCCAACGCTCAGGCCTTTCAGGCCGAGTTCGTCGATCATGCGTCCCGCGGATGCCCCTGGTGGATTTTTGAAAATGCAGCCGGCGCTTTTCTGGCCGAGCGGCTGGCTCGAGCGCCGCTTTTCGTTGCAGATACGAATCCCTTGAAGAATTTCTCTATACGGTTTGGAGGGAAGTTCCAGCTTCACCGCGAGCATCATATCATCAGGCGCAAACGAAGTGTGACGGTATTCAAAGGAAATTTGATCGCCCCTGAGGATTTCGATTTTGCGGCCAGCGGCGCGGTACAGCTTGACCTCGCGAACGTAGGAGCCGATTTGCATGCCGTAGGCGCCGGCGTTCATGCGCAGAGCGCCTCCGACGGTGCCCGGCACGCCGATCAGTCCTTCCATGCCGCCCAGGTCGTGTTTGGCGCAATAGGTGACGGTGCGGCCCAAGTCCGCCGCAGCATCCACGTGGGCCATGTTCCCTTCGAGCACGACGTCAGGATCAGGCCGCGCCAATTGCAGGACGACCCAAGGAAGCTCGCCGTCGCCCACCAGCAGATTGGAGCCGCCGCCGAGAAAGCGATGCGGGAGGCCGTGCGAATCGAGCAGGCTCAGCAGGCCCGGAATGGATTCGTGCCTCTTGATGCGGAGAAGGTCGGTGGTGCCGCCAATGCCCAGGGAGGTGATTTCAGCAAGCGAAGAGCTGCGGCGAAGCTCGACGTTGAGCTCGGGAAGAGCGGCGATGATTTTGGCGTTCTCAATGCGCATGGGGAGTGGGGTGCTCGGTTCCGAGCAGAACCATGAGTTCGTTGCTGGCCCGGCTGACGTTTCCGGCGCCGATAGTCAGTATGGCGTCGCCAGGGCGCGCTTCGCGCAGCAGGTACTCGATGCTTTCCTGCATGGAGCGGAAGTAGAAAACGTTCTTGTGCCCCGCTTCGAGAATGGCGTTGGCAAGGGCTTCGCTGGTGACGCCGGGGATTGGTGGCTCGCTGGCCGCGTAAATGTCCGTGAGAACGACAACATCCGCCTGGTTGAACGCGCGGCAGAATTCGTCCCAAAGATACTGAGTCCGCGTGTAGCGATGCGGCTGGAAGAGGGCCATCAAGCGATTGAACTTGCAGATGCGCGCGGCTTCGAGCGTGGCGCGAATTTCGGCCGGGTGATGGCCGTAGTCGTCGATCACGGTGATGTCGTTGACCACGCCCTTGATGTCGAAGCGGCGGCCAACGCCGGCGAATTTTGCAAGGCCTTCGCGGATCAGCTCCGCGGGAACATTGAGATAGAGTGCGACGGCTGCTGCGGCAGCGGCGTTGCGCACGTTGTGGATGCCCGGCGGATGAAAAAGCTGGAAGATTCCGAGGTCGTCGCCTTTGTAGGTTAGGCGAAATTCGCTGCCGAGGCCTTCGAGCTTGATGTCGCTGATGATGAGATCGGCCTGACTCGAAGTGCCGTAGGTGATGATCGGGCGCTTTACATTGGGAATGATGGCCTGCACATTGGGCTCATCCAGGCACAGAATCGCGGCACCGTAAAAAGGGACGCGATTGACGAATTGCACGAAGGCGTCCTGAATGTCTTCCAGCGAGGAGTATTGATCCATGTGTTCGCGGTCGATGGTGGTGACGACGGCCACCACCGGCGCGAGAAGAAGGAAGCTGCGATCGCTTTCGTCGGCTTCGACGACGAAGAATTCGCCCTTGCCAAGCCTTGCCGTAGTGCCAGCTTGATTGACGCGGCCGCCAACGACAAACGTGGGATCGAGATGCGCCGCGGCGAGTACCGAGGCGACGATCGAGGTCGTGGTCGTCTTCCCATGCGCGCCAGCCACGGCAATACCGTATTTGAGGCGCATCAGCTCGGCAAGCATCTCTGCGCGCGGGATGACCGGAATCTTCCTCTTGTGCGCCTCGACAACTTCGGGATTGTCCGCCTTGATCGCGGACGACGTCACCACAACGTGCGCGCCTTCCACGTTCGCGGCCTTGTGCCCTTCGTGAATCGTGGCGCCGAGATTCTGCAGACGCTCGGTTGTGTTTGAGGGCTTGGTGTCCGACCCGGAAACCGAATAGCCCAGCGTCAGCAGCACTTCGGCGATGCCGCTCATGCCGATGCCGCCGATGCCCACCAGGTGAATACGCTGAAAATTGCGGAACGAGACCATCATGACCTACCCCCGGGCAACCTCTTCAATCATGTTGACGATATCGCGTGCGGCATTCGGCCGGGCCAGGCTTCGCGCGGCACACGACTGGCGTTCAATCTCCTGGGGCTGGTCGAGGAGGGAGAAAATTTCGCTACTGAGGCGCTCGGGCGTGAGCTCCGCCTCCGGAATCACGCGACCTGCGCCTGCGCGCGCCATCTCCTGGGCGTTGCGCAACTGATGGCCGTCGGTGGCGTGCCCGAATGGGATAAAGATGGCAGCGCGTCCGGAAGCGGCAATTTCCGCCGCCGTGATGGCGCCGGCCCGGCAGACGACAACGTCCGCCCAAGCGAAGCGCTCTGCCATGTTCGTCAGAAAGGGCACGACCTCCGCGGGATATTCGCGCCGCGCGTACGCGGTGCGCACCGCATTATAGTCGCGTTCGCCGGTTTGATGCACGATGGCCAGCTCGCTTTTTCGAGCGGTGAGGCGATCCATGGCATCGACAACCGCACGATTGATGACCAGCGCGCCCTGGCTGCCGCCGGTGATTAGCAGACGAAATGGTTTTTGCGGTGTGCGCTGCGCGATCGAGAAAAATTCGGCGCGCACCGGGCAGCCAGTGACGACCGCCTTCGCACCCCAGGCGCGCGCGGAAGCGTCGTAGCCGGTGGCGATGCGCCTGGAAATTCTCGCGAGCACGCGATTGGTGAAGCCCGGCTCGGCGTTGGGCTCGAAAATCACGTTGGGCACTCCGCTCAGCCAGGTGGCGAGCATCATCGGACCCGCGGCGTAACCGCCGACGCCGAAGGCTGCGACGGGTTTGTGCTTGCGGAGTACGCGGAACGCATCGGCAAGACCCGGGCCAAGCATCGCGAGATTTTTTACCAAGCTCGCGCCGCCTTTGCCCTTTAGGCCTGCGACGCGAAGTGTCTCCAGCGGCAGCCCGGCCTGCGGCACCAGCTTCATTTCGATTCCGCGTTGTGTTCCGACCAGCACGACGACTCGTTCGCTCCCCCGCGATATCCATTCGCGCGCGATGGCCAGCGCCGGAAAAACGTGGCCGCCTGTGCCGCCGCCGGCGATCAAAAGCTTCATGGCCGACGATCCTGCCAAGTAGGGGCGCAGCATGCTGCGCCCCTACCGGCAAAGTCGATCACCATGCCAGCTCCCTGGCTTGCTGCGAAATATTCAGGAGCACGCCGGTGGCCAGCAGCATGACGAGCAAACTTGAGCCACCGTAGCTGACAAACGGCAGCGGTATCCCCTTCGTCGGCACCATGCCGAGTACCACCGCGAAATTAATCAGCGCCTGGCAGAGCACCATGGCCGTGATGCCGAGCCCGAGCAGGCGCCCAAATCCGTCGGGCGCCCCGAACGCCGCGCGCAATCCGCGCCAGCCGTACACCGCGAAAAGCGCTATGACCATCACTGCACCGAGAAAACCCAATTCCTCACAAATAACGGCGTAAATAAAATCCGTGTGGGCTTCCGGCAGATAAAAAAGTTTCTGCTTGCTCTCCATCAAGCCGACGCCGGTGAATCCGCCGGAGCCGACCGCAATCAGCGATTGCAGCAACTGGAAGCCTGCGCCTTGCGGGTCGGAGCCAGGATCGAGAAAGGCCGTGAGCCTCGCCTGCCGGTAGGAAACCTGCGTAATCAACAGGTACAGGATGGGCAGAGCTGCCACGGCACCCGCAGCAAGCCACTTCCACGAAAGTCCCGCGACGAAAAGGATGGCCGCCGCGATCAGCACAATATCGACCGAGGTGCCAAGGTCCGGCTGCAAGAGGATGAGCACGACGCAGACGAGAATCGGTCCCGCCGCGGGAAGAATAGTGTGGAGAAAATCTTCTTTGCGGAATTCCATGGCGGAAGCCCCGCGGCGCTTCAAATCAAGGAACCATGCCAGATAAAGAACGACGGCCAGCTTGGCTAATTCAGAAGGTTGAATACCGACGGGGCCACACCGGATCCAACGGTGCGTGGCGTGAGATTTATCGAGGAAAAACGCGCCCACGAGCATCAGTAGGACCAAGAAAATAGTTGGGTACACGACGGCGGGCTCGCGTAGGCGGCGGTAATCGGTCCGCATCAAGGCGAACATGCCGAGCAGGCCGAGAAGGAGCCATGCGGCCTGCCGCAACAGAAAAATGTACGAGCGGCCATACTGCTGGTCGGCGGTGACGGCGGACGCGCTGTAAATCATCACCGCGCCCAGCAAACAGAGCGCAAGCGTTACGCCAAATAGCCAGCGATCATTTTCTAGACGTCTGGGCACGTATGCTCACCTCCTGGCCGAAGTTGCTCCGCGATTCGTGCTCGGCAACTCGTTTGCGCGCTGTTCTAGTTCGTGCACAAGCGCTTTGAAGACGCGGCCGCGTTCCTCGTAATTCTGGAATTGGTCGAAGCTTGCGCACGCGGGAGCCAATAGGACAACATCTCCGGCGCGCGCAGCTTGTGACGCGATCTCGACGGCGTGATCGAGAGTGCCCGCACGCTCGATGGCCACGCTGCCGGCAATCTGGCTCTCGATCTTGTCAGCGGCTGCGCCAATGAGTAGCGCCAGAATCGCCCTCTCACGCAACGGTGATTGCAGAACCGTGTAGTCGCTCCCCTTATCCTTGCCGCCGAGAATCACCAGAACGCGGCCTGGAAAGGCATCCAGCGCTTTCAGGGTCGCATCAACATTTGTGGCTTTGGAATCGTTGTAGTAACGAACGCCGTTGATCTCGCGCACGAATTCGAGGCGATGCTCGACTCCGGCAAACGAGCGCACTCCTTCCGCGATAGCTTTGGCGCCTGCGCCTGCGATTCGCGCGGCGGCAATCGCCGCCAGCACGTTCTCAAGGTTATGCGTCCCCGGCAGCGGCACGTCTTGCCGCTTGAGCACCACCTCTTCCCTGCCCTCAGTGCGAAACACAATATCGTCGCCCCGCAGGAACGCACCCTGCGCCGCCCGCTGCTTGCGGCTGAACCAGTACACAAGCGGGCGCGTGGGCGCGAGCGGCGTTGTCCCCGGGTCATCAGCATTCAAAATCGCGAAGTCTTCCTCGCCTTGATTCTCAAAAATGCGCGCTTTGGCTTTGCGATAAAGCTCCATACTGTGATGCCGGTCCAAATGATCGGGCGTGAGATTGAGGAACACGCTGATGTCTGTGCGGAAATTCTGAATGAGCTCGAGCTGAAAACTGCTCAGCTCCACAACGCTCACGGTGTCATTGGTCATGCGCTCGACACAGGAAATCAGCGGCGTGCCAATGTTGCCGGCGAGAATGGTGGGAAATGACGCGGTCCGCAAAATGTGCTCGACCAGCGAAGTCGTAGTGGTCTTTCCATTCGAGCCTGTGATGCCGATGAGCTTGCCCTGCCGAAACCGGTACGCGAGTTCGATCTCGCTCCAAATCATCACCCCCTTCGCGCGCGCCGCTTGCAGCAGCGGCGCGTCCGCCGGCACGCCCGGGCTGGGAATGATGAGGTCTTGCTGCAAAAATGTTTGCTCCTGATGGCCACCGAGCTCCAGGCTTACACCCGCAGCACGCAGCCTCTCGATTTCACCGCCGATCTCAGCTTCACTGCGCGAATCGGTTGCGGTGACCGCGGCCCCGCGCCCGGCGCAGAAAAGCGCCGTGGCTACGCCTGTGCGCGCCAGCCCCACCACCAGCACGCGCTTATTTTTGAGTTCCACCGGGCTCGGCATGCCTACCTCAATTTCAGCGTGGTCAGCGCAAACAGCGCGAACACCAGCGCCACGATCCAAAAGCGCACAATAACTTTCGATTCGCTCCAACCCAGCAATTCAAAATGGTGATGGATGGGTGCCATGCGGAAGATGCGCTTGCCGCGCAGCTTGAACGAACCCACTTGCAAAATCACGGACAGCGCTTCAATAACGAAAATTCCGCCTACAAAGAAAAGCAGAATCTCTTGCTTGATGATTACCGCGATGACCCCAAGGGTTCCTCCGAGCGACAGCGAACCCACGTCGCCCATAAAGATTTCGGCGGGATGCGCGTTGTACCAGAGAAATCCGAGCGAAGCGCCAACCAGCGCGCCGCACAAAACCGTTAGCTCGCCAACGCGCGGGATGTACTGAATCTCGAGATAAGTCGCCCAGCGATAGTTGCTGCTCACGTAGGTCAAGACGGTCAAAGCGCCGGCGGCAATCACCGTGCACCCGATGGCCAGGCCGTCCAATCCGTCGGTAAGATTCACCGCGTTTGACGCGCCGGCGATCACCACGGAAACGAAAATCAGAAACGGCACGAACGCCAGGGGCCACAGGTGCGGCGAATGCAGCAGCGAGTGAATGACCAAGTCCGGATGCACGCGCTTTAGAAATGGAATCATCAGCTCAGTGGAATAAGCGCTGCGCGTGGCAAGAACGAGCAATCCTATGCCGACAATCGAGCTCACAAATATCTGCAGTAGAAACTTGTTCTTAGTGGTGAGTCCAAGATTCTGCTGCTTCGAGACTTTCGCGTAGTCATCGACAAATCCGATGGCCGCGAACGCCAGCAGCGCGAAGAGCGTCAACAGCACGAAACCGTTGGTCAGATCGGCCCACAGCAGCGTGGGCACCATGGTGGAAAGGACAATCAGCACGCCGCCCATCGTCGGAGTGCCCGCTTTCTTCTGGTGATTTTGCGGTCCCTCTTCGCGGATATATTGGCCAATCTGCAGCTCGCGCAGCTTGCGAATCAGCCAGGGCCCGAAGACGAACGCCAGAAACATGGCGGTAAGGCTGGCGTAGACGGTGCGGACGGTGATGTAGCGAAATACATTGAACGGGCTGAAATATTTTTGCAGGACGTGGTAGAGAAGGTAGTAGAGCATCTAGTGCCGCACCTTTTCCGCGCTTTCCAGATCGGGTGCGTAAATCCCCAGCAAACCTTCTACGATACGTTCCATCTTCACGCCGCGTGAACCTTTCACCAGCAGCAAATCTCCGGGAGCGACAAAATCAGCAAGAAACTTCGCGGCATCATCGGACGACGCAAAAAGTTTAGTCTGTGCGCGCGGTACGCCTGCGGCTACGGCGCCTTCCACGAGCTGCGCGGCATCGCCTTCCACGCCAATGACCCAATCGATTTTCCCGGTTTGCGACGCAAACTTGCCGGCTTCACGATGAAGCTGCGGCGACGTCGCGCCAAGTTCGCGCATTTCTCCGGCCGCAAGAATTCTGCGGCGATAGTTGGGCGTGGCTGCCAAAACCTTGATCATCGCGTGCAGCGCAGCAGGACTCGAGTTGTAACTGTCGTTGATCAGCGCCGCTCCGTTGGAAAAGCGCAATAATTCGCCGCGCATCGCGGGCGCGTGCAAAGTCCGAAAGACGGTCTGCGCTTCCTCCGCGCCAATTCCCCACACGCTGGCAGCGGCCAATGCCGCCAGCGCATTGGCAATGACGTGGCGGCCCGGCAGCGCCAACTTCAGCCGGGTGCGCTTTCCGTTTTCTACCAGAATAAAGGCTGAGCCCAGAGCGCCGCGATCTTCGATCGCTTCCGCGTGAAAATCGGCGGCATTGTCGATTCCGTACGTCAAAACGCATCCCGGCGCGTGCGCAGCAAACGCCGCCACCAGCGGATCGTCCGCGTTCAACACGGCCACCGAATCGCGCCCGTTCAATCCTTCAATCAGCTCGCGCTTGGCCAGAGCAATTTCGTCGACCGATGCAAAAAATTCCAGGTGCGCAGGCGCAACCCGCGTGACCACGCCAACGTCCGGCTTGGCGATCGCGGCCAGCTCCTGCAGCTCATAGCGCCGCGACATCCCCATCTCCAAGACCGCGGCATCGTGCTCTTCTCCCAGCCGAAACAACGTCAGCGGCAGCCCGTAGGCGTTGTTGAAATTCCCTTCGGATTTCAAGACCCGTAACTTCGCGCCCAGCAGCGCCGCCAGTATCTCTTTTGTGGTGGTCTTGCCCACGCTGCCCGTGACGCCGGCAATTTTCTTGCCCCATGCAAGGCGCACGGCGGTCGCGAGCCGGTGCAGCGCGCGAAGGGTGTCGTCCACAATGAGGCAGGAGTCGCGCAGCTCATCCGGGAATTGACGCGCGCGCGATTCCCCCACCACTGCGGCCAACGCTCCGCGGCCGAGAGCCGCAGCCACATGATCGTGTCCATCGTGACGCGGTCCGTGGATGGCGAAGAACAGCTCTCCAGCACGTATCGTGCGAGAATCAATCGAGACGCCGGCCACCCGGGCCAGGGGGTTGAGCCGCGCCCCAAGCGCAGCCAGCATAGGCTTAGAAATCTGTAGAAGCGTCCACCGCATAAATTCCTCAAAGAGCTGGCGTTACGAAGATACCGCGCACCTCGGTCTGTTTTCACCGTTTTGAGGGCTCCTCCTTATTAAGGGTAACTACGGCTCGAAGCGCCTCTCTCCAGCTATGGATAAAGCGCGCTACGTGCCAAACCCTGGGCCCTTCTCCGGCCGGTCGTATCCACGATCGCGAAGCGCGCGGCGCGCCACTTCGCGATCGTCAAATTCCAAGGTGCGGTCCGCGAGAATCTGATAATTCTCGTGGCCCTTGCCGGCCAGGAGCAGGATGTCCCCCGCACACGCTTCGTCGATAGCCAAGCCGATGGCTTTTTCGCGGTCGGGCTCGATCATGTATTTGCCGTGCGTTTTTTGCAGGCCGACCACGATGTCACTGATGATTTTCAGCGGGTCCTCGCTCTTGGGATTATCGCTCGACAAGATCGTGAGATCGCTGAGGCGCCCCGCGACTTCACCCATCACTGGGCGCTTGGTGCGGTCCTTTTGTCCGCCACAGCCAAAGAGCGTGATGATGCGGCCTTTCGGGTTCAGCTCCCGCGCGGTGCGAATCAGATTTTCCAGCGCATCATCGGTGTGCGCATAGTCGACAACCACTAAAAATGACTGGCCCATAGCAATCGGCTGAAATCGTCCGGAAACGTTTTTGAGATTGCGAATGCCGGTAGCGATGACTTCGTTGGGCAGGCCCAGCGCCTGCGCGGCCCCAATCGCGGCGAGAATGTTGTAGACGTTGATGCGCCCTACGAGCGGCGACTCGAGATCGATCTTGCCGTTGGGCGTTTGCGCCGTGAACGACAACCCGGAAAAAGTCAGCTGAAATTTCTTTGCGGTAAGCTGCGCGTCGGAGGTAAGGCCATAGGTGAGCGCATTTTTCGCCAATCCGGCCAACCGTTTTCCATATTCGTCATCTGTGTTAAGCACCGCCATATCCGGGGCGCCCGCTCCGGTGCCCTCAAAAAGGCGCAGCTTGGCCGCGAAATAATCCTCAAACGTCTTGTGATAATCCATGTGCTCGCGCGTGAGGTTGGTGAAGACAGCCACCGCAAAGTGGCAGCCCCACAAGCGGTCCATCGCCAAGGAATGCGAGCTCGCCTCCAGCACGGCAAAACGTCCTCCTGCGTCGCGAATTTCGGCAAGAAATCCCTGCAACTCCACCGATTCCGGCGTGGTGTTGGGCGCGGGATAGTCACCAAGAGGAGTGTGATACGCAATCGTGCCGAAGAGACCCGTCTTCGCTCCCGAGGCTTTGATGATGGCGTCGACGAGCGAGGTCGTCGTCGTCTTGCCGTTCGTGCCGGTCACCGCCACAAGTTGGAGAGCCTTCGCAGGGTGCCCAAAGAAATTAGCCGCCGTGATGGCCAGCGCCTTGCGCGCATGCGCCACGCGAATCCACGCCATGCTGGACGGCATCGTCGCCGGTCGCGCGTCTTCGCTGGCAATGGCCACTGCGCCGCGCGACACCGCGTCGCGAATGAAGGCGTTTCCGTCCGCCTTGGCGCCATGCAGCGCAAAAAACAGGGCGCGCGGCTGCACTTTCCTCGAATCGCAAGCCACCTGGCGAATATCGAGCTGCCCAGCTTCAGCAGGCACGCTGGCTTCTACGCCCTCAAACAAGGCGCTCAACTTGCTTTCATTGGGCACGCGAACCGGCATGAGATGGCCTCGTTCATCGTTGCTCTGCGTCGCAGTGGAGTCACGCTGTTTTTCTTCCGTATGTGTCAATGCGATGCTCATCCTAATGCCTGGACTTGGCGCGCAATCTCGCCGCCTTCGCGGGTTTTGCCGGCGACGGCGTTCCGAACTGCACGGTTACCTTGGCTCCGCGCCGCACCTTTGCTCCAGCCTCCGGAACCTGTTGGGTAGCAAGGTTGCTGCCAACCAGCAGCGGCTCGAGGCCCAAGTGCAAACACATCTCCGTGACTTCGCGCATCGTCTTCCCGGAAAAATCCGGCACGGAAATATCGCCGCCTTCATCGGCGGACATGGTCACTTCAGGAGCGTGAGGCACGGGCCTGTCAGACGCTACCGGATTCGACGCGGTTGGGGGCTCGTCGGGCTGCCCGGAGAAGTCCGTCGGCGAAAAATCCTCCAGCGTCGTGCCTTCGCTGGTGATCTGCCGTTTGTACGCCGCTTGAATCAGCCGCGGATTCAGCGGCACATCGCGCGGCACATCCAAATACGAGAGCACCTGCTCTGCAATGCGCTTGAACACGGGTGCGGCGACCTGCCCGCCTTCATGCAAGCCTACAGGGGAGTCGAGCGAAACCAAAATCGTCACAGCGGGATTGCTGATCGGCGCAAAGCCGGTGAACGACGCGATCAGCTGTGTCGGTGAATAGCGCCCCGTCGAAGGATCAATTTTTTGCGCCGAGCCCGTCTTGCCCGCGGCGGTCCAGCCATCGAGCCGCGCCAACTTGCCAGTGCCGCCCAACACCACGCCTTCCATCAGCCGCCGCAGTGTCGCCGCCGTTTCAGGCCGAATCACGCGTCTTGGCTCAGAAGTTGCAAGCGGGCCTTCGCTCTGCACAATTCTGTCTCCGCGCTTGATCGCCTGCACAACGTGCGGCTTCATCAGCAGCCCGCCATTTGCAATCGCCGAGACCGCGGTAATCAACTGAATCGGCGTAACGCCAATCTCCTGCCCCATGGAAACTGAGCCAATCGATATCGCGCTCCAATTATCGAGCCGATGCAGCAGTCCCTTACTTTCGCCTGGCAGGTCCACACCCGTCGGCGCGCCAAAACCAAACGCGCGAATGTATTCGTAAAATCGCGGCGCGCCCAGTCGTACCGCAATCTTGATCGCGCCCACGTCGCTCGACTGCGCCAGAATGTCGGCGACATTCAACAGCCCGAACGGTTTGTGGTCGCGGATGCGGTGCCCGGCGATGTAAATGGCGCCATTCTCGCAATCGAAAACCTCGCCGGGCCGTGTGATTTCCTGATCGAACGCCGCAGCTAAGGTAATCAGCTTGAAGGTCGATCCCGGCTCATACAGCGCAGCGACGGCGCGATTCATCCGCGATTCCGCGGGAGCTTCGCTGGCGGCATTGGGATTGAAGCGCGGCCAATTGGCCATCGCCAAAATCTCGCCGCCGTTCGGGTTCATCACGATCACGCTGCCGGCAATCGCGTGCGTCTTCTCGATGGCCGCAAGCAGTTCGCGCTGTGCGATGTACTGAATCTTTTCATCCAGTGTGAGCACCACGTTCGCTCCGCGCTCACGCTGTGCTTCGCCACCGTCGAACCAGCGCTGCCGCGCGTCGGCCATCACCACGATTTTTTCGCTCTTGCTGCGAATCTGGCCGTCGAGCTGATACTCAATTCCGGCGAGGCCTTTTTCGTCGGGATCGACGAAACCTAGTATGTGCGCGGCTAGATCACGCTTCGGATAAAACCTCTGATTTTCGTCCTGGAAGTAGATGCCCTTGAGATTCAGCGCTTCGATCGCTTCGACCTTCTCCGGTGGCAGCTTGCGCGAAACCCAAACAAAGGAGCGTGACGACGCCATTCGCGCTTCAAGGACGTCCTGCGGCACGCCGAGCACGCCCGAAAGCAGCCGCGCCGCCAGCGACTCGTCCGCAATTTCCGCGGGAACCGCAAACGCCGACTTCACCGGCACGCTCATCGCCAGCGCGCGCATGTTGCGGTCGTAAATGATTCCGCGCTTCGGCGTGATTTCGATAGTGCGCTGTTGCTGCCGCTGCGCGCGCGCCAGATACTCGCCGTGCTTGATCAGTTGCAGGTAGGAAAGCCGCCCGAAAACCGCCGTGGTCCACAGCAGAGCCACGCCGGCGACCATCAGCAAACGGACGTGGACTCGATTTTGTCGCATGACGGGTTCAGGTCGGCAAGCGCTCCGGTCGGCAGTTAATTTGAATTGCTGAAATCCTGCGCGGCGGAAACCAGCCGCGAATTACTGCGCACGGTTCGCGCGCACGTAACGAACCGCCGCCACTTCGGCGCCCGCCGGTGCGTCATACTCCTGCACCTGCGTCGGCAGCGGCTCCGTCAATCCCAGTTGACGCCGGGCAATCACGTCGATGCGGCGCGGGTCACGCAGCCCCTCGATCTCCAGCCGCAGTTCCGAGTTCAGCGCGGACATTTTCGTTTGTCTGCCCTTCAAATCCTCGAGCTGGAAACTCAAATCGATGCAGCGAAAATGCTGGTACACATAGAACATCAGAAACACGGCAAGCACCGCGCCCCAACCGGCCGTGCGGTAGAAACCTTGCATGCGCGCCGGCTCCGCGTGGCGTACCAACCGAGAATTATCGATCCTCTTCACGGTGTGAAATTCCGTGTGCACCGTCTTCTTTCTACTTCTGGCCATACTCAGACTCTTTCTGCGCACCGCAATTTCGCACTTCGCGAACGTGGGTTCGCCGAGATTTCCCCTTCACTCGGCTGGATTACATGTTTCGTCAGCACCTTGAGCGTGCCCGCACGCTCTCCTTGTTGAAACGCCTGCTTGACCAGGCGGTCTTCGCCTGAGTGGTACGTAAGCGCCACCCAGCGCCCGCCGGAATTTAATGTAGCTGGGGTCCGAGAAAGAAACTGCCCGAGTTCCTCCATCTCTCGATTCACCGCTATCCGCAGCGCCAGAAACGTTTTTGTGGCGGGATGCAGTCTCTGCCTTCCCCATTGCTTTCGGGCCCCAGCTACAACCGTTGCCAGGTGCGCGGTGTCGCGTATCGGCCGCGCGCGTACGATCGCCCTGGCGATCCTTCTGGAATCGTGCTCTTCGGCTTCTCGATAGAGCAGGTCGGCCAGCTCTTTCTCCGACCAGCGATTCACAATTTCGTCTGCCGTCACTTCGTCACCTGCTGCATCCATCCGCATGTCCAGCGGACCCGCCTCGCGAAACGAAAAGCCTCGCGCGGCTTGGTCAAGCTGCATGCTCGAAACTCCCAAGTCGGCCAAGACCCCGTCCACCCCGGGAATCCCCAACTCGCGCACGACCTCCGCAATCCTCGAGAACGGCGCCTGCACCAGTGTCACCTTCTCCCCAAAGGTCTTCAGCCGCTCCCGGGCCAGCTCCAGCGCCTGTGCGTCCCGGTCCAAGCTCAGTACCCGACCAGAGGTCAGCTTCTGCGCGATGGCTGCCGAGTGCCCGCCGGCTCCCAGCGTTGCGTCCACGTACGTTCCGTCCGGCTTTACGCGCAACCATTCGAGCACCTCATCCAACATCACCGGCGTGTGTGGCGCGGCCCTTTTTTCTCGCCACTCGCCACTCGCTTGCCCCGAGTCCCGTTGAGGGGCCACTCGCCACTTCCTGACTAAATCCCCAAATCTTCCAGCGCTTTGTCGTCCTCGCTCGTGTACGGCTCGTTCTTCAAGCTATCGACAACGCGCGTATGGTTCATCACCTCGAGGTAATCGAGGTTCCCGAACACATCCACTTCGCCCTTCATCTGCGCCGATTCGCGCAGCACTGCGGGAACCAAGACTCTGCCCTGACCGTCCAGCTCGACGGTTTGCCCGTAATAACTGGTGCGCATTAAAAATTTGCGCTTGGCGCGGTTCTGCGAAGACACTTTCGCGAGCTTGTCTTCGATTTCGGACCAAACTTTCATCGGATAAATGCGCGCCGATTCGCCTGTTGGACTGGTGATGTAAAACTGGCTGCCGTACTCCTTCAAGGCATCCACAAACACGGCGGGTATTTTGAGACGACCCTTCTCGTCGACTTTCGCCGGACAGTTGCCCCGCAGCTTCATGTGCCCCGTCTTGGACCGCCCCGTCTACGATCGATGGACGGCCCGTCAGTAAGAAAACGTGGTATCGGACACCCGGTCGCACCACAGCCCTCTAGGACTGCTACTTTACTCCACGATGTTCTACTGAACCCCACTTTGCCCCACTTTTGTCCACATGATAGGCCGCTTTTCTCTGTTGTCAAGAGGAAAAACCATGTTCGCTTAAAAAAGGTTGAGCGCGGCTTTGTCTTGAAATATGAGGAGAATTACCGCTATATCTGGTGTTCTCGAGACGGCACAAAATCTATCCCTAGTGTTCTGGTTCTGGATGAGCGAACACTTATCTCTTCGCTCCTTTGGCTTTATGACCGGCCCCGTTAGCCGTCTGGATTCCGGCGTGCTGCGCCAGTCCCGCCGGGCACCCCCATGACTCTGGCCTAGCTCTAAGCGTTTTCCCCTCTTCCGCTATCCTGGCACTCATGCTATGCTCCCGTTTGTCGTTGAACTTCAAGGAGCGCCGCTCATGGAATGGGTTACCCCTCAGCACGAAGAGATCGACCTCAACTGCGAAATCAGCTCGTACGCCAACGCCGAGCTCTAAGCCCTCAAGCATTCTTGTGTAGCGGCTGCTTTCCAAAGCGGACGTTTTTTTATTTCCTACCGCCGGCTTGCATCGTAGTCCCCTTTTGCCCGTGCGACGCCCATGCGCGTTAAAATCCTCGGCTCCGCTGCTGGAGGCGGCTTTCCCCAATGGAATTGCGGGTGTGCGAATTGTCGCCGTCTTCGCGAAGGCAGCCTGCGCGGCGGCGCACGGACGCAAACGCAAATCGCATTCTCCCCGGAGCCTGAAGCAAATATCTGGTTCCTGGTGTCGGCCAGTCCGGACTTGCGCGCACAAATCCTCGCCGCGCCTGAATTGGTTCCGCAAGCCAAGTCAGAAACGCACTCGCCCATCGCCGGGGTTTTCCTTCCGTCTGCGGATGTTGACTCCGTGATGGGCCTGCTCCATCTGCGCGAGTTTCAGTCCTTTTTCGTGTTTGCCGCGGCCGCCGTGCAGCGCATCCTGAAAAAGGAGAACAAAATCTTCGGCGTGCTCGACCGCGCCGACCCCGCATTGCAGTGGCAAGTGCTTTCCAGCAAAGGACGTCTCGGTTGTCATCTTTCGGAAAGCCCCGGTGAAGCGCCGGCCTTCGTCTGCGTGACTATCCCGCTCGGCGGCTCCTATCCCGACTACGTCAGTGACGAGCTTCAACGCACTCTTTCAGCGGAAGAAGCTGCCCTTGGGTTCGTATTTGAGCAAAAAGGAAAAAACGTTTTCATCGCGCCCTCCCTCTCGGGACGCAATTCCGAATGGACCAAGGCAGCGGCCTCCAGCGACCTGGTCTTGATCGACGGCACCTTCTGGAGCGACGACGAGCTAATCAAAACCGGACGCAGCAAGAAAACTGCTCGCGAAATCGGTCATTTGCCTTTAGCCGGCGCTGATGGTTTGCTCGAACAATTCCCGAAGAACGCAAAGGGACGAAAAGTTCTGATTCACATCAACAACACGAATCCCATCCTCGATGAAGACAGCCCCGAACATCGTGCCGCACTGGATGCCGGCTTCGAAATCGCCTACGATGGAATGGAATTCGATTTATGACTATCGTCGCCGCCCAATCCGACCGGCCGCCACTCTCCCAAGCCGAGTTCATCGCCGGCTTTCACGCCATCGGCGAAGAGCGCTATCACCATAGGCACCCATTTCATCTGCTGATGCACGAGGGAAAACTCACGCGCGGTCAGTTGCAAGCCTGGGCGCTCAATCGCTACTACTACCAGAGCCGTATTCCCATCAAAGACGCGGCGATTCTCGCGCGCAGCGAAGATCCCGCCTTCCGCCTCGCGTGGCGCAAACGCATCCTCGATCAC
Organism: Candidatus Acidiferrum sp.; assembly: GCA_035602505.1. Classification (GTDB taxonomy): domain Bacteria; phylum Acidobacteriota; class Terriglobia; order Acidiferrales; family UBA7541; genus Acidiferrum. Next base: position 50,739 of record DATNMD010000010.1, read on the forward strand.
GATGGCGACGGCACGAAGCCCGGTGGCATCGAGAAATGGCTGCGCTTGGTCGAAGCCACCGGCCTTCCCCGCGAGCAAGCGTTAAGCGGCGAAGGCATCCTGCCGGCCACGCGGTACGCCGTGCAGGCCTATGTCGATTTCGTCTCCACGCGCTCGCATCTCGAAGCCGTTGCGTCTTCGCTGACCGAGCTTTTCTCGAAGAAGCTGATCGTGTTGCGCATGGATCGTCTCCGCCAGTATTATCCGTGGCTCTCTAACGGCCTCGATTACTTCACTGGCCGCCTGACGCAAGCTCCCGAAGACGCCGACTTCGCCCTCGCCTGGGTCGTAAGACACGCACACACCCGCGAACAGCAAGACCAAGCCCACGCCGCTCTGCGCGCAAAATGCGACATCCTCTGGGCCCAGCTCGACGCCCTCTATTTCGCCTACGTAAATCCCGGCTGGCCTCCTCCCGGCGCCTTCGTTCCTAGCGAGAAAAGCGGATGACACCTGACCTGCAATCGCATCCACGACTCGCTCCCGGCTGTCGCCTCGGTGAAAACAATCAGCAACGTGTCCTGCTTATGCCGGAGCGCGCACTGCGCCTCAATGGCCCAAGCCTGGAAATTGTCCAGCGCTGCGACGGAAAGCACACCGTCCAGCAAATCATCGGCGAGCTGCAACAGATTTACTCGAAAGCCGAACCAAAAAAAGTCGAGACCGATATCCTCGACTACCTGGCCCGACTGCATGACCAGCGCGCCCTCGACTTCGCGTAATCTGGTTGGGGGTGCAGCACTGCTGCACCCCAGCTTGGCCAGATTTCTGACCAAAAGGCCCTTCAATTGATTTCGACTCCCTCAACTCCGGTCAACCCGCTGGCCCTGATCGCCGAGCTAACCCACCGCTGCCCGCTGCACTGCGTCTACTGCTCTAACCCTCTCGAACTGAAAAATCGCGCCAACGAGCTGACCACCGAAACCTGGGCACGCGTCTTCGAAGAAGCCGGTCAAGCCGGCGTCCTGCAAGCCGACCTCACCGGCGGCGAGCCTCTCGCTCGTACCGACATCGTCGAATTAGTCCGCGCCGTACGCTCCGCCGGCCTCTACGTCAACCTCATCACCTCAGGCCTCCCGCTCGACGAAGGGAGACTTGACGCTCTCATCGCCGCCGGCCTCGATCATCTACAGCTTAGCTTCCAGGGCGCACGTGAGGAAATCGCGGCTGAAATCTCCGGCACGAAATCCCACGCACAAAAGCTTCGGGTGCTCGAATGGCTGAAAAGTCGGCGCATCGCCGTCACACTGAATTTCGTGATCCACCGGCGCAACATGGATCAGCTCGCTGAAATGCTCGCGCTCGCAGAATCCTCCAGCGCCACCCGCGTGGAATTCGCCAACGTGCAGTATTACGGCTGGGCCTTCGCCAATCGCGAGCGCCTCCTGCCCACGCGCGCCCAGCTAGATCGCTCCATCGAAACTCTAAAATCCGCCCAACAGCGCCTGCGCGGCAAAATCCGCGTCGAATACGTTGTGCCAGATTACTACGCGAAATATCCCAAGCCGTGCATGGGCGGCTGGGGACGCAAGCTCATGCTCATCACGCCAACCGGCGACGCGCTTCCTTGCCATGCCGCGCAAATTATTCCGGGATTGCACTTCGAAAACGTGAAAGACCGCGGCCTGCGCGAAATCTGGGAAACTTCGGCAGCCTTCCAAAAATTTCGCGGTGAAGCCTGGATGCAAGAACCCTGCCGAACCTGCGATCGCCGCGAGCAAGACTTCGGCGGCTGCCGCTGCCAAGCTCTGCTCCTAGCCGGAGACGCCTCCGCCACCGATCCAGTCTGCTCGCTGGCTCCCACGCGCGGAAAAGTTAACGCCATCATAGCCGCAGCAAACAACACGCCGCCCACCGAAAGTGTTAAGCCCGACTGGCTCTACCGCCCCAATCCCGCGTAACCGTTCCCTTCCCTTGTAGTGGCGCAGTATACTGCGCCAGTCCTCCGGCCTTTATGGTCACCTAGCCTAATCGGTGTGCGTAACCGCCGCCTCAACCGGCCGCCGCAATCGCATCACCACTCGAAACAAAAACACCAAACTCCCCGCCAGCACAAGCAACCCAAAAAGTCCCAACGTATACGGCGCCCCAATGCGCTTCGCCACTCCGCCCGCCAGCAGCGAACCGATCGGCTGCACACCCATGAACATCGTCGCGTACACCGCCATGATTCGGCCGCGCAATTCGTCCGGCACGCGGCTCTGAATAATCGTGTTCGTCGCCGCCATCTGCACCGTCGCCGAAAATCCCACCACAAAAAGCACCACCATCGACAGCCAGAACACACGCGATTCCGAGAAAACGATCAACCCAATCCCGCACGTTGTCGCAGTCCCCGCAATCCATCGCGCCAGCCCCTTGAACTCCGTGCGCGCGGCAAAGTGCAGCGCTCCAAGCACCGCGCCCACGCCCGCTGAGCTCATCAGCAAGCCCAGCCCCCGCGGCCCAAGGTGCAAAATATCGTTCGCAAAGATCGGCAGAAAAACCGAATACTGCAATCCCAGCAAGCTCAGCCAGCTTAGCAACAGCAGCGCCGACCGGATCGGCACATCGCTCATCGCAAACCGAAATCCCTCCATCAGACTGCGCAACGGCGATTCCGTGCTCGGTTTTCGTTCCACCGGCGTCAGTCGCATGGCCAGCAACGCGACGATCACCGCCAAGAAGCTCACGCCATTCAAAAAGAAGCACCAACCCTCGCCAATCCACGAAATCGCAAAACCCGCAATCGCCGGGCCCACCACGCGCGCGCCGTTAAAGATCGATGAGTTCAATGCAATCGCGTTCGGTAAATCCTCTTTCCCAACCATCTGCACCAAAAACGCCTGCCGGATCGGCACATCGAACGCGTTCACAATTCCTACCAGGAACGCAATGAAAATAACCACCCAAGCTCCACGCGCGTCATGAATCGCGCCGCTTAACGTCAGTCCGGCCAGCACAAACGCCAGAATCATCGACGCGGTCTGCGTGGCGATGACGCCGCGATGCCGGCTGTAATGGTCCCCGACATATCCGCCGATCGAGGCCAGCAATAAAATGGGAATTTGATTGGCAAAGCCGAAAACGCCCAGCAGCGCCGCCGAATGCGTCAGCTTGTAAACCAGCCAAAGCTGCGCCGTCGACTGCATCCACGTGCCGATGAGCGAAACGAGTTGTCCCGCGAAGAAGAGTTGAAAGTTGCGATGCTGCAAAGCGCGGAAGCGCGTGGACACGAGCGGGAAATTCCTCCGTGAATTGGACGCAGCACGCCGCCACTATGGCGCGCGCAATCACTCACGATGACGCGCTCAGCCCGCCGTTGTCAATCCGCCAGTCCAGCCCGGCGAATCCAAATTGCCTTGTGCCTGGTTGGGGCGCAGCCCGCCTGCCGCGGGCAGGCACCGCTGCGCCTCAGCTAAGGAGATTTCAAATGAGCGGGTCCACGGAAGTTTTTTCTTGAACTGACAACTGACCGCTGCAGGCTGACAGCTACTGCTCCTGCGGCGGCTCCGGCGCTCCGCCCACATGCTGATGGCTCAAGTCCCGCAACATCTCGCGGTCCTCATAGCTCATTCCTCGGGTGAAGTTCGGATCGTTCAAGTGCCGGTTGCGCGCAGACTCCGGCATGTTCTGCAGCACGCCCAGCCGCTGCTGAATCGCGCGCTGCCGCTCCGAAGGCAACTGCTTCCACTTTGGCAGCACGTCATTGCGGATGTGATCGCGCTGCAGCGGCGTCATCTGCTCCCACACCCGCGCGCGATCGCGAAGTTGCTGCTGCTGCGTAGGCGAAAGCTGCCGCAATCGTTGCTCATTCTGCGCCAGGCGCTGCCGATCCTGCGGAGTCATGTTCCGCAAACGTTCCTGCGCATTCGGCGGCGGCGTTGTAGGCGATTGCTGCCGATATTGATTCTGCGTCCGGTCATTCCGGTTATCCCTGCGGTTGTCATAGACACGCGGGTTCTCATTCCCCCGGGGACGATTTTCGTTCGCGCGCCGGCGGTCCTCATACGCTGGTTGGCGATTTTCGCCGCGGCGCGGCCCCTGCGGATGATACGAACCCGCAGGACGATCATTCCGGGGAGGGCGGCTGGCTTCACGCGGACGCTGCTGCTCCCTCGCTGGAGGCCGGTCCTTTGACTGGCGCTCCTGCGCATCCGCACAAAGCACCATCATCGTCGCGCTGAGCCCCAGCCCGCACAACCAAGCTCCGAATTGGAATCGCAGCTTCATTCCCTTACATCGACTGGTTTCCGTCGACCGCGTCCGAATCATCGCCCTGCACCGGCTGCGGCAGATCGGTCAGCGGCTCGAAATTTGCCAAAATGTCGTAATTCTCCAGCACCGGCAAATCGTTCGGATCAATGTTCGCGGGATTCACCGCCACATTCAGCGAATGATCCGTCGGCGGCCGCGACCCAATCCAAATCGTCGCCAACAGCAACATCGAAGCCGCGAACGCCGCCCGCGGCGACGGCGCAAACACCGCCCACCAATTCTGCTTCACCGGCTCCGCCGCCACGCGCGCCCGCACACGCGCATCAAATGCCCCGGAAGGCTCGATCTGCGGCAGCTCGTCCAGCAATCCCGAAACTGCGCGAAACTCATTCACGCGCAGCCGGCAAGCCGCGCACGCAGCAAGGTGCGCCTCGACTTCGCGCTGCTCGCTAATCTTCAGCCGTCCGTCTACAAACGGCATCATCTGCTTTTCCATCCGACTGCAACTCATGTTTCCCATCCTTCTACTCGTAAACTCGACCTCTTCTGCTTAACCTCTCGCCACCAACGGCGCCAACTCCACTCGCAACGTTTCATACGCCCGAAACAACAGCGATTTCAGCGCGCTCTCCGAACACGACAAAATCTTCGCGATCTCTCCGTAATCCAGCTCTTGATACTTGTGCAGCAGCACTGCTGCCCGCTGCTTCTCCGGCAACTTTTCGATCGCATGCCGTATCATCGCCTTCCGCGCTTCTTCCACCAGGTGCTGCTCGATGTCCGGATGCTTGTCGGCCACATCCAACGTCCGCTCGTCTCCGTCTTCCGCATCCGCTTTGACCGGCGCATCGAGCGAAAGTTCCATCCGCTGATGCCGCGTGTCGCGCAGAGAATTCAGCGCCAGGTTCGTCGCGATCCGGAACAGCCAAGTCGTGAACTTCGCGCTCGGCACATAATCTGCTCTTGCCCGGTACACGCGGATGAAAACTTCCTGCGCCAAATCCTCCGCTTGCTCCCGGTTACGCACCATCCGGTACAGGAAATTGACCAGAGGACTCCTGTAGCGCTGGAGCAGAAGCGCGAACGACTGTTCATCGCCCGCCTTCACGTCCAGCATTAGTTGGACGTCAGACCTGGCCATAGCCGCCACACTCTACCAAACCCTTGCGTTGTCAGAAAGTTGCGAGCCTAGAAAAAAAGGAAGCGAAGCTGGAGCGAATTTAGACACGCACTAACCACTGTAGAATCAACAAACTAGCCACGCCGCCGAACACTAGGAGTGCTGTCCGCCAGCCGGGCTCCCGGTTCACTTCCGGCAGCAAATCCGTGGCCGCCACATACACCGTAACACCTGCTGACAGCGGCAGCGCGTACCGCAATTGCGCCTGCAGCAAGCTCGTCAGTAGCACGCCCAACAGTGTGGCGACGCCTAGCGCTCCCGCCGCTGCCACCGCTTTCCCCCGGCTCTGTCCGCTTGCCAGCACCACCGATGCGATCGTAAACCCTTCCGGCAGCTTGTGCAGAAATATCGCGACAAAAATTACCGCGCCAAGCCAAGTCGACACCAAAAATCCTGCCGCGATCGCCACGCCATCGAAAAATGTGTGAATCCCCAGCCCGAGTAGCACCGTTCGCGCTCGGTCATATCGCATCATCTCCGTGTGCGTCTCTTCCCCAAAATGAAAATGCGGCGCAAGAATGTGCTCGAACAAATGCACCACGAAATATCCGATCAGCACCAACAAATATGCGTTCTGCCCGCCAATCCGCACGGATTCCGGAATCACGTCCGTGAACGCCACGGCCAGCATGTAGCCAGCTCCAAGCGCCATGAAGTAGTGCAGGAACCGCCGCGGCCAATCCCGCTGCACCACAAAATATCCGCCAATCAAATTCCCCGCCGCGGCCACAACCCCAAGCCCCGCCGCCATCGCCACCCGCACTGGAAGTTCGTGACTCATCCAGTAGCACAGGCACTCTTGCCTGTGTCCCTGTAATCCGCACCGCAGCGCTCGATTCGCCGCAACATTCTCCGTGCCCTCTGTGTCCGACCTCAGTGCCCTCTGTGTTAAATCTTTTTCGTCGCTTCTATCCCGAGTGCCGAAACAAAATCACATCCCCTTCCTGCACCACATATTCCCGCCCCTCCAGCCGCACCTGCGCCTTCTCCCGCGCCGCCGCCACGCTCCCCGCCGCCAGCAAATCATTCCATCGCACCACTTCGGCGCGAATGAACCCCTTCTCGATGTCGCTGTGAATCTCTCCCGCTGCCTTCGACGCCGACGCTCCCTTGCGAATCGTCCAAGCCCGCACTTCCGGCTCACCCGCCGTAAAAAACTGAATCAGTCCCATCAAATCATACGTCGCGCGAATCAACCGGTTCAGCCCCGGCTCCTTCAATCCATAAGAAGCCAGCAACTCCGCCGCTTCCTTCTCGTCCATCTCCGCCAACTCCGCCTCCAGGCGCCCACAAACCGCGATCACTGCTGTATTCGGCCGCCCTTGCAGTGCTCCGAGCTTGTGCCGCTCGACCGCGGTAGCCAGCTCCGCCGCCTCATCATCGCCAAGGTTCAGCACATACAACATCGGCCGCTGCGACAAAAACAAAAATCCGCCGATTGGCTTCCGCTCCTCCGGAGTTAGTTCCAATTCCCGCAGCGGCTTCTCCGCCTCCAGGTGCGCCTTGCACTTCTCCAGCACCGTTTTCTCGAGTTCCAGCAACGGCTCCTTCTTTTTCTTCAAATCTTTTTCCAGCTTCTCCAGTCGCCGAGTAATCTGGTCGTGATCCGCAAGAATCAGCTCCAACTCCAAATTCGTAGCATCGCGCAGCGGATCGATGCTCCCCGCCGCATGCGGCACGCTGGGATCATCAAAAACGCGAATCACATGAGCAATCGTATCCACGTCGCGCAACGAAGCCAGCGCATCCCGCGTCCGCTCCTTCTGCATCCCGCCCAAATCCACATACTGCACGGTCGCGTAAGTAATCTTCTTAGGGTTGTACAACTTGGCGAGCTCCACCAACCGCGGCTCAGGCACCTTAGCAACTCCGACGTGAGTCGCCTGCGACGAAGCCTTCCCCTCAACATTCGCTTTCGTCAATATCCGAAACAGCGTCGTCTTCCCAACCTGCCCCAGTCCAATAATTCCCGTCTGCATAAACCCGAAATAGTAGCACACCCCCCTCCGCCGCCCGGGCACTGGGTCCAACAGTCGGTTGCAAATCCTATGGTCGGCAACTATCCGTCATGATTCCCATTCGCTAGATTCACGGCACCGCCTAGCTGGCCTACGGCTTGGCTTATACTTCCAGCTATGACACGCCTCATTCTGACTTCGTTGGGACTTTCTTTAATTCTGGCCACCGCCGCTATCGCTCAGGTGAAAATCACTATTCCCGCACAGCATTACAGAATGCAGGAGCTGATTCATGCCAAAGTCGAAAATACTGGCAATCGCCCGGTCACTCTCTGCGTTGAGTTCGGCCAGACATCCTCGAAAGGAGGCGAGATTGAGAGCACGCCTTCTCCATTCTGGGTGCAGCGGAATAGCAATGGTAAATGGGGCACTCTCCTGATTGGCCCCGATGTAGGCAGCATTAGAGCTGCCGTGGTCTTGAAGGCCGGGGAATCAAAGGCGTTCCCCTTCCGCTTGAACGATTCCGGAAAAATGCGACTCCGACTAAGCTACTGGAGCGGCTCTACAACGAATCTGGACTGTCACGCGCCCACGAAGAGTCTGAAGCTGGTCACATCGGCCGCTTTCACCATCGAGTAGCGCGGGCAATTGGCAGGAGCGCCCGGACTGATCAGCCTCTGGTTTGAGTCTCTCCTCCATTTCTCTGTGACCTCCGTGCTCTTCACTCAGTGGCCTCTGTGTTGAGCTTCCTTCTCCTCGTCTCTGCGCGTCTCAGCGCCCTCTGCGTCTCTGCGTTATCCTTTTCTTTCTTCGTTCCGTCGCCGCTTCCTGCTATCTTTTTTCCCCATGTCCCTCCCCTTCGATCTAGCCGAAGCCACACGTCACCTCTCTTCCAAAGACGAAAAACTCGCCGCCCTAATCGCCGAAACCGCCCAGTTCCAAACCGATATGGACGCGGCGCAATCCCCCTACGAAGCCCTCCTCGAATCCATCGCCTACCAATCCATCTCCGGCAAAGCCGCCGCCACCATCTTCGCCAGAATAAAAGCCCTAAGCCGCAACGGCCGCCCTCCCTCCCCCGAGCAAATGCTGAAGCTCCGCACCTCCGCGCTCCGGAAAGCCGGCCTCTCGGGAGCAAAAGTCCTCGCCATGAAAGATCTCGCCCGCAAAACCATCGACGGCATCGTCCCCACGCGCGCGCAAGCCGAAAAAATGTCCGACGCCGAACTAGTCGAGCGCCTCGATTCCGTCCGCGGCATCGGCGCCTGGACCGTCGAGATGTTCCTAATCTTCAACCTCGGCCGCCCAGACGTCCTCCCTATCCACGACCTAGGCGTAAAGAAGGGCTGGTCTGTCACCTACGGCAAAAAGCACATGCCCAAACCCAAAGAGCTCCTAGCCTTCGGCGAGCGCTGGCGCCCCTACCGCACCATCGCCAGTTGGTACATGTGGCGAGCCTTCGAGCGCGCCGGCTACGCCGCCACCAACAAAATCCTCCCCGCCAAAGTAAAAGCAATAAAGCGCCGCAAGCGCACCGTAATCGTACTCAAGCCCCGCAAACGCAAGTAACTCAAGATGTTAACCGGTCAGCTATTTTTAGCTTGCAATATCTATGCGAATCGTCTACACTTGCTTTGTTCAAAAGTGCGCTTGAAATTCTGCGGCGGCTCGTTCCTGGGCTGGCCGCTTTTTCGTTTCCTGTAGCGATCGCTTTCTGAAGCGTGCCCCCTCCGCGCGCTCCGCTAGGGTCAGTCGCGTGGCAAATCTAGGGCGATGCAACCCCCTTTAGAATCAACACTTGCAAAAGTGTATCAAAACAAAGGACTTTAACCAGCTTTAGAATCAACACTTACAAAAAACCGGGGAGGGGGAGGGGGCAGGCAGTTCGTGGAGTGCGGCGGTCTGGCCGCCGCTTTCAAGGATTCCGCGCAGGGAAAGTGTGTGTCAATGCTGGCTCAATTCCCGCACCATAAATAACATCGCCCCAAGCCCAGCCAGCAGCACTCCGCTCTCCAGCAAAACCGAAATCCGATGCAACCGGCCAAACTCCGCCAGCAACGGACTATCCTGCGCGGTAGCCTGGATCGATCCCATCTGCACGCGCAGCACCGCCATCCTCGGGCTGACCCCGACCTGCGACGCCACCGTCAACGCAATCATCAGCACCACGCAAAGCGCCACCGGCGCCACAAAGCTAGCAAACGTCCGAGTGCGCACCACCCGCGCCACCAAGAACACAATGCCGCAAATCACGCCAAGCAAGTGCATCCGCCCCAACGCAAACCCTACCATCGCCCCAGCAGCATCGCGGCTACCAAGCACGCGAAACGCCCCCGGCGCCACAACAAAGCTAAGAAACACATCGCTCCCCAGCCACAATCCCAAACATAGAAACTCGACGGTACGGAGGAAGGTTGACATCAAGGTTTTCCGCTAGAATAAAAATTGCTCAAGAGATGGTGGGCGACAAAGGACTTGAACCTTTGACCTCTCCCGTGTGAGGGGAGCGCTCTAACCAACTGAGCTAGTCGCCCGGAACCAGCAGCAAAGACAAACCCAAACGGCCACGCCGTCATCTATGTTGTAACAGGAAGGGCCTGGGTTTTCAACAATGCCGACCGCTACCTCCCAAACCGTTTCACAGCTACAGCGCTCCATCGCCCGCGCCATTTACGGCAAGGAAGAAGCCATTCAGCTCGCCCTCATCACCCTGCTCGCGCGCGGCCACTTGCTTATCGAAGATGTTCCCGGCGTCGGCAAGACCACGCTCGCGCAAGCGCTCGCGAAATCGTTTCACTGCACCTTTCAGCGCATCCAGTTCACTTCGGACTTGCTGCCCAGCGACGTCCTCGGCGTCAGCGTCTACAATCCCGAATCACGCGAATTTGAATTTCGTTCCGGTCCCATTTTCGCTAATGTCGTGCTCGCCGACGAAATCAACCGCACCACGCCGCGCACGCAATCCGCGCTTCTCGAAGCCATGAACGAAGCGCAAGTCACCGTCGACGGAAAAACTGTCCCGCTGCCGCAGCCCTTCCTCGTCATCGCCACGCAAAATCCGGTCGAGCACCACGGCACATACCCGCTGCCGGAATCGCAGCTAGACCGCTTCCTGATGCGCATCCGCATGGGCTATCCCTCGCACGAAACCGAACGCGAGATTCTTCGCATGCGCGTCGGTGACGATCCTATTCGTTCACTCGAACCGGTCGCCAGCGTCAGCGACGTTCTCTCGATGCAGCATGCCGTCGCGCAAGTCAAAGTGGATTCCAGCCTGCACGACTACGCGCTGGAAATCGTCGCGCGCACGCGCAAGACCGACCAGCTTTCCCTCGGCGTCAGCCCGCGCGGCACCTTGATGCTGCAACGCGCCGCGCAAGCCCGCGCTTTTCTCGATGGCCGCGATTTCTGCCTCCCGGATGATTTCAAGCAGCTCGCCGTTTCGGTCTTTTCCCACCGCGTCGTCGCCAGTTCGCGTCACGCCTCGCTGCAGAAAAAATCCGAGACCACCGAAGCGGTTCTGCGCGAAATCGTCGAGTCCGTTGCCGTTCCATTGTGATCCGCGCCCTGTGAGCGTTACCTCAACCGTCGCGAACCTCTGGGCCAAAGCCGATCGCCCCGGCGTCCGCGCGTTCTTTCTCTCGCTGTCTGCATTAGGCATCGCGCTGGTGCTTGCGCTTTACTCCGGAGCTGCTTCCGAACTCGGCCGCCTGCGGCTCGCCGCCATTTCTGCGCTCGCCGCGCTTCTGGTAGCCGGATGGGTTGCCGTCACTCTCGTGCCCATTCTGGCCCGGCGCACTCCGCTCCGCTGGCTCGGCTACAAAATGGAGTACAAAGTCACGCGGGAAGGCTGGCTTTACATCCTCGGAATCATTCTAATTTCGCTGGCCGCGCTCAATACCGGCAATAATATTCTCTTCCTGATTCTTGCCAGCCTTATCGCCATCATCCTCATGTCCGGAATTCTTTCTTCGATCACGCTCTCCGGCGTAGCCATGCGCCTGCAGTTGCCGGAGCACATCTTCGCCGGCCAGCCGATTCGCGCCTCCATCGAACTGGAAAACGAAAAGCTAACGCTGCCTTCCTTTTCTCTGCGCGTGGAAGCCGTAACCGCCAAAAACTCGCCCGCCGCCGCGATTCTTGAAACACCGGTCTATTTTCCCTACTTGCCCAAGCGCGGTCGCGCGCACCAAACCGTTCCCATTTCCTTTTCAGCTCGCGGGGTTTACCGCCAGGATGCCTTCCGCATCATCACGCGCTTCCCGTTTGGCTTCCTGCAAAAAGCGCATCGCGTCGATTTGCGCACCGAAGCCCTCGTCTATCCCTCGGTTGAGCCCACTCGGGAATTTCTCGAGATTCTTCCTGGACTCCAGGGGGCTATGGAAAGCCTCGCAAAGGGCCGCGGCCAGGACCTCTATGCTTTGCGTGATTACATGCCGACGGATAGCGCGCGCCACGTACATTGGAAAGCGTCCGCGCGCCTCGGCTCGCTAATGGTGCGTGAGTTCACACGCGAAGACGACCCTCGCGTGCTCCTCGTGTTGGATCCTCACATCTTTACTGCAGCCTCAGGCGCAGTGCCGGAAGTCGCCGCCGATCGTTTTGAGCAAGCCGTCACGCTCTGCGCCGGCGTCGCTTGGCATTTCTTCGAGCGCAACGCTCAGTTGCAATTCCGCAGCGCCGGCATGGAAACATCTCTCGCACCCGCGGAAGAAAATATTTTCGTTATCCTTCGCCATCTCGCGCTCGCCCAGCCGCTGCCTCCGGACCCCCAACACGTTCTCCTGACAAGTCTCGCGGCATCGCCAGAGCTCTTCAAAATTATCGTCACCAGCCAGCCCCGCGGCTCCATACCCTCAAGTCTGTGGCACACTTCCTACGTGGTTTTCTTGGAAGACCTATCGCCCTGAAGGTTTTTGTAGTGGCGCAGCAGGCCTGTCTGCCGCAGGAGGGCTGCGCCACTACAAAGAAAAAGCGTGTCCATGCGAGAATACGGCTCGCATGCTGCAGCGCCGCGAACTCACCCCTTTCCGGAAACAATTGCTCGGCTGGTTCCGCCAATACCAGCGCGATCTGCCCTGGCGCCGGACCAAAGATCCGTATCGCATCTGGCTCTCGGAAATCATGCTGCAGCAAACGCGCGTCGCCGCGGTGATTCCCTACTACGAGCGATTCCTCGAACGTTTCCCGGACATCCACGCCCTGGCTGCGGCGCCCCAGGAAGAAGTACTGCGCCTGTGGTCCGGACTCGGCTATTACAGCCGCGCCCGCAATCTGCAGCGCGCCGCGCAAGAAATCGTCGCTAAACACGGTGGAGTTTTTCCCCGCGGCGAAAAAGATGCGCTCGCCCTCCCCGGCATCGGCCGCTACACCGCCTCAGCCATCTTGAGCATCGCGTACGGCGCGAAGCATGCCGTGCTCGATGGCAACGTCGCTCGCGTCCTGGCGCGAATCTTCGCGGTGCACGGTGACTTACGCGATGCAAAGCGCTGGCAAACGCTGCAAAAATCCGCCGATGCATTGCTCGATCCCAAATCGCCCAGCGATTGGAACCAGGCCATGATGGAGCTCGGCGCGACGCTCTGCACGCCGCAATCACCGCAATGCCTATTGTGTCCGGTTACGCAATTCTGCCGGGCGCGCCAGCTCGGCCTTGCCGACTCGCTTCCCGAACGCCGCAAAAAACGCGCAACCGAGAACATCGCGCTCGCCGCTGCCGTCCTGCTCGATCCGCGCGGGCGCACCATGCTGCTCCCGCCACCGACGTTGTCAAAAGGCAAAGTGGCGATTGGGCAGGTTTCCATGCTCGTTTCCAAGTTATGGCATTTCCCGACGATTGCCGTGCGATCGGATCCTGTCGCCGAGCTGCAGGCTCATCTCAGCGAAATTCTGCCGGCATCAATGACAAAGGAGCCGCTCCGCTTAGAACCGTTGCCGACGGAGCGCCACGCCGTCACGCACCACGCCATCACGTTGCGACCCTTTCGCATTTCTGTGACGCACCTTCCGGTTGTTCCCGGGGCAAAAACTATTCCACTCGCTGACGTCACCTCTCCATCATCGCTGGCCATCTCCAACCTCACGCGCAAAACCGCGCGCGCCGCACTCGCATCCCCCGCGGCACTCTCCGCCCGCGCGTGACGCGTTATCTTTTGCACCCGCCGTTCGCGGCCGTTCGCCGCCATCCACGCCGCCGGGTGCTACCATGAAATTTCACGCTAATGGCCGCCTCGGCTACAGTCCCCGCAAAGCTGCCCGCGCTCCCCGCCGAGCGTTTTTTTCGCGCGTCGCTTTTTTTCCTAATCCTCACCTCAGTCGGCACTTTGGTCAGCACCGGCAAGCTCGACCTGCTCACTTGCGTGGTTGCTCCGCTGGCGATGCTCTACAAAGGCGTTCGGCTGTGGCGCGGCCAACCGCCGGAGTTATCGCACGCCACGGCCACCTGGCTGGTCATTTTTTATCTCGGTGTCTTTCCGCTAGACATTTTGTTTTTCTCACGCGCTTTCGTCGCCAATTCCACCAACCCGGCGCTGCTTGCCGCGCTGCTCGCCGCCGTGCATTTTTTGGTGGTCGTGATGCTGGTGAGGTTGTACAGCGCAACCACTGATCGCGACGCTTTGTTTCTCGCCATGCTGGCCTTCGCCGCCATGCTGGCATCCTCCATCCTCACGGTGGACACTTCGTTTCTCATTCTCTTCTTCCTGTTCCTGCTGTTCGGTGTCGCTGCTTTTATCGGACTGGAAATGCGCCGCAGCGCGAATGGAACGCTGACGTCCCCGTTGAGCTGGCAACCCGCGGAGGAGCGCCGCCTCGGCCGCGCGCTGAGCCTCGCCTCGCTCAGCGTTGCGGTCGGTTCCATCGTTTTAGGCGGAGCGCTGTTTTTTGTTTTTCCGAGATTCACCGCGGGCTATTTGGGCCGCGCCAGCATGCAGCCTTCGCTGATGACGGGCTTCAGCGACGACATTGAGCTGGGGCAAATCGGCGAGATCAAGAAAAATTCCGAAGTGGTGATGCGCGTGAAAACCGGCAAGCCGGTGCCTTATCCCATGCTGCGCTGGCGCGGTATTGCGCTGATCAATTTTGACGGCAAGCGCTGGAGCAACCCCGAACGCACCCGCGAAACGCTCAGCGCGCGTGCCGATGGATGGATTTTCGTGCGCGACCCGGAGGAGGCTGCGGCGTTGTCCGTTACAACCTTGCAGTACACCGTGTTCCTGCAGCCCATCGCCACCGCCGCGATCTTCACACCCGGCGATCCCATTTCGTTAAAAGGAAACTTTTCAGCGGATAACTCCAACTCCGATTGGGCCGCCAGCCGAAGTTACATTTTCCGCGACTCCACCGGTTCGCTGTTCAATCCGTTTCACAATTATTCCGCGGTGCGCTACACGGGACTTTCGCGGCTCCCCAAACTTGACGCCGCCCGGTTGCGCTCGGCAAGCGACGCATATCCGCCGGCGATTACCGACGAATATTTGCAGCTTCCGCCGGAGCTTGATGCGCGCGTTCCCGAACTGGCCAGGCAAGTGACAACGAGCGCCAATACTCCCTACGATAAGGCGCGGGCCATCGAAGGTTTTCTGCGCAGCCGCTTCGGGTACACGCTTAATCTCGTGGGCAAGCCCGGCGACGATCCCCTGGCAAACTTCTTGTTCGTCACGCGCGCCGGACATTGCGAGTACTTTGCTACGGCAATGACCATTTTGCTGCGCACGCTGGAGATCCCTTCGCGCGAGGTCAACGGTTTTCTTCCTGGCGAGTACAACGACCTTGCCGGCGATTACATTGTGCGCGCCAGCGAAGCGCATAGTTGGGTGGAAGTGTATTTTCCCGGCAGTGGATGGGTCACCTTCGATCCGACGCCCGCGGCCCCCGAAAAGTCCGGTTTGCTTTCCCGCCTCGCGCAGTACATCGACTGGGTGGAACTCTCCTGGAGCGAATGGGTCATCAATTACGATTTCACACACCAGGTGCAGATGGCGCAAACGCTGCAGCGTACGTCGCGGAACTGGACGCAATCCATGCGCGTTTGGTTCGAGCGAGCGCAGATCCACAACCGGCAGCGCCTGAAGTCGCTGCAGCTCCGCCACGGAACTTTGGGGCTGCTGCTACCGCTGCTGCTGGTTTTGCTGCTGCTGGCGTTACGCTACAAGTTGATTGGTAAATTGATGCGCCGGTTGCGCCTGTACTGGCACCTGCACGCGCCGGAATCGCCGCAAGCGAATCCGCTGCTGGCCTCGCGCCTGTACGCGGAACTTCTGCGCTTGCTGGAGCGCCACGGTTTCGCGCGGCGCGCCGCGGAGACACCACTGGAATTCGCATCGAGTGTAAAAACGCCAGCGCTTGCACCGGCGGTGCGCGAGTTCACGAGCATATATGGCAGCGCGCGCTACGGAGGCGCGCCTTGCGACACGCTTCGCCTCCGCCATCTTCTCGAGCAAATTCGCGTAGCCCCGCGGCGGCACTAGCATCGACGACATCTTGGAACACTATTCCTGAGATAGAATGCGGCGACTCGGGAGGTGCCTGTGAAAATTCTCCTTGCGATTTTTGCGTGCTGTGCGTTTTCTCCGATAAGTTTTGCCCAAAGTGCGAGTGAGTGGCTCGCCGGACTTTCCCAGGCGAAAGATTATGTACAGAAGCGCGCCTCCAGTTACGACCGCAGCGGCGGCAATGCCGATTACCGCCGCATCGCGCCAGGTGAAACGCTGGTGCTGATGGACGAGCGCGGTCCGGGCGAGATCACGCATTTCTGGACGACGATGTGGGCGGAAGGCGGTCCGGCGCTGAAGGCTTTGGTGCTCCGCATGTATTGGGATGAAGAAACAACGCCCAGCGTGGAAAGCCCGCTGGGAGATTTTTTTGGCCTCGGTCTCGGCGACTACGTGGTGTACGAATCAGCCCCCTTGGCGGTGGCGCCTGACCGGGCTTTGAACTCGTTTTTCGCCATGCCGTTTCAAAAGCACGCGCGCATCACGGTAACCAACGAAGGTTCGCGTCAAGTGCCAAATTTTTATTTCAACATCGACTATCGCGCGTACCCGCGGCCCTTGCCAACCGGTCTGCTCTATTTCCACGCGCAATATCGCCAAGCTTCGCCCAATCATGGCTGGACCAATCAGTGGCAGTCCAACGGCGACAAGATCGTGGAAGACAAGAAGAATCTAAACGGCGAGGACAACTACGTTTGGATGGAAGCCAAAGGACGCGGGCACTTTGTGGGCGTGACGATGGCGGTGTTGCAGAACCAGGACGGATGGTGGGGCGAAGGCGACGACATGTTCGTTATTGATGGTGAGCGTGTGCCGTCGATCATCGGAACAGGATCGGAAGACTATTTTCTGGGAGCTTTCGACTTTGGTGACCGGGCATTTTCTTACGCGCAATTCGGCGCGCCGTTGAAGGGAGAAGAACGCGCGGGCAGCCGGTCATCGGTTTACCGTTTTCACCTGGATTCGCCAATTACGTTCACGACCTCCCTGCGGGCCACGATCGAGCACGGACACGCGAACGTGCGCTCCGACAACTATTTTTCCGTGGCGTATTGGTATCAAACCGAGCCGCACGGCGCGTTTCCAGCGCTGCCCCCGCTCCAAGACCGACTGCCGCGCCTGCACCCCGTGGGCGGTCCGGGAAATACGGGCAAGTAAAGACGCTATCGCGAAAAATCACGTCAGCAAGATGCTGGGTAGTGGGCTACTTCAAGTTCAGGAGGTCCGAGAGACCGATTCGGTGGATCCCAGCTAGACCAAAGGGAGGAAAAGATGGATGAGCAATCAAACGAAACGAAGGATATCATCCGCGAATTTTGCCGGTCCCACGGTGCACCTTCGGCAGGCTGGCTCGGACGCCTCAGCACGAACGGCCAGAGAGAGTGTATTCGGCGGTGGATTATCAGGTCGAGAAGCCCGGAAATTTACAGCCAAACGCATGCGGTTGTGGAGCAGTTGTATGAAGAACGGGCGAATAAGGACGAGTTTTTCTTCGACGCCCTTAGCGGTGAGGAGGTTTTGGAACGGGTGGAGCGTGCCAGGCGCCGAGCGCGAGAACGCTTGGATGAGGAGATTCGCTACGGTGCGATTTCCATCGACGAAATCCATTCACCTCAGCCGTGGGTTGCGTACAATCGATATCACGATATTTCCGACCAGGAGTGGCAGCTGATGGTTGAGGGAGAGCAAACGAGAAGGAATCCTCGGTACGCTCTCCTGGCGACGCTGCTCGTTGTGGCGACCGCCATGGCTTTCAGAGAGCTCTATGTCGCAATGTGGTGCGCTGTCATCGGAGGCCTACTGACGACGTTCTTGGTCCGGGAACCTTACCACAGAGACGGGCTTTGACGGGTTCCTGAAAACCATCTCGAAAAAACGTTAGGGGGGCGTAATGGCATTCAATCACGGCAAGCCATACCACGGCTCTGAGAGGGTAGAAGGCGGCAAGCTGAGAGGGAAGACAGGCGGGACAGACTACTTCTTTTTTCTCTGTCCTCAATGCGTCGACGACCAAGTGCTGCGGATTCTAGACTACGATTTCACGGAACCGCCCGCTCCAGTGAACAGACAAGAGAAGAAAAGCCCTGCGAAATACTTCATCCTCGCGTTCCATCTTTATTGCCCAAACTGCCAGTTTGAGGACTTCGTTAAGGTTGACAACAGCCACAGAGCTGAGCCGCTAAGCCCAAAATAGCCCACAGCAAGATGCTGGCCCTTACAGGTGCTGCCGGCGATCGGCGTGCTACAATTAAGGATTGCGTTTAACCGCAAAAACATTGCTTATGACCAAGGTCGGATTTGTGAGCCTGGGATGTCCGAAGAACCTCGTGGATAGCGAGGTGATGATGGGGATTCTTGCGCGCGAAGGGTACGAGCTCACGCCACGCGCGGATGAGGCGGAAATTCTCGTGGTGAACACGTGCAGCTTCATCGAACCCGCGCAGAAAGAATCTGTCGATGCGATTCTGGAAATGGCGGAGCACAAGAAATTCGGCGCGGCGAAGAAACTGATTGTCGCGGGCTGCCTGGTCGAACGCTTCCGCGAGCAAATTCTTGAGCAGGTGCCGGAAGTAGACGCCGTCGTAGGCACCGGCGAGGTCGAGCGCATTCTTGAGGCCGTGGAGGGCGAGTTGCGCGTGTTGCCAGCGCAGCCTCCCGCGTTTCTTTATCACGATCTGACCCCGCGCATTGTGACCACGCCGCGGCACGCTGCCTACATCAAAATTGCCGAAGGCTGCGATCATCCCTGCACGTTCTGCATCATTCCGCAGCTTCGCGGAAACTTTCGCAGCCGGCGCTTTGAGTCCGTGGTGCGCGAGGCGGAAAATCTGGCGGCCGCAGGCGCCCGTGAAATCACGCTGATCGGGCAGGACACCACTTCCTACGGCGAAGACTTGGGCTTGCGCGACGGACTCGCGCAACTGCTCGCCAAGCTGGCGCAGGTGGAAGATTTGCTATGGGTGCGATTTTTGTACGCGTATCCAAATCGCGTCACGCAAAAACTGCTCGATACGCTTGCAGCGCATCCGCGGCTGGCCAAATATATGGACATGCCGCTGCAACACGCCAGCCGCAACGTGCTGGCGCGCATGAAGCGCGGCTCTCACGGCCACGCGTTCTTAAAGCTGCTTGAGCGCATTCGCGCGACCATTCCCGGAGTTTCGCTGCGCACCTCGTTTATTGTCGGCTTTCCCGGCGAGACCGAAACCGATTTTAGAGAATTGTGTGATTTTGTGCGCGCGGCAAATATCGATTGGATGGGCGTGTTTGAGTATTCCGACGTGGACAACGCCGGCAGCTACGCCCTGGATGAAAAGGTAGACGCGGAAACCATTACGGATCGCCGCAATCGCTTGATGGCCATTCAGAAGAGGATTTCGCGCGAGAAGCTGCGAGCTTTCAAAGGCTGCACGGCAGTCGCGCTTGTCGAAGGTCCATCGAAAGACAATCCGCTGGTATGGGAGGCGCGCTTGGAAGGTATGGCGCCGGATATCGACGGCAAGCTCTACGTGACCGATATCGAGCTGCCAAGCGGAGAAGCAGCGGCAAACGGAGACGTGGCGCGCGTGGAAATTACAAAATCCGACGCGTATGACTTGATCGGCCGAGTGGTGGAAATTCTGCCGAGGACCGCGCCGCGAAGTGCTCTTAGCATTCCATATGTACCGCCCGCCGAAACACTGACGCGCATCGCCACTGGCGCGCCACTCCGAGTGCTCAGCTAAGCTATACTGGCGGTTGCAGAGCAATCTATCTCTGCGAACTCCGTGCCCTCCGTGGTGAAAAAGCTCAACGCAGAGGCGCGAAAACACAAAAAGAAGTAAGGCCATGCGACACCGTTGTCCGATTTGCAAGAAGCCGACCGACTCCGAGGTCCACACGGCATTCCCTTTTTGCAGCGAACGCTGCAAGCTGCAGGACCTTGGCAACTGGGCCGCCGAAAAATATGTCGTTTCCGAGCCCATTTTCAGCGAAGATGACGACGAGCCGGACGATTCACCCAAGCCGAATGACACCGAACACTGACGCATCGCCCAACCCTGCGCCGCCACAAAAGAAGCCGCGACTGGCCTACGCCATCGCGACGGCGCTTGGTACCGGATATCTGCGGCCGTCGCCTGGGACGTATGGGTCACTCATGGGCGTCGCCACCATCGTAGTCTCTGCGATTTTCTTCCTGCATCCGGTGTCGGTGACCAGCTGGTTCTCGCGGCATCCACTTTCGGATGCGATGTTCGCGGACAGACATTTTCTCGTGCCGGGCAGCGATATCTACGACAGCGCACTGGCCCTGCCGCTATTTTGCGCGTTGCTGCTCTTGATCATTCTGGGGGCGGTGGGAGTGTGGAGCAGCGCGCGCGTCGTGGATTACTCGCGCGAAGAAGATCCTCAGTACATCGTGATCGACGAGGTTGCCGGCCAGCACCTGACGCTACTACTCCCGCTAATTCCGATTGCGCTGCCGCATCTCTCGCAGCATTTCGATTTTTCCGGTTACGCCATTTTCTTCGCGCTCAGCCTCGTCAATTGGAAATACCTGCTGATGGGCTTTATACTTTTCCGCGTGTTCGACATCTGGAAACCTTTCCCGCTGCGTCGGCTGGAAAAGCTTCCGCACGGCTGGGGCGTGATGGCCGATGACTGGATGGCGGGCATCTACGCTGCAATTCTTCTGCGCCTCGCGCTACACTTTAACCTGGTATGAAATTCGGCTTCGGCTCCACGGCGGAAAAAAACGGGTTTCCCCGCATCGATAGAATCGCGCCCGCCGCAGCCATTCCCGGCGGCGAAATCGTCATTCATGGAAGCGGATTTGCTTCGCGCAGCGGCGCGCGGCCGGTGGTGCATTTCGGCGAAGCGGAAGCGAGCTTGGTTCTCGCCACGGACAACCGGCTGATCGCGCGCGTCCCGGACAACGCCAGCGGGGGCACGGTGCGCGTGGCCACGGCACAGAGCGAAAGCCAGCCGCATCCCGTTTCCATCGCCGTGCAGATCGCGGACAATCTCCATCCCGTTGCGAATCCGGCGGTCGATGCCAACGGAAATATTTATGTGACCTTCAGCGGGCCGCGAGGACAGCGCGTTCCTGTTTCGCTTTACAAAATCACGTCGAACTACAGCGTCAAGCCGTTCGTCACTTCGCTGATTAACCCGTCGGGCTTGGCTGTCGACCGCGTCGGCAATCTCTTCGTCTCTTGCCGCCATGACGGCACCATCCATCGCGTCACGCCCGAGGGCCGCGCCGAGCAGTGGATTGAGGGCATGGGCATCGCCACCGGCATTGCCTTCGATCACGTGGAGAATCTTTATGTCGGCGATCGCAGTGGCACGATTTTCAAGATCAGCCCCAGCCGCGAGATTTTTGTTTTTGCCACGCTGGAGCCGTCCCTCGCCGCGTACCATTTGGCGTTTCATCCGAGCGGCGACCTTTACGTCACCGGCCCCACCACGTCCAGCTATGATCGCGTTTACCGCATCACGAAGGGCGGCGACGTTTCCGTCTTTTATCGCGGGCTCGGGCGTCCGCAAGGTTTGGCTTTCGACCGCGACTCCAATCTGTACGTCGCGGCATCGCACGGGGGACACCGCGGAATCGTGCGCTTGACGCCGCAGGGTCACGCGGAAACGGTGCTGAGCGGCTCGGGTTTGGTGGGGCTCGCCTTGCAGCCTTCCGGACGCGCAATCCTGACGACCGTGAATGCGCTGTTCACGCTCGACTGGGACGTGCGCGGCCTGTCGCTCATTGGGTAATCAACAGGATGAAAGCGGAGATCATTGCGGTCGGTTCGGAACTGCTCACGCCGGACCGCTTGGACACCAACTCACTCTTCCTGACCGAAGAACTGAACACCATAGGCATTGAGGTGGTGCGCAAGACGGTGGTCGGCGACAACCGCGATCTGCTTGCGGAAGCATTTCGCGATGCGCTGAACCGCGTGCCGCTGATCATCTCAAGCGGCGGACTTGGACCCACTGAAGATGACCTCACGCGGGAGACGGTCGCTGCTCTGCTCGGCCGCAAGCTGCGCCGCAACGACGCCATTCTGCGCTATATCGAAGGACGATTCCGCAGCCTGGGCCGCGAAATGCCAGAAGTGAACGCGCGCCAGGCGATGGTGCCAGAAGGCGCGGAAATTCTGGAAAACCCGCGCGGCACCGCTCCAGGTTTGTGGCTCGAGGACTCCGGCCGGTCCGTCGTGCTTCTGCCTGGTCCTCCGCGCGAGCTGAAGCCGCTGTTTCGCGAGCAAGTTTTGCCTCGCCTCGAGCGGCGCGCCTCGGGCGTGCGCATGCACAGCCGTGAGCTGCGCGTCACCGGCCTTGGTGAATCGCACGTGGAGCAGCGCATCCTGCCGGTTTACAAGCGCTTTCCTGAAGTGCAAACCACGATTCTCGCGGCGCCCGGCGAAACGCAAATTCATCTGCGCTTCTGGACCGAGGACGCAGCGCGTGCAAAGAAACTCCTGGATGAAATCGTGCAGGGCTTCGAGATCGCGCTCGCCGACCGCATCTTCAGCCAGGATGGCCGAGCGCTGGAAGAAGTCGTCGCGGAGCAGCTCACGCTCAACAACGCCACTATTTCCGCGGCGGAAAGCTGCACTGGTGGGCTGCTCGCGCAGCGTCTCACGAGCATCGCCGGCAGCTCATCGTATTTTCTAGGCGGTGTGGTGTGCTACAGCAACGAGCTGAAGACGGCGTGGGCCGATGTTCCCGCGGAGATGATTGCGGCCAAAGGCGCGGTGAGCCCGGAGGTGGCCGCGGCGCTCGCCGAAGGCATTCGCCGACATGTGGGCAGCACGCTCGGCGTTGGCATCACCGGGATTGCGGGCCCGGGCGGCGGCTCCGACGAAAAACCTGTTGGCACCGTTCATGTGGCGATTTCACACGCCAACGGAATCAAGGAACGCGGCGCGCGCTTCCCTGGTGATCGCGAATCCATCCGCTGGCAAGCCTCCCAGCTCGCGCTCGACCTGGTGCGCGTGCACTTTCTCTATAACAACCAGACCGCCGCGAAATCTTCCACAAAAAGGGGCTGAGCGGTGCGCCTGTTTGTTGCGCTGGAGATTCCCGCCGCGGTGCGAGACACTCTCGCGGCCTTGATCAACGGCTTGCGCGCGGCGGATGCATCGCCTTCGAAAAATAAGGCGCGCTGGGTGCGGCCTGAGAATCTTCATGTGACGCTCAAATTCATCGGCCACGTCGACGCCGGCAAGCTCGACGCGATTCGCGCCTCGCTCGCCGAAGTTTCCTCAGGAGGCACCGTTGAGTTGCGCTTTCGCGGATTGGGATTTTTCCCCAACGAAAAGCGCCCGCGCGTATTTTGGGCAGGCATCGCGGCATCGCCGAATCTGGCGCCGCTCGCCGCTGAGATCGATGCGCGGCTCGAAAAACTGGGGATTCCGCGCGAGCCACGGGAATTTGCCCCACATCTCACGCTCGCCCGATTCGATCCACCGGGCGTTTCCGAAAAACTTCATGCCGCTGCGCAAGAAAACGCAGCACGAGAATTCGGCGGCGTTCGCACCGGCGAATTTCACCTGTTCGAGAGCAAGACCCGGCCCACTGGCGCGGAATACACGCGCCTGTCATCCTTCTCCTTCGCGAAGGCCGAGGCATAGCCGCGCATGTCCAAAATCTCGCTGGCGCTCCTAAGCATTCCCGTCGCCGCATATTTGCTCGGCTCGATTCCCTTCGGTTTGCTGCTCTCTCGCCTTTTCGGCGGCGGCGATGTCCGCAAATCCGGCAGCGGCAACATCGGCGCGACCAACGTCGCGCGCGTGGCGGGCCCGCTACCAGGAATCCTCACACTGGTCTGTGATGTCGGAAAAGGCGCCGCAGCCGTTTGGGTGGCCGGGCGCGTCAGCAACGAAAGCGCCACATGGATGACGATTGCCGCACTCGCAGCGCTCCTCGGACATTGCTTCCCGATTTGGCTAAACTTTCGCGGTGGCAAAGGAGTGGCCACAGCGGCCGGCGCTTTCTTCGTGCTATGCCCGCCGGCGCTTCTCGGCTCGGTGATTGTCTTTCTTCTCGTTGTTTTCTTCTGGCGCTACGTTTCGCTCGCGTCCATTTCCGCCGCTGCAGCCATGCCGCTCCTGATTTATTTTCTATGGGCGCCACATCACGCGCCGCCACTGATCGTTACCTTTGGCGCGCTCGCCGCCGCGGGGATCATCCTTTACAAACATGACGCCAACATCCAGCGGCTGGTGCAGGGCGAAGAGCCAAAATTTTCCTTCGGCAAAAAGGGGGACGCTGGGTGAGCAGGATTGCCATCATGGGCGGCGGAAGCTGGGGCACCGCGCTGGCTATCGTGCTCGCGCGCACGCGACGCAAGCACGACATTTCGCTTTGGGTCCATGATCCCGCGCTCGCGGAATCCATCCGGCGCGACCACGAAAACCGCAGCTATTTGCCGGGACATCGCTTGGACCCGGATGTCAGCGTCACGTGCCAAATTCACGACGCAGTTTCCGCCGCTCAAATTCTTGTGGGGGCAATTCCTACCGCGCACGCCCGCGCTGTCTATTCGGCCGCTGCCACAAGCATTTCGGCCCGCTCCATTTTTGTGAGCGCCGCGAAGGGCCTCGAACCTGCCACCCACAAACGAATGAGCGAAGTGGTTTTGGAGGTCTTCTCGCCCAAATTCGATCCGCGCTTCGCAGTGCTTTCCGGTCCATCGTTTGCGGTGGAAGCCGCCCGCGGCGAACCAACCGCCGTGGTGTTGGCATCCAGCGACGCCGTTCTCGCTTCCGAATTGCAGGAAGAATTCGCCGCGCCTAACTTCCGCGTGTATACCAATGATGATGTTTTGGGCGTTGAGCTGGCCGGCGCGATGAAAAACGTAGTCGCCATCGCCGCAGGGGTTTGCCAGGGACTCGGCCTCGGCTCCAACCCGCTCGCCGCGCTCATCACTCGCGGCTTGGCCGAAATGTCTCGCCTGGCCGCAGCCCTTGGCGCGCAACCGGAAACGCTGACTGGCCTCGCCGGACTCGGAGACCTTGTCCTGACCTGCACCGGCGCGCTGAGCCGCAATCGCCAGGTCGGTATCGAGCTGGGCAAGGGCCGGGCGCTCACCGAAATCCTCGCAGGCATGCGTATGATTGCCGAAGGCGTGAGTACCACCGCCGCGCTCTTGGCTCTCGCGCGCGAAGCCAAAGTCGAGCTGCCCATCACCGAGCAAGTCGCCGCCATCCTCCATCAAGG
Organism: Candidatus Acidiferrum sp.; assembly: GCA_035602505.1. Classification (GTDB taxonomy): domain Bacteria; phylum Acidobacteriota; class Terriglobia; order Acidiferrales; family UBA7541; genus Acidiferrum. The sequence continues at coordinate 75,809 of DATNMD010000010.1, forward strand.
TAAGCCGCCGCGCGAAGCCATCCGCGACATAATGGATCGCCCACAAAAAAGAGAGTAATCAGTCGCTATGAGCTTATTTTCCGGCCGGTGCGGCCGTTCGGAAAGTCGAGGGTATCCGCCTGGCTTCGTGCGTTTCCAATGCCGCCTGGCGACTCCTAGTGGCGGACGTCCCCGGATCCGCCCGCACTGAAGGGTTGTTTTCCCTTAAAGCTCAAAACTAACAACTAAAACCTGCCTCTATAGTACGAAGGTTCCAGTTGCAAGTCCGCGACTCGGTCGCTCGCATTTCCCCGGTACCCTGCCGGAATCACTTAAAATTGACCCCAAGGCAATGTCCGCAAAGCAGCTGATTTCTGTCAACCTCAGAGCCTCCTGGGAACGCATGCGCACCGGGCGGGTGCGTATTCTTTGGCTCGTTTTGGGTGCCTTGCTCCTCGTCAGCGCCTTGCCGATCGGGCTGTACCACCGCCAAGTGCTGCAGCTCAGCGAGGACAAACTGGTCGATACCGAGCGCGTCCAACAGAACGACCTTACCCGCTCCTTGACGCAGGAAATCCAGTTTTTTGAAGCCAACATGACCCAGCAGCTCATCAGCCAGCGCCAGATACTCGCCCTGATGAACGTCAGCGACAACGTGGAAGACCCCGCAGCGGAGCCCAAAGTCACGCGCGTGCTCGAAAGTTTCGCCGATAGCAACCGCAACACGTTTCTCTACCTGACGGCGGTCGGCAAATCGCGCAAAGGCACCGTGGCCTCGCAGGGAAATTATCGCGCCGACCAGGATCCCTTCGTGGCCAAGGCCTTGCAACGCGCATTCGTTTGGTGTATGCAGCAGTCTGGCGAATTTCGCAGCGATCCGCTGGCCCTCGCGCCCGACGATCGTCCCGCGTTTGTCGTGGCCGTGCCGCTCAAAGACATCAACGGCAATTTTACGGGCATGCTGGCCGCTGTAGTTTCACTGGATCCGGTTCTGCACCGCTTGCAGGACGCCAGCATCCGGGGCCGAAGCGTGTTTATCGTCGATCACTTCGGCCACATCGTGGCGCATCACGACACGAAGAATTTTGTTCCAGGCACGGACGTGACCAGTAGTTCCGACCTGGTCAAGCAAATCCGCGCGCTCCCGCAAGAGTTGCGCAACACTGAAACAGTTCGCTTTACGCAGCAAGTCAAAGGACGCGCCGTCGAGATGGTCGGAACGTTTAGCACTTTGCCGGAGCTGAATTGGGCGGTCGTCGCGCAGCGCAGTCTCAACCATGCGCGCGACGATGCGGGCGTCAGCGAACTCAACCGTCAGGCACTCGCTTTCGTCACCGTCGTGATTCTCGCCGCCGTGCTGGTCGGTTATTTCTTTGCCGTGGGAATCAGCGGGCCAATCCGCGGCCTCGCCGCCTCCACGCGCGCCATCAGCCGCGGCGAATTCCATCAGCGCTCGCCGGTGCGCGGCGCCTCGGAAATCAGCGAGCTGGCTGAAAACTTCAACAAAATGGCCGGCGACATCGAAGAGTACATCGAGCGCCTGAAGGAGTCGGCGGAAGAAAATCGCGAGCTGTTCGTCGGCTCGATCCGCATGCTGGCCGCCGCGATCGACGAAAAGGATCCGTATACGCGCGGTCACTCCGGACGGGTGGCGAAATATTCCACGCTCATCGGCCGCGAACTCGGCCTTACTCCCGAAGATCTCGACACGCTGCGCATCTCCGCGCTGCTGCACGACGTCGGCAAAATTGGCGTCGAGGACCGCGTACTGAAAAAGCCCGGCGCGCTCACTCCCGAAGAGTTCGGCCTGATGAAACAGCACACCGTGAAAGGCGCGAACATCATGCGCCCCGTCTCGCAACTGAAGAATATGCTGCCGGGCATCGAGCTGCACCATGAACACATGGACGGCCGCGGCTACCCGTACGGCCTCAACGGCCCGCAGATTCCGCTGATGGCGCGCATCATCGGCGTTGCGGACACGCTAGACGCCATGACCACCAACCGCCCGTATCAGTCGGCGATGGACCTCGATTACGCGCTCACCAAAATCAAAGCGCTGGCGGGGAGCAAATTCGACACCGTGGTGGTCAACGCGCTCGACGCCGCGGTCAACGCCGGCAGGCTGCGCCTCAGCGCCGTCGAAGTCCAGGTATAAGCTCCAATCTCAACGTAATAAATCATTTGAAAGCGTAGCAGCGCTGCGCATTGGAATGCCCAGACAGCTGTTCTGTTACACTTTTGTTTGGCGCTTCGAGCAAGCGCACAACGAAATGATTTCTCTTTTTGGCAAACCGGAACCTACCCTAGCCGAGAAACTTAAGGCTTCCGTCAGCAAGACGAAGGCGGTCCTTTCCGAGACCGTCGACACGATTTTTCTTGGCGAAAAGAAAGTTGATCCTGCGCTGCTCAAGCAGCTGGAAAATGGCTTGCTGTCGGCCGATCTGGGCGTCAGCACCACACGCGAAATTCTGGATGCCGTGCGCGAAAAGCTGGACCGCAACGCGCTTTCTGACGCTGCTCAGCTCAAAGCCGAAATCAAGTCGCACATCGTGCGCATCCTCAATGCCGCCTCGAAGCCGACGCTCCCCGTGGCGGTCGCCGGCTCGACCAATGGTAAAGGCCCGCGCGTCATCTTTATCGTGGGGGTGAATGGCGCCGGCAAGACCACCAGCATCGGAAAGCTCGCCAACCGCCTGCGCAAGGAAGGCTTGAGCGTTATCCTTTGCGCCGCGGACACGTTCCGCGCCGCGGCAGTCGAGCAGCTCGAAATTTGGGCGCAGCGCAACGGCATCGAAGTGATCAAGCAAAAATCCGGCGCCGATCCCGCCGCCGTCGTTTACGACGCAGTCACCGCCGCGAAAGCGCGCTCTTCCGACGCCGTGATCGTGGACACCGCCGGCCGCCTGCACACCAAGTCCAATCTGATGGCCGAGTTGGAAAAAATGAAGCGCACCGCGGCGAAAGTGATTCCCGGCGCGCCGCACGACGTCTTGCTCGTTCTCGATGCCACGACCGGGCAGAACGGCCTGGCGCAAGCGCGCGAGTTCACCTCCACCGTCGCGGTTACCGGCATCATTCTCACCAAGCTCGACGGCACCGCCAAGGGCGGCATCGTGGTGGCGATTTCGCGCGAGCTGGCGCTGCCCATTCGCTTTGTGGGCACCGGCGAACAAATCAACGACTTGGTTCCCTTCGACGCGGAAACCTACGCCAGCTCGCTT